>CAYTJD010000047.1:0-33327 GCA_964438005.1 uncultured Solibacteraceae bacterium | reverse complement strand
CTCGCGTCATCGACACCCTCTCTTCTCGCCCCGAAACCCCGAGCTTGGCATGGGCGGCTCAGAATCGCGCCTCGTCAGAGGAATCTGTGGGTCACTGATACGGTCGAATGGTGCCGGGAAGGTCGGCTCCTGTGGCCGGCGAACCCGGTGCCGGTGGGGCGTCGGCTCTTTTTCGTAGCCAGTTGCCTTTCGAACCAGTTTGAACTCCCCGGTAAACCCTACGCCGTCAGGCAGGATCTGACCATTGGCAGCGCGTCAACTTCCGGATACGCCGTCATCGAGGACTTGACCACCGCGATGACCGTGCGTCATGCCAATGGCAGACTGGTCATTTTCTCCGTGCACAGCCAGACTTCCGCCATCAACTTCGGGTCCCTCGAAAGAGGATTGGACTTGGCGGGCTTGGACTTGACGAAGTATTCTCCGGAGACTTGTGCCACCTCTGGAGAGGTCGCGAGATATAGGGACACCGCGGCGCCCTGTTTTGAATTCAGCAGGAACGGTTTCACCACGGCGACGATCAGCCAGCCGATGAGCGGCAGCAGATCGGGGTTCCAGATATTCGTCGCTACTGCGCCTGGATGGAGGCAGTTCGCGGTGACTCCCGTTCCCGCCAGCCTCCGCGCCAGCTCGAACGTAAACGCGTTCATCAGCAGTTTCGACTGGCGGTAGGCGGCGACGGCACTGTATTTCCGCCGCTCGAACTGCAGATCGTTCATCTCGAGGCGTGAAGGGCTTTGAGCCTCCGTCGAAGAGACATTGACGATGCGCGATGGCGCACTGGCCTTCAACAGATCGAGCAAGAGAAGCGTCAGTAGCGCCGCGCCCAGATGATTGGTGGCAAGCGTCATTTCGATGCCGTCCGCGGAAAGCGTGCGTCCTCGCGCGGCGCCGCCTGCGTTGTTGACCAACACGTCGAGGCGGGGATATTCCCGCTGGATCTGCTCCGCGAGCGCTCGAACGGACGCCTGCGACGACATGTCCGCGATCAGCAGATCAACCTGCGAAGATCCGAATTCCCGACAAATCTCCTCCCGCGCCGCTTCCCCCTTTTCTGCATTCCGGCAGACCATGACCACGCGCGCGCCCATCTGAGCCAGGCCGAGCGCCGTCTCTTTCCCAATCCCGCTGTTCGCGCCCGTTACGATACATATTTTCCCGCTCATACTCGCCGGTGACATCACTTGCGACCTTTCGAACGTATTAGGTGACTACACGACCAACTTTTCGCGTGGAGGCCGCTAAAGTGACGGCCTGAGAGTCTGCACGGATGTCTTGAGAGTACAGGATTCGCCGTGGCTTATTGTTCCACAAAACTGCCGGCGCCAGTTTGGTGGCCCACCCCTATCCAGAGTCGTTAAAGATCGTAGCGCCGGCCATCCCGTCCGGTTAGCTATCCGGAAGTTATCGCGAAATACCCTTGGTTGAAGTCGGCCCTCCCTGGTCGCGCAGTGTTTACCCATCCCGCGGCCCCGCTGTGGTTCAATATGGCGCTCTCAGAACCCTCCATTAAGATCCTTGACGATCTCCCCGAAGGGGCACAGCTTATCGGGGCGGAAACGCGAACTGGGCCTCGGAGCGGTTTATGGTAGAGGTTTGCCGCCGCTCGTCTCCGCGCCATGGAACTGATCACGATCTTAAACCGCTGCCATCGTTTCCGGGGTTTTGTCTACCAGCACGCCCACTTCGGTGCCGACAAGAAGAGCATCGAAGTCGCTGTGCGACCGCGCAAGGGACGAACGCAGTCTGCTCGCGCTGCCATTTGCCGGCGCCCGGTTACGACCAACTCGCCGAACGCCGCTTTGAGTTCATTCCCCTGTGGGGGTTTCTCGTCTTCCTGCTGTACACCATGCGGCGCGTCGAGTGTCGCCGTTGCGGCGTTGTGGCTGTCGAAGAAGTTCCCTGGGGCGACGGCAAATGCACACTGACCAAAGCCTACATGCTCTTCCTAGCCCGTTGGGCGAGGCGACTGTCATGGAAAGAGACGGCGGAGGCCTTTCGCACCTCCTGGGACAAGGTCTTCGACGCGGTCGAACATGTCGTCACCTGGGGTCTGGAACACCGAACACTCGGCCAGGTCGACGCTATCGGCGTCGATGAAATTCAGTACTCCAAAGGGCACAAATACCTTACCCTGGTCTACCAGATTGATCTGGGCGTTACCCGCCTTCTTTGGGTAGGCAAAGAGCGAACCATCGAATCCTTCCAAGGATTCTTCGCCGCTATGGGCAAGGACGTAATCTCCAAACTCGTATTCGTCTGCTCCGACATGTGGGAACCCTATCTGAAGCTGATCCGTGAAAACTGCTCCGAGGCGCTGCATATCCTCGACCGCTTTCACATCGTCGCCAATATGAACAAGGCACTGGACAACGTCCGTGCCGAAGAAACCAGCCGCATGAGACGTGAGGGCCGCTCCCCGATTCTCAGGAAATCCCGCTGGCTGCTGCTCCGTCGCAGTGAGAACCTTCGCGCCGACCAGCACTTCCGGTTGCGCGATCTCCTTCGCTACAATCTCAAGACCGTCCGCGCCTACCTTCTGAAGGAAGCCTTTCAGCAACTCTGGGAATATAGTTCGCCTGCCTGGGCCGGAAAGTTCCTCGACGGGTGGTGCCGCCAGACCATGCGATCCCGCATCGAACCCATGAAGAAGATCGCCCGTTCGCTACGCAATCATCGCGAACTCATCCTGAACTATTTCCGCGCTCAAAAGATGCTGTCCAGCGGCGTCGTGGAGGGCCTGAACAACAAGGCCAAAGTCACTATGAGAAAATCGTACGGTTTTCGCACCTACCGCGTTCTCGAACTCGCCCTGTATCACTCACTTGGCAAGCTGCCCGAACCGGAGTCCACCCACGATTTCTTCTAACGAACCAGAATCGCTACGGTGACGGAGTCTTACGAAACCCCTGGCTTGCTCCCGATGCAGCAAATCCATCCTTTGCGTGGTTCCGTAATCACCTGAATTCCTGCGTAGCCGGCGTTCGTCAGAACCCCGCGATGCTCCTCAACGCTGAGGAGCGCCATGCCAGTCTTTTCCGAGTATCGCTCCATAGCTCTTGATGTGAAGGCCCCTGACCCCTTGTAGACTTCGGCGATGAGGATCAGCCTGCCACCGGGCTTGAGGACTCTCAACACTTCGCGCAGATCCGTCGGCAAAGCAGGCCACCAGAAGTGCGTCTCCACCGCCGTGATGACATCGAAGGCGCCGTCCGAAAAGGGCAACCGGGAGACGGACGCCTCTCGAACCTCCACGCGTGCCATATCGATCCATTGCTTGTTCGTTCGCAGGGCCATGGCCACGCTCTCGGCGGAATGATCGATACCATAGACCTTGCCTTGCGGGGCCATTGCAGCCAACTTGCTCACGGTCCGGCCTCCGCCGCAGCCTACATCGAGGATGACGTCCTGTTTCCCTATCGAAGCATGCGACAAGCCCCAATCGGTCACCTGGGAGTGGCGCGAATTCATATTCCGCAGAACCAGTCGCCCCACCCATCCAGTCGGATTCTGACATTGATTGACGCGTGAGCTTCTGCCGGTCATAGCGGGGTTCCCGGGCCAAAGATTATACGCAATGACAACCCGAAAAAATTTCGCCAACCCTCACCCCATCATCGCATTACAGCCGCCGCGCCGTCTCCGGGTCCCCCGTTTTTTCGCACCCCCGCGCGATAATCAAGTCGTGGGAGAGCTCCAACGTCAACGTCGCCAAGGCGCCGGGCCGGCCGTCAAACCGGACACGGACGCTCCCCTTGGTACCAAGCGGACACCGCGCGCTAACCCGTTTGGTTGGAACAAATCTCTTGCAATTTCCGCAACGATCGTTTCCCAAACCCACCGGGCGCGGGCGGCGGAGCAACTGCCGGTGACGACGGCGGAGGCCTGCTGGGGCGATCGAGGAGCTGCTCGATTTGTTTTTCCGGGTCCATCGAGGCTCCATGGACTACCTCCATCACGAACTTCGGATAGATGTTTAGATCGAAATTTAGGTTAGACGAATCCCATTACGTGTAACTCCTGTCAGTATTTTTTCGGTAGCGTGACTCTGGTTAAGAAGGAGCTCGTGAATCCCTGGCTCCGTGGGGGGCTTCCGGCGGTTACGGGAGTGCCGCCTTACCGTCGAGAGCGAAGACAAACAACAGAGGCGTACTGCCGGCGCTGGTATCAGTGGGTGCCGCGTTGGCCGGACGGCCGCCGCCACCCATGAACGCCACGTACTGTTTGCCGTCGATCTCGTACGTGATGGGAGGCGCCATGCCGGTGCGGCCGGTCTGGATCTCGAGCAACTTCTCGCCCTTGTCCGCGCTGTAGGCGAGGAAACGCCCGTCATTGATCACGTGGAAGACGAGGTTTCCGCCGGTGGTGACGGTGCCGCCGCCGATGCCGCCTCCGCCATCGGCGCGCCAAACCAGTCTGTGCTTCACCGGATCCCAAGCCTGCAAGCCGCCGCGCACGCCGTCCGGCGCCGCGGGACCGATGGCCGGCGCTTTGATCTGGCGCGCGGGAGCGTTCGTACGTACATCGCCGTTGCTGCCCGCCTTATATTCTGCGGCCGCCTGATACGTGTACGACTGGTAAGAAGCAGGAATGTAAACCAGCCCTGTATTCGGATTGAACGACATCGGCGCCCAGTTGTGCGCGCCGCCGCCCGTCGGATACACCGCCACGGGGTCTACATCATAGAAAGCTTCCGGATTGACCATCGGACGCCCGCTGTCATCGAGCCCGCGGGCCCAGTTCACTTTCACGAACGGCGCTCCGGAAACGAACTGTCCGCTGACGCGATCGATTGCGTAAAAGAATCCATTCTTCGCCGCCTGCGTCAGAACCTTGCGCGGCCGTCCCTCAATCGTCAGGTCGAGTAACATCAACTGTTGAACGCTGTCGAAATCCCAGTTGTCGTTAGGCACCGTCTGGAAATACCATTTGAGCTGCCCCGTGGCCAGATCGACGGCCAGGATCGAACACGTATACAGATTGTCCATGTTCTGCGCGCCGCGAAACTTCTGCACCCACGGCTCCGCATTGCCGGTGCCGACATACACGAGGTTGGCATCCGGGTCATAAGCGAATCCATCCCAAATCGCGCCGCCGCCGCCCTTCTTGTAAAAATCGCCGCCCCAGGTCTTGGCGGCTGCTCGCAGGGCTTCGTTCTCATATGGCTGTTTCGGATCGCCGGGAACGGTATAGAATCGCCACGACCTCTGCCCAGTCGCCGCCTCGTATGCATCGAAGTAGCCGCGAGTCTCGCCTTTGTCTCCGCCGGAGACCCCGACAATCACCTTGCCTCCGGCAATCCGCGGAGCCATCGTCAAGTAGTATCCATCCTGCCCGTAAGCGACGCGCGTCTCCCATACCGGCTTCCCGGTAAGAGCATTGAGCGCAAACAGGCGTCCGTCGATGCTCGGCGCCAGGATCATTCCGTTGTACAGGGCGATGCCGCGATTCACGATTAAATTCGTTACGGCCCGCACGGCGCTCTGATTGACCTGCGGATCCCAGCGCCAGATCTCTTTGCCGGTGCGCCCATCGAGAGCATAGACCATGCTCCACGAAGTAATGCCGTAAATCGTGTTATTCCAAACCAGCGGAGTTCCTTCCTGATTCCCGCCGCCTGGCCCCACCACGTACGACCACGCCAGTCCGAGGCGCTTCACGTTCGCAGTGTCGATCTGTTTCAGCGGGCTGTAGCGCGTCTCGGATTGCGACTTTCCATAGGTGAGCCAGGAGCCCATGAAGCGGTCATTGGGCGTTCCGGCGTCCTTCAAGACCGTCGAATCGACCACAGCCGCTTGTTGAGCGCCTGCCATCGGGGCGCCGGCCAGTAGAGGAAGGGCGATCAGCAGTAACTTCGCGCGACTCTGATGACACGTCTGCATGACGACCGAGTCTACTGCAATTCGAACCCGAAATCACTCCCGGGAGGCACTGGCAGAAGGAATGCCTGCGCCACCAGGCTCTGGCCTAACCAATTGGCGCGAGGAGCGTATACTCCTCGTATGAATTCGATCGCTCGCGACTTACGGTATGCCGTGCGCTTACTCCTGCACAGTCCAGGGGTGGCGGTCATCTCGGCGCTGTGCCTGGCTCTGGGGATGGGCGCCACGACCGCCGTCTTTACCGTCGTGGACGCAGTGGTGTTCCGGCCCCTGGCCTATCAGCATCCCGAGCGGCTGGTGCGGCTTTATACCGAGTTTCCGACGTTTCCCAACGGCGGGCTCCGCCGCTTCGCGGTGTCACCGCCGGAGTTCCTGGAAATGCGGGACACCCTCCGTTCCTACGAACACCTCGACGCGTGGCAGGTGATTGGTGTCAACCTGATCACCACGCAGGAGCCGATGCGGATTACGGCGACGTTAGTCAGCGGAACGTTGTTCGACAGTCTGGGAGTCCGGCCGCAGATGGGGCGCTGGCTCACCGCGGACGACGACCGGGAGGGCGCTCCGCGCGCCATCGTCATCTCCGATGGATTGTGGCGGCGCGGGTTCGGCGGGGCGGCCGGCATTCTCGGGCGGGAAACCAAGCTCAACGGATTAGCGGCCACGATCGTCGGCGTGATGCCCGCCGGATTTCAGTATCCGCCGGGACAAGTGGATGTGAGCGAGGTATGGACGCCGCTGCAGCTCACGGCCGCCGACCGGCAGCGCCGCGGCAATCACCGCCTCGCGATCCTGGCCGAACTGCGGCCCGGCGTGACGCTGGCTCAGGCGCGCCAGGAACTGACTGCCCAAATGAACGTGTGGGGAGCGCGCCAGTCAAACAACTACCATACGATTCATCCGCAGACTCACCCGATGCTGGCGTACGGCATGCAGGAAGAAGTGGTACGCACCGTGAGACCGGCGATGCTCGTGATCCTGGGGGCAGTTGGATTCGTGCTGCTGATCGCCTGCGTGAATGTAGCGAATCTGCTGCTGGCGCGGGCGGAGGCGCGGCAGAAAGAGATCGCCGTGCGGACGGCGATGGGCGCGGGCGTTGCCGGGCTGGTGCGGCAGTTCCTGGCCGAAGGGTTTCTGATCGCCGCGAGCGGCGCCCTGTGCGGTCTCGGGATTGCCTGGGTAGGCGTGCGGCTGCTGTTGTGGGCGGGGTCGGATGCGATCCCGAGGGCGGCGGAGGTTGCCGTCGACTGGCGTGTGCTGGCGTTCACAGGCGTGGTGCTGATTGCGACCACGTTTGGATTCGGGCTGGCGCCCCTGGCTCAGGTGTTGACCCGCCGCACTCATGACGTGCTGAAAGCCGCCGCCGGACGCACATCGGCGACCGCGCAGGCCGCGGCTTTGCGGCGCGCCTTGGTAGTCGCGGAGCTGTCGCTGGGCCTAGTGCTGCTGGTGTCGTGCGGTTTGATGTTGCAGGCCTTCTGGCGCTTACAGGCGGTCGACCCCGGCTTCGATTCGCACAATCTGCTCACCATGCGCATCGCCTTGCCGCCCGGCGAATACGCCAATGATGCCGCGGTAAAGAGTTTCCTCAACAGGCTGGAAGACGGTTTGGCTCGTTTGCCCGGCGCGACCTCGGCCACCCTGATGGTCGGGCTGCCGCCGCAGCGCCAGGCCGATGTGAGCGACGTAATGATCGAAAACTTTGTGCCCCGCCAGGGCGGACCGGTTCAGAACGTGGATTTCTGGCAATTCACCGGGACTCGCTTTTTCGAAACGCTGCGAGCACGGCTGGTGGACGGACGCCTGCTCGATGAGCGAGACGGCGAGAACGCGCCTCTCGTGATGGTGGTGAACGAAACCATGGCGCACACGTTCTGGCCCGGCCAAAGCGCAGTCGGACACCGGCTTAAGATTGGTCCGCCGACCTCTCCATGGCGCACCATCGTAGGCGTAGTCGCCGATCTCAAGAACGCCGGCACCGACCAGCCGACGGGAACGGAATTTTTCGCACCCTGGCGCCAGGCGCAGGGGATCCGCAACGTGCAAGTGGTCATACGGACAGCGGGCCCACCGATGGCGGTGGCGGGAGCAGTGCGCGGCGCGATTGGCTCGATGGATGCGACTTTGCCCATCGCCGCCGTGCGCACGATGGAGGAAGTGGTGGCCCAATCCCAATCGCGTCCGCGCTTCCTCAGCGTTCTGCTGACGTTCTTCACGGTGGTGGCGGTGACGCTGGCGGCGATCGGAGTGTATGGTGTGATCTCCTATGCGGTAACGCGCCGGTCCACGGAAATCGGGATTCGCATGGCCTTGGGCGCGGATGGAGCGCGCATTCTGCGCATGGTTCTGAAACAAGGCCTGGCCTTGGGAACCGCCGGTGTGGTGATCGGAGTCGCGTCGGCGATGTGGCTGACCCGGTTTCTGAAAACGCTGCTATTCGGGATCGAGCCGTTAGATGCGCCTACGTTCGGGGTGACCATCGCGCTCCTGTTCGCCCTGACTCTGCTGGCTACCTGGCGGCCGGCGCACCGCGCCACACGGATCGATCCAGCCGTAGCGTTGCGCGACGAGTAGAGAGGGGTCGCCGTTTTAGTGAACGGCCTGCAGGCGCGCCAGCAACTGGGTATGTTGATATTGGCGCGCGAGGTCGAGCGCGGAGAGACCTTCCTTGGTTCGGGCGCCGGGGTTGGCGCCGGAGTGCAGAAGCAGATCGATCATGGAGCCGTCACTGAAGTCGAGGGAGGCGGCGTAGAGGAGCGGCGTCATACCTTTCTTATCGACGTGGTTGATGTCGGCGCCGTGCTGGAGGAAGAGGCGCGCCATGTCGACGCGATCCGAGATGGCGGCCCAGCCGAGGGGTGTGATGCCGTCGTCATCGGCCTGATCGACAGGCGCGCCGGCATCGAGGAGAGCGCGGACGGAATCGGCGCGGTGCCACGTGGCCAGCAGCAACAAGGGCGACACGGGGAACATGCCGAGCAGGTTCATGCGATCATCGAGGCGGTCGCCGGCTTTGTGGAGGCGGCCGATCACATCGGCATTGCCGGCGAAGGCGGCGAGCATGACCGGGTGTGCGTTGAACAAGGCCGCGCCTTGGCCTTTCGGCAGGCGCGGGGTGGCGCCGCGGTCGAGCAGAAGATTGATGGCGGCCCCGGCGCCGGGATAGTTGGCGGCGACCAGCAGCGCGGAGTAGCGGTTCTTGGCGCGCGCATCGGCTTTCGCGCCGTGGTCGAGCAGAAGTTTCATCTTGGCGATATCGGGCGCGGCCAGCATGAGCGCCGTCGTGCCGCCCGCGTTGGTGGCCGAATTGGGATCGAAACCAGTTTTGAGGAGACGGTCCACGTCGGCGGCAGTGCCGAATAATAAAGTCTCGGCCCACGGCTCGAGGTTGCGAGGCGCGGCTTCGGGTAAAGCGGGGCGTTGGTTGTCGACCTCGGGGAGCATCTGCGCCAGGGCCACGACGGCCCAACTTTCGGCCATGGCGGAGATGAACTGGTCGTGGCCGTAGGGATGGCCAGTCTCGAAATAGGGCGGGCTGACGGGCGCGGGCGGCCGCAGGCGGGAGTGGACGTGCCAGGTTCCGTCGGCAGCCTGCGTGCGCAACAGGAAGTCGATGCCGCGGCGGAAGGCGGCGTCGGACGTGGAGACACCCGCGGCATTGTGCAGCGCCCACAATGCCGCGGCGGTAGAGTAGGCGTCGCTTGGGAGGCCGGCGCGGGAATTCCAGCCGCCGTCCGGCTGCTGGGTGGCTTTCAGGCCCGAGACCAGTTTCGGCATGATCGCTTGATGCGCGCCAGTGACGCAGATGCCGAAGATCTGAAATGCGCGTTCCTCGGTATTGCGCGGCGTGTGGGAGAGCAGCCAGGTGCGTGCGCGCGCGAGGCGCTCCTGAGTGTCCGACTTCCGCCTGTCGTGACCGAATTCCTGGATAGCGGCGACGCTGACCGCGGTGGCGGTAAACGGACTGTAAGACTGGGGCGGGCGGACATCGCCGGTTTCCCAATGGCCGTCAGGTTCCTGGCGCGCAGCGAGGTTTCGCGCATAGACGGCGGTGACGAGGCTGGGATTCAGGCCGGCAGAGCTCGCGGCGACGAGGCCCCAGCCATCGTCGAGCGCGGGGTCGATGATGTGGGTGTACTGCACGGCGCGGTCGAGGTTGGCGTAAAAGCCAAACGCGGCTGCGGCATCGGCGTGTGCCGCCTTTTCGTCCAAGGGAATGCCATGCTGGCGCGCCTCACGGAAGGCGAGCGCGGGCAGCACTTGCTGATGGCAGGAGTAGCAGCTTTGCTTGGACGACCAGGTTTTCTGGCTGTTCTGAATGACCGCAACGGCCTTCGCCGCGGCGGTGCGGATGCGTGCCTGTGCCGCGTCGTCGCCGGCCCAGAGAGCGGAGAGGGAACAGAGGATACCAAGATAGAGTTTCACCGGCGTCTCCTGGCGCGTTTCGATCCTCCTTATGATAAGCGAAAGCGGGCTGCCGCTGAATCAGCCGCCCAGCGAATCGTGTTCACCCGTGCCGGCAATGTCCTCGATTTTGATGCCGTGTTTATTGATGCGTTCGGGAACTGTTCCCACCATGCTGACCTGATCTTCGGTGGCGCCGAAATGGGTGACGGTTCGTCCCCTGTGGATGCCGCCGCCGGTTGCCCCGGCTGGCTCGGCAGCGATGCGAATCGCCGCCGCACGCGATACCGGCGCCGATTCCGGCTGGGTTGCCGGCTCGCGCCGGAACCTTCGAACGAGCCTGGTAAAGAGCGTAGGCGCGTGATGGGTTTCGGCCGGGAACTCTGCCGGCACCGCCAGCTGCCGTTTCGTGAGTTCTTCGACCATGTGGGTTTGCGCGAGCGGAACGAACGAACTGCGGTTTCTGGCAACGGCCAGCAGGTCCGAGTCGGTCATGCGCGCGTAGTAGGCCTTGAACGCCTGCCCGGTGGTTCGCATGGCGCCTCCTTAGATGGGGGACCGGATCATGATATCGCCAAATTCGGCCCGGCGCGCACTGAATTTCGGCCGACACGAGATTCGCGATCCGGAGTTTGCGCAGGCTCGCGATCCCCTGTGCGTCGGCAAGCGTCAATTTCCGATCGGCGAACTTCTTGACGAGCCGATTGGTTTCCTGCCTCACAGAGACATCTAAACAGGCTTGCGCAGTAAGTCGACGATGGACTGAAAGAGTTTGGATTTGACGGCGATGCGGCTGGGGGCGCGGGTGATGTAGCGCACCACCACTTCGAGGCCGGCGGCGCCGGGGCGGAGATTGACGGCGGGCGCGGCGGAGAACTCACGGGCATTGTAGGGATGGGGAGCGCGCTCCCAGTCTTTTTGGGCTTCGGCGGTGTCGGCCTGTGTCTCTCGCTCGATAATTTCGCGGATCTGTTGTGCGGTGGCGTAGGGGTCGGCGGACGTGGGTAAGGTGAGGCGTAATTCATCCCAAAGCCATTGGCCGGAGGTCGAGAAATTGAAGTAGTGGCCGGTCATGGCGAAGCTGTTGGAGAAACTGGCCTGGCGGCCGGTGGGGTGACCGGTGTCGGTCCAGTTTCCCAGCTCGAGGAGCACGGTTTTGAGGATGCCGATCTCGATGACTTCGCCCGAGACGCCCTCGACTTCGACCCAATCGCCGACGCTGATGCCGTTCTTGCCCATGAGCGTGAACCAGCCGAAGAAGGCCATGATGAAATCTTTCATGACGACCGTAACGCCGGCGGTGATGAGGCCGATCATGGTGGAGACCTGAGTCGGCGGGCCGAAGACGATCAGAAGAATCCCAAGCACCGCGGCCACCTGCAGCAGGATGCGTGAGATGACGCGCAATTGGTGCTGACGGCGCCGATCGCCGTAAGTGAGTCCGCGGCGGATGACGCGGTACAGCACCATCGCCCCCAGCACGATGGCGAGGATGGAGGCGAGCGAGCCCAGCACCTGATGCAGGACGGCGCGGCGGCGTCCGGCAACGAGCGCGGCCCAAGCCTGATAGACAGCGGCCAGCTGTTTGGTGTCGTCGGTGCGCTCGTCGAGACCGGTGATGGTCTTCTGGACCGATGCCATCCGTCGCAGGGTGGCGGCGGACGCGGCGGTGCCGGCTGGGCCGGGACGCTGCGCCTGCATCTGGTCGTGCTGTGCGAGCAGTCTGCTGGATTCCGCGGCGGCGAGCTGCTGCGCGGCCTGCAGGTGGTTCTGGTATTCGCGCAGGGAAAACCAGGAGCGGACCTGGTCGTTCAGAGTCGCGGTGGGGGCGGGGGCTCCATAGCGCATCGTCTGGTCGGCGATCTTGTCGGAGGCTTCGTGTTCCTGGAGGAGGCGCTGGAGGCGGGAGCGCTGGCCGCCGCTCTGCCGGGTGAGGTCTTCCTGGGCGTCGTCGAGCTCATCCTGATCGAGCGTAAGTTGGGCTTGGGCCTGATCGAGCGCGCCGGTGGTGTCTTTGGCCAGGCTGTCGACGCGCTTCTTGTCGGCGTCGACGCCGGCTTGCAGCTGCGCCACCTGGTCGGCCAACCGGCGGAGCGGGCCCCGGGGCGGCACAGCGGCTTGTGCTTCGGCTTCGCGCATGACGGCGGCAAAGCGGAGGTCGAGTTCATGGTCGGCCAGGCGCCAGGCTTCGCGCGCCTGCGCCTGCTCATCGGGATAGGCGGCCAGGGCAGTGAGGTTGACGGCCGCTTGCAGAAAACTGGTGTCGACGAGGGCCTGCTCGAAGGCGGCAGCCTTCTGTCCGGGGGCGGGCACGACTGTATCGCGCGTGCTGTAGTAGAAAACCAGGCAAGCGATCAGAAGGACGGCCAGGGCCACGGCCGGCAGTTGTTTGAGCAGTCTCATCAAAGCGTGTCCCATTCAAGAGTACACTCGATGGGGTAGGAGTTTGTATGCGGCGCATCCTGAAGTGGGTTGGAATCCTGGTGGCAGTTCTCATCGTGGCGGTAGTCAGCCTGCCGTTCCTGATCAACGTGAACCAGTTCAAGCCGCAGCTGGAAGCGGCGCTTTCCACGGCGTTGAACCGGGAAGTGAAACTGGGCAATCTGAAGCTATCGCTGTTGACGGGCGAAGTGAGCGCGGACGATCTCTCGGTGGCTGAAGACGAAGCATACGGCAAGCCGGCCTTCATACGAGCCAAATCGCTGGCGGTGGGGGCGCAGATCTGGCCGTTTCTGATGTCGCGAAAGCTGATTGTGACGTACGTCACAATCGACCAGCCGGAGATCGCGCTGGTGCAGGGGTCAACCGGGGACTGGAATTTTTCGAGCCTGGGCGGCAAGCGGGCGGCGGCGCGGCCTCCGGCGGGCGCGCCCGCGCCGGGCACGGAGCCGTTGGATCTTTCGGTGAAGCTAGTGAGGATCACCAACGGGCAGGTGCGGTTGCGGCGGACCCTGGGGCACTGGAAGCCGCTGGTGCTGGAGCAGGTGAATCTCGAGCTGCAGGACTTTTCGCCGGAGACGGCATTTCCGTTTACGCTGTCGAGCCAAGTGGCGGGCGGCGGCGCCATCCAACTGGGCGGGAAGGCGGGGCCGATCAACGCGACCGATGCGGCGATGACGCCGGTGAACGCGACGCTGACGGTGACGCAGCTCGACCTGGCGCGATCGGGGATGACGGACTTCGCGCCGGACGTGGCAGGAGTTGTGTCGTTCGCGGGGAGCGGATCATCGGACGGGCGGTTTCTGCAGGTGAACGGGAAGGTGAAAGGGGAGCGGCTGAAGTTAACGAAGAACGGGAGCCCAGCGGCGCGCCCGGTGGAGCTGGACTACGGTGCGCGGCACGACTTCCGGAAGCACAGCGGGACATTGCGGCGGGGGGACATTCACATCGGCAGCGCGGTGGCGCATCTGACGGGAACGTACGCGGAGCAGGGCGAATCGATGATGCTGCACATGAAGCTGGCAGGTCCGGAAATGGCCGTGCCGGAGTTGGAAGCGATGCTGCCGGCGCTGGGTGTCGTGCTGCCGGCAGGAAGCCGGCTGGAAGGCGGGACGGCCAGCGTAGACCTCGCGATGGATGGGCCGGCGAACGCGCTGGTGACCGAAGGAACGCTGGCCATGAACCACACGACGCTGGCGGGTTTCGATCTGCCGAAGAAGATGGCGAGCATCGAGAAGCTGGCGGGGATCCAAGGCGGGCCGAATACGCAGATCGAGACGCTGGGCGCGGCAGTGCGGATGGCGCCGGAAGGAATGAGCGCACACGACATGAAGCTCGTGTTGCCGGCGATCGGCGATCTGGCCGGCGCGGGAACAATCAGCCCGGCGAACACGCTGGATTTCCGGATGACGGCAACGGTGCACACGGCGGGGCTGCTGCGTGTGGTAGCGAATACGCCGATTCCGTTCACGGTGCAGGGGCCGTGCGCGGACCCGGTGTTCCGGCCGGACGTGAAGGCGGTGCTGAAAGAGAAAGTCGAGAGCGTTGGGGGATTGGTAAAAGGGTTATTCGGAGGGAAACAGAAGTAGATCGGACAACCCGGCTACCGGCTCGGCACGGGAGCGTCCATGGCGCGGAGGACGCGATCGAGATCGGCTTCCTGGACGGGCTTGGCCACCACGAAGCGGCCTTCGCCTTCGAAATCGGAGGACAACTCCGAATTGTAGCCGTCGGACAGAAGGATAAAGCCGATCACGCGCGATTGCATCCGTTCGGAAAGCTCCACCCAGTTCAGGCCCGGGGCGTGGACCGAGCAAAAGGCTGCGTCAAAGCGCATCCGGTGCGCCAGTTCGAGGCCGGTATCGGCGTTGTCGACTGGAACGACGCGGAAGCCGCGCGCGGAGAGCAACCCGAGCAGCTGGCGTTGCGAGGCATCTTCGGCGTCGATTACGAGCGCCGTCATGCGCCGCCCGGAATCGCGAGCGGGCAAATTGGCCGGCGCGACCGTCACCTGACGCTCTTTGACGCTAACAGGCAATTCGACTTCAAAGCGCGGCTCCTCGTTGGGTTTTTCAATCAACCGGACCTCGCCGCCGTGGCCGGTGATCACGCTGCGCGTGACGCCCAGCACCGACGCCGTCTCCTCGGGTGAGCGCGAATCGAGTGGCGCGCTAAATCCCAGCTCGACCAGCAGCCGTTTGGCGAGCAGACTGGTGCGCACGGTGATGGTCTTCTGCTCCGCCTGCGCCAGCGATTGTTCGGCGTGCACCAAGAGCGTGAGGAACGCCTGCTCGAGCTGGCCATGGGATCCCAGCACGTGCATGGGTTCGCGCAAGGTCATGTCGCGCACGCGAATACCGGATGCCTTCCAGTCGCGCTCGCGGAACTCGATCAAATTGCGCAACAGAGTGGTGACACATACCGGACGCGCCTCCACCTGCTCGGCTGCGGCGAACGAAACCAGCCGGGCGACGATCGCGGAGGCCTTTTGCGATTCCGCGGCGATGGCGGCCACTTCGCGCTCGGCGGCCGTGGCGCGCGCTCGTTCCACAGCGCGTCCAGCCAGCTCGGAAATGGACGACAACGGCGCTTGCAGCTCGTTCACGACACCGCTGATCAGGCGGCCCACGGCGGCCAGTTTCTCGGTGCGGAACAACTGTTCCTGGACGGAGCGCTGGTCGAGCAGGCGGATGGCCACGCCAATCTGGTTGCCCAGGTGCTGGGCGAGGGCCTGCTCGTCAGTGGTGAAATCGCGGGCGCGGTCATCCTGGTCGAGCTCGAGCACGCCGACGACTTCGCCTTGCGACAGCATCGGCACGAACAGCAGCGATTTCGGAGTGCGATTGGCTGAAGAGGATGCGATGGGGAACGGGCTGCGCTCCACATCGGGAATCACGAGCAGCGTGCGGTAGTGAAAGCAGGCGACGGCGCCGGCCTGCGGTCCTCCCGGGGGCGCCGAGAGTGAAATCGAGACCGGCTCGGGGCCGCCGGAGACCACGGCATCGAGCGCCTTGGTGCCGCGATTATAAACGTACAGATGCACGCCGGTCACGCCGAGAATGCCAGGTAAACCGTCCGCGATCTGCGTGAGGATAGTTTCCAGCGAGGACGTGCCGAGGATCTCTTCTCCGAGCTGGTAGGTGCGGCGCAGCCGCTCGCGCTGTCCGCGCAGGCGCCGCTCCCGCGACCATAGCGTGAGCCCAATGATTAGCAGAACCGCGATAATGCCGCCCACTGCCACCGACGGCAGCCCCCAGCCGCGCTCCATGCGGACCATCAGGGCAGGGTCCCACACCAGCAGCTCGAAGGAATGGTTGTAGGGAGCGCGCGGGTTGTATTGGAAGGCGATGCCCGTCACCTGCACGTGGTCTCCCGCGCTGAAACCGGACAGCACGGCTGCCAGGGAGCCTGAGTCGTGCGGAAAAAACAGCCGGTAGTTCTCCGGCTTCACTTTCAGCAGCACGAAGGGGCCACCGGTGGTGTCGCCGATTTCGGCGATCACCCCCGAGGTGCGGACCAGCTTACCCAGATGCCGGAACCCCCTCAGGTCGTCCAGCGGAAGATCCTCAACTTGGGGCGGGGGCTCAGTACCCAACAACTGAACTTTTACCGGAAGGATAGTCACCATCCCAGCCCACGCGGAGACGACTCCTTCCACTTCGATGACGTCGCCCGGTTTTCGGTCGTCCACCGTATGGTCGGTCTCAGGAACGTCCAGAACGGCGCCGTGGCCCTGCTGCTGGAAGGGAAGAACGCGGTATCCGGGGAAATGAATGGGCCTCGCCGACACAACACCCTGGACGAGCACCCGCTGGCCGGAATAAACAGGACTGGAATCCGGGGCCTTGCGGGCGGTGGCTTGTTCCAGCGTCACTCTAGTTTGCCCGGAAGCCCAGCCGCCGGACAAAGCGGCCGTCATCGCCAGTGCCAGACGATACAGGTTCAGGCTGCGCATTGCGCTTTGACCCATGCTGACGAAATCCCGCTCAACCGAAGATTATCGATGGTTAGCTCAGCCATCGGCAAGTTCCCATAAGTAGTATTTACCACTACTACTCCGCCGGACCATTACTGATTGTAGCCGACCTATGCAGTTTCGCTCTCCAGGCTCGCCTGTAGCCAGTTGAGGTAGTTGGCGGCGCCGTCCACGACAGGCAGAGCGAGGACTTCGGGCACCTTGTAGGAGTGCTCCTTTTCCAAAGATGCCAGCAACGCCGGCATGCGATCGCGCGACGACTTGATGATGAGCAGGTACTCGCCGGCCGATTCGATCGCGCCGTTCCAGCGATAGTAGCTGCGCACGGGCGCGATGACATTGACGCAGGCAGCGAGGTGTTGCCCGACCACCGAGCGCGCCAGTCGTTCCGCTTCATCTTCGGAGCCGCATGTGCTCAGCACAACTATTTTGTCTGTCATGAAAAATTCCCAGAGAGGATCGCGAAAGCGATGATACTATTATCTTCCAAGGTTCTCGCGAATGAAATTCACATCGGGCCGCTACGTTTACGTTTTCGCATTCCTGGTAGTGGCCGGTTACGCGATTTTCACGTTGCGCGGCCCTACCGGAGTGCGCGGCCTGTGGGAGAAGCGGCAGCAGATCGAGGCTTTGGAGAAGCGCAACGAGGTGCTGGTCGAGGAGAACGAGCGCAAGCGCGAACACATCCGGCGTTTGACGAACAACCCGGCCGAGCAGGAGCTGGAAATCCGGCAGCGGCTGAAGCTGGTACATCCGGACGAGAAGGTGTACATCCTCACGAAGTAGCGGACACGCGCAAGACCGCGGCTCCGCGGATGGCGTCATTTTTCAGGGCTTCCAGGGCTTGATTGGCCTGCTCCAGCGGAAACTCGCGGACCTCGGTGCGGATGGGGATGGCAGCGGCGATCTTCAGGAACTCCTCGCCATCGTTGCGCGTATTGTTGGCCACGCTGCGCACCACGCGCTCATGATAAAGCAGACCGTAATCGAGCGGCGGAATCGGGCTCATGTGAATGCCGCCCAGGGCTACAGTTCCTCCGCGCTTGAGCACACGCAGCGCCGCGATCACCAACTCGCCGGCGGGCGCGAAGATCAGCGCGGCGTCGAGCGGGGCGGGCGGCTGGTCATCGGAGCCGCCCGCCCAGACGGCGCCGAGATCGAGCGCGAGCCGGCGATGCCGCGGATCGCGGGTAATGGCGTACACTTCGGCGCCCCAGTATCGCGCGACTTGGATCGCCACATGCGCCGCGGCGCCGAATCCGTACATGCCGAGGCGGCCGCGGCTGCCAATCCCCGACAACCGCAAGGTGCGAAATCCGATGATACCGGCGCAGAGCAGCGGCGCCACATGCAGATCGCCGAAGCCCTCCGGCAGCGCATAGACGAAATCTTGCGGGGCGAGCGCGTATTCGGCGTACCCCCCGTCGACCGTCCAGCCGGTGAACTCGGCGCGCTCGCAGAGGTTCTCGCGGCCCGAGCGGCAGAACTCGCAGACGCCGCAAGTCCGGTGCAGCCAGGGTATCCCCACGCGCGCACCGGGTTGGAAGCGCACGGCAGCGGGTCCGCATTCCTCCACCACTCCCACCACCTGGTGGCCCGGAATCACCGGGCTCTTCCGCGGCGGCAGCTCACCTTCGACCACGTGCAGATCGGTGCGGCACACCGCGCACGCGTGCACGCGCACCAGGATTTCAGCTCCAGCGGGTTTCGGGCGCGGCACATCCGCCAAACGCAAGGGCTTCGATTCCACAGCGCCCGGAGCCGGCAGAATGCAGGCCTTCATAGCTTTCATTTTCGCAGTCTCGCGCAGGCTGGTATTGTGAGAGATAACCCCACTTATGGCGAAGCGGATTATGCTGGCGGTGGTCGGCGCGGGACTCGGCTCCCTGGTCGGGCTGCTGGTTTCGTTCCTGGGCGCGGGGAACCCCGCCCTGATCATCGGAGGTATTGTAGGAGCGGTAATCCCGTTTTTGTTTTTGGGACCGCCGGGACGGTGACCCGGCCGAGAGGGAGGTGCACATGCCGTTTTGTTCGAATTGCGGGGCTGCCGTAGAAGGGCGGTTCTGCGCCAAGTGCGGAACCGAAGTGGGAGGCGCGGCGCCTCCTCCGCCGGGCCCGTCGGGTTCCGCCTCATTGCTGCCGCCCGCGGCCGCCGGTCTTTCGGACAATGTGGTAGGCGCCTTGTGCTATGTCGGGCTGATCATCACCGGAATCCTGTTTCTGTTGCTGGAGCCGTACAGCAAGAAACCGGCGATCCGGTTTCACGCCTTTCAGGCGATTTTTCTGAACGCGGCCTGGATCGTGTTGAGCCTGGTGCTGGGTATCATCCGCTTCGGGTTCTTCCTTTCGCCGCTCATCTCGGTGGCCTTCATCGCATTGTGGGTTTATATGATCGTCACCACGTATCAGGGCAAGAAAGTGGTTCTGCCGCTGGTTGGCTCTCTGGCGCAGCAACAGGCGTGATTCCGCGACTTCGTTTCTACCGGATGGCGGGGCTGGCGGCGCTGTCGTATCTGGCCGCCGAGCAGGCGCCGCACGTCCGCCATGTGAATTTTTACGGCTTGCACAGGATTACCGCCGATCGAGTGCTGCGCGAGATCCAGCTGCACCCGGGAGACCCGCTGCCCGGATCGCGCGGGGAGTTGGAAGATCGCATTGCCAAGATTCCCGGCGTTTTTGCGGCGCGCGTGGAAGGGGTCTGCTGCGAGGGGCCGGAAGCCGATTTGTTTATCGGTATAGAAGAACGCGGAGGACCGCATGTGGCGCTGCGGTCGGCGCCTGTGGGCGCGGCTGCATTGCCCGAGGAACTTGCCGAAGCGTATGACGGTTTTGTGACCGCAGTCAAACGGGCGGGCAGTATCCGCAGCAGCCCGGAGACGCGGGCGGCGGAGCAGCAATTCACGGAGTTCGCCGGGGTCCACGCCGGCGAGTTGCAGGAAGTGGTGCGCAACGCCGCGGACGTGGAGCAGCGCGCCATCGCCGCCGGCATCCTGCGCTTCGCGCCACGGAAACAGAGCGCGGTGGACGATCTGCAGTATGCCTTGCAGGATCCCGATGAAACGGTGCGTGAGAATGCGCTGGGCTCGCTGCGGGTTTTTGCCCTGCTGTCGGTGAAGCAGCCGCGCCTGAACCTCCGCGTGGAGCCGACCTGGCTCGTCGAGCTGCTGAACTCGGTGGTGCTGGGTGATCGCATGCAGGCCGTCGATTTGTTGATTACCCTCACCGATGGCGGCGACCGCGCGGTGCTCGATCAGATCCGCAGCCGCGGGCTGCTCGCATTGGTGGAGATGGCGCGGTGGGAGAATCTGCGCTACGCGTTGCCGGCTTTCGTCCTGGTAGGCAGGCTGGCCGGGCTGGCCGATGAGGAGACGCAAAGCGAATGGAAGCGCGGGGCGCGCGAACCTGTCATCGAGAAGGCACTCGGCGGCGCGACACGAAAGCGGTAACTCACCCGCCCACGACGCCGGCGAGCGGGCTGCTGGCGGTAGCGTAGAGTTTTTTCGGCATGCGGCCGGCTTCATAGGCGAGGCGGCCGGCTTCGACGGCGAGTTTCATGGCGCGGGCCATGGCGACGGCATCGTCGGCAGCGGCGATGGCGGTGTTCATCAGAACGCCATCGGCGCCGAGTTCCATGGCGATGGCGGCATCGGAGGCGGTGCCCACACCAGCATCGACGATCAACGGCACTTGCGTGATCATTTCGCGCATGATGCGGAGGTTGGCAGGATTCTGGACTCCCAGGCCGGAGCCGATGGGCGCGGCCAGCGGCATGACGGCGGCGGCGCCGGCGTCGATCAGCTTGCGCGCGTTCACCACGTCGTCATTGGTGTACGGGAGCACCACGAAGCCTTCTTTGACCAGAACGCGTGTGGCTTCGAGCAAACCTTGGTTATCGGGGAACAGCGTTTTTTCGTCGCCGATGACTTCGAGCTTGATCCAGTTCGACAAGCCGACTTCGCGGGCGAGCATGGCGGTGCGGATGGCGTCATCGGCCGTGTAACAGGCGGCGGTATTGGGAAGAATGAAGATCTTGTCGCGATCGATGTAATCGAGCAACGATTCCTTGGAGCGGTCGGTGAGATTCACGCGGCGCACCGCGACCGTCACCATATCGGCGCCGGAGGCTTCGTGGCACCGCTGCATCTCCTGAAAAGTCCGGTACTTGCCGGTTCCGACGACGAGGCGCGACCGGAACTGGCGGCCAGCGATATTTAAAGTTGCGGGCATGACTAGTATTTTACGCCTGCGAGCTGATGCAGACGGCCGGCGAATGGACGAGGCAGGTGTCCGCCGGCTCGTGCGGGTCGACGCGGACGGATTTCATTTTCAGGAGCTCGCGGGATTCGAACGCCTTATTGATTTGTGGGACGAGGGCGGGATCGCGCACGCTGGCACTGGAATAGATCGCGACCATGGAGAGGACCTCGGCGGTGAAACGATCCTGGCGGCGCGTGACGCAGATCATGAGGCCCTTGCCGAGTCCGGGCGCCATTGGCGTAGTGAGGGGCAGCACCATCCGACCGCCGTGGTTGAGACGCTCGAGCCAGGGGAGATGCGGATGGGTAACTCCGGCGTTGACGAAGATGGCGTCGCAGGGGCCGGGATCGAGGTCGGCGCCGTCGCGCGCATGGATGGCGGCGTTCGGATATTCGCGCAGCGCGGCGGCGGCTTGTTCCGCGAGATCGTGTTCGATTTCGGCCGCGACGACGGCGCCGGCGGACCCGACCACGTGCGTCATGATGGCCGTGTAATAGCCAGTGCCGCAGCCGACGTGAAAGACGCGCTGGCCGGGGGCGAGATGGAGCGCCGCGATCCAGGCGGCCAGCGCGCCGGGCTGTCCGTTGTTGAGGCTCTGCGTTTTTTTCAGAGCGATCACCACGTTGTGATAGACCTCGCGCGGGTCTTGGACTTCGCGGTAGGCGCCCGGCTGCATGTATAACTCACCGTAGACTTGCCAGGGCGCGGGGCCGAGGAACTTCTCGCGGGGGACCTGCGCAAACGCTTCGACGAGGAGCGGCTGCTGGAAAAGGCCGGCGACGGCACGGATCTCTTCGGCGTAGAAGCGGCGGTACTGTTCGAGGGAAGGCAGGGCGGATTCGGAAGTCATGGGATTTGCCCGGCAGTCAGCCGGCGCAGCTGCGCAGCGGCCTGGCGCAGAATCGAACGGACGCGATCTTCGCGATCGGGATTTCCGGAGCTCCACTTGGCGGCTTGCAGACCGGCCATGAGGACTTCCTGAAGCGGGCTGGCGATGACCACGGTGTGAGGACCGATTTGAGATCCGAGCCCCTGGTAGCTGGAGGCGCGCGACCAGATTTCGCCGATCCATTTCGCTTCGCGCCGCACGGTGTCGCGGCCATCCCTGGTCAGGCGGTAGACGTGGCGGCCTTGCTCGGTGCGGGAGGCGATGAGGCCTTCTTTCTGGAGCTGCTTGAGGGCCGGGTAGACGGTGCCGGCGCTGGACTGATAGCACTCGCCGAGGCGCGTGCCGAGATCCTTCATGAGCTGGTAGCCGTGGCGCGGCGCTTCCAGGAGCAGGGAGAGGACGGCGAGGCGGACCTCGCCGAGGGCGAAAAAGCGGGCTCGGCCGCGGGAGTCCGAGGAACCGGGCAGCGGTGGCAGGGGAATGGGGAAAGGCCCGTGGTCTGGCATTCAGTTCTTTATATCGTACGATATAGCGAACTAAAACGGCTGTCAAGCGGCTTCGTGTCCAGTCGAGGCGGAGGCGGCGGCACTCTTGGTGAGACTTTACGCCCGGCACAAAGACATTGCGGTTGCCGGGGACGACAACTGGCGACGGCCTAGAAATACTGCAGGAAGGCGACGCAACCGGCGGTGACGAGGAACGAAGTGACGAGCGGAATGCTCCACGAAGCCGCCGCCCTTTTCCGGGGCTGGGCGAAGCTGGGTAGTTCCGAGTCCTTGTACAAAACGGTTCCGTTGACGCTGGTTCCGGGGACGGATGGGTTGTCGGCCTGAATGGCCGGCGGGGGTGGTTCGGCGGGCCGGTCTGCGGTGGCGTCTAGAGAATCCGAAGGGGGCGGAGGAGGCTCGGGCTCGCCTGCCGGGGCCACGCCGAGGCGGCCGGCGGCCTGGCGGAACAATTCGCCGGTGGAGAGCAGGACATCGAGTACGTTGCGATCGCTTTCGGTGATGCGCTGGCGGAGGTCGGAGATCTCGCGATGCTTGGCGGCCGAAGCCCGGCGGATTTCTTCGCGCAACTCTTGTTCGAGGGGCGCCAGCTGTTCACGGACAAGGCCGGCGAGGCGCTGCTCCACCAGAGTGCCGAGCCGCTCCTCCATCTGGGCGGCTACCTGCTCCTCGACAATGTCGGCGACGGCGGCCGCGAATTCCCGATGGAGCGCGATGACCTGATTCTGCAGCGCGGCGCGATCTTCGTGGGCCTGCTGCGCGAGCGCCCGAAGTTTTTCGTCGAGGTATTTCTGGATGTCCTGGAGGCCGGCCTCGGAGGCGGTGGCGAGCGAGCGATCCTGCTCGCGCAGGGATTTTAACTCGAGCGAGAGGGTGACGTCGAGCTCGGCGAGGCGGCGGTCGGTGAGGGCGGCGTGTTCCTGAAGACGGGCTTCCAGAGAGCGTGTGAGAGCTTCGAGCACCCGTGGATCCAGGCTGGGCGATCCGACCAGAGCCGCGGGAGCGCGCTCGGTACGTTCCAGCCGCTGTTCGAGACGCGCGAGGCGCGCGGTCTGGTCGGAGGGAGCGGCCGCGGCGGACTTGCCGGCGGCGGTTTGCGTAAGTTTCATCCCCACGCCGAAAGCCAGACCATCTCCAAAAGCGACGGCCAGACTGCGTAATAACGACGAATCGCTTTTGTCCATACAAACAAAATGTACCTCAAATGTTTCGTGAGGAAAAGGAAAATCGGGGAGGTGGCAGTACGTTCTGGGACTCGCAGCGGTGGCAAATCACAGGCGGCAAGACCGCGGGATTACAAAGAGTCCAGGAGGGCGCGGAGGGCCTGGCCGCGGTGGCTCACCGAGAGTTTCTGTTCGGCAGTGGCTTCTCCGAAGGTGCAGCCGAACGGAGGGTAGTAGAAGAGAGGGTCGTAGCCGAAGCCTCCGGAGCCGCGCGGTTCTGCGGTGAGTTCGCCTGCGACCGAGCCGCGGAAGATGCCGCGGACTTCGTCGTTATCGACCAGTGCGATCACGCACTCGAAGCGCGCCGAGCGCGGCTGAATGCCGTTCATTGTCTTGAGGAGAACGCGATTATTGGCGGCGTCGGTGGCGCCGAAGCCGGCAAAGCGGGCGGAGTAGACGCCGGGCGCGCCGCCTAATGCATCCACCTCCAGGCCGGAATCATCGGCGAACAGCAGGCCGGAGGCATAACGCGCGTAATACCGCGCTTTGAGGAGGGCGTTTTCTTCGAAGGTCAGTCCGGTTTCGACGCAGGGCGGGATTTCCGAAAAACCGGGGAGCAGGTCGATCTGGATGTCCGGCCGGGTTTCGGCCGCCAGACGGAACTCCCGGAGCTTTCCGGGGTTGCCGGTGGCCGCATACAGGTGAATCACAAGGCGACGGCCTTCTTCTGGAGCGCCACGAGGCTGGCGATGCCGGTGCGAGCCAAATCGAGCAGCGCATTCATCTGGGCGTCATCGAAAGGGGAATGTTCGGCGGTCGCCTGCACCTCGACAAAATGACCGCTGCCGGTGAGGACCACGTTCATATCAACGTCGGCGCGGGAATCCTCTTCGTAGCAGAGGTCGAGCATGGGGACGCCGCCGACGATACCGACGCTGGTGGCGGCGACGTAATCTCGCAGAGGCAACTCCTTGATCGCCTTGAACTGAACCAACTGTTTGAGCGCGACGGCGAGCGCCACAAACGCGCCGGTGATGGCGGCGGTGCGCGTGCCGCCATCGGCCTGGAGGACGTCGCAATCGAGGATCACAGTGCGCTCTCCGAGAGCCTGCTGATCGATGACGGAGCGCAGAGCCCGCCCCACCAGGCGTTGAATCTCGTGCGTCCGGCCCGACGGACGGCCCTTGTTAACCTCGCGCGGCGTGCGCTTGCTGGTGGCGCGGGGCAGCATGGCATATTCAGCCGTGACCCAACCCTTGCCGGTGTTACGCAAGAAAGGGGGCACGGTTTCCTCCACGCTGGCGGCGCAGAGCACCTGGGTATTGCCGACCTTGATCAGCGCGGATCCTTCCGCGGTAGCCAGAAAGCCCGTCACGAGTTCCACGGGGCGCATGTCGGCGGGCTGGCGTTTATCCGTTCGCATTTCGCATCACGAAGTACATAAAGAGCATAACCAGAAGCATGCCGGCCAAAACCAGGATCACGCAGGAGACGGCGCCGGGCGGAGGAGCGGTTCGTTTCGGTTTGGCGCGCGCCGGCTTAAATTTGGCCATAAATGCGATGGTAGCACCGTGATTCTGGAAGGCCCGGAAGAGAGACGTGAGGTCACCGCCGAGACACGGAGACGCTGGCTTCGCGTCCCGGCGGTACGGAGCTCCCCGTGTGACAATCGAGCTAGTGAAGAGGCGAAACTGGCTATGGCTGGCGGCGGGGCTGTCGGCGTGCCGGGGCGCGGCTCCCGCGCTCAATCTGTTTCCAGAAACCGTGGCGGGCGTTTGGCGCCGAACGGAGTTGCGCGAGGTCTCCGCCGGGGATGCGCCCGACCCTGTGCCGCGAACCTTGATCAACCGGTTGCAGACGGCTTCGTATCAAGGTCCCGGAAAGCTGGAGGCGCGGGCATACGAGCTGGAGTCACCGGGGGTCGCGCTCGAGATGGTGCAACGGTGGCGGCCATCGGCCGATACGGTGTTTTTTTACCGGCAGAAGTATTTCGTGGTGATTAAGTGGCAGGACGCCGACCGCAAGGCGCTCACCGCGTTCGTGACCGAGATTCAAAAGCGGCTTGGCAAGCCCGACGAGCCGGCTTGAGCAGGGCTTTCAGAGCGGTGCCACTATAATGAAAAGACCCGATGTCCTCATCCACTATGACGCTGCCGCCGGCTGAGGTGATGGCGCGGTACGAGCCGGTGATCGGGCTCGAAGTGCACGTGCAACTGGCCACGGCCACGAAGATTTTTTGCGGCTGTCCTACGGGATTCGGCGCGCCGCCGAACACCAATGTGTGCCCGGTGTGTTTAGGAATGCCCGGGGCGCTGCCGGTGCTGAACCGTACGGCGGTCGAGTTGGCGATCCGCGCGGGTATCGCTTTGAATTGCACCATCCGGCGGGAATCGCGGTTCGCGCGCAAGAACTACTTTTATCCGGATCTGCCCAAGGGCTATCAGATCTCGCAGTACGACCTGCCGCTGTGCGAGGGCGGTTACGTCGACATCGTGGCGGACGGGCGCGCCAAACGGATTGGCATCACGCGGATTCACATGGAGGACGACGCGGGTAAGAGCATTCACGACGGGTTCAAGGATTCCGACCGGTATTCGTACGTGGATCTGAACCGCTCGGGGACGCCGCTAATCGAAATCGTGAGCGAACCGGACATGCGGAGCTCCGAGGAAGCGTATGCGTACCTGACCGCGGTGAAAGAAGTGCTGCAGTTCGTTGAAGTGTCGACGTGCGACATGGAGAAAGGGCATTTGCGGTGCGACGCCAACGTTTCGGTACGGCGGACAGGCGCGGAAAAATTCGGAACCAAAGCGGAAGTAAAGAACCTGAATTCGTTCCGGTTTCTACGGGAGGCGCTGGATTACGAAATCGGGCGGCAGGTGGCGGTTCTGGAGAGCGGCGGCCGCGTGGTGCAGGAGACGCGGCTCTATAACCCGGATACGGGCGAGACGGCGGGGATGCGCAGCAAGGAAGAAGCGCACGACTACCGATACTTTCCGGAGCCGGACCTGGTGCCGCTGCGGGTGAGCAGCGAATGGCGGGAGCGCGTGCGTGCCACGATGCCGGAACTACCGGCGGTCAAGCGGGCGCGGTTCATCGGCGTATACGGTCTACGCGAATATGACGCCGAGGTGCTAACGCAGAGCCGGGCGGCGAGCGAGTATTTCGAAACGGTAGCGAGAGTTTCCGGGGACGCGAAGACCGCGGCGAACTGGGTGATGGGCGACCTGATGGGGATGCTCAAAGCGGAAGGCAAAGAAGTCTCCGAATCGCCGGTGACCGCGGAGAACCTGGGCGATCTGGTGAGACGAATCGCCGCGGGTGAGCTTTCCGGCAAACTCGCCAAGGAGATTTTCCCCAAGATGTTTGCCAGCGGCGAAGCGCCGGGCGCGATCATCGCGCGCGAGGGGCTGAAGCAAATCAGCGATACTGGCGCGTTGGACAAGATTATCGGCGAGGTGATCGCGAGCAACCCGAAACAGGTGGAGCAGTATAAGGGCGGCAAGACCACGGTGCTGAACTTCCTGGTAGGCCAGGTGATGAAGGCTACACGCGGGCAGGCCAACGTCGCGGTGGTGACCGATCTTCTCAAACAAAGGCTGGGGTGAGACATGTTGAAGGTGAGCGACAAGGCTCCGGAGATCCGCGCGCGCACGGATTCCGGCGAAGAGTTCAAGCTGTCGAGCCTGAAAGGCAAGCGGGTGGTATTGTATTTCTTTCCGCGCGCCGATACGCCCGGTTGAACCGTAGAGGCCGGCGAGTTTCGCGACGGCATCCAGGGATTTGCGAAGAAGGGCGCGGTGGTAGTGGGCGTGTCGCCCGACAAGCCCAGCGCGCAGGCGAAGTTCAAAGAGAAATACAATCTGCCATTCACGCTGCTGGCCGATGAAGAGAAGGCGGCGGCGCAGGCCTACGGCGTGTGGAAAGAGAAGAACATGTACGGGAAGAAGGTGATGGGGATTGCGCGCACCACCTTCGTCATCGGGCCGGATGGGAAGATCGAGAAGATCTACGAGAACGTGAAGGCCCAGGGACACGCGGCGCAGGTGCTGGCGGATTTGCGCTAGGCGGACTGGCTGGTGGCGGGGGCCGATGTCGTAAACCCAGCAGATGTGCGGAGGGTTAAGAACGGCGATCGCGCGTTGTGGGGCCGGTGAATGGGAGGAAGAGAGGAACAAGACAGAAGAACACCCGCCGATGCGACCGGCCGATGTTCTTCGTTGGCGCGGCTACGCCGCAGTCAGGGCCCAAATGGCCAGTTCGGTGCGGCTACGCACCTCGAGCTTACGAAAGATCCGATTGAGGTATTCTTTGACCGTGCCTTCCGACAGGTGCAATTCGTAGGCGATCTCCTTGTTCGCCTTTGCCTGACGGACGAGTTCGACAATCTGTCGTTCGCGAAAGCTGAGTTCGCGGCTGACTTTCGGTTTCCGGCACGCGGTGCAAACCAATTCCCTGCTACGGCTCTGAAACTCATGGCCGCAGCGGCAGCAACTGCGTATCGAGTTGGTGGTCGCCTTCGGTTCTGAAATCGACGGCATGGTTTGGTTTCCTGTGAAGATTTTGGTATTCGAGAATGGCATGGTTGAACGCGTGAGACCGGCAAGAATGGG
Source organism: uncultured Solibacteraceae bacterium (assembly GCA_964438005.1). Classification (GTDB taxonomy): domain Bacteria; phylum Acidobacteriota; class Terriglobia; order Bryobacterales; family Bryobacteraceae; genus PSRJ01. Next base: position 5,198 of record CAYTJD010000047.1, on the reverse strand, counting down.
GCCAAAATGAGAAGTTTTTTTAATCCAAGCATTTCCCTTGCAAATTCATGAGGCTGGAAGGGAAATCTCTACAATTTACCGTGTAAGAAGCCACTCAGGACGTACTTTTTTCCACGGGGCAAACCGTGTTCGTCCAGGATTTCGGGAAGGGATGAGACGGTGTAGGAGAGCCATAACCGGTGGTGCGCTCCGCTTCGGTAGTATGCCCAGGCAGGGCGCCCCAGCGGGTATCATGAGAAAGGAACTCCTCGCAAATGGCATCCAAGACCGAACCCGGGATGGGTATCAATAGCTGGCTCGAAGACGAGCTATATCAACAATATAGACACGACCGGTCAGCGGTCGACGAGAGTTGGAAACATCGATTCGAAGAAGCGGCCGAGAGTAATGGCGTGACGACGCCGCGAGCCCGGCCGGCAGAAGCGCCGGCGCCGTCGGCGGAACCGGCACCGGGTGAGCAGATGCAGCCGCTCCGGGGCGCCGCCGGCCGTATTGCGGAGAACATGACCGCCAGCGTGACGATTCCGCTGGCGACCTCGCAGCGCACCATCGCCGTCAAGGTGATGGACGAGAACCGGCGCATTATCAATCAGCACCGGACGCTGATTGGGCGCAGCAAGGTCTCGTTTACACATTTGATCGGCTGGGCGGCGGTGAAAGCGTTACGGGAGTTTCCAGGGATCAACCATGCCTATGCCGAAAAGGACGGGCAGCCGTATCGAGTGGCGCGGACGCAGATCAACCTGGGGGTAGCCGTCGACGTAGCGGGTAAAGACGGCGCGCGCAGCCTGCTGGTACCCAATATCAAGGACGCGGGGGGGCTGAATTTTCAGGAATACGTGACGCGGTTCGACGATCTAGTGGCGCGGGCCCGCGCCGGCAAGCTCACGACCGAGGATTTTCAGGGAACTACGATTTCGCTAACCAATCCGGGGACGGTGGGGACGATGTCCTCGAATCCGCGGCTGCTGACGGGGCAGGGCGCGATCATTGCCGCGGGAGCGATCGACTATCCGGCGGAATACCAGGGCGCGGCCGACGAAACGCGCGCTCTGCTCGGCATCAGCAAGGTAATGACGCTGAACTGCACGTACGATCACCGCATCATCCAAGGCGCGGAGTCGGGCCTGTTTCTGGGCAAGGTTCAGGCGCTGTTGGACGGCGCGGATCGCTTTTATGACGAGGTGTTCGCGCACCTCAAGATGCCGCATCAACCGGTGCGCTGGGAGAAAGACAGGCAGCCCAGGTTACCGGGAACGGGGACGCGCACCGCGGAGATTGCGAAGCAGGCGGGGATTATTCAGCTGATCAACGCCTATCGCGTGCGCGGGCATCTGATCGCGGATTTCGACCCGCTGGGTTCGGAGCCCAGCTACCATCCCGAACTCGATCCGGAGACGTACGGGTTGACGATCTGGGACCTGGACCGCGAGTTTCTGACGGGAACGCTGGGAGAAGCGATTGGCGGGGAGAGTCCGCGGGCCGTGGCGACGCTGCGCGAGATTCTGGAGACGCTGCGCCAGACGTACTGCGGCAAAATCGGCTGCGAGTACATGAACATCCAGGTTCCGGAGCAGAAGCGGTGGCTGCAGCAGCGCATGGAGCCGGAGGCGAACAATTGGCCGCTGGAGACGCAGACGCGGCTGCGGATTCTGCGGAACCTGATCGATGCCGAGGAGTTCGAGCATTTTCTGCATTCGCGGTTCGTAGGCCAAAAGCGGTTCGCGCTGGAAGGCGCGGAGAGCGCGATGGCGATTGTGGAAGAGATTCTGGAGCGGGCGTCGGCGAATCGGGTGCACGAGGTGGTGATCGGGATGGCGCACCGCGGGCGGCTGAACTTCCTGGCGAACTCGGTGGGCAAGGACGTCAGGCAGATTTTCTCGGAATTTGAAGGCGAGCTGGATCCAAGCAGCACGCAGGGCTCGGGGGATGTGAAGTATCACCTGGGGGCGACGTGCGTGCGGAAGCGGGAGAACGGCGCGGAGATCGTGGTCTCGATGGCGCCGAACCCGAGCCATTTGGAGGCGGTGGATCCGGTAGTGGAAGGCATCGTGCGTCCCAAGCAGGACAGGCTGGGCGATAGCGAGCGCGAGCGCGTGATTCCGCTGCTGGTGCACGGGGACGCGGCGTTTGCCGGCCAGGGTGTGGTGGCGGAGACGCTGAACCTGTCCCAGCTCGACGGCTATTCGACCGGCGGCACGGTCCACGTGGTGATCAACAACCAGATCGGGTTCACGACGCTACCGGAGGAGTCGCGTTCGACGCCGTATTCGACCGACGTGGCGCGGGGTGTGCAAGCGCCAATTTTTCACGTGAACGGAGACGATCCCGAGGCGGCGGTGCGCGCGGTGCAGATCGCGTTCGATTACCGGCAGCAGTTCAAGAAAGACGTGGTGATCGATATGATCTGTTATCGCCGCCACGGCCACAACGAAGGGGACGATCCCAGTTACACGCAGCCGATTCTATACCGGAAGATCAAAGAGCATCCGTCGGTGGCGACGCTTTATGGCGAGCGGCTGGAGCGTGAAGGGTTGACTGGCGCGGCGGATGTGGCCGCGCTGCGCAAGACGGCGGCGCAGCGTCTGTCGGACGCGTTCGAAGCGGCGCAGAAACACGCCGAGCAGTACGAACTGCAGGAGCTCAGCGCGGTTCCACACGAGGACGTGGCCGGGCTGACTCCGCGGACGGCGGTGAATCACCAGATCATCGAACGGGTGGTGCGTGCGATTACGAGTTTTCCGGACAGCTTCCATCTGCATCCGAAGCTGCGCGGGTTTGTGGAGCGGCGGCGGGAGGCGCTGGCCGGGGAAGGCTCGATCGACTGGGCATTCGGCGAGGCGCTGGCATTCGGCACGCTGGTGCTGGAAGGCACGCCAGTGCGGCTGAGCGGTCAGGATTCCGGCCGCGGCACCTTCAGCCAGCGGCACCTGGCGTTCTACGACTCCGAAGACGGGCACCGGTACATCCCGACGCAGCACATCTCGCCCGACCAGGCGCGGTTCGACGTGTACGACAGCTCACTGAGCGAATTCGCCGTACTGGGTTTCGAATTCGGCTACAGCGTGGCCGACCCGTTGACGCTTGTGATCTGGGAGGCGCAGTTCGGCGATTTCGCAAACGGGGCGCAGATCATGATCGACCAGTTCATCGCGAGCGCGGAATCGAAGTGGGGGCAGCCGAGCGGGCTGGTTCTGCTCCTGCCGCACGGCTATGAAGGCCAGGGGCCGGAGCATTCGAGCGCACGCATCGAACGGTACCTCGCCCTCTGCGCTGAAAACAACCTGCTGGTGGCCAACTGCACCACGCCGGTGCAATATTTTCACCTGCTGCGGCGGCAGATGTACGGCGGGCCCGACCGGCGCGGCACGCGCAAGCCGCTGGTGATCTTCACGCCGAAAAGCCTGCTGCGGCATCCCAAGGCGGTTTCGAGCCTGCACGAGTTTACGGCAGGTGGATTTTCGGAGCTGCTGGGCGATGCGCCGTCGCTTGACACCTCCCGCGTCTCGCGGGTGATCTTCTGCTCAGGGAAGATCTATTACGATCTGCTGGCGGCGCGGGAGCAGCGGCAGGCGGATCACGTGTCGCTGGTGCGGGTGGAGCAGTTGTATCCGTTCGCGGCCGCGCAGGCGCGCGATATCCTGGCGCGGTATCCGGCGACGGCGGAAGTGGTCTGGGCGCAAGAGGAGCCGCGGAACATGGGCGCGTGGCGCTTCATGAAGGAGCAGTTCGAACCTTTGCTGGAGGCGAGCCGCCGGGAGATCGGATACGTCGGCCGCCCGGAGAGCGCGAGCCCAGCCAGTGGTTCCGGCAAACGGCATCAGCAGGAGCAGGCCGAGATCGTCAACGACGCGCTGACCCCCGGCGCGATTTCGCAAACCAAGCGCGTGCGGCTGGTGGCGAAGCGAAAGCGGTAGCGTCGCCCCGCAGATATCACCCCACGGTGTAGTGGTGTTACCCTGAACGTGGAGGCGCTTCGGAATGGTTATCGGGGTCCCCAAAGAGATCAAAGATCACGAGACGCGAGTGGGGCTGGTGCCCAGCGGCGTCACCGCCCTGCGCGAGGCGGAACACGAAGTGATTGTCGAAACACACGCCGGGGAAGGGAGTTCGATCACCGATCGCGAGTATATGCAAGCCGGGGCCGAGATTGCGCAGAACGCAGCCGACGTCTGGCGAAAAGCGGACCTGGTGGTGAAGGTAAAGGAACCCCAGCCCGGGGAGTACGGATATTTCCGGCCGGGGCTGATTCTGTTCACCTATCTGCACCTGGCGCCTCTGCCCGAATTGACCGACCGGCTCCTGAACAGCAAAGTGAGCGGAGTGGCGTATGAGACGATCGTCGAGGCGGATGGATCATTGCCGCTGCTGACACCGATGAGCGAGGTTGCCGGGCGGATGGCGGTACAGGTGGGCGCCCAGTATCTGGAGCGGCCAAATGGCGGCCGCGGGGTGCTGCTGGGAGGCGTGCCTGGAGTGGCGCCGGCCCATGTGTTAATTCTGGGCGGCGGAGTGGTGGGAGTGAACGCGGCCAAGATGGCGGTCGGGATGGGCGCGCACGTCACCATCATCGAGAAGAACCTGAACCGGCTGCGACACCTGGATGATATTTTCCGCAGCCAGGTGGTGACGCTGGCATCGAACTCCTGGACGATCGGGGAAAACATGCGCACGGCGGACCTGGTGATCGGATCGGTGCTGATTCCGGGGGCTTCGGCGCCGAAGTTGGTGCGGCGGCAGATGATCGCGACGATGAAGCACGGCGCGGTAGTGGTGGATGTGGCGATCGACCAGGGCGGATGCTTTGAGACGTCGCACGCGACCACGCACACGCAGCCGATCTATGTGGTGGATGGCGTACTGCACTACTGCGTCTCGAACATGCCGGCGGCCGTGCCGCACACGTCGACATTCGCGCTGACCAATGCCACGTTCCCGTATCTGCTGGAACTGGCCAACTACGGGCTGGAGCGGGCGTGCGAAAAGCACCCGGCGCTGAGTGTGGGGGTGAACACATATCACGGCCAGCTTACGCACAGGGGTGTGGCGCAATCCCAGGGGCGGCAGTGGCGCGAGATGGCGACAGTGGGGTAAGCTGCGTACATGGCGGCCGTTGAGCACCCGGGCGTGCAGGTGGAGACGCCGCAGCCGCTGACCGTCCTTAGCGAAGACGAGGCGCTGTTCCAATCGAGCGTGCG
>CAYTJD010000046.1:0-69809 GCA_964438005.1 uncultured Solibacteraceae bacterium | reverse complement strand
TGTCCTGATTGTCATGGTTGACGTGGACTTCGCCTTCGAGCACGGAAACGCGTGAGCCCTTCACACCCGCGGTGACGCTAAAGATGGTGCCGGTTACGGCCACACGGCAATCGGCGGTGGCGACATAAAAATGTCCGGAGCTGCGCTTGGCGGCCTGGACGATGACGCTGCCGCGATCGAGGTGAACGGTAATTTCATTGCCGGATTGGGAAGTGGAGAAGCCGGAACGCTCGCGCATTTCGACGGTGGAGCCGTCGCGCAAAACAAGAGTAGCAACAGAATCGAGGGCCGTGCGGATGTCGACGCCATCGGGAAGATCTTCGCCGGCTTTCATGACGCGCAACCCGGCAGGCGAAACGGCGTAGAGCGTGCCATTCACAGCCTGGACCATGGCGCGGCCCGCATGGGGACCCGACTGAACAATGGCAAACCAAACCACCAAACCGCCGGTGAGCACGACGGTGGCAGCAATGGCCCAGCGCGCAGAGTAGTAATCACGCCGGGGTGGGCGTTCCGCGGCGGCCGGCATCGCGACTGCGCGGCCTTCAAAGACGCGGCGGCAAGCCACGCACTCATGCAGGTGGTCCTGAAGCAACAAAGCGCGCGCCTCCGGCAAACGGCCGGCGCGAAAATCGGGGATCAAGGACTGGAAATCGGGGCAACTCCGGATGTGCTCGGAGGGGGAAACGGTGGCGTGCGAAAGCCGCGCCCACACGCGAGCGGCCGCCGCCTCTACGACCGCATCAGGGATCTCGTCATCACGGATCTCCGCAACGGCTCGCTCCAGGGCAGGGTCCATTCGGTCATTATCAGGGTTCATGAAACGCCTCCCAGGCTCGATCGGAATTCCTTTTCCAACTTATCGCGCGTCCGCGACAGCGTCACGGCCACGGTGCCGGGCGTGGTGTTCAGCAGGCGCGCAATCTCGGGGTTATCTTTGCCTTCAAAAAATCGCAGGATGAACATCTGGGCGACGCGCGGATTCAGGCGCGCCACGGCGCCGCGCAGCCACTCGCGGATTTCGCCGGCATCCTGGAGCCGGTCGGGGCGGTGCTGGGCGGGTTCGGCCAAAACCGGCTCGAGGTCATCGAGCGGCACGTTTTTGATGTGGTGCCGGGCGCGGACCACGTCGAGCGCGGCATTGACGGCGGAGCGGTGCAGGAAACTCGAGAAGTTTTCAACGGGGTCGGCGCCGGGATTGCGCTTGAGCAGGCGCAGGAAGACGGTTTGCAGGGCGTCTTCCGCGTCGGTAGCGTTGCCGGTAATCCGGTAGGCCGCACGGAACACCGCCGCGTAGTTTTCGCGGAACAGGCGCTCCAGGTCCGCGGCGGGTAAACTGTCTGGTTCCATTGGGATAGCAGCTAGCGCTTTCATCCTATCAGGCCCATTCATGGGGAAGACGACTGCCCGGGGGCAAGATTAGCGCGCGAGGCCCGGAAATGGGGCGCCCAACCAAGAAAAAAGCCCCGGGCCAGCGGGCCTCGGGGCCTGAAGTCTACTTCAATCTGTCTCGGAGGATGACAGACCGTGGTGTATGGTATCACCCGGTTGTGTTGGGATCAACGAAATCGGCCGGCGTTCTGAAGAATATTTAAACACCAGCATGGGGCAGTACGGCTATAACCAACGGTTCAGCGCAACTCCTCCATCACTTCATCGAGAGCGGCTTTGGGCGGACGTATGCGGCTCTGGGGAAGGGTCGCCAACGGCTCCTCCACTACGTTGAGCTGTTCGATGAAATCCGGGTTGCTGGTGTTGACGTAGAGCAGGCCCGTGAGGACTTCCCCTTTGGCAGCCGCCTCTTCGAGGGCCGCGAGGGCGGCGAGGCGGTCGGTCGGGTTATATTCGCGCTCAAGCTTGCGGATGCGCAGGTGAGAACCATCGTGCAGCTCGACATCGGTCACTTCCCCTTCGGGGATCTCGACGGCGATGTCCGCGAAGAACGGAACGAAATCGAGTTCATGGAGCGTTTCCTCGTGGTCTTTCACGTAGGAGTAGCTCTTGGTGGAGCCGTCATGATCGTTGAAGGTGACGCATGGCGAGATCACGTCGACGACGCACAGGCCCTTGTGAGCGATGGCGGCTTTGAGCAGCGTCTGAAGCTGTTTCTTGTCGCCGCTGAACGAGCGCGCGACGAAGGTAGCGCCCCATTTGAGAGCCAGGGCGCAGCAGTCGAAGGGCGGAAGCTGATTGGGCGCGCCGGTCTTGAGCGTAGAGCCGATGTCGGCAGTAGCCGAGAACTGGCCTTTAGTCAAGCCGTAGACGCCGTTGTCTTCGATGATGTAAATCATCGGTACGTTGCGGCGCACGAGGTGCATGAACTGGCCGAGGCCGATGGAAGCAGTGTCGCCATCGCCGGTGACGCCGAGCGCCAGCAGGTTGCGGTTGGCGAGCAGGGTTCCGGTGGCGACGGCGGGCATGCGGCCATGGACGCTGTTGAAGCCGTGCGATTGGCCCAGGAAGTAAGCGGGCGATTTCGAAGAGCAGCCGATGCCGGAGAGCTTGGCGACGCGCCACGGCTCGACGCCCAGATCGTAAAAACACTCGACGATGCGCTCGGAGATGGAATTGTGGCCGCAGCCGGCGCAGAGCGTGGTCTTGCTGCCCTTGTAGTTGAGAACCTCGAGCCCGATGCGGTTCTTCTTCGGGGGATTGATCGTGGTGCTCATCGGCCCTCCTGAGTGGCAACTTCATCCGTAATGGTGCGGGCGTCGAGCGGCAAGCCGCCGTAGTAGCGCACGCTGCGCAACTTCGCGATCAGATCGACCTCGAATTCCAAGCGCATCAGTTTGAGGAATTGCGCATCGCGGTTCTGATCGACCACATAGACCCGGTCATGCTGCGCGATGAACTCCTTCAGTTGATCGGTGAACGGGTAGGCGCGCAGGCGGAGATAGCTGGTTTCGATGCCGTATTCGGCGCGCAGCTGATCCTGGCTCTCGCGGACGGCGTAATCGGAGGAGCCCGCGGCGACAAAGCCGATACGGGCTTTTGCGCGGAGGTCGATCACAGGCGCGGGAACATGGCGCCGCATCACCTCAAACTTGTGGGCGAGGCGATCCATGTTGTTGACGTAGTCGTCTTCGCGCTCGGTGTATTGCGCTTTCTCGTTGTGGCCGCTGCCGCGCGTGAAGTAGGCCGCAGCATGGTGATTCGTGCCGGGCAGCGTGCGGTAGCCCACGCCATCGCCATCGACATCTTTGTAGCGGGCGAAGCCGCCGAGCCGGTCGAGATCTTCGGCGCTCAACACTTTGCCGCGGTCGATGGGTTTTTCGGGATACGGGAAGGGATCGGCCATCCAGTTGTTCATGCCCAGATCGAGGTCGGTCATGAAGAATAGCGGAGTCTGGAAGCGCTCGGCGAAATCAAACGCGTCGCTGACCATGGAAAAGCATTCTTCGGGCGACGAAGGGAAGAACATGGGATGCCGGGTGTCGCCATGCGAGAGCAGCGCATTCTTGAGGATGTCGCCCTGCGCGGTACGGGTAGGCAGGCCGGTGGATGGGCCGACGCGCTCGACGTCGAAAATGACGGCGGGCAATTCGGCGTAGTAGCCAAGCCCGATAAATTCCGACATGAGTGAGATGCCCGGACCGGCGGTGGCGGTCATGGAGCGCGCCCCCGCCCAGCCGGCGCTCAACGCCATGCCGATGGAGGCGATCTCGTCTTCGGCCTGCACGATCGCATAGGTGGCTTTGCCGGTCTGCGGGTCGTGGCGGAACCGCTTCATGTAGCCCATGAGCGTTTCGACCAGCGACGAAGAGGGAGTAATCGGATACCAGGTAACCACGGTGACGCCGGCGAACATGGCGCCGAGGGCGCAGGCGGAGTTGCCGTCGATAATGATTTTGCCGGCGGTTGCGTTCATGCGTTCGGCGCGGAACGGATCGGTCTTCGTGAGCGTCTTGGCAGCCCAATCGTAGCCGGCCTGCGCGGCGCCCCAGTTGAGATCGGCGGCCTTGGCTTTGCGTTTGCCGAACTGCTTGACGAGCGCCTTGCGCAGTTCTTCCATGTCGAGCGACAGCAGCCAGCCCACCACGCCGTCGTAAATCATGTTGCGCACCAGCTTGCGCAATTTGGCTTCGGGGCAGACAGGGCCGACGAGCTTGTCGAAGGGAACCGGATAGAAGTGCAGATCGGTGCGCAGTTTATTGAGTTGCAGCGGCTCGTCGTAGACCACCGCGGCGCCGCTCTCAAGACTGAGAACATCTTCGCGCGCGGTCTCCGGATTCATCGCCACCAGAAAATCGATTTCCTTGCGGCGTCCGGTGTAGCCGTGCTTGCTGGCCCGGATCGTGAACCAGGTAGGCAGGCCGGCGATATTCGAAGGGAACATATTTTTACCGGAGACCGGGATTCCCATCTGGAAAAGAGTGCGCATGAGAACGTTGTTGGCAGTCTGGCTGCCGGAGCCGTTCACAGTAGCAACCTGGATACTGAAATCGTTGACGACCGGCTGGCCCGACGGACGGGAGACAGGCTCAACCGGTGAAACCTCTAATGTAGACATGTTGTAGATACCTTGGTCGAAGGTAGGAAATTCAGTGGTTTCCTTCATCAATTATAGTGCAGCGGGGTTGGATTCCGCACGGAGCGGCCTCTTGCCCGCAGTGTTAATTTGAAAGCAAGCAACGGAGTGCCGGGCAGGCAGGGACAGCTCTAGAGTGGCAGTATGACATCCATGGCAATCGAACAATTTGTTTCCGACAGTGCGCGCTGGGCGGCGGTGACGCGGCGCAACGCAGCGGCGGACGAACAGTTCTATTACTCGGTGAGCACGACGGGCGTGTACTGCCGGCCCTCCTGCGCGGCGCGGCTGCCGCGGCGCGAACACGTCCAGTTTTATGCAACCCGCGCGGAGGCTGAGAAGGCCGGGTTCCGTCCGTGCAAGCGCTGCCGGCCGGATGAAGCGCCGCGCGCGGAGCGGCAGGCGGCGGCGATCGCGAAGGCATGCCGGCTGATCGAAGGGTCGGACGAGCTGCCGGGGCTGGACTTGCTCGCGGAGACTGCGGGCCTGAGCCGGTTTTATTTCCATCGCGTGTTCAAGCAAATTACCGGGCTGACGCCGAAAGCTTACGCGGCCGCGCACCGCGCGAGCCGCGTCCGCGACGAGCTGACACGCAGCTCCACGGTGACGGAAGCGATCTACGAAGCCGGGTTCCAGTCGAGCGGACGCTTCTACGCCGCGTCGTCACAGATGCTGGGGATGACGCCGAGCGATTTTCGCAAAGGCGGAGCGGGCGCGTCGATCCGGTTTGCGGTGGGCGAGTGTTCTCTGGGCTCGATTCTGGTAGCGGCGAGCGCAAAGGGGATTTGCGCGATTCTGCTGGGCGATGACGCGGAGGCACTGACACGGGATCTGCAGGATCGCTTTCCGAAGGCAAATCTGGTCGGCGGAGACGCCGCATTTGAGCACTGGATGGCACAGGTGGTGGGCTTCGTGGAAGCACCGCGGGTGGGACTGGAACTGCCGCTCGATATTCGTGGAACAGCGTTTCAGAGGAGAGTGTGGCGGGCGCTATCGGAAGTGCCACCAGGATCGACGACAAGCTACGCAGAGATCGCCAAGAGGCTGCGCGCGCCGAAGGCCGTGCGGGCGGTGGCCCAGGCGTGCGCGGCCAACACGCTGGCGGTGGCGATTCCGTGCCATCGCGTGGTGCGGACCGATGGCGGGCTTTCGGGATATCGCTGGGGCGTGGCGCGCAAACGAGCGCTTCTCGAGCGCGAGGCACACGCATGAATGGGGCAGTGGCGCCCGTGGAGCTCGACTGGCGGCGGATCGGCGAAGAACTGGATGCGCAGGGAGCGGCGGTACTTGGCGGCGTGCTTTCGCGAGAGCAATGCGCGGCGCTAGCCGCGAGTTACGTGCGCGATGAGTTGTTCCGCAGCCGGGTGATCATGGCGCGCCACGGCTTCGGGCGCGGCGAATACAAGTATTTCGACTACCCGCTGCCGGAGCCGGTAGCCGCACTGCGTGCGGCGTTGTATCCGCCGCTGGCCGAGATCGCCAACCGGTGGAATGAGGCGATGGGAGTAGAAGTACGCTACCCCGCCGCGCACACCGAATACCTCGGGCACTGCCACCAAGCCGGACAAACCAAAGCCACGCCGCTGCTGCTGCAGTACGGCGAAGGGGACTACAACTGCCTGCATCAGGATCTCTACGGCGAGCACGTGTTCCCGCTGCAGGCGACGTTCTTGCTTTCGGAACCCGAAAGCGATTTCACCGGCGGCGAATTCGTGCTGACCGAACAGCGGCCAAGGATGCAGTCGCGGCCTCACGTCGTGCCGCTCAGGTTGGGCGACGGCGTGGTGTTCGCGGTACGGCACCGGCCAGTGCAGGGGGCGCGCGGCACGTACCGAGTCAACTTGCGGCACGGTGTGAGCCAGGTCCGCTCGGGGCGGCGGTACACGCTAGGCATCATCTTTCACGACGCGCAATGAATCTGTTTGACGATCTCGCGAACCCGGAGACGGCCGAGCCGTTGGCGGAGGGCGCCGTGCTGCTGCGCGGGTTTGCGGCGGAAGCGACACCGGCGTTGTTAGCGGCGCTGGAGGCGATCACGGCCGCTGCGCCGTTCCGGCACATGATTACGCCGGGTGGGTTTCGCATGTCGGTGGCGATGACTAATTGCGGGCGGGTGGGTTGGGTGTCGGACCGGGGCGGCTATCGGTATGATGCGGCCGACCCCCAGACGGGACTACCGTGGCCGGCGATGCCCGCTGTGTTTCGGGACCTGGCCTGCCGCGCGGCTGCGGCGGCGCGCTTCGAATTTGAACCGGACTGCTGCCTGGTGAACCGGTACGAACCAGGCACAAAGCTGTCGCTGCACCAGGACAAGGACGAGCAGGACTTCACCGCGCCGATCGTGTCGGTGTCACTGGGGTTGCCGGCGGTGTTTTTGTGGGGCGGGACCAAGCGCAGCGACCGTGCGCGGCGCATTCGGCTGGAAAGCGGGGATGTGGTAGTGTGGGGCGGCCCGGCACGGCTCACGTATCACGGCGTGGCGCCGCTGGCGGATGGCGCGCATCCGTCGACTGGACGGAAGCGGATTAATTTGACGTTTCGAAAGGCGCGGTAAAACCTACCGGCGCAGATAGGCATCGTCGCCCCGAATCCAATCTTCGCGAGCGGGCGAGAAAATGTCGACCACCAGGCTGTCTTCCAGCACGTCGACGCGATGCGGCACGTTGGGCGGAATCGTCAGGCACTCGCCGGCACGGACGATGTGCTCGCGGCCGTTGCTTACGAACTTGATCGCCCCACTTTGCACCATCGACACCTGTTCATTCATATGGCTGTGCTCGGGCACGACGCCGCCCTTGCGCAGCTCGAGACGCGCGATGGTGACATTCTGGCCGTGAATCACCTTGCGGTTGAGGTGCGGATTGAGCTGCTCGTTGTCGACTCTTTCCCATGCCTGCAGTTTCATGACTATTGCTTCTCCAGGAATGCAACGATACCGGCAGTCTCGGAAGACATACGGGCCTCGCAGACGTGAATATTCTCGATCCGCTGCGCGAAGGCGCGCGGTCCGCCCACGAATTGAGCAACGCGGCTCGCAAAGAAGCTGGAAAACGCGCGCTCGGCCGCCTCGTCACAGGCTGCGCTACCGACTGCTAACAACTGCGTGCGCGCGTCGAAATCGCCGCCGGCAGGCAGGCGGGGGACCAAGCGGTCGTAGTTGGCGCGCACAAACTCGAAAGGCAGCCATTCAGTCTGCCGGGAACCGAGCGGGCCGTAGAGCAGCGCCAGGGATTCACGCGGATCGAAATCGGGCGCGAGGAGGAGGTTGAGCGCGCTCTGCGCCAGCATGGGATCACTGAACAAAGAGAGCGCGTTGATTAGTACGGCTCGCGTGCGGCGGTCCTGCGTCTGGTTGAGCGCGCCGAGGACGGAATCGAACAGGGCGCGATCACCGGAGTGCGCGGCCGTGGCGAGGACTGCGTTGAGCATATCCGGATCGACACCTTTGCGATCGCGCAGCCAGGCGTCCGCCAGGGCGCGGGCTTCGCGCTGTAAGGCCATGTCATCGCCGACAACGGCGACAAACGGCACCAGGTTGGCGCGCTGGAGCCGGGTTTCGGCATCGTCGCCCGGCTTCGGCGTCCAACCCAACTCCGCCGCTCGGGACCCGAATGCGGCACGGATGAAGCTGTAATAGTTGGGCAGAAGCGCGGAGGGCACGAACCTTCGCACGCTCCCGGCCAGAGTTTGGGCCTCGGCCACGACCTGGCGTTCCGGCGCCTTGCCAAAGGGGACTACGGCAGCCAGCGCGTCGCCGGGCGCGGCCTCCCCGGAATCGACCAGCATGCCGAGATCGTGGAGCAAACTGCGGCGCTCGGCGGCATTAAGGAACCCGCTGCGGTCATTCAGCAGCTTAGGCAACAAATCTGCGGAGTAGGAGGTCTCGTAGTAGCCGGAGGCGTTTTCGTTGGCAGTCAGCATGGACGGGCAGCCGGTTGCCTGGCGTAGCGGGAATTCGCCACTGGCGCGATCGAGCAAAAAGCACTCTTTCCGCGGGCCGGCGCTGGTCTGATAGCGGACGCAGACCGGAATCTGCCAGGTCTCGCCGACGGCGTCTTTCGCGGCGATCCCCAAATGGCGTTTCTGGCGCAGTTCGAGGCGCGGGGCTCCGGAGCAATTCAGTTCCACCGACACTTCAGGCACGCCAGGCTGCCCCAGAAACGTTGAGAACGCCTGTGTCAGGCGCGGCTGGCCGACCGAAGAGATGGCGTCGAGGAAATCGTGGACGGTGGCATTGCGGAAGGAGTAGCGATTGAGATAGGCGCGGACACCGGCCTGAAATTGTGCTTCACCAACCCAGCTTTCAAACATGCGGATGACGGCCGCGCCCTTGTCATAAGTGATGCCGTCAAACGCGTCAGAAATGTCGTTGAGGGTTTCAATGGGCTGGCGGATTCGGCGCGCCGAGAGGAGGCTGTCGTTTCGCATCCCGCCGAAAGTCGCGCTCAGATCGTTGAGCCTCGAGTTCCATTCGGGCTTCCATTCGGCCAGGATCTTGGATTCCATCCAAGTGGCGAAGGCTTCGTTGAGCCAAGTGTCGTCCCACCACGCGAGGGTGACGAGATCGCCGAACCACTGATGCGCCAGCTCGTGCGCCGCGTCGCGGGCGTATTGTCGCTGGCGCTGGGGAGTGTCGAGCGCTGGATCCGACAGCAGGATCGTCTGGCCATAGGTCACCATGCCGGCGTTTTCCATGGCGCCGAAGCCGTAGGTGAGCGGGATCGCGACCTGGTCGGCTTTTTGGTAGGGAAACGGGATGCCGAAGTAATCTTCGAGGCGGTTGATGATGGCGGCGGTCACGTCGGCCGCGTATTTCGCCTGGTAGCCTTTTCCCTTGGGTGCGATGATGCGCACCGGCACGCGGTTCCTGCCGGCCCGGCCACCATCGACGATGTCGAAGGGGCCGACAGCGAACGCGATCAAATAGCTGGGCAGCGGTTTGGTAGCCGCGAAGACTACTTTCTTCATGCCGCCGGCTTCCCTAGTCTCCAAGGTTGGGGGCGCGTTGGAAATGGCAGTGTGCTGCTGCGGAACGTGCAGGGTCAGCTGCCACGGCGTCTTGAAGTTCGGCTGGTCGAAGCACGGGTAGGCGCGGCGCGCGTCGATGGCTTCGAATTGGGTGAACAGGTAGCTTTCGCCGCCGTCGCGGCCCTGGAAAATGCCAGCGGAGTTGCGGGGGCTGATTTTGCCCTCGTACTCGATATGCAGGCGCGCCGCACCAGCGGCAGCCGCGGCCGGCAGCCGCAGGCCGATGGAATTCGCGTCGCCGGGCTCGACAGCGGCCGGGATAGCCTGCCGGGTTCGAATAAAGCGGGCCTGCCGGATCGCGATATCGACCGCGTTGAGCCAGATGAGAGTGGTGGGCTTGGCCAATTCGACGTCGATATCGATGGTGCCCGAGAAAACAGAAGCCTCCGGCCGCAAGGTCAAGTCGGCGGCGTATCGAACAGGCCGCACCGAATCATCCAAACGCAGCGGGGGAGGGTCAGCGGCCCAAGCGGAGGCGGCGAGCAGACAAGCGGCAGCCAGGCGGCGATGCATCTTCGCCCATGGTAGCGCAGGCATACGGATGTTACGATGAAGACCAAATGAGACGTCCGGAAGCGGCATGCGGGTGTTATTGGAAGCCGCGCCGTTAGCTCTGTCGAGCGGAGGCCTGGCGCGGTACACCGGGGAGTTGAGCGTCTCGCTCGCGCGGTGCTTTCCCGAAGATGAGTTTTTTCTAGCAAGTGACCAGCCGTTCGAGATGCCGGCCGACGCGCCCCTGAACCTGAAGCGCGGGGGCGCTCCGGGGTCGGCGGCCGAGCGCCGGTGGTGGTTGTGGGGCCTGGGACGGGAAGCGCGACGGCTGGGCGTGGATCTGATCCACGGACCTGACTTCTCGGTACCCTATCTGCCGCAAAAGCCCAGCGTGCTCACGTTGCACGACCTCTCGCCGTGGCTCGATCCGAGCTGGCATCACGCGGCGCACCGAGTCAAACGGCGGACTCCCGTGTTATTGGAACTGGGCATCGCGACGATGGTGATCACGCCCAGCGAGACGGTGCGGAAACAGGCGATCGAGCGGTTCCGGCTGAAACCGGAACGCGTCGTGGCGGTGCCGGAGGCGGCGGCTCCGTGGCTCGGACCGGTAACAACGAGCCGTCGCGAGCCATACTTTCTTTTTGTGGGCACCCTGGAGCCGCGAAAGAACGTGACGGGACTGGTGGAAGCGTGGCGCGAAGTGCGGCGCGATCACCCGATCGACCTGATCCTGGCCGGCCGCCGCCGGGCCGACGCTCCCGAAGTGAAACCAGAAACGGGACTGCACGTTCTGGGCGAGGTTTCGGACGCACAGCTCGCCGAGTTGTATTCAGGGGCACTGGCATTTGTGTATCCGTCGCTATATGAAGGATTTGGATTGCCGGTGTTGGAGGCGATGCAGTGCGGAGCGTGTGTGATCACGTCACGGGCTACGGCGGAAGCAGGGGGCGCCGCCGCAGTATATGCCGAAAGTGGGAAGGAACTCTCGCAAGCACTGCGGCGCGCCGCGGAGGATCCGGCGTGGGTTGCTGAATGCCGCACCCGGTCGCGCAGCCGGGCCCGGGAATTCTCCTGGGATCGGAGCGCCCGGCTGACCCACCAGGTGTATGAGGAGGCGTGCCGGCGTTTTGACCACTGACTCCCGGCCGCGCGCCGTGTTTCTGGCTCCTGAGACGCCGTATCCGCTGGCGGGAGGCGGAGCGCTGCGCAGCGCGTCGCTGCTGCATTACCTGGCCTGTAGCCATGACGTCGACGTGATTGTATTCCGCCAACCTGGTGAGGCCAGTCCGGTTCTGCAGTTTCCGCCAGGATTGGTGCGGCGTATCTCGGTGATCGATCTGCCGCCGACGGGATCGAGCCCCGCGGCACGGGGCCTGCGGAATGCCAGGCGGCTGGTGCGCCGGGTTCCTCCGCTAGTAGACCGCTTCTCGGGATTCGAGGCGCAAATCACGGCGGCGATCGCGCAGCAAAACTATGACATTGGGGTGATCGAGCACTTCTGGTGCGCGCCGTATTGGCGGCAGATCGCGCGGTTTTGCGAGCGCACAGTGCTCGACCTGCATAATGTGGAGTCAGTGTGGCACGAGCGGTGCGCGAAAGTGGATGGCGGCGCCGCGGCGCTGGCGCATCGCGCATTCGCGCGGGCGGCCCGGCGGCTGGAGCGCGCCTGCCTGCCCCATTTTTCGCTGATCCTGACAGCCTCGGAGTGCGACGCCGCCCTAGCTCGGGAGCGAGCGCCGCAGACACGCGTCACCGTGTATCCGAATGCCATCCCGAGGCGGGCGACGCCGAAGGTCGAGCACGCACAGGCAGTTGTCTTTTCGGGCAACCTCGAATATCATCCCAACCAATCGGCCGTGCGCTTCTTCCGCCAGCAGGTTTGGCCCGGGCTCCGGGAACGCTGGCCGGAGCTGGTGTGGCGCCTGGTTGGAAAGAATCCGCACGCGGTTAGGCAATGGACGAGCGGCGATCCGCGCATCGAAGTGTGCGGGCCGGTCAGCGACGCGATCGAGGAACTGGCGCGTGCGCAGATTGCGGTGGTACCGATTCTGGCGGGAAGCGGCACACGGCTAAAGATATTGGAGGCGTGGGCCGCCGGCCTGCCGGTAGTGTCGACGCGGATCGGCGCCGAAGGGCTGCCGGTCGAAAACGGGCGCCACTTACTGCTTGCCGACACCGGCGCTGAGTTCGTGGAAACCGTTTCGGAACTGCTGGAGTCCAGAGACTTGTGCGAACAACTGGGCCGGGCCGGCAGGCAATTGTTGGAAAATCAGTTTACATGGGAGAAGGTGTGGGAAGCCTTGCAGATCTGACGGAATATTCCGCACCAAGATCCGGGGCGCGTTCGCTATACTAGTACCACTGATGCGGTTCGCCGTTGATGCTCATGCCATCGGGCGCCATCTGACGGGGAATGAAGTCTACATCCGTAGCCTTCTGAATGCCCTGGCGGCGCAAGACCGGGGAAGCGACGTGATTGCGTACGTTTGCTCGGACGCCGCGCGGCAGGCGTTGGCACCACGTATACAGACGCGGATGGTGTCTCGCGACCCCTTCGTGCGTCTGGGATTAGATCTGACTGCGAAAGTTCTGCGCGACCGGCCGGAACTCCTGCACGTGCAGTATACGTCGCCGTTGTACTGCCCGGTCCCGGTAGTGGTGAGCGTGCATGACGTGAGTTACCTCGAGCACCCCGAGTATTTCCGGCGCGAGCGCGCGTGGCAACTGAAGCTGACGGTGGCGCGCACCGTGCGCCAGGCCGCCAAAATTCTGACGGTGAGCGAATTCTCGCGCTCCTCGATCTTGAGGGCGTACGGAGGTATCGACGAAGGCAAGGTCGTGGTAGTGCCGAACGCGGCTGCTCCGGAGTTCCGTCCGATTTCGCGGGATGCGGCGGGAGCAGCGGTCCGCCAGCGTTTCGCGGTGAATGGGCCATTTCTGCTCAGCGTCGGCGATCTACTGCCCCGGAAGAACCAGATCGGTTTGATTCGGGCGTTTTCGCGTCTCTTGCGCGCCTATCCGCAATTCGCGCACAGCCTGGTATTCGCTGGCAAGGAGACCTGGTTCGCGCATCATGTACGCGAGGCTGCGCGGGCGTCCGGCCTGGCCGATCGGATCCAGTTCCTGGGGTTCGTGTCCGATAGCGAACTGTTGCATCTGTACAATGCGTGCGACGTTTTCGTATTCCCGTCCTACTACGAAGGATTCGGCATGCCGGCCCTGGAAGCGATGGCGTGCGGGCGGGCGGTAGTCTGCTCCAGCACGTCCGCGCTGCCGGAAGTTGTGGACGGCGCCGCGCTCCTGTTTGATCCGTACTCGGTGGACGAAATGGTGCGAGCGCTGGCGGACCTGCTCCTTGATGCGGAACTGCGCGCGCGCATGGAGCGGTTGGGGTTGCAACGGGCGGCGCACTTCAGCTGGCAGAACGCGGCACAAAAAACGCTGGAGGTTTACCACTCCGTCGCCGAGATGTCACGCGAGGCTGGGCGGACCAGTGAGTCTCCCTCAGTTGCTCACCGATGAATCGCATTTCGAGCCTCCTCCTGATTCTTGTTTTCATATGCGGGAACGCCCTCGCGGCCGCCAACCCGACCGGCTACCCGTTTCAGGATGAAACTCTCCATTATTCGGTGAACTGGCCGAGCGGCCTGAGCCTGGGAGATGTGATGCTGACGGCGCGTCACTCCGGAAGCGGCTGGGATCTGCAAATGTCGCTGGACGCAGGAGTCCCTGGATTCCAGGTTGCCGATCGTTTCCATTCGGTGACGAACGCGGACGGCTGCTCACTGGAATTCAACCGCGATGTCAGCCATGGCAGCAAGAAGACGCACGAAAAGACCACGTTCGACTATGCGAAGAAAGTCGCACATCGCGCGACGAGCGGCGGCGGTCAGAGCGACTTATCGATTTCGCAGTGCGCGCGCGATGCGCTGGCCCTGGTGTACTTCGCGCGGCGCGAACTGGGGCAAGGCCGCGTGCCGCCGCAGCAGGATGCGTTTTTCGGGGCTCCCCACTCCGTGCGAATGGAGTACACCGGAGCGCAGAACATCCCTGTGGGGGACCGGACGGAGACTGCCGACCGGGTGGTGGTTTATCTGAAGGGTCCGGCCGCCGACACCCATTTCGAGATTTTCTTCGCCCGGGACGCTGCCCGAACGCCGCTCTCGGTCCGGGTTCCGTTCAGCGTGGGAACGCTTTCGATGGATCTGGTCCGTTAAGGCCAGCATGTCCGCTTCTGCTTCGAAAATGCGCGTGGCACTTTTCTCTCCGCTGCCGCCAGCCCGCAGTGGGATCGCGGACTACTCCGAGGCACTGGTAGACGCCCTCGCGCGCTTGGTGCAGCTGGAGGTTTTTACTCGGGGAGATCCCAAATTCGACGTAGGACAATTTGACGCCGTTGTTTACCAAGTTGGCAACAACATGTGCCACGACTTCGTGTATCAAACGGCGCTGCGGTACCCGGGCGTGGTGGTGATGCATGAATCGAACCTGCATCATCTGATCGCCGATCTTACGATCAAACGCGATGATTGGGACGCGTATGTACGGGAATGCGAATACAACGGCGGCGTTGCGGCTCGCGAATTTGCCGAGCGCGTGCGTCGGCTCGAAGTAGGTCCGGATTACGAAGGCCAACCTCTGACGAGGCGGATTCTCGACTCCGCGCGCGGCGTGGTGGTGCACAGCCGGTTCATGGAGACGGAGATCCGGGCCGCGGGGTTCGCGGGGCCGATCGGCGTGATTCCGCACGGCGCGTGGATTCCCGCGGCCGACCGCAACGGCTATCGCGAGAAGCTCGGGCTCGATGAGCGCGCGCCGCTGGTCGGCATCTTCGGATTTCTCAAACCGTATAAGCGAATCGCCGAGTCGCTGCGGGCGTTCCGCCGGGCAGTGCGGCTGGCGCCCGAGGCGCGGATGATTCTGGTGGGCGAGCCACACCCCGACGCTCCGGTGGAGCCGATGATCCGGTCGCTGGGCTTATCGTCTCACGCCCGCGTGCTGGGATTCGCGGCGATGGACGACTTTGTCGGATACCTGGCGGCATGCGACATCGTGCTCAACCTGCGCTTTCCGACGGTGGGCGAAAGTTCAGGCACCCTGCTGCGCTCGCTGGGGCTGGGCAAGGCGGTGCTGGTTTCCGAGATTGGGTCGTTCCAGGAATTTCCGGACGATGTATGCCTCAAGGTTCCGGTGGGCGCGGGCGAGGAAGATCTGCTATTCGAATACCTGAATCTGTTGATTTCGAGGCCCGAGGTGGCGCGAGAGCTGGGAGCGCGCGCGAAGGAATATGTGGCGCGCGAGTGTAGCTGGGCGGTGGTGGCGGAGCGGTATGCGGAGTTCTTGCGTACCGTGGCAGAAGGGACGCCGCTGCCGGAGCAACCCAAAACACCGGCGACAAGATCGCCTGCGCTATTCAACTCGGATCTGGCCGAATATCTGCGCGGGTGGGCGCAGGATGAGAATGGCGAGCGCTACCTGGAAACGCATCATACGCGGCTGGTGAAAACACTCGAGATCACACCGCCTGGCGAGGCCGGCGACCGCGTGCTCGAGATGGGCGCCTACCTGCAGATCACTCCGTCGCTGCGAACACGCTTCGGCTATGGCGAAGTACGCGGGTGCTACTATGGCAAGTCGGGCCAGGTGAATCATCGTACGGTCACTGCAAAGACCGGCGAGACATTCGAATGCTGCGTTGATCTGTTCGATGCCGAACGCGACTCCTATCCCTATCCCAACGGGCACTTCGCGACGGTGCTCTGTTGCGAACTGATCGAACACCTGTTCACCGATCCGATGCACCTGATGGGCGAAGTCAACCGTATCCTGAGGCCAGGTGGGCACTTCGTGCTGACCACACCGAACGTGGCCAGCTTGCGTGGAATCTCGGCGATTCTGCAGGGATACCACCCAGGCTTCTTCCCGGCGTATTTGCGGCCATCGGCTTCGGACGAAGGCGACGCGCGGCACAACCGGGAGTACACGCCGCGCGAGATCCGTCAGTTGCTCGAAATCTCGGGTTTCGAAGTGACGCTGCTCGAGACCGGCGAATTTCGCGATGCGCCGCATCCGGAGTTTGGCTGGGTGCAGCATTTGCTGCAGCAATATTGGCTCGACGCCGATCTACGCGGCGACGGCATTTATGCTGTGGGCCGGAAGACGGGACCGGTCCAGGAGCGCTACCCGGAATGGCTTTACTCATGAGCGCGGCGTATCTGGAGCCGAAGGTCAACGTCGACACAGCCAGCCGCAACGCACATGTGGAATTCGCCGTGCGCAACGATTCCAGCGAGACGTGGCGAACCGCGGAAGGTTTTCGAGTAGGGTATCAGTTATTCGACGCCGAGACCGGAACGCTGATCGTGGATGGGGTGCGCGTGGCGCCCGAGCGCGACCTGGCGCCGGGCGAATCGGCCAACCTACGGCTGGATTTCAATCTGCCGACCGAGAACGGCCGCTACCAGGTAATGCTTTCGCCCATGCGGGAGAACGTGTGCTGGTATTACGAGAAGGGTTGGCCCTTTCTGTTGGTGGAGAGCGAAATAGCGGACGGCGCGGCGCGCTTGCTTCGCATGCGTGTGGCCACGCAGACAACACTCCGGCGCGAACGGGCATGGCGGTCGATCGGCCGCGCGTTTGTTTACCCTTTTACCACTCTCTGGCGCAATCGCGGACTGATCCGCGCGATGGTGCGGCGGGACATTCTCGGCCGGTACCGCGGCTCGTTTGCCGGCGTGTTCTGGACGGTGATCAATCCGCTGCTGCTGATGCTGACCTATTTCTTCGTGTTTGGCGTCGTGCTGCGAACCCGGTTCGGGACGGATCAGAGCCGCTCCGGCTTTGCCCTGTATTTTCTCGCTGGGATGCTGCCGTGGCTGGCATTCAGCGAAGCGGCGGGCCGGTCGGCCAACGTGATCTGGGAACACCGCAATTTCGTCAAGAAGCTGGTGTTTGCCGTGGAAACGCTGCCGGCGAACCTGGTGGCAGCCGGCCTGGTGAGCGAGTTTTTTGCGATTGTGCTGTTTTGCGTTTTTCTCCTTGCCGCTCGGGGCGGCATCCCGGCGACAATTTTCTGGTTGCCTCTGCTGGTGATTCCGCAAATCCTCTTTACGACAGGAGTGAGCTGGTTCCTTGCGGCGCTGGGCGTGTTCATGCGCGATCTCGGGCAATTGATCGGATTCCTGCTCACTTTGTGGTTTTTCCTGACGCCGATCTGCTATCCGGAATCGTCCTTGCCACAAGGCTTGGTCTCTCTTTTCACGAAGAACCCGATCTACGTTCTGGTACGCGGATATCGAGCTATTCTTTTAGAAAGCCGCGCGCCCGATTTCACGGCACTCTGGAAGTTCTGGCTGGTGGCCGGGGCTGCGTTCGTGCTCGGCCACGCTTGGTTTTACAAGCTCCGAAAATCGTTTCCGGATATCGTCTAAACCTTGCTCGCCAAAATCACAGCCGCGCTTATCGCCTACGGCCCCTGGGGCATTTTTCTGATCGGCTTCATCGACTCGCTCGGCATTCCCCTGCCGGCCACCATGGATTTCCTATTGATCTTTATCGCGGTCAAGGCTCCGGAGCGCGCCTATTTCACCGCGCTGATGGCGGTGCTGGGTTCGCTCGGAGGGAACCTGGCATTGTTCCTGGGCGTGCAGCACGGCTCGAAGCTTTTCATCAAGTCTGTGTCGGAATCCGGCAAACCGCAGAAGTTCCGGGAATGGTTTCGCCGGTACGGCCTGGCGACGGTGTTCGTGCCGGCCGTGATTCCGGTGCTGCCTTTGCCGCTCAAGGTGTTCGTGGCTTCGGCCGGATATTTGCGTACGCCACTCAGCCGGTTCTTCTGGGTCATCCTGCTGGCACGGGTGCTGAGATATTTCGGCGAAGCATTCTTGGGAGTCCGGCTCGGCGCGGACGCGCAGTCGTTTCTGCTGCGGAATGCCTGGACGCTGGTAGGTATCGCGATTGCCGCTGTGGCTGCGGTATTGATCATCTTCCGCTGGAGTGAGCGCAGCCGGAATTCCGCGGAGAACGCGTGAGTGGCGCCGCAAGGGCTATCGTGGATCGTGCTGAGCACATGCTGGGTCGCCTGGGCCTATCCGTTCGCCTTTCGCGCGCCCCACGCGCAGAAGAGGGAGTCGATTACCGTGACCGGGCCGACGCGAGTGGGCCTTCTTCTGGAAGCCGGCGCGGTTTTTCTTGCGTTCTTCCGAACCGGGCCTAATCGGACTGGTCCCGCGACCCTCGCGATCGCTCTGATTTTCGGCGTCACGGGCGCGGTGATGGCCTGGACAGCAGTAACGCATCTCGGCAAGCAATTCCGCGTGCACGCGGGTTTGTATGCGGATCACGAACTGGTGCGCACCGGGCCCTATGCGATCGTGCGGCATCCGATCTACGCGTCGGTGCTGGCGCTACTGTTGACGACGGTCGTGCTCCGAAATACGTGGCCGCGGGCGGTGATTTGCCTGGCGGTGTTCGTGGTGGGCACCGAAATTCGAGTCCGTTCGGAAGATACGCTGCTCGCCTCGCGGTTCGGGGACAAATTCCGAGAATACAAGCGCGGCGTCCCGGCGTATATTCCGTTTGTGCGATAACAGAGCAGGCCGGCAGCAAAAGCGCCGGCGCTACTCGATTGCTTCGGCGGCCCGTTTGCCCATGCGGATGCAATCGGGGATGCCGATGCCTTCATAGGCGTTGCCGGCCAGATGCAAACCTGGAATGGCCCTGACCCGCGCTTCCATTTCGGCCAGACGCTGCGGGTGGCCGACCGTGTATTGGGCCATGGAGCGAGGCCAGCGGGAAATCCGGACGAACTTCGGGCGCGCGCGAAAGCCGGCGATCTGCTGCAGTTCTTCGAGCACGGTTGCGCTGACAGCGTCGTCGGATTTGTCGAGGGCCGAGGCATTTTCGGCTCCTCCGAGGAAGCAGCGCGCCACCACCGTGCCTTCCGGCACGCGATAGGGAAATTTTGTGCCGACCCAGGTGCACGCCATCAACTGGCGCCGCTCCTTCTTGGGGACGAGGAATCCGTGACCTTCTGGAAGATTCGGGAAATCCGCGGCAGAAAAGCCCAGCGCGACGGTCATCGAGGAGCTATAGGCCACAGTTCCCAGCAATTCGGCCAGACGGGCATCGACGCCGCCGAGCAGAGCCGCGCCGCTGTGCGCCTCACAGGCGATCACGATTCGATCTGCCTCCAGCCAATCGGCGCCAAGACGCACCCGGAACGCGTCGCCCGATCGTTCGACGGCCTGTGCCCGTTCGTAGCGCACCTCGACTTTGCCCTGGATTGACCTGGTGAGCGCGTCGATCATTTGCCCCAAGCCGCCCTTCAAGGTGCGGAACAAGGGCGTCGGCGCGGCGTGATTGTTACTTGCCGCTTTGGCGCGCTCGGCCAGCACACCACGCGTCAGGCTACCGTACTGACGCGCCAGTGTCACGAAACGCGGTAACACCGCGGTCACGCTCAACTCACGCGGATTGCCTCCGTAGATTCCCGAGAGGAGCGGCTCGGCGAGATAATCGACTGCCTCGGCCCCATAGTGTTCCTCGATGAACTCCGCGACCGACTGGTCGGTATCGTGCCGCCTGGGCGTCCGGAACAGTTCCAAACCCATCCGCACCTTGGTGCCCCAACTCAGCAGGCCGGTCGTGACCAGCGGCAGGATGCGTGTCGGCACCATCATCATCAGGCCTTCGGGCAAGGGCACGAGTCTGCCGCGCTTCCAGACGAAGGTCTTGCGCGAGTAGTCGTTGGAGCCGATGACATCGTCCGCCAGCCCGAGTTCGCGAATCAGTTCGAGGGCCGCGGGCTTGGCGGAAATGAAGCTGTCGGGGCCGGCTTCGATGGTACAACCGTCCACATGTTCAGTCCGGATCACGCCGCCGAGCCGGGGCCGCGACTCGATGAGGGTTGAGCCGATGCCGCGCTTGGCCAGATAGTATGCAGTGGAGATTCCGGAAATGCCGCCGCCGATGATGACTACGCCAGACATGTCAGCCCAAGCAACGCCGGGCCACTTCCGCCAGCGCGGCGATGAACGTCGGAGAGTCGTTCAAGGTCTCGGGCCGGCTCAATTCGATGCCGCGCTCGGCGGCGTACTTACGGAAGAGGATATCAATATCGTACAGGATTTCGACGTGGTCGCAGACGAAGCCTATGGGATCGACCACCACCTCGCGGACGCCCTCGGCCGCATAGCGGTCCAGCACCGACTCCACCGTGGGTCCGAGCCATTGGTCGCCGGTCATGCCCTGGCTTTGGTACGCGAAATCCCAATTGACCAGCTCGAGGCGGTTGGCCACGGCGGCCGCGGTGGCGCGCGCCTCGCGATCGTAGGGATCACCACTCGCGAGGATCTTTTCCGGCAAAGAGTGCGCCGTGAAGAGCACGTGCGGGGCAGGACGCCGGCCGGCCAACCAAGCCAGTTTTTCGGCAAACGCTTCAATCAGCAGCGGCTCGTCGTGAAAGGTCTTGGCCCAGACGATTTCGGCGGTCACCCCGGCCGACCCCTTGGCCTCCTCGGTGCGCTTGATGTAGAGGCCGACGCTCAAATCCGAGTATTGGGGCGCGAGGCAGATAGCGGCCAGCCGCTCGATGCCGGTTTCCTTCACCTTCGGCATGATTTCGGCAATGAAGGGGTGCCAGTTGCGCATGCCGAAGAAGACAGGGAGGCCCATCCGTGCCGAAAGGGCCTCGGCTTGGCGGCGCGTCCATGAGAGCAGCGGGGAACTGCCGCCGATCTCCTTGTAGCGGTGGCGAACTTCCTCGACGACCTTCGCGGAGCCTGGACGGCCGCTCCGAACGTTATCCAGGTATTTTTCGACGTCTTCGACCCGCTCCGGCGCGCCGTGCGCCAGGAGCAGAATTCCCTGCTTCACAGGCGGAATTCGCGGACCATCTCGACGACGGCACGCACGTTTTCCACAGGGGTTTCCGGCAGAATGCCGTGTCCGAGGTTGAAGATGTGGCCCGGACGGCCTCCCGTGCGCTTCAGCAGTTCCTGCACCTTGGTCCGCAATTCGGAAACCGGTGCAAACAGCGCGACCGGATCAAGGTTGCCTTGTATGGCCGAGCGGTAGCTGATATCCATCCAGGCCTGGTCGATGTTGATCCGCCAATCCACGCCCATGACGTCCCCGCCGGCGGCGTGCAGTTCCTTGAAAAAGCCGGATGCGCCAGTGCCGAAGTGAATAACGGGAACTCCGGTAGAGCGGATGCGTTCGATCAAGGCGCGGGAATACGGCGCGGCAAAGCGCACGTAATCGTCGGAGCCCAGCGCGCCCACCCAGCTATCGAACACCTGAATGGCGCGGGCGCCGGCGGTCACCTGCGTGTGGGCGAACGGCGCCAGCACGTCGACGATTTTGCCCATCAACCGCCGCCACAAGGTTTCGTCGGCGTACATCATCTTCTTGGTGCGGATGAAATTGCGGGACGCGCCACCCTCGATCATGTAGCTGGCCATGGTAAACGGCGCGCCGACAAAACCGACCACGGGGACCTTGCCGGCCAGGGCCCGCACCACCTGCTGTATCGCCTGGCCCACATAGCCGAGGTCGTCGGTGTTGGCGGTGGAGAGAGAATCCACGTCGTCGGAGGTGCGCACCGGGTTATCGATAATCGGACCTTCGCCGGCCGCGTAGCGCAGCTTCAGGCCCATGGGTTGGACGGGCAACAGTAAGTCCGCGAAGATGATGGCTGCATCGACATCGAGGATTTCCACAGGCTGAAGAGTCACGGTGGCGGCGATCTCCGGCCGCTTGCACATTTCGAGGATGCCGTGCTTCTCGCGAATCTGACGGTATTGCTTGAGGTAACGGCCAGCCTGCCGCATAAACCAGACCGGGCGCACATCGGTGGGACGGCGCCGGCAGGCGTCCAAGAAGCGGCTGGTCATAGGGGCCACGCGCATGGGCTTGTTCAACTAGAACAAAACTAACACAAAGTGTTTGATTTTAGGGGTGATTTTCGGATTTTCCGCGAGATTTTTTCGCCCGCTTCAAGAGCAGATCGACGCGGTTATCGGCATCGGGGTTGCGATCCTGCTCGAAATGCAGTTCGGGGACGTGCCGGAGGCCCAACCGGCTGGCCAATTCGTGACGCAAGTAATGCCGGGCGTGATCCAAGGCCGCCAGCGAGTCCCGCTGCCGGCGCTCGTCGCCGGAGAGAGCGACCCTGACCTGGGCGTACCGGCCATCGGAACTCACGTGGACTTCGGTGACCGCGACTTCCAGCAGGCGGGGATCGTCCAACTCAAATCCGACTATCTCGGCCAGTTCCTCCTGGACCGCCATCGAGACCCGCTGTGTGCGACGTTCATCCATAAAATCGGTGGCCGGAGTTCAGGAGCCGGGGGGCCAGAAAAAGCCCGCTTTCCAGCCCCTGGCGCCCGACCCCGCTCTCCTAAGAGAGCCATTCCAGGTTGGCTTCCGCCAGGGCCGCTCCCAACAGCGACGCAGCCTCATCTTCCACCGACCGCAGCACTTTTTCAGCAAAATCGTGGCTGGGCGAAACCGTCACGGCCGCCACCGTGGCACGCTGCCATAGGTCCTGGCCGTCAATCTCGGCCACTGCCACGTTGAACTTATGGCGCAGACGATCCTTCAGGCTTTTCACTACGTGGCGTTTGTCTTTGAGCGAATGCGAGTGCTCCAGCCGCAATTCCAGCGTGAGAACCCCAACGGTTGCCATTGCCTTCGATCAGGCGAAAACTTCGCTCGCCACGCGCTCAGTCACGAACGCTTCGATGATATCGCCCTGCTTGACGTCGCCGTAGTTCTGCAGCGTCACGCCACACTCCATTCCGCTCTTGACTTCGCTGACGTCATCCTTGAACCGGCGCAGCGACGCGACTTTTCCGGTGTACACAACGACATTGTCGCGCAGCAGGCGCACTTCGGAATCGCGCGTCAGCACGCCATCCTGCACGATGCAGCCGGCCACGTTGCCGACCTTGGAAATGCGGAACGTGTCGCGGACTTCGGCACGGCCTCTGTACACTTCCTTGAACACCGGCTCGAGCAGGCCGCTCATCGCCTTCTTGATCTCGTCGGTGACGTTGTAAATGATGGTGTGCAGGCGTACGTCGACTTTCTCCTGCTCCGCCAGAGCCGCGGCGTTACGCTCGGGCCTGACGTTGAAGCCGATGATGATGGCGTTGGAGGTGGAGGCCAGCAGCACGTCGGATTCGTTGATTGCCCCTACGGCGGCGCGCAGCGCCTTCACCTTGATCTTGTCGTTGGAAAGCTTCTGCAGGGTCTCGCTCAGCACTTCGGCCGAGCCGCCGACATCGGTCTTGATAATGATGGGCAGTTCCTTGACCTCGCCCGCTTGCATTTGCTGGTGCAGTTGTTCGAGCGTGATCCGGCTCGATTTCGCGAGCGATGCCTCCCGCGCCTTCTGGTCGCGGAAATTCACGATCTGCTTGGCCTTCGCCGTATCGGTCACCACCTGGAAGTCATCGCCCACTTCGGGCAAATCGTCCAGACCGATTACTTCGACCGGCGACGAGGGCTCTGCCTTGCGGACCTGGAGGCCGCGGTCGTTCTGCATCGCGCGCACCTTACCGAACACGGCGCCGCAAATGAAGAAATCGCCGACGCTCAAGGTTCCGTTGCGCACTAGCACAGTAGCCACCGGTCCGCGGCCGCGGTCGAGCTGCGCTTCGATGACCGATCCCATGGCCGGCCGCTCGGGATTCGCCTTGAGATCCTGCAGATCGGCCACCAACAGGATCATTTCCTGGAGCGTTTCCAGGCCTTCCTGCGTCCGGGCGGAAACGGGGACCGTGACGGTGTCGCCGCCCCAGTCTTCAGCCAACAGGCCGCGGTCGGCGAGTTGCTGCTTGATGCGCTCCGGCTGCGCATCCGGCTTGTCGATCTTGTTGATGGCGACGATGATCGGCACTTTAGCTGCACGAGCGTGGTCAATCGCCTCGAGCGTTTGCGGCATCACGCCGTCATCGGCCGCCACCACCAACACCACCACGTCGGTGACTTTCGCGCCGCGGGCGCGCATGCGGGTGAACGCTTCGTGACCGGGCGTATCAATGAAGGTGATTTTGCGACCGTTGAGTTCCACCTGGTACGCACCAATATGCTGAGTAATGCCGCCCGCCTCGCGCGCCGCGACATTAGCTTCGCGGATGGCATCCAACAACGAGGTCTTGCCGTGGTCGACGTGACCCATGATGGTGACCACGGGGGCGCGTTTCAGCAGGTCTTTGGCTTCTTCCTTCTCTTCGACCGCCTGCATGGCTTCTTCTTCGTAGGTCACAGTGGCGGTGGACGCGCCGAACTCCCGCGCCAGATCGGTAGCCAGCTTCGAATCGAGCGTCTGGTTGATGGTGGCGAAGATGCCCTTGTCGAGCAGCTTCTTGATCACCAGGTTGGCTTTCACGTCCAGCTTCTCGGAGAGCTCCTTGACCGTGATTCCTTCCGAAATCGTGATTTCGCGGTTGATGGGCGGCGGGCCGGTTTCCACCTGGCGGCGCGCCGCCGGCCGCAGAATTTTTTCTTCCTCTCGCCGCTCGCGCACCTGGCGCGCGGGACGCTTGTCGCCGGCGCGGCCCCGGGGCTGCTCCATCGGCGGCGGGGCCAATCCAGGTTCGAGACGACCGCGCGATGTGGGATGCTGGGCACGCGGCCCACCGGGACGCGGAGGCGCGCCCGGGCGGACACCAGTACGGGCGACAAGGGGTTGGCCGGGGCGAATCGGACCCCGATAGATCGGTTGGCCGGGCACGGGTGAGCTGGGCGGTCTGGGAGCGCCGGGACGCGGCGCGCCGGGCACAGCAGGCGCTGCGGGACGGGGCGTGCCGAGCTTGGCAACCAGATCGGGCCGAGGCGGCACCACCGGACGAACGGCGGGCTGGCCAGCGAGAGGACGCGCGCCAGGACCTCCAGGCGCACCCGCTACAGGTGCGGCCGGAGCCGCCGGCGCAGCCGGGCGGAGAGCTTCTCCGGGACGCGGACGCGGTGGTCCCGCTACAGGACGCAATGGCGCCGCCGGCGTGGGAGCTCCCGGTCGCGCTGTCTCAGCCGGCGCCGCTGGAAATGGCTGGCGCGGGCCGGAAAGTATTTGACCGGGCTTGGGAGCCGTAGCTGCCGGCGTCGGAAGTGGTTTCGCGGGAGGAGCGGTCGGGCGTCCCGGGGTGAACACCAGAGCCGGCGGAGCTTGGCCGGGAGTTCCTAACGGCGGATGCACCGGACGGCCCGTTGCCAACGGAGGACGCACAGGAGCCGCCGGGCGCGCCTCTTCTGCGATCGACCGCTTCTCTTCGAGTTCAAGCGGAGCGGTTGGCTCCGGAGTTTTCTCAACCGGAGCATGCGCTTTCGGCGCCGGTGCGTGTTCCGGCTGCGCGGCCGGTCTGGCTGGCTCGGCTTCTTCCACCGGCGCTTCGCCGCTGGGCTCGGACGCTACACCGTAAAACGCGCGCAGTTTGATGGCGACGTCTTCGTCGATGGAGCTGGAATGCGTCTTCTTCTCCGTGACGCCCAATTCGGGAAGGCGCTCGAGGATTTCATGAGCCTTGACTTCCAACTCCCGCGCCAGCTCGTTGATGCGAATCTTCTTCATAGGAACGACTGTTTGTGTCCATCGCGGACCTCACGGCCCGCATCATTCACCCTGCTCGCCCGCGTTACCCGAAACGGGTCCCGTAGCTTCCGGCCCCGCTCCTTCTTCCGAGTTGTGAGTGGGGGAACCCGCGTCTTCTATCCTACCAGACTGTTGCTCGTCCGCTTGTGTTTCCAAGGCTTCCACGCTCTCCGCCGGCGCCTCCTGCGGTTCTTCCGCGGCAACGCCCGGCCCTTCGGCGGCGACAACCGGTTCCCCGGCCGCCGGACCCGCCTCGGACGCTGGGGCCGCCGGTTCAAACTGGCTGTAATACGCGTTGACGGCCATCTGCAGCCGTTCGACCGCGTCTGGCCCGATGTCCTGGATTTCTTCCAGTTGCTCGGGAGTCATGCTGCCTAGCTTTTCGATGCTCCCGATGCCGGCGCCCACCAGCTTTTCGACGATGTTTTCCGCAAGGCCGTAGTCGATGAGAACAGAAACCGGCGCGCCCGGCGCCACCAGCGCGGCCATCTGCGATTCCACTTCCTGCCGCTTCTCTTCTTCGCTCTTGATGTCGATCTTCCAGCCAAGTAGCTTCGCCGCGAGGCGGACATTTTGCCCCTTTTTGCCGATGGCGAGCGAGAGTTGCGAATCGTCGACGATCACTTCCATGTGCTTTTCCACCGCGTCGAGAATTGTAATACGGCTGACCTTCGCCGGGCTCAACGCATGCGTGGCAAAGACTACGGGATCGTCCGAGAACTCAATGATGTCGATCTTTTCGCCGCGCAACTCGCGGATGATCGACTGCACGCGCATACCCTTCATGCCGACGCAGGCGCCGACGCTGTCGACATCGCGGTCGCGGCTCTGCACGGCAATTTTGGTGCGCTCGCCCGCTTCGCGCGCGCAGCCCTTGATCTGTACGGTGCCGTCGTAGATTTCCGGTACTTCTTGCTCGAACAAGCGCATGACAAGTTCGGGCGCTGCGCGCGAGACGAGCACGCCCGGTCCTTTGCTGGATTTGTCCACCAGGCGTATGACGCAGCGGACTCGGTCGCCGGCCGAATAGCTCTCCAGCCGCGACTGTTCCTTCTTGGAAAGTTTGGCTTCAGTCTTTCCGAGATCGAGGACGTAGTCAGGCCCTTCGACGCGCTTGATGGTGCAGTTGACCAGTTCGCCGGCGCGACCCGAATACTCCTGGTACACGGTTTCGCGTTCGGCCTCCCGGACTTTCTGAAAGATTACCTGCTTGGCGGTCTGCGCGGAGATGCGGCCCAGCGCGTCGGTATTCTTCTTGATGCGCACCTCGGAACCGATTTCGGCCGCGGAATCGATACGGCGCGCCTCGGCCAGCGTGAGTTCGTGCGCCGGATCTTGCACCGCTTCCACCACTTTCTTGACAGCATAGAGGGCGATCGCGCCGGTTTTAGGGTCCATGTCGGCGACGTAATCCTCGTTGGTGCGGTAGTGTTTGCGGGCAGCGACCAGCATGGCGTCCTTGACCGCGTCGAGCACAATCTGCGGATCAATTCCCTTTTCCTTGCTCAGTATCTCTATGGACTGAAAAATCGTTTCCAAAGTGCCCTCTTTTTCTTGGCGGATTGCGTTTCCGGCGAATTACCACTCAAACTTCAGGTGGGCTTTCAGAACCTGCTCGAACGGAACCAAGATGGTTCGGCCGTGTCCGACATCGAGCGCGATGGCGCCCGCGGCGAGCCCGGCAAGAGTGCCTTCCCAGTGGCGCTGGCCTTCGATCGGGGCGCGCAGCGTGATCTTGGCTTTCTTACCCTGGAAGCGCTCGTAGTCCCGCGGCTTGAGCAGCTTGCGCTCGACACCCGGTGAGCTGACCTCGAGAGTGTACCGGCCGCCCGGCACGACGTCTTCGACATCGAGGATGGTCCCGACCTGCTGCGACACGAGTTCACAATCGGCGTGGGTGACGCCGGCCGGCTTGTCGATCCAGATGCGAACAAGCCGCTGGGCCCCGCCACCTTTGATTTCGACCTCGACCAGTTCCATACCTTCCGACTCAGCTACGCGCTGCGCGATTTCTTCGATCTTGGACGCTACTGCTTCCCGCATCGTTGCTTCAGATGGTCAAACCCAATAAAAAAGTGGGCTTTCGCCCACTCGCAAGGTCCGACGTTCAACTTCTATTGTAGCGCGGTAGCAAGTGGTTGGCTAGGCAACAGACAAGCGGACTTAATCCTTGGCCCGGCTGCTCCGGCAGGCGCGTGGTAAGATCAACGCCATGAAGCGCATGCTGGTCTGCAGCTGGCTGTGGCTGGCGGGCGCGGCGGTGCTGCCGGCGGCCAAAAACCTGGAGATTTACTTTATCGACGTGGAGGGCGGCCAGTCCACTCTGTTCGTCGCCCCATCCGGGGAAACGCTGCTGATGGACACGGGCTTCGGCGGTTTCAACGGCCGCGACCCCAGTCGCGTTCTTGCGGCGGCCAAAGCGGCCGGAGTCAAGAAAATCGATTACCTGGTGATTTCGCATTATCACGAGGACCATGTCGGCGGTCTTCCCGGCGTAGCTGCCAAGTTGCCCATCCTGAATTTCGTCGATCACGGTCCTAACACCGAAAGCGACAAGGACTCGCAGGTGCGCTTCAATATGTATCGCGACTTCAGCGGGAAGGCCAATCGCATTACCGCCAAGCCCGGTGACGCGATTCCGCTAAAGGGTCTGGATGTGCGGGTGCTCGCGGGCGCAGGCAACGTATTGGACGCGCCGCTCGCCGGAGCCGGACAAGCCAACACCGAATGCGCGCAAGCCGTCCGGGCGCCGGCCGATGAGCCACTCGAAAACCAACAGTCGCTCGGCCTGCTGATCACTTACGGCGATTTTCGCCTGCTCGATCTCGGCGACCTTACGATGAGCCGCGAGCTCAACCTCGTCTGCCCCGCCGACAAAATCGGCAGAGTGAGCGTCCTGGTCGCTTCGCATCACATGGGAACCGATGCCAATACGCCGCAACTCGTGCATGCGATTCATCCCAAGGTGGCAATCGGGAATAATGGCCCGCGCAAGGGCGGTGATGCAGGAACCTGGCAAACCTTGCACGACACGCCGGGTCTCGAGGACATCTGGCAATTGCATTACGCCATTGCCGCGGAAAAAGATCACAACTCGCCCGACACCTTCCTGGGCAACGTGGACGAGCTGTGCCAGGGCAAGTGGCTGCGGCTGACAGCCGAAAGGGACGGCGCCTTCACCGTTTTCAACAGCCGCAACAAATTCGAGAAGAGTTATAAGTAGAGCCCCGACCCTCAGGGCTGGTACAAACGCGGGTCCACGGGCAACGCGTGATAAGGCGCCAGGTCCGGTGTCTTGGCGAAGCACTCGCTCAGGTCCGCTGCCGCGGCATCGGAAAGGCTGACGGGCGGCACGCCAAGCAGGCGCAAGATGGTCTTCCGCAATCCCGCAAAACTTGTATTGGCGTGAGCCACCGAGTTCTTCCGCGCCCACGGCCCGGCGCACAGAAGCAAGGTCCGGTGCGCGTCCAGGTGATCCACGCCGTCCTCGGCCGAAGCCTCGGTCACGAACAGCGCCATCTGACCCCACCATCTTGTGGCCGAGAAATACTCAACCAGCCGGCCCACTGCGAGGTCGTTATCGGCCACATAAGACGCCCCGTACGGGAATCCGGAGCCGGGATCCGGCGCCGCGATCCGGTCATTGGGCAGCTCGATGACAACCAAGCCCGGCAAATCCGCGCTGCCGTTCGCGAATTTCGATTCGATCTCCGCGATCGCACGGCGCGTGCGCTCCGTGTCATGCGTCTTTGCATCAAACGGGTCGCGAAACCGGTAGACCGATACGCCGTGCGGTGTCAGTTCGTTCCACTCGGTCAGCCGGCGAAGGCCTTCCGCGCTGGTGTCTGCATCGGCATAGAAATTGTCGCTGAACGTCCACCGCTGAGCGATTGCATGCTGGTTCGGCGTCACGTTCAGATGATGCAGGCTCAAGCGCTGACGCTGCCCGTCGGCATAGCCGTCTCGGCCGAACCGCGCCAGGGGCGGCGCGCCGATCGCAGTTTGCGGAAGGTCTCCCAGCACTTCGTCAAACGTGCGGCCGTCTTTCACAACCAGCACCACGTGACGGATCGCCGCCGGAAGAGCCGGAGGCGGAGTCGCCCGATTCACCAAGCCGGCAGCCTCCAGCACGAACTGGCTCTCCGCGGCCAACGCCCCCGCCTGCGGCATCGGAAACATCGAGACCGAACCCCAAGGGACGGGGCTTCCGCGGGTGTTCGGCCCGCCGGAGGGTCCCTTGCCATTTGCTACGAAAACCATTCCGCCGCGCACGGCAACGCGTGTGGGAAACCAGCCCACCGGGACGTGTCCATTAACCGTCCGCGATCTCGCATCAATGATCCCCAGAGCATTGATCCCCGCTTCCGCCACCAGCAGCCGGCCACTGCTCTGATCCAACGCCATGCCCATCGGGGAAACTCCGCGCAGTGCCTCCAGGCCCGATATGCGGATAGGAATCCGGGTCACTGCTGCCCCAGTACGTGCGTCAAGTACTGCAATGGAATCATCAGCTTTGTCGGAAATGAAGACGCTCTCAGCGCTAACGGCAAGTCCGGCGAGATCGCCGTGCAGCGGGACGACGCTCTCGATCCGCGGCGCGCGCGGCATACTGACGTCGATCAGGCAGACGCTGCCGGTGCTCTCATTGTGTGTGAGCGCCACGTACAACTTGCGATGATCCGGTCCTAGGGCGAGAACCACCGGCTGTCCCTCCAACGGAATCGAAGCCAACACCTGCCGGGAACGGGCCTCCACAACAACCACCCGGTTATGCGCGAGATCCGCCAAATACAATATGTTGCGAGCCGAATCGTATGCCAGATCGGCGGTGATGCTGCCCGGCTCCAGATCGACCGATCGGCGTTGTTCTTCCGTCTCGAGATTCACGAGCAAAATTCGTCCGGTATCTCCTCCGGAAACGAATACCGAATGCTCGCCCGAAAACGCCAACCCATATGTAACACTTCTCAAATCCACCAACTGCAACTGGCGAATCTCCCACGCCTTCTCGTTTTGCATTATCGTGACCGACGGCCGGCCGCCGCCACGATTGACGGTGACAAGGAGCTTGCCGGACGGGCTCACTGCCAGCGCGACCGGATTCGCGCCGGTAACATACTGCTCACCGAGCGGTGCGACTACGCGGCCGCCCGGTAAAATCGACACGGTGCCCACGTGCGCAGGCCGGATCCCCGCAGGCGTTGTCAGCGATTGGGCAAATGCTAGCGCGCAAAGTGCGACCAATACCGTGACCAAGCGCCCTTCGCCCAACATCTCCTCATCATAATCACCGGTGGCACCGCAACGCCGGCGTGGAGCAAACCATCAATTGCACCATCGCGTAAAGATTTCCACATAAATTTTCAGCGGCGCTCCCCTGATTTCCCCGTATTTCCTTACCGAACTCTTTCTGTTACACTCGGTGCACACAGTAAGGATTTTCACGTTGGCTTTCGCAGCCTTAGGATTTCCAATAGCGGGAGGCGCATGAAGCCAAGCTCCTCTCCGCCGGTTCGAGTCTGGGCGGCCCAGTTTGGACTATTTGGCACAAGAACTGCTGATCATTCACTCTCAGCGGAAGATGCAACAGCCAGTCTAATGGAGGAGAACAATGGCAACCAGCTTTGCAACATTGGCGCCTCAAAGGGTTCTTGAAGATCCTTTAGCACACCTTCCCCGCTCCAGCATCCTGGAGTACCAGAAGGGTCACACGATTTACAACCAAGACCAGCCATCCACGGCGATCTACCTGGTCATCGAAGGGAAGGTCAAAGTCTCGAGATTAGCGGACGATGGACGGCAGGTGGTGGTCGATATCTATCAGCCGGACGAGTTTTTTGGGGAGTCCGCTTTCGTCGGTACCGCATCGCGCGCGGAACAGGCCACGGCCCTGGAGAGTTCCAGGCTGATGGCTTGGAGCACGGCGGATATTGAGGACGTCATTTCGAAGCGGCCTCGCTTGGCAGTTGCCTTGGTGCAGATCTTTGTGCAGCGCACCATGGAGTTCGCGGACCGCATCGAAAGTTTCTCCGCGGACAACATTGCCCAGCGGCTGGCCCGCACGCTGCTTCGGTTCTCGGATCGCCTCGGAAACCGGCAGGAAGATGGTTCGGTTAGCATGGGACCCGTGACGCACGAGTTGTTCTCGCAATATGTGGGCACTTCCCGTGAGATCGTGACCCACTACATGAACCAGTTCCGCAAGCAGGGCCTCCTGCAGTATTCCCGCAAGGGAATGGTAGTCGATCGCCAGCGGCTGCAGCAGTGGCTGCACCAGAATCCCTGATCGGCGCGGGCAGTCAAAATCTGGTTCGCGGACTGACGGTCGCGCCTTCGGAGTTGCTGATGCCAGCTTCAAATGAGGCAATCTGCGACACATCTCCCGTCACGGGAAACACGGCACGTAAGAGAAACGTGCCGCCCGCGTCGGAAGTTTTGTAAAGTTGCTGGAAGGCAGCGCCCTCATCGGCGCGGATGGTGCCGGGAGCGATCGGACTCCCGGCTGCATCGAAAAACGTGAACGCGAGGGGTCCCGCCGTTCGCGCATTGTCGAAGCCCGTGACGCGGACTTCGAGGCTACCGGGTAATCGCGCACCCTGCGCGCTCGCAACGCTCACCGGCGCCGGCAGGATCGCGACCGTCTTTTGATCCGATGCCGCGGCGCCAAGGCGCGCGGTGAACGTGAGAACTCCGGCGGTGGTGCCGGTCTGAAACAGCCCACCTTGCTGGTCGCCAAAGCGGCACTGTGTCGAGCCCGCGTCGCACGTGAATGCGGCCGTCGGTGTGCCGGAAGCGAACACGATCGCCGGATCGGATGTCCCGGCTGGCGCGGGTTGGAAATCCAGCGTGACACTCCCGCTCGCCGCGCGCGGAGCCGGCGCCTCCAGGTTGACCAGCACCGAGCCCTGCTCGGCGCTGCGCGGCATCGGAAGGACCACCGTCAACCGTGCTGGCGGCAGTGGCGGCGCGGCCGGGACGGTGACGAGGAGCGTTACCGAGATCCCCTCCGAATCCACGATGGCACTATACGAACCGAACTCGGGTGCGCTGAACGTGACCGTGAAATCCACCGCCGCTAGCGAATCGAGTGTGAGGGGAAGTGCCAGCGGATTCTTGGGGCCGAAGCCGGTTCCGCGCACTTCGAGATAACTCAACACCGCCGCGCCCGCCGCCATATTGCGCAGGCGAAAATGGACCGCGGCCGTATCGCCGGGGTACACAGTGCCCAGATTGTCGACCGCCGGCGCCGCTTGCTCGGTATCTCCATTCACCAGGAAGAGTCGGAACTCCGCTCGCGCCGCGGGGAGCAGGCTCAGTGTCAGCAAAACTATCCAGGCCGGTCTCATGGCTTTCCTACCGTGACTGTGGGGGCGCCGATGCTCACGGTCGACGTGACGAGCGCAGCCGCGGACGGTGCTCTGACCGTGCCACCACGCGTAGCCAGCACGCCCGCCGCCGCACCGCCGCCCGCCAGCGCCGCAACCGCGATCCACCACGCGCGGTGTCGCGAGACCGTAGGCGCGGGCGCGCCCCGCTCGCGCGCGTTCTCGGTCCCCGTAATGTATTGGAATGAGACTATTCCGGCGCGCGCCTGCTCTTTGGAGGCGATGACGCGGATCTGCAAGCGGCCCGCCGCGCGGTTCCACCGCAGGCCCGGCGCGCTGGCGCGGCCGCGCTCATCCGCGGTCACCACTTCAGTGCGCAGCCCGTTGGCAAACAGCCCGCTCGGCCCTTCCTCCGGCAAGTGGAAACTGACCGCAGCCGCCGCCACCGGCCGGCCCATTTCGTCGGTCACCACCACGGTCAAAGGCCGCGCCGCACGCGAACCCGGTGCGTGCACCGCACCTTCCCCTTCGGTGACTTGGATATGAAGAATTGCGACTTGAGCAGCCGCCGTCGTCGAGAGCGCTACAACCAGCGCCGCCGCGGCAAAATTTTGTGACAACTGCGAGACGGCGTCACGCGGATTTCCTCACCAGCAGAACGGTGATGTTATCCGGACCACCGGCCTCCTTCGCCGCATCAATTAGTTTTTTGCAGCTCTCCTGCAGCGAGACGCCATTGCGCCCGCCGCGCAGGATACGCTCCAATTTCGAGCCTTCGACTACGCCATGCAGGCCGTCGCTGCACATCAGCACGAGACTGCCTTGCTTCAGGGGCACCGAGTAGTAGTTTACCGCGAGCGGCGCGCTCGCGCCGATTGCCATGGTCAGCACATGCCGCATCGGATGCGTGCGCAAGCTTTCTTCATCCAGCCCGAGCGGCCGCCCGACTTCGTTCACCCACGTTTGATCGTCGGTGATGGCGCGGAAACCGTCGTCGTCGAGAACGTAGGCCCGGCTGTCGCCTACACTCGCGATGTTGAGTCCGTCTTCCAGTTCGAGCGCAGCCACCAGCGTCGTGCCCATGCCTTCCAATTTCGGATCGGCGTGCGCCGCTTCCAACACGCGGCGGTTGGCTTCTTCTACGGCCCGCAGCAACACCTGCGAATCGCGGCGTCCGGCGCCTTGCACCGTCTCCGCGACGGTGTCGACCGCCAGCCGCGAAGCCTGTTCGCCGGCCCGTGCGCCGCCCATCCCATCGGCCACGACATACAGACCCATATCCTTCTGGATGAGGCAGTAATCTTCGTTGTTCGACCGCACGCAGCCCTTATCGGTCGACGCGAATGCTTCCAGCACTCCCGGGACTTCCTTTCGAAAAGCTTCCGCTACGCTCAAGTTAACACGATGCCACCAGGGTAAAATGGTAACACTCCCGGCATGTTATGGAAACGTCTCCAGCTCACGCTGGACATGATTAAATTCGAGCACTCCGTGTTCGCCCTGCCGTTTGCCCTCACCGGTGCCTTGCTGGCGTTCCGAGAGACCGGCTATCACCATGTGGGCACCAAGGTATTTTGGATCATCGTGGCGATGGTCGGCGCGCGGTCCGCTGCGATGGCGTTCAACCGGCTGGTCGACGCTGGCATCGATGCGCGCAACCCGCGCACGAAAATGCGGCACTTGCCGACAGGCCTGCTGAGCCGGGGATTCACCTGGGCTTTCGTCGCCATCGCGGCTGCAGTCTTTTTCCTCGCGGCCGGCGCGTTGAATTCCCTCTGTTTGCGCCTGGCGCCTCTCGCCCTGGCGGTCGTCTTTTTTTATTCCTTCACGAAGCGGTTCACTTCTTTTTCCCATCTGGTGCTCGGATTTTCCCTAGGCATCGCGCCGGCGGCCGCGTGGATCGCCGTTGCGGGCTCTCTGGACCCGCGCATTTTGTGGCTCACCGCCGCCGTCACGTTTTGGACCGCCGGTTTCGACGTTATCTATGCCTGCCAGGACTACGAATTCGACACCGCCGAGTCGTTGTGGAGCGTGCCCCGCCGGATAGGAATTCGCGGCGCGCTCCTGGTGGCGCGCGCGCTGCATGTGCTGATGGTCACCTGCCTGCTGTTGCTGGTCTCCGCGCTACATCTCGGCGTACTGGCATTGGCCGGCGTCGCGGCGATCGTCGCCTTGCTCCTCTACGAGCACAGCCTGGTGAAAGCGCACGACTTGTCCCGCGTCAACGCCGCCTTCTTCACCATGAACGGCTACGTGAGCGTGCTATTCTTTCTATTCTGGGCCGCTGACATATTCTTTCTGCGTCCGGGTGCGTAAACATGCAAGTTCACATGGAAGATCCGAGCCTGTTCCCCATCCACCAGAAAGTCGAAGCCGGCGAGCGGCTCTCGTTCGATGACGGCGTGGCCCTATACCGCACACCCGATATCCTGGGCCTCGGCTTCCTGGCCAACCTGGTCCGCGAGCGCCTGCATGGCGACACGACGTATTTCAATGTCAATCGGCACATCAACCCGACCGACGTCTGCGTCGCCAGTTGCCGCCTCTGCGCTTTTGGCAAACACGCCAAAGACCCCAAGGCATACACGATGTCGCTCGACGAAGTGTGGCACCGCGCCGGCGAAGGCTGGAGCGAAGCGGTCACTGAATTTCACATCGTCGGCGGCCTGCATCCGCAACTGACGCTCGATTGGTACTGCGAGATGCTTCGCGGCCTCAAGCAGCGTTTCCCCCAGGTGCATTTGAAAGCCTTCACGATGGTCGAGATCGCGTATCTGGCGCGCCGCGAGAAGATTTCGATTCGGGAGACTCTGGAACGGCTGCGCAATGCCGGCATGGATTCGCTCCCCGGCGGCGGCGCCGAGATCTTCAATGAGCCCGTGCGCCGCATCATCTGCGACCACAAAATCGATGGCAACGAGTGGATCGAGACGGCGCGCACCGCGCACCAGTTGGGTCTGCGCTCGAACTGCACGATGCTGTACGGCCACATCGAAAACGAGCAGGACCGCGTCGACCACCTGATCCGCCTCCGCGAATTGCAGGACGAAACGCACGGCTTCGTAACGTTCATCCCGCTGGCGTTCCATCCCGACAATACGCCGCTGCACCACATCCCGAAAACCACGGGCTTCGACGACATCAAAGCGATCGCGGTGGCGCGCCTGATGCTCGACAACATTCCGCACATCAAGGCCTACTGGGTGATGATGACTCCGAAAGTGGCACAGATCGCGCTCCGTTTCGGCGCCGACGACATCGACGGCACCATCGTCGAAGAGCGCATCTACCATGACGCCGGCGCCACCACGAAGCAAGGCCTCCGCCGCAACGAGCTATTGCAACTGATCCGCAAAGCCGGCAGGGAACCGGTCGAGCGCGACACGCTGTACCACCCGGTGCAGCGCACAGAAGCGACGTTTACCGTGCTGGTGTAGTTCCCAAACTTGGACACATGCGCGCGCGTGAAGCGCCATGCGGTCTCGGTAAGGTCGGCAGACCAGGAGGCCTCATAGTCCCTGCTGACCTTTTATTAATCCAGGCTATCGCTACTAACCTCAGGAGCACGTGGTGAAGACTACCCTGTAAAGGTCCTTTCGTTTGATTGGCATTTCATTTTTCGCCGACGCAGATGGTGGGGCGAGCCGGGCACGAAGGACCTAAGGGGCAGCGGCCCCCCGGCGTCACTTGTTTGTCATTAGTTCCAGGCGCTCGGGGTAACGGGCGCCCTGCACGGGGATCTTCGCGGCGGCGTCGTTGATTTCGCGCAGATCGTTGGGCGTGAGCTCAACGGAGAGTGCGCCGAGATTTTCGTCGAGGCGCTCGATCTTCGTGGTGCCCGGAATGGGAACCATCCAGGGCTTCTGCGCCAGGAGCCAGGCGAGCGCGATCTGAGCGGGCGTGGCCCTCTTCGGTTTGCCGATAGCAGTGAGCAGATCGACGACGGCCTGGTTAGCCTTCAAGGCTTCCGGGGTGAAGCGGGGTAGGGTGCTGCGGAAATCAGAACTATCGAAGGTGGCGGTTTCTCC
Organism: uncultured Solibacteraceae bacterium; assembly: GCA_964438005.1. Classification (GTDB taxonomy): domain Bacteria; phylum Acidobacteriota; class Terriglobia; order Bryobacterales; family Bryobacteraceae; genus PSRJ01. Next base: position 32,810 of record CAYTJD010000046.1, on the reverse strand, counting down.
GATTTTACCGGTGAGGAAGCCTTTGCCGAGCGGGCTGTACGGGACCAAGCCAATGCCGAGCTCTTCGAGAGCGGGAATGACTTCGGCTTCTGGGCGCCGCCACCACAGCGAGTATTCGCTCTGGAGAGCGGCGACGGGCTGGACGGCATGGGCGCGGCGGATGGTGTGCACGCCGGCTTCGGAGAGGCCGAAGTGTTTGACCTTGCCTTGGCGGATGAGATCCTTCACGGCGCCGGCGACTTCTTCGATGGGGACGTCGGGATCGACGCGATGCTGATAGAGAAGGTCGATGACTTCGATCTTGAGGCGTTTGAGCGAACCTTCAGCGGCCTGTTTGATGTGGTCGGGTCGGCTGTTTAAGCCCGGCAGACCCTTCATGCCGCGGGGGTCGCGGCCGGGACTGAGGTCGAAGCCGAATTTCGTCGCGATGATGAGCTGTTTGCGGAAGGGGGCGAGGGCTTCGCCGAGCAGCTCTTCGTTGAGGAACGGGCCGTAGACTTCGGCGGTGTCGAAGAAGGTGATGCCGCGATCGACGGCGGCGTGGAGGAGCGCGGTCATTACCTTTTTGTCTTTGGGTGGGCCGTAGGAAAAGCTCATGCCCATACAGCCGAGTCCAAGGGCAGAGACTTCCAGGCCGCTATTGCCGAGTTTGCGTTTTTGCATTGGTTCCTTTCGCATAAGACGACTTGGCGGTGGCAAGACCGCCGCCGCTACGGGGCGACTCGGGCGGAGCGCCACTCGCCCGGAGACGTGCCCTCCCATTGATGAAAGGCACGGATGAAGGAGTTTGGATCTTCGTAGCCGAGCAGATAGGCGGTCTCGTTGAGCTCTAGCGAGGATTGCAGCAGGTAATGCTGCGCCATTTCGCGGCGCGCTTCTTCGACCAGGTTTTGAAAGGTCAGGCGCTGGGCGAGCAGACGGCGCTGCAGCGTGCGATCGCTGATGCGCAGCTCGCGGGCAACCTCTTCCAGGCGCGGGCGCCGGCCGGCGAGAAACTTTTTCAGGGTTCCCTTCACCAGTTCCCGGAGGGATTTATCGGCGAGCTGCTGCTTGAGCTCGGCTTCGAGCTGTGGCGCCACCAATTCGAGGAGATCGGGGTTGTGCGTGAGGAAGGGCTGGGCTACGTCTTCGCTGCGGAAGACCAGCTTGTTGCGGCGGGCTGCGAATTGAACCGGACATCCGAAGTGAGTCTCGTAAAGACTGCGGGCGGCTGCGGGGCGCTGCAATTCGACACGCAGGGGATGGATGTTCCGACCGAGGCCACGGCGGGCGATGGTGAGGATCCAAGTGAAGCAGACATCGGTGAGCGTGGGCGGCTCTGGTTGCTCGGCGAGCAGCCAGATGAATTCGACGGCGCATTCCTGGCCGCGCTCGACGAGGCGGATTTCTTCGGGACAGGTGAGGCGCTTGTAGCGGGCAATGCGCTCGAGGGCGTCTCGGAAGGAGCGGCTGTAGAGCGCGGCGATGGCAGCGGGGCTGTAGCGCTCCACGCGATCCTCGCTACCGAGTTTGAAGCCGATGGCGGGGTCGGCGCTGACTTCGCGGATGGCACCGTAAAGCGCGAACCATTCTTCGGTAGTGAGCAGAATGCGGCTTTGATCAAACAACGCCGCCGGGAGCCCGGCGCGGCGCAGGACAGCGGCGGGAGGAACGCGCAGTTCCTCCAATCGACGCGCGAGAGTGCCGGGGACCCGGAAACGGTTGGTCATAAGCTCCAATTTAACGAAGAGAGGCCATGTCGATGACGAAGCGATATTTCACGTCGCCGCGGAGCAGGCGCTCGTAGGCCTGGTTGATCTGCTGAATCGGGATCATTTCAATATCGGAGGTGATGCCGCGCTCGCCGCAGAAATCGAGCATTTCCTGGGTTTCGCGGATGCCGCCGATGGCCGAGCCCGCGAGCTGGCGGCGTCCGGTGATGAGGTTGAAGGCCGCGACGGGCGCGGGTTCTTCGGGAGCGCCCACCAGGGTCAGGGCGCCGTCGCGCTTGAGTAGCTGGAGATAAGCGTTGAGATCGTGCTCAGCCGAGACGGCATCGAGGATGAAATCGAAGGTGCGGGCGTGCTTCTGCATTGCCGCGAGATCGCGTGAGAAGATGACTTCGTCGGCGCCGAGACGGAGGGCGTCGGACGTTTTGTGGAGTGAGGTGGTGAAGAGGGCGACGTGTGCGCCGAAGGCCTTAGCGAATTTGATTCCCATGTGGCCGAGGCCGCCGAGACCGACGATACCCACTTTCTGACCCTTGCCGACTTTCCAATGGCGCAGCGGGGAGTACGTGGTGATGCCGGCACAGAGCAGCGGGGCCGTTCCGGCGGGATCGAGGCCGTTGGGGACGCGCAGGACGTAGTCCTGGTCGACGACGATGCTATCGGAATAGCCGCCATAGGTGACGCCGCCGAGAATCGGATCCGGGGCGTTGTAGGTGAGAGTCATGTGGTTTTCGCAATATTGCTCTTCGCCGGCGAGACAACTGGGGCAACGGCGGCAGGAATCGACCATGCACCCGACGGCGGCGAGGTCGCCTTCCTTAAACTTGGTGACGGCGCTACCGATCTTGACGATACGCCCGACGATTTCGTGGCCGGGGACGCAGGGGTAGACGGTGGGCATGACGCTGTGCCATTCGTCACGGACCTGATGCAGGTCGGAATGGCAGACGCCGCAGAACAGGATTTCGATTTGGACATCGTGGGCACGGGGCGCGCGCCGCGGGACGGTAAAGGGAGAAAGGCCGGATGTCGCGCTGCGGGCGGCGAAGGCTTTCGCGGAAAAAGTGGCCGGCTGCCCGGCTTGCGATGTTTCGGTGCTTGTTGTTTGGTTCATTGATCCTCCAAGCGTGTTTCCAATTTCAGTGTAGGGCGGAGGACAATCCGGATCACTAGCAAAACGCGCCAAAGGACTCGCGAAAGGCGACAGGGGAACCGCGCCCGGCGCGGGGTTTTAGGCGACGCTGTCTTTGAAGACCAGCCGAGTCAGAGGTATCGGCGTTCACATGGTTCGGCGTTAACCGAAAAATACTGCCTTTTCGGATGGAACCGGCCGCGATATCGCGCATCATCAAAGCTGATCGGTCTCGGACATGAGACCGACACTTAGGAAAGATCCCGGTCGAAAGAAGGACTGTCATGAAAATCGTAGTAATTGGCGGTACTGGACTCATCGGCTCCAGGCTTGTCAAGAAGCTTAGTGAGCATGGGCACGAAGCGGTAGCGGCGGCGCCCAGTTCGGGTGTCAACAGCATTACCGGCGAGGGGCTCGCTGCTGCGTTGCAGGGGGCGTCGGCGGTGGTCGATGTCACAAACTCCCCATCCTGGGAAGACGCGGCGGTGCTGAAGTTCTTCGAGACATCCACCCGCAACCTCCTCGCCTCTGAAGCGACCGCGGGTGTCGGGCATCATGTTGCGCTATCGGTGGTCGGAACAGAACGGCTGTTAGAAAGCGGGTTCTTCCGCGCAAAGCTCGCTCAGGAGAACTTGATCAAGGCCTCCTCAATTCCCTACACGATCGTCCGTGCGACGCAGTTCTTCGAGTTCGTGACGAAGATCGCCGACTTTTCCACCGAGGGCACCCAGGCACGGCTGCCTTCTGCGCTCATCCAGCCGATGGCCGCCGAGGATGTCGCCAGTGAACTGAGCAGAATCGCAACGAGCTCACCCGTGAAGCGCACCATCGAAATCGGAGGTCCGGAAAAATTTCGTCTGGATGAAATCGCCCGGCGGGCCCTGGCGGCGTTTCACGATCCTCGCGAGGTGATCTCGGACCCGCAAGCGCGCTACTATGGCATCCGAGTGGGCGAGAGGACCCTGGTTCCCGGGGATGACGCCCGACTCGGCGCGACCCGTTTCGGAGACTGGCTCATGCAGGCGACGAAACCAGTCGCAAAGGCCGGCGGGAAGCCGGCATAGTCCGCGCCGCTACGACTGGCGGCTCCGAGCGATTCGCAGGATCGCCGCGAGGCTGCGCTCGACATCTTCGTCGGTTGTGGCCCAACTCGAAACGCTGATTCGCATCGCGGCGCGCCCATGCCACTCGGTTCCTCCGCACCAGCAGGTTCCGTCGTTTTGCGCCTCGGCGACGATGCGCCGCGTTTCCGCGGCACTGCCAAAGCTCACGAGTACTTGATTGAGCACGACCGCATTCAGTATTTCGAATCCCGCGTGTCGGAGACGGTCCGCGAAAAGTCGTGCCAAGCGGCAGTTGCGTTCGACGAGGTCCTGGAGACCTTCCCGGCCCAAAGAGCGGATCGCTGCCCATAATTCGATCCCGCGAGCCCGCCGGGAGGATTCGGGCGTGTAATGCGAGGGTTCGCGAACCTCGGAGGTCTGCAGATAGGCAGCGGTGAGCGCCAGGGCACGATGCAGGTTCTCCGGAGAACGAACCACCGCGATTCCGGAGTCATAGGGGACGTTGAGCCACTTGTGGCAGTCAATCGCCCAGGAATCGGCGCGGCTGAAACCTTCGAGCAGCGGCGCGTAGCGGGGAGAGACCGCGGCCCAATACCCAAAGGCGCCGTCGACGTGCACCCAGGCCCCGGCTTCGCGGGCACGAGAGCAGATCTCCGCGGCAGGATCGAACGCACCACTATTCACATTGCCGGCCTGGATACAAACCAAGGTCCGGTCATCGAGTTCCGGCAACGCGTCGGCCCGCATGCGGCCCTGGCTGTCCGCCGGCACCCGGATCACGCGGGAGCGGCCCAATCCCAACATAGCAAGCGCTTTGAGCAAGGAAACGTGAGCTTCCTCGCCGACGATGACGCGGAAGGGAGGGGCGCCAAACAAGCCGTTCTCCTCGACGTCCCATCCGCAGTGCTTGAGCAACGCGGTTCGTGCTGCCGCGAGGGCGGAAAAGTTCGCCATGGTGGTCCCGGTCACGAAGCCGGCACCGCCAGACCGCGGGAGGCCGAGCAGTTCCAACGTCCAAGCCAAGACAATTTCTTCCAATGCAGCGGCGACTGGCGACATGACAGAGAACGCGGCGTTCTGATCCCACACCGCCGCCAGCCAGTTGGCGGCGACCGCCGCAGGAAGAGCGCCTCCGGTGACAAACCCGAAATAGCGTCCGCCAGTCGTGGCGACCGTGGCGGGCGAGCCAATGTCATCGAGCAAGGCCAGGACGTCTTTCGGCTCGGAAGGATACTGAGGCAACGGGCCGCCCAACTTTTCGAGGCGCGCGATGTCCTGGGGCGCGGGCGCCACCCGCCTTGTTTTGACTCCAGCGGCATACCGCGCCGATCGCGCCGCCGCTTCGAGTAAGTCATTGATAGGTCCCGACACGCCGCCTGATTTCAAGAGACGATCTCAGTCCCTTGGAGCAAGCGGAGGACGCAGCTCCGGAGGGCGGGGATAAACACTTTCAAGTCGCAATCCAAAAGCATTACTCCAGCGGCACGCCAGTATTTAATAGTATCGGGTGCCACGTCTTTTACCACGGCCCACGTTTTGATCTTACGCGTGGTCCCGGCCGACCATCGTATGAACCGCTGCACGTGGGCTTCGCGGAGGCTCGATCCGAGCACCAGCAGTGCGCGGCTGCGCAACTCAGACCGCAAGGCCCGCGGTAGAGCGGTGGGCAGGCGGCCCGCTGAGATGATGAAATCCATCGGCGCAATCGTGACCGTCTCGGGAATGTGCCGGTCCCAGGCAATACCTCCGTCCAGCCTCACCACGACATGTGCGGGCTCAGGCAGGACCGTAACATGGGCCGGCCGCTCGATGATCCGGACGTTGCCGTGAAGATCCCGGTAGAAGAACCGTCCGGAGTCCTTTCCGTCGACGTGGTAGTAGAAAAGATGGAATTGTTCCCGATGCTTGTGAAAGACGTCTTCCAGCATGGAATCGTAGTTCGTGGTGAATAACCACTGACGGCTGGCTGGCCTCTTGCCTGATTCGCGAAGAATGCCGGGCAACTCAACCAGAAACTGGTAGACCAGACTGGGACGGACATTCTGGCTTCTGAGGATCTCCTTAGCGGTAGCCCAAGCCGCGGACTTACCCGACTGGTCGATCATATACTGAGCGACATCGGCGCGCCGGACGCCTTGTTCATCAAACCCATATTCCTCACCAAGCACTTTATAGAAGTAGGCGGCCCCCAACCTCTCGTCCAGATGGGCAGCCGCGCCCAGGAAAAAGGCCAGACGCCCCTGAACGATACGACGCGCCAACTGGCGGATCACGGGCTCGATCTCGTCGCGGACCGCGACGGCGTCTCGGGAGCGCCGCTTCGGGCGTACGAGCAGACGGGCCGTCACTTTGCGCACGTTCGTCTTCGAATTCCGCCAGACGAGGCGCGTGGATGCTTCCTGAACCAACCCAGCTAGAATCTTCCGAATCTGCGGGAAATCGCCAGGGGCGAACCACAAGGGGTGAATGCCATACCGGGCGAGCTCGTCGCGCCGAATCTGGGTTTTCGAAACACCGTAGTTGCCGGCGACGATGGCGTAGTGGGCCAGGCCGGGAATCTCCTGGTGAATGGCCTCCAACACTTCCAGCGTGCGGTCTTTATCGAGGCTGCAGCCCAAGAACAGCAGCGGACGGTTTGTAAACATCACACGGGCCAACCGGGAGATCCCCTTGTATTGGGCGTCATATTCCAAACCGGTAAACACGCGGGCAGTGCGATCGCCAGCATCTCCGTGGATTTTGATTAACACGTGCTGGTTGCGTTGCATGGCGCGGACCACGTTGTCCGGCTCGGTACCAGTGATGACTTTGTCGAACGCAGCATCCCCTTCCGCGAATACGGTTTCCAATACGGAATCAAAATTGGTGGTGATGACGGGACCGGCGGCGAGCATCGGCAACTGGCCCACCGCGAAGCGGTCGACGCGCTGCAATTTGATATTGGCGCCAAAGGCGCCGGCGACCATCGCCTGGAATCGGTCGGGATCCTTGGCAAGCAGAGTCGCCGCCTGAATTAACCGCCCTGCCTTGATTTCAGCCAGCACCAGGTCCGGCGTATTATGAAACTCCGCAGCGTCGGCCAAGAACCTGGGCCACGAGGCCACTCCGAAGTCCATGCTCAAGCCCGCGCCGACGAACGGGACAACTCCAACCGGGGAACGCAATTGCGCGACCAGCGGTTCGATCACTTGCTTGTTTTCCCGGTCGATGAGATCGCGCAAGCCTTCGGGAGAATAGAACTCGCCGGCTTTCCGCCAGCATTCGTCAAGCCGGAACGGCCGGGCATGGACAACTTGTTGCTTGCCGCCTTTGTGGCAGATCTGAGTCCGGCCGGCGATGAACCGCACTTGCGCAGTCTGTGTCTCCTTCGCGATGGCGGCGCGCCAGGCCTTCCACGAATCGTCGTGCAGGCTGGTATCTTCGGCCAAGACGAGGCAGGTCTCCGAACCTTTCACGAAGGCCGGAATCGTGGCGGGAATCGCCATGGATTCCATGATACGGAAAGATTCCAGAATTTGAGCGGGTACATTCGTTAAGTTCGCGCAGGTGCTGTTGTCACCAGGTGGCTTCAGTGGTCCCGAATCAAGGAATGCTACTCGGACCTTACTGACCCCCGGCAGCGGCTTTGCCTTTGACCAGCTTGAGTTGCACTTTGCTGAAAGCATTTGGCGCGACTGTGGCCGCCGCCCGCGCCTCAGCCGGGCTGCCTCCGATCTTGGCCTGCACGAAAAGATCGCGGAGACCCGGGGTGATGTCGACCACTGCACAGGCGGTGCTGAGTATGCCGTTCTTAACAAGCTTTGAGTCGACAAAGACCTCGAAACCGTTATCGGTCTCCGCAGCGTTCTCGACGGTGAGGTCGATGCCGCCGGGCAAAGCGGCTTTCCGTTGGTCATCGGCGGCCTTTTGCGCAGTCTGGACATTCGAGCGAGCCGTTTCAACTGCCGCGGCTGTGCTCTTTTGAAGGTCGGCCAGACTCTGTTGGAACTCAGCCACCCAAGCCTTGGTCTCACTTTCGACCAGCCCTCGGATGGTAGCGTTGAATTCCTCGATCCGGTTGATCAACGGAATCACGTTCTCCGAGGTGAGGGGCTTCCCAGCAAGAGGCAGCTTCAGTTTGTCCCAGTCGAAGCGGAACTGCTCCAGGGCGGTCTGGATAGACGTCGCGGTGCTGACATAGCGCATCCAGGACGTGGAGCCGGACATGAACCGGTCCAAAGCGAGAGCCAGGGCAGCTAAGCCTAGCGCGAGGTAGCCGACCTGATTCAGCTTCAAGGTCCAAAGAGTCTGGTCGACGCCCTGCGACGCAAACCATCCGGTGGAGCCGAAAATGGGAATCATGGCCGCCGCCGCCGTGAAGACGATCGCGCCCAAACGGCAGATGCGGGAACTCACCGCCTTCCATCGTTTCTTGTCCCAATACCAGTCCGCTGCGGCTTTCGCGGCGGTCTCCGCATAGGTGAGCATTTCCTGGAGAGAGGACTCCACGTGCTCCGCATCCCAAGACTTCTGTTGCCACTGGGGTAACTGGATGTTGGTCTTACCGAGCAGGCGTTCGATGAACTTTGGGAGTGGCATGCAGGCGGTGGTCCGGGCCAGGATTATATATCCGGGGGCGAGGTAATTACAATCCGGTTAGCAATTCCGGTTTAGCAACTCCGGGGACTCCACCTTCCTCCAAATCCAGACAAGGTGGCAGATTGTGGTTGGAACTCGTATGCCCGCCCTTCGCGCTTCAGCCAACATAGGTCCCAATCGCGATGCGCCCGGGCGCTCGACTGTACGAATTCTCACACATGCTCTGGTCTATATCCACACGATTCCTCGCGATCTAAAGCAGAGGATGTCTGCAACGACTAACCAGAGGAGGTCTGGATGCGCGCCTTGTTGTGTTCCCTAACCTGGCTGGCCGCCGGGATGCCAGCGCTGGCCGACATTACCTACACGGATGGCACCTTCAACGATTCGGATTGGCAACTGGTGCTATTCACGTCGAGCGCAGGCGGCACCTACAGGTCGCAGCAGGCTAGTGCTGGCGGGAATCCAGGGTCCTATCGCAGAATCGACATCTCGCTCAACGCAAGCACGGGCGCCGTGGTCGCGCAATCGGGCGGCCAACTTCACCCCACCGACTACTACCCCTACCCCACGCCGACCCCCACGCCGACACCCGCCGCGAGCTCCAACGTGTGGGGAGCGCAGTTCCATATTGCGGCTGTTTACAATCCGCGGACGATGGGCGCGATTTCGTCGATCGACTATAGCGAAGACGCCATCTACATCGGCGGCGCCACGGGCGAAGGTCAAGGCACTGGTCCGGCGGTGCGCCAGAGGGACTCGTCGGGCGTGCTGCGCACCTACGTGGCGACTACCGTCACCAATCGTCCGACCACCTGGAGCCCGAATTCGCTGACCGGCCTCCTTGCCACCAACTTCTCGCTCCTCGGCGGCGGGACGACTTTCTTAGATAACAGCAGCCACCCGGATTTCTCGGCGAGCGGTTCGGCTCTGCAATTCGGGTATTGGCGCGGCAATACAACCCAGGGAGCCGGTTACTCCACAGCGGCCGGCATCGACAATTGGAAAGTGGTGGTCCACGGCTTTCAGCCGGGCATTTCCTGCGTCATCAGTCCGCGCAGCCGATTCCAACCGTTTCACCGTCCCGAGGTGCACGCGGCACGCCCGGACTTGTTTCCCAACCACAAGCTCACGGTGGAAGTTGCATCCGATGGAATTCCGCTGGTCGGTGTTCCCGTGACGATGACCGCCTCGCGGAAGGCCCTGTCGCTCTCGTCCACCGCCGCCCCCTCGTTGACGGCCACGTCGCAAACCACCGATACCAATGGCCTGGCGACCTTCTTTCACAGCGTGCCTCCGCCGGTGGAATGTGACCGCACGGATTTTGTCGCGACGGGCACCGCCAACGGCAAGCCCTTTACCTGCACCGCCAGCGTCATTGCCGGGATTGGCGCGCTTTCCGGATCACTCAACCAATTCTTTTCGTCGGGGGGCAGCGGAGCCTCTCCCACGCTCGGCGCCTCTCTCGCGGCTGTGCGGAAAGTCCTTGCCGGGAATCGCGCGTTGCTCCGCTATGTTCCGAAGCGTCCCCGGTACACTTCCCTGGTGCGAAGCATCGAACACGCCGCGCCGGTGCCCTGGAGTGAGTCGCGGCTGGAAACGACAGTTGATTTGATCCGCCGGATTGAGCCCCACGCCACAGCAGCCGAACAAAAAAGTCTCGGCACGGCGCGAACGGAGCTGGAAGCCGCAGAGCAGGAAACACGGCAAAATTCCGCGCGCCAGCAAGCCCGGAAGGCGCGTGTGACGGATTCACCAGGGGCGCTGCCGGCAGGGTTCGAGGCCGCTTACGGCCGCTTGCCGCTCGAGTTCGAGCCTAACCGAGGCCAAGCTCCGGTGTCCGCGCGCTATGTGGCGAGAGGCCGGGAATTTGCTCTGTCGCTGGCCAGTGACCAGGCCACCCTGTCATTTGCCCAGTCCGCGCCGCTCGCGATTCGCTTCGAGGGCGGGAATCCGGCACCACGCCTGGTCGGGCTCGAGGAGTCCGCGGCCCGTAGTCACTACCTGCTCGGCAGAGATCCCGCAGCGTGGAGGATCGACGTTCCCCATTACGCGCAGGTCAAATACGAGCGAGTCTATCCGGGAATCGATGTGGTTTTTCATGGAAGTCTACGCGGCCCGGAGGTAGATTTCGTAGTGGCGCCCCGCAGCCGCCCGGATCAAATTGCGCTGACGTTCCCTGGAGCCGATTCTCTGGAGCGCGACGCATCGGGAGGCGTCATCCTGCACCAAGGCGATCACCGCATCGCGCTGGAAGCGCCGTTTGTCTATCAGGACGAGAATGGCGAGCGGCGGCGAATCGAAGGCCGGTACGTTCTCAAAGGCCGCGCGCAAGTCGGGTTTGAGATCGCCGCATTCGACGGATCGCGGCCCCTCGTCATCGATCCCGTGATCACCTATGCCAGCGCCCTAGGAGGTTCTGGAGACGATTCCGCCATGGGCATCGCGACGGACTCCCAAGGGAACCTCTACCTCACCGGCGCCACCACCTCTCCCGACTTTCCGACCTCCAGCCCCTTACAGCAAAAACCGGGAGGCCCCGGCAAACCGGGGCCCCACGTCAATGTCTTTGTCAGTAAGTTGAACGCCGCGGGAACGCAGTTGGTCTACTCTACTTATGTCGGCGGCAGCGGACTCGATAGCGGCTTGGGGATCGCTGTGGATTCACAGGGAAACGCTTATGTTACCGGCAGTACGACTTCGACGGACTTCCCCGTGATCCAACCGATCCAGGCAGCATTTGCGGGCGGCTCCACGCTTTTCCCTGCGGATGCTTTTGTGTTTAAGCTCAATTCCGCAGGCTCTCAGCTCGTGTACTCGACCTACCTTGGCGGCAACGCCGACGATATCGCAAAGGCCATCGCGGTGGACGCCAGTGGGAACGCTTACATCGGGGGAGTGACGGGCTCCGCTGATTTCCCCGTGAAGAATTCGCTGCAGCCGTACCGGGGAGCCGACGACGGCTTCATTGCCAAGATAAATCCGAGCGGAAACGCCTTGGTCTATTCCACCTTCCTCGGCGGAACGGGCGGCGACCTGGTGAGCGCCATTGCGGTCGACACCAACGGCAACGCGGCCGTGACGGGCAACACGGTATCGCGAGACTTTCCCCTGGTGAATGCGCTTCAACCCTTCACGGTGGGGGGAACGGACGCCTTTGTGGCCAAGTTGAATGCGGCCGGCTCCGCCCTCATCTACTCGACGCTGCTCAGCGGGGAGAGCGACGATTTCGGGCTGGGCATCGCGCTGGACGCCGCCGGCAACGCCTACGTGACCGGCACCACCGGTTCAGTGGATTTTCCAGTGGTGAAGGGTTTGCAGACGCACTCCGGAAACAGCGATCTGCTGGGCTCCGATGCATTCATCACGAAGCTGGACGCCACCGGCACCCACTTCGTGTATTCGACATATCTGGGAGGCAGCGGAATCGACGTGGGGATGGCGATCGCCGTCGCGGGCGATGGGAGTGCCTGGATTGCCGGAGAGACGGATTCGCCGGACTTCCCCGGTACTGACCCCGCCGCCGAAGATGATGCGTTTATCGCCAGGCTGAATCCCACAGGATCGACTCTGTCCTATGTCGCCCTGGTAGGAGGGCGCGACCAGGACTCGGCGGCGGCGCTGGTACTGGATTCGACAGGAAACGCCTATGTCACGGGTGCGACTCGGTCGGCCGACTTTCCCATCTCTTGCTGTTCGCATCAGACCGGCATCCGCGGCGCGAACGCGTTCGTGCTCAAAATCGCATCAGGCGGATCGACTGCCGAGCTGGCCACCGTCTCCACGGCGACGTTCCTGACGGGGGCTGTCGCGCCGGAGTCCATCGTTTCGGCGTTCGGCCAGGGACTCCCTGTGGGCACGGCTAGTGGAACGCCGCCACTCACGACTACGCTTGGCTCTGCCTCGGTCAGCGTGAAAGACAGCGCCGGAAACCAGAGGCTGGCCGAGCTCTTTTATGTCTCTCCGGCACAGATCAATTATCTGATTCCGGCGGGAACCGCAAGCGGATTCGCCACCGTTAATGTGGTGAGCGGAGGGCAGACGGTGGCCTCGGGCAGCGTGCAAATCGAATCCGTCGCCCCCGGCCTGTTCGCGGCGAACCAAAACGGCCGCGGCGTGCCGGCGGGGTTCTGGCAGCGCGTCAGCGCCGCCGGTGACTCCAGCACGCAGCAGCTGGCGCAATGCGGCGCGACGGCCGGCAGCTGCAGCCCGGTGCCGATCGACCTGGGCGCAGCGACCGATTCGGTCTACCTGCTGTTATACGGCACCGGACTTCGCAACATAGGTTCCCCGGCCGACGTCAGCGCTCTCGTCGGCGGCCACTCGGTCCCTGTCCAATATGCCGGGCCTCAGGTTCAGTACGACGGGCTCGACCAGGTGAACCTGGGGCCTTTGCCGGCTAGCCTCGCCGGTGCGGGCACGGTGACCGTGCAACTCACGGTTTCGGGTTTGAACACGAACCCGCTGACCATCAGCTTCAAGTGACTCGCTGATACGGTAGCTACGTACCGGAACATCGGCCCGGTCCAGACTCTATATAATTCTTCTTAGAGGCCTCGTCCAGCGCGGACAGCACGCCGCGGATTCTCGAGGCCGCTGAACGCCGGGCGAAGTCGATATGTCCACACTACGAATGATTCTAATGCTGGCGGCCACGGGTGCGATGGCGGCACATGCGGGAGATATCACCGGCAAGGTCACGGCGGGGAAGGGAATCTCGGTGGTATGGGTGGAGGCGGTGGCGGGACAAGCATTTCCCAAGCCCGACAAGCCGCTGACCATAGACCAAAGGTCACTCTTGTTTCAGCCGCACATTCTGGTGGCGCCGGCGGGCGCCACGGTGCAATTCCTGAACAGCGACAACGTGCAGCACAACGTGTTCTGGCCGGCGATCAGCGGGAATAAGAAGCTGATGCACAGCATGGGTACCTGGCCGAAAGGGCAGACACGCAAATTCACGTTCGATACGCCGGGGGTAGTGCCGCTGCTGTGCAACGTGCATCCGGAGATGTCGGGGTACATCGTTGTGACGCCCACTCCGTATTACGCGGAGACGGACCAGGCAGGCAACTTCAAGATAGCCGAGGTGCCTGACGGCAGCTACCGCGTGACGGCATGGCATGAAGGGTATAAGAACCTGTCGAAGCCGGTAACGGTGAGCGGGGCAGCGCGGGTGGATTTTACTCTGGCGAAATAAGGTGAGTCTATGAGGAGCCCGTGGCTGCACCGGTGCGCGGTCCTGCTGGCAGTGATTTCGTTGGCGTCGGTGTTCACGGGAGCCGCCGTCACGGGCAACCCGGAACGGCCGTACTATTCGGTGGGACAAACTCACTTGTGGCTAAGTATCGCGGCCGGGGCGCTCACGATCACCGTGGTGCTCTGGCTCGCCTCTTCGCGCGGAAGCACGGCGCTGCGGCGATTGGGGTGGAGCGCGATCGCGGCGGTGGCCTTCGAGGCGGTGGTGGGACTGCAGCCGCTGCCGCAGCCTCCGGCGCTTCGGATCACCCACGCGGCGATCGCGGAGCTTTTGTTCTCGGCGATTGTGGTGATTGCGGTCTGCACCGGGCGGAGGTGGGCCGAACCGCCGAAGCGCGCCGAGGGTTCCTCGTTTTTGCGTTTCCTCGGAAACGCCGCGCCGATCGTAGTGTTGGCGCAAGTGGCGCTGGGCACGTTGTTTCGCCATGGCGTCCTGGGAGTGGGACCGCATTTGATTGGCGCGTTTGTCATCGCGTTTTTCATTTTGGGGGTCACGTTATCGGTGATCTATAAGCCGGAGCACAGCGCGCTGCACCTGACGGCCCGCGCACTGTTGACGATCGCGTCGGTGCAGGTGTTTGTGGGGCTGACTTTGTTCTCGATGCAATCGATGGACGTCGATCCGAGTCTGGTGATCCTGGTTACGATGATTCACGCGGCGACGGGGGCATTGACCCTGGCGGCCACGGTGGTGATGGCGATTTTGATCCAGCGGCATGTGTACTTGCCGGATTCAGCTGCGTAGATCGTTCAGGCTGGCCGGCCGGCGGATGCGAGCCGGATTCGGGTCTCTCTCTGCTACAATGCCGGGCGAATGGATGCCGCGGAACAATTGCGTCTGACGGCGCGGATGCGGTCGGAGTGGAACGATCGCGCGCGCAAGAATGCGCGGTTTTACATCAATAACGCCAGCGCGGAGTGGACCGACGAGGAATTCTTTCGCACGGGAGAAGAAAACGTCGAGGAACACATCCTCACGGACATGCAAAACATCTGCCAAGGGATGGCTCCGCCAGAGATGAACGTTCTCGAGATCGGCTGTGGGGCGGGGCGGCTGACGCGGGCGCTGGCTCGTGTCTTCGGCGCGGTCCATGCGGTGGATGTGAGCAGCGAAATGATCCGGATTGCTCGGGATAAGCTGGAGGGCGTGCCGAACGTGCACTTGTACTGTAACAACGGGGTCGATTTGAGCGTGCTGCCGCACGGCGCGCGTTTCGATTTTGCCTTTTCGTTTATTGTGTTTCAGCATGTGCCGAGCCTGGATGTGATCGCGAGCTATTGCCGCGACGTAGGACGATGTCTGCGTCCGGGCGGTTTGTTCAAGTTTCAGGTGCAAGGGTATACGAAGCTGGATACGGCCGATACGTGGCTCGGGACGGGCGTGTCGGAGGCGGACGCAAGGAAGATGGCGGAAGATTACGGATTCGAGCTGCGTTACAGCCATGGGGCCGGGACGCAGTTCTACTGGCTGTGGTTCTTCAAGCGGGAAGACTGCGCTCCCGACTCCTAACAGGGATGTCCCAGTCGCGGTTCCGTACGGGCCCGACCGCTCAAGAGGGCCGCGTTTAAGCGAGCGCCTGTTTATACAGCGCGAGGAGCTTGGTCCAGGCGCGCTCGGCGTCGGGCTTGTTATAGATCGGCATACCGTTCTGCAGAGGCATATCGGTGACGCACCAGCCGTGGAGGGACTCCGAATACACTTCGATCTCTGCGGGGACGTGGGCGGCGGCGAAGGATTCTTTCAGCTTGTCCTTGGCATCGGGCTGTTGCTTGTCGTCGTTGGAGGCTATGCCGAAATACATGCGGCCTTTGATCCTCGACGCGAGCAGGTGCGGGCTGTCGGGGTTGTTGGTGACGAGGCCGCCGCCATGGAACGAGCCGCCGGCGCCAACGCGATCGGAGACTGCAGCGGAGGTTTTCACAACCAGCGGGCCGCCCATGCAATAGCCTTGAGTGCCGATCTTCTTCGCCTTGTTGACCGATTTCTGCTTGTCGAGCCATGCGATGAATGTAGCGGCGTCTTTTTCGCAGTTGCCGGCAGCGTTGATCGAGCCCATCAGTGGGCCGAGTTTGGCGCGCTGGGCGGGGTTCTGAAAGTTGAAGGATTTGACCTCGTCACCGGTGAAGGCCGGGGCTTTCGCAACGCGGTAAAACGGGTTTGGCACGAGCACGGAATAGCCTTCGCCAGCAAGACGCTTCGCCATTTCGCGGAACGACGGGCGCAGGCCGAAGGCGTCGGTCCAGACCAGCACGCCGGGATGGGAACCCGAAGCGGGATGAATGAAGGCGGCGTCACAGGTGCCGTCAGCGGTTTTGATCTCGACGTCTTCTTCGACGATCTTGGGTGCGGCCGATAGGGAGCCGGTGGCGGCTACAATCCCTGCGGTTGCGGAAGCGACAAAATCGCGCCGCGAGCGGTCGTTCTTTTCCTCTGCCATGAGTTTCTCCTCCTGATCTTCGAATTGTATCCGAAGCGGAGGGACACGTGCGGAAATCCCGCGCCGACGCGCGGGCCTTAGTTCAGGAGAAACGAGTAGAGGGTGTCGCCCGCGGCGACCAGCAGGTATTGCAGTCCATCGACGCGATAGGTTTCCGGCGCGTTCGAAATGTTCGAGCCGAGATAGGAATGCCAGAGCGGCTTTCCATTCGCGGCATCATAGCCGACGATGTTACCGGCGACGTCGCCGGCGAACAGCAGACCGCCGGCGGTGGTCAGCATGCCGTTGCCCATGTTGCCACCGGGTGTGGGGTAGACGTGGCGCCACATCACCTTGGCGGTTTTGTAATCGATCGCCGCGATGTAGCTGCGCACGGTGCCGATGCTGAGCTCGTCTTTGCCGCCCAGGCCCATGGCGCCGCGGGGATCGGTCTCGGTGAGGTAGTACATCGAGTAGGCGTCGAGGCTGGGGACATACATCAGACCCGTATCGGGACTGAAGGCGGGGGGCGGCCAGTTGGTCACGCCGGCATTGGAGGGAGAAACCAGCGCACCTCCCGCATGAAAGTCCTTGGCCGGATCGCGCACAGGCTGGCCTTTAGGGTTAATGCCTTTGGCCCAATTAGCCGTCTCGCCGAATTTGGAACTGGCGATGAACTCGCCGGTGAGGCGGTCGAGCGTGAACGCATAACCGTTGCGGGCGGCCTGCATAACGAGCTTCCGCAAGCGGCCGTTGATGGGCGCGTCGAAGATGACGGGTGTCTGCGCGGAATCCCAGTCGTGAGTGTCATGCGGCGAGGTCTGATAATACCAGGCCAGTTTGCCGGTCTCGACGTTGAGCGCCACGACAGAACAGGTATAGAGGTTGTCGCCTTCGCCGCGGGTTCCGGTGGTGTAGGCTGGGGTGGGATTACCGGTGCCGACATAGTAGAGATGCGAGTCGGGATCGTAAGCGCCGGGGACCCACATGTTGCCGCCGCCGTGGCGGGCGGCGTCGAGGTTGGCCCAGGTTTCGAGGCCGGCATCGCCCTTCTTCATGGGAATGGGATAGAACTTCCACTGCACATTGCCGGTTTCGGGATCGAACGATTGCAGCACACCGGGCTCGTCGAGATCGTTGCCGGTGCCGACTAGGATGTGATTGCCGACGACGATGGGGGCCGTGGTAGAGAAATACTGGAGGTCGAAATCGGCGATTTCCTTGCGCCAGATTTCTTTGCCCGTCTTGGCGTCGAGGCAAAGCAGAATGTCGTCGGGCGTCTCCATATAGAGGCGGTTGTGCCACATGCCCAGGCCGCGATTGCCGATATGCGTGCCGCCGCGCGTGCGCCAGACGAAGTGCCAGAGCTCATGGCCGTCGCGAGCGTCGAGGGCCCAGGCGTTGTCGGGCGCGGACACATAGAGGATGCCGTCGACCGCGAGAATCGATCCCTTGATATTCGTGACGGCACCGGCCTCCATATTGCCAATGCCCTCGACGATTAGGTTCGAACCGGGCTTGCGGCTCTCCGAGCCGGAAGTGAGACGCGCGCTCCAGGCGAGGGACAGATTTTTGACCGTTTCCTTATTGATCTGCTTGAGCGAGCTGAAGCGCTTCCCGGAGTAATCGCCGCCGTAGACAGGCCAGTTGTCGGTGCTGCCGAGCGGCTTGACCAGCTCGGAGGGATCGAGGCCCTGCGCCGCGAGCAGCGCGGGAATGGCAAGAAGCAGGGACAGGCGGGTCATCTCATCTCCTTACTTGAGGGTCGCCAGGTAGGCTGTGACATTGTGGATGTCCTGGTCCGTGTAGATGGAAAGTAGTTCCCGATGCTGTTGCATGGGATCGTGCATTTCGACTTTAGGGACGTCGCCGTCGCGGCGGAAGGAGCGGGCGGTGCCATCGGCCTCGGTGAGGGTGACGATGAAGTCATCAATGCGGCCGAGGGTCCCTTCGACTTTCGTGCCATCGGGCCGCATGACCGTGACGGTGATCGGATGTGCGGCCGCTCGGGCGGAACCACCGCGGCCCGGCTGGATGGGCATCAGCCAAGTCTGCTGCATGCTGCGCGGATCGGAAAGGCGGCCGGCGAGGCCCTTGAGATCGCCGCTGGCGGAATGACAGGACGCGCACCTGGCGGCGAAGTACGCAGCTCCGGCTTTGGCATCGCCGACGAGGACAGTGGGCGGACGCATGCGGCCGGGATCGCGGCTGCTCAGGGGGAAGTCGCGGATGTACGCGGAGATCTCGGCGGCTTGCTGGCCGGACAGATCAAATTTCTGCGGACCCTCGCGAACGCCGCTGTGCTCGGTGCCGGTTGGATTCAGCAGGAACTGGCGGAGCAGCGAGCCGTCCGCGTCTTTCATGGCGATGTCGGAGCGGAGGAGGTTGGTGCCGCCCTTCTCGCCGCCGCGGGCATCGGCACCGTGGCAATAAGCGCAATTGGTGTCGTAGGCGGCCTTACCACGCGCCAGAACGTCGGCCGCAGCTTTGGGGCGAGTCGGAAAGGCGGCGGCGGGCCCGCGGTTAAACGCCGGAGGTCGTGTGGCGGGCGCGTCGGCCTGCTGCGCCCGAACGGCAAGGAAACCGGCCAAAAGCAGGGCCGCAAAGCTGAGTAGGATCTTCATGCGATCCTTCATAGACTATCAAGGGTGGATGGGGAATGGGGATGGGCAGCCGAATTAGAACTTTTTGAGGTCTTCGATGAGTGCGGTGAGGCCTTTGCGGCGGTAGAGGTCGGTCAGGCGTTGCTCTTCGGCGGAGGGAGCGACGATGTTCAACAGCGCGGCGTTCTCCAGATTCTGACGGTTGGGAACCCAGACTTTGCCATCGGCAAATTCGACCTGGCTGATGAAGCCGGTCATTTTGTCGATGGTCACTGGCTGGTTGCGCCGCGTAAAGCGTAGCTCGGTGTCTTGCACCAGGCGAGCCGTCTTGCCGGGAGGCAGATATAGCTCGGAGTCGGAGGCTGGCAGAGATGCGGCCATGTATTGCTGACCCCGGGAATCGCTGACCAACCAGGCCATCTCGACGTATTTCACTGTCTGCGCGGAGCGGTTCTGCACCTGGATGCGCGGAGCACGGGCTTCGCCGCCGGAAATTTCCGCCGAGCCATCGAGCGGCTCCACCGGAGCATTCTTGAACTTGACGAAGGCGAACTCGGCGGTGCGCTCGGGCGCGGGAACGGCGGCCGCAGAGACGGCGCGACGACGGATCACGCGGACATCCAATTGCGGCTGGTCGGCCTGGCGGGTGAGGCTCGCCAAAACTTCTTTCTGCAACCCGTCGGAGCCCGATTTCGCCAGCACACGCTTGAAATACTCGCGGTCGCGCTGAGCCTCGGTCTCCCAAACCGTCAGCAGGCGCTTGGAGTTGAGCTTGTCCTGGCCGTAGAACGAGAAATCCTGAAAGAGGACCCCGTCGAGATCGACCTGGACGATCGGACCGGTGGCGGCCACCTGGGTCGGGCGTATGAGTTGCAGGTCGATGCGCACGGGAAACGCGTCACCCGGCCTGATGTTCAAACTGGGCACCGCTACGGAAGCCTTGCCGCCGGCGGCGACTTCCTGCGACACCACTCGCAAGACGACACCGTGGATACGGCTAGGACTGGCGTTGCGGAGCTCGAGCGTCATGTGAAGATCGAGCAGCAGCGCCGCGCCGCGAGCGGTAGCGTGCGATTCGCCCATAGTCATAGAAACGAAATTGACCGGCGAATCCGAGGGAATATTGACTTTGACGGCATCGCGCGAATCCAGCGGCGAGTTCTGAGCGAGCAGAGCCGACGCGCTGAGAAAGCTCAAGGCCAACCGCCGCAGCTGAAAATCACTCCGCATAGACGTTATTGACCGTGACGTAGCCGGTTTCGGGGTCGACGTAGCGCGCCCGCATCGAACCTTGCGCGCCGACGGAGCGGACCACGTTTTCTTCCTTGATTCCGATATGCAGCAGGCGCAACGCACGAGAGCCATCGAAAACCTGGATGCCGTCGCGAGTGGACTGCACCACCACGCCATCGATGGCCGGGGGAGCCCAGCGAGGGCCGGGACGCTGGACCACAACTCCCATGACAAGCAGCGCCAGTGCGCTGGCGACGGCAACGGCGGCACGCGCTCCGGAAAAGAAGGCGTGACGAAGCGGCTTCTCTTCCGCGCGCACGCATTCGCCGGCCGACAAGCCTAGCCGGATATTGGCCTTCATTTCGGAGGCCAGGCGGTTCCAGGCAACTTCGGGAATGTCGTTCAGATCGGGCAACACTTCACACATTCCGCTGAACGCTGCGAGTTCCTCACGGCACCGTTCGCAGTGATTGAGGTGAAGGCGCGTGCGCCACCCAGCGATCCATCCCAGATCGCCGCCCGCCTGTAGAGCCAGTGTCTCCTGAGTGGGATGTTTCATGGCTTATTGCTTCCTACGTTCGACATACCGGCGAAACTTGATCCGGGCATTAGCGATATGGGAGCGCACGGTCGCCTTGGAACAATCCAGACGCTTGGCGACTTCTTCGGCTGGAAGGCCTTCCACATCGCGGAGCATGAGCGCAGCCCGCTCGCGGGGGCTGAGGAGCCGCAACCCGTCTTGCAGATAATTCCGCTGTTCGGAACGCAGCAAGGCCTGCTCGGGGCTCTCGGCGTGCCTTTCGGGCGCTTCCTCCATCTCGCAGAAAGTGGCGCGGCCGCTGCGGCGCAGAAAGTCGATGGCGGTGTTGGTGGCAATCCGCGACAACCAATGGGCGGCCTTCTGCTCGTCCTTCAGCTGATCCTGCCGCTGAAGAGCCTTGATGAAGGCCTCCTGGGTGAGATCCTGGGCGTCGGCCACATTGCCGACAATGCGATAGATCTGGATGAAAATCCGCCGTAAGTGCTCAGAAGCAAAGCGGTTTTGCCGTTCCAGGTCCAGTCCGGGCTCGGTTATTTCACTCATCGGGCTGTAAACGGCAGTCGTCACAGGTCCTACCAAAGATGACGAAGAACCTGCGAAAACGTGGAGCCAAAAGCGGCCTTGTCCGCTCCCGCTATTTTAGCGCGCGGTGGCTTGTTAAGCTGAAAGAATGCGCAAGGTTAACATGAAGATCCGGGAGGAACCGGGGCTGTGAAACTGGCGGAGCGGATCGGTCAGCTGGGGGTGGAATCTGCTTTCGACGTCCTGGTAAAGGCCCGGGGGCTGGAAGCCAAGGGGCGGGACATCGTTCACCTGGAGATTGGCGAACCGGATTTTCCGACGCCGGGACATATTGTGGAAGCTGCCAAAAAGGCGCTGGACGAAGGCTGGACGCATTACGGGCCGACTCAGGGCTTGCCGGAGCTGCGGGAAGCGATCGCGGCGTACATCAGCCGGACGCGGGGCATCCACGTGGGGCCGCAGCATGTGTGCGTGGTGCCGGGCGGGAAGCCGATCATGTTCTTTCCGCTGATCGCGCTGCTGGAGGCGGGCGACGAGGTGATCTACCCGAATCCGGGATTTCCGATTTATGAATCGATGATCCGCTTCCTGGGCGCCCAGCCAGTGCCGATGCCCCTAGTGGAAAACCGCGGGTTTTCCTTCGACTTGAACCTGTTCCGGGAGAGGCTCACGGACAAGACGAAGCTCGTCATTCTGAATTCGCCGCAGAATCCGACCGGCGGCATCATTCCGCCCGGGGACGTGAAGGCGATCGCGAAGATGCTCGAGAACCGCGACGTAATGGTGCTGAGCGACGAAATCTATTCGCGCATCATCTATGACGGGCCGGCGCCGGTATCGATTAGCACGTTTCCCGGGATGCTGGAGAAGACCATCATCCTCGACGGATTTTCCAAGACCTATGCGATGACGGGCTGGCGCATGGGGTACGGTGTGATGCCGGAGTGGCTGGTGAGCGCGGTCAACAAGCTGATGGTGAACTCGAATTCGTGCACGGCGAGTTTCACGCAGCGGGCGGGGATCGCGGCGCTTGAGGGGCCGCAGGACGACGTGGACCGGATGGTGGCGGAATTCAAGCGGCGGCGCGACGCGTTCTGCGCGGGGCTGAACCGGATTCCGGGGTTCCGCTGCGCGCTGCCGGGCGGCGCGTTCTATGCGTTTCCTAATGTAACCGGCACGGGGATGGGGTCGAAAGCACTGGCCGACCTGCTGCTCGAAGAAGGCGGCGTGGCGTGTCTGAACGGCGGCGGCTTCGGGAAGTACGGCGAAGGCTACATCCGGTTCAGTTATGCCAACTCGCTGGCCAATCTCAATGAAGCCGTGGAGCGGATCAGGAAGGTGTCGGCGCGCTGGCAGGCGGTGACGGCGTAGCCGATGCAGCAACGCATTCGACGGGCCTCCACCGTTTCCGGCAGCATTACTCTGCCCGGCGATAAATCGATTTCGCACCGGTATGCGATGATCGCGGCGATCGGGGAGGGCGCGACGCGCATCCAGAATTATTCGACGGGAGCCGATTGCCATTCGACGTTGGAGTGTGTGCGGGCGTTGGGAATCGAGGTCGAGGGCGGCGGAACCGAGTTCGTGATTCACGGCAAGGGGCTGGACGGGCTGCGGGCGCCGGCGGGGGAACTGGACGCGGGGAATTCAGGGTCCACCATCCGCATGCTCTCGGGAATTCTGGCGGGGCAGCCGTTTTGGACCCGGATCGGCGGGGACGAATCGCTATCGAGGCGGCCGATGCAACGCATTATGAAGCCGCTGGGCGAGATGGGCGCGCACATCGGAGCCCGGGAAGACAAGTTTCCGCCCCTGGAAATTCAAGGCTCGAGACTGCGGCCGATCGAATACCGGCTGCCGGTGGCGAGCGCGCAGGTGAAAACGTGCGTATTGTTCGCGGGGCTGTTCGCGGAGGGAGAGACGTCGGTCATTGAGCCGGTGCGTTCGCGCGATCACAGCGAAATCGCGCTGCGGGAATTCGGGGCGGACGTGGCGGTCGACCGGCAGAAAATCACAATCGCCGGCCGGCCGCGGCTCGCGGGACGCGAGCTGGTCGTCCCGTCGGATCTTTCGTCGGCGGCATTTTTCCTGGTGGCAGCGCTCCTGGTGCCCGGCTCACAACTGACGATTCGCGGCGTCGGTCTGAATCCCACGCGTTCGGCATTGCTCGATTTTCTGACGAGCATGGGCGCGAAGATCGCGATCCCGGAACTGGCAAGCCAGAATGGAGAACTGGTGGGTGAGATCCGCGTAGAATACTCGGAGCTGCAAGGCGGTGTCATCGAGGGAGCGTTGACGGCAGCACTGATCGATGAGATTCCCGTGCTGGCCGTGCTCGGCGCAGTTACGGAACAGGGCATGACAGTGAAGGATGCGGGGGAATTGCGCATTAAGGAAACGGACCGCATTCACACGGTCACCGAAAATCTGCGGCGGCTGGGAGTCAAGGCGGAAGAGACGTCAGACGGCATGATCATTCCGGGACGTCAGAAATTCCGTGCGGCGGCGTTCGATTCGTTCGGCGATCACCGGGTGGCCATGGCGTTCGCGGTGGCGGCGTTGCGCGCGGACGGCGAATCGGTTATCGAAGGGGCCGAGGCGGCGTCGGTCTCGTTTCCGGAATTCTGGAACACAATGGCGCGGTGCGCGCAGACATAAGCGCGCGCAGCACGCAATCCTGCATCGCGGCCAAAGTGAAAGGTTTGGACAAGAAAACCGTGTCCGGCGGGCGGAGTGCGGACAGATCACTGCTCGTACAAACGATCGGGATCGCGCGATCCAGTTTGCGGATGCCGTCGACGGCTTCGTAACCGTTCATGACCGGCATGCGCAGGTCGGTGATCACGAGATGGATGGTCTCGCCTTCCCAGCAAAAGAGATCCAGGGCATCCAGCCCGTTTCTGGCCGTCACCACGTCATATCCCAACGCACCGAGCATTTGTGCCATCACACAGCGGACCGAGCTGTCATCATCGACTACCAGCACGCGGAACATACTAATTGGAACGCGCAGGGGCGGGGTTGGTTGCGCCGGATGAGCTGGTCAATTTGAGCTATCAGAAAAATGGAACTGCCGAATCAGGCGCGGAGCTCCATGATCAGGGAGTCAAGGGCGATTGTTTTCTGAATGTTGCGGCGGATGAGCTCGGCGATTTCGTCGACGCGCGCGACAGCTTTCCGGATCCACGGGAATCCGACTTTCGCCGCGAGAGCCTCCAGGTCGTGACGGATATCCTGGTTGCGAATGGCGCCGGATTTTTCGTGGAGGATCAGGAGATCGCGTAGCAACTCGTAGAGCTCTTTGAGGTAAAGCTCCAGTTTTTCGCTTTTGCTGCGGCCGATGCCTTCGGAGACAGGGAGCCAGGCGCTGAAGGGTGCGATGCCGGCAGCGGTCTGGAGCAGGGCCAGCATGGCGGCGCGGCGCTTCTCGAAGGCCTCCAGATCGAGCGAAAGGGCCAGGCCGGGACTACCGGCGGCGAGCGCGATGCGGCGTTCCGGTTGATCGAGGGCGCGAACCTTGGCAAATTCGCGCATTTCTGCCGGAGAGAGAGGCGAAAAATAGAAGGGGACGGCGCGCGAGCGGATGGTGGGCAGCAGATCGTAGCCGTTTGCGGCGGTCATGATCAGGATGAGGTACGGGGGCGGCTCTTCGAGCGTTTTGAGGAGCGAGTTGGCGGCCTGCTCATTGGCGCGATCCACATGATCGATGAGGAAGACGCGGCGGCTGCCTTTGTTGGGCAGATACTGCGCACGTTCTTTGAGCAGACGCGTCTGCTGGATCGAAATCTGGCGCAATGGGCCGTCCGGGGCGAAAGTGACGAAATCGGGGTGACTGGCGAACAGCAGCGGGTCCTCGTTGCGCTTGTCGGCCGGCCAGCGTTCCCGCGCCGCTACGGTTTCGCGATTGGCGTCGAGGCTGAGGTCGTCGTGCTCGATCCGTTCGGCATTGCCGAGAAGACGGGCAGCCAGGCGCCGGGCCAACGTCGCTTTGCCGACTCCTTCGGGACCGGAAAACAGGAGCGTTTGGGCGAGGCGCTCTTGCGCGATCATCTGGTCGAGCGCTTCGGCGACGCGGGAATTGCCCCAGAAGTTCTCAAACATGGGCGCTCACGATGGCCCAGATGGCGCGTTCGACTTCATCGATCGCCCGGCCGCCATCGACGCGCTTGATGCGTTCGGGCTCGCGCGCGGCCAGTGCCTGGTACGCGTCGTACACCTTGCGATGAAAATCTAGCGATTGCTCGTCCATGCGGGTTTCCGAGCCCGGGCCGGCGGTGTTTCGAGCATGCGCGCGAGCGAGGCTGGTCTCGACATCGATATCGACCAGGATCGTCAGATCGGGCTTGAGACCGCGGCAGGCCACGCGATCCAGAGAAAGGACGGTTTCGGCCCCGAGACCTCGGCCGCAGCCTTGATAGACCAGGCTCGAGTCGGTGAACCGGTCTGCCAGCACGATTTCGCGGCGCACGATGGCGGGAAGGATCAACTCGTCCACGTTCTGGGCGCGCGAGGCGAAGTAGAGCAGCAGCTCGGCGGTAGGGCTGAGCTCCTGATTCCTGGCATCAAGCAGAATGCGGCGGATTTCGCGGCCGATGGCGGTGCCGCCCGGCTCGGCGGTCTCGAGCACCGTGCGGCCGGCGGCGCGCAGCCGTTCGGCAAGGCGGCGCACCTGGGTGGTTTTGCCCGAACCATCCATGCCTTCGAAGGTGAGGAACAAGCCGCGCAACTGCATGCGAAATCCTATTGTAAAGAACACGGGCGGTCGCGTGAGCATCGCACGCATATAATGAAAGAAAGTGGCAAAGAGCAAGGATCTGGAATTGCGTCTGGAGCGGACCGAACAGCAACTCCGCCTCTTCCAAAAAATCAGCCGGTTCATGGTTCGGGAAATGAGCCTGCAGCAGGTGCTACAGGGCGTCGTGTCGCTGGTGGTGGAGTTCACGAAATGCGACTCCTGTCTGGTCTACCTCTTGGATGGCGAGGAACTGGTGCTGTGCGCATCTAACACTCCCCATCCGTCCACCATTGGCAAAGTGAGGCTGCGCATGAATGAGGGTCTCACGGGATGGGTGGCGCGGGAGAGGCGCCTGCTGGCGATTTCGCGGGAAGCCTATAACGATCCGCGATTCCGGACTTTCGGGGAGTTGCCCGAAGACACCTACGAAGCATTCCTCTCCGCACCGGTGATCGCGCGCAACCGGGTGGTGGGTGTGATCAACGTGCAGCACAAGCTGCCGCATCAACATACCGGCAGCGAGATGGAAGTGTTGACGACCGTTGGTGAGCAGGTGGGATGCGTTCTGGTGCTGGCGCGCCTGGCGCCCGCGGCGCTCGAAGCGAATCACGTCGAGGCGGTGTTGGCCTCCGGGCCCGTGATGTTGAAACGGTAATCCTGCGGCGCGTTTTATACACAAG
This sequence comes from uncultured Solibacteraceae bacterium, assembly GCA_964438005.1. GTDB lineage: Bacteria > Acidobacteriota > Terriglobia > Bryobacterales > Bryobacteraceae > PSRJ01. Next base: position 6,340 of record CAYTJD010000046.1, on the reverse strand, counting down.
CAATCCAAGCCCGCGGTCCTGTAAATCGCTGAATTCACGCGCGCACAAAGCTGAGGAAAACGATTCCGCTGACACGAAAATGTCATTGACGAAAATCATTGCCCGGCGCATAGTGATGAAGGTTCCAAGAGGTTTGAGGAACAGCAAGCCTCCGGAAACGTAGCGGACCAGGAACATTGATCCGGTTTCGAAACTAGAGATAGAAGCGGAACCGGGGAGCGAGCGGAGATCGGGCGAATTCGGAAGGTGGACTGACAGGCGATTTATCCGGTAGAACACTTTGATCCGGAGGGATGTAAAAGTCCCGAGGGGGAGTGGAGACCGGGGCGACCGCGGGTCGAGCGCAGCACGGAACTGGCAACGGGTCTAAGCGGAGAAGCAGCCGGCAAAGGGAGCAAACCGCAGCTGGCAGTGGAGCGAAAGACCGAACGGGCCGGGGAAACGCGGCGCAGGAAACGAAGGGGCAGGCCAGGGCTATTTGACCCCGGAATGGAGTCCGCGAAAGCGGAAGCCGTTGCGGGCGAGGGAAAGGCCGTTTCGAGTTTCCGGTCCCAGATAAGAGAGAACGGAAAGGCTGCGGCGTGCCAGTAGGCATCGATCCGGCAGGCGGAGAAACCGCCCGTCGGGGAGCTGAGAGGTGAAACGTCCGGCGCTCTTGACTGCGAAGCTCAATGCCGTGCATGCCGGCGGTGGGCGAGGCTGTGATTCGAGTCACTTGGAACCATTTTCTTTGGCGCCGTCCCCGCGTGCCCACTCCATTGAATTGTGATAGGTTAAGGAATTCAAAACCGCTGGAGGACAAATGGAGGCCCTGGGCCTGATTGAGACGAAGGGGTTGGTGGGCGCGATCGAGGCCGCCGACGCCATGGTCAAAACTGCGAACGTGGTTCTGACAGGCAAAGAATATGTCGGCGCGGGCCTGGTGCTGGTAACTTGCCGCGGCGACGTGGGCGCGGTCAAGGCAGCCACCGATGCGGGCGCGGCTGCGGCGCGCCGCGTCGGCGAACTGGTCAGCGTTCACGTGATTCCGCGGCCGCACGACGAAGTCGAACGCGCGCTTCCCACAGGCGGCCTCAAGAAGTAGGGGCCGATGCTGCAGGATCAAGATCTCCTGTCGATCCAGGAGGTCCGCTCCAAAGTCGAGCAAGCCTACGCGGCGTGGCAGAAATACCAGAGTTATTCCCAAGAACAGATTGACGCGATTGTGGAGCATGCAGCGGCGGCAGCGCGCGCGCACTCCCAGCGGCTGGCTGAGCTGGCGGTGGAAGAGACCAGCTACGGCAACGCGCGCGACAAACACATCAAGAACCTGCTCGCTTGCGAGATCCTGCCGCGCCGCATGCGCGGAATGAAGACCGTCGGAATCCTGCGGGAGTTGCCGGAGGAAAGGATTGTCGAAATCGCCGTGCCGGTGGGAGTGGTGGCGGCGATTCTGCCGACCACGAATCCGACCTCCACCGCGATTTATAAGACCCTGATTTCTCTCAAGGCTGGGAATGCGGTAGTGGTCAGCCCACATCCGCGGGCACACCGGTGCACGTGCGAAACCGTGGGCGTGCTCGCACAAGCTGCGGCGGAAGCGGGCGCTCCGGATGGCATCGTCCAGTGCGTCGACACGGCGACCATGGAAGGCACGCAAGCGCTGATGCGGCACGAACGCACCAGTGTAATCCTGGCCACCGGCGGCTCCGGCATGGTCAAAGCGGCGTATTCGAGCGGGAAGCCGGCATTTGGCGTCGGGCCGGGCAACGTGCCGGTGCTGATCGATCCTTCCGCGGATGTGGAAGACGCCGTAGCCAAGGTGGTGGCCGGCAAATCGTTCGACTATGGCACGGTGTGTTCGAGCGAGCAGGCCATTGTAGCGGAAGAATCGCTACGCGAGCGAGTCCTGAACACGTTGCGGGCGCAGAAGGCATTTCTGGCGAACGACGCGCAGCGGGACGCGCTCGGCAAGCTGCTTATCCTGCCCAACTGGACGGTGAACCCGAAGTGCGTGGGACAGGCGCCAGGCCGCATCGCGAAGATGGCGGGCTTCGAAGTGCCGGCGGACACGTCGATTCTTTGCGTGGAGATCGGCGGAATCGGCAAGCAGCATCCGCTTTCGGCCGAAAAGTTGTCGCCGGTGCTTTCCCTTTACTTCGTGAAAGACTTCGGGGCGGCGATTGAGGCATGCTACGGTCTGCTGAAATTCGGCGGGCTCGGACACACTTCCGTGATTTACGCCAGGGACGAAGCCCGCATCCGCCAGTTTGGGCTGCGGATGCCCGCCATGCGTGTGTTGGTGAATACGCCTTCGCCGCAAGGTTCGACGGGCATTACCACCAACGTATTCCCCGCCATGACGCTGGGCTGCGGGGCGGCGGCGGGTAACGCAACCTCCGATAACATTGGGCCGATGAACCTGATCAACATCAAACGGCTGGCGTATGCGGTGCGCGAGGCCAAGGACGCATTCGAAACGCCGCTCGATGGCATAACCGCGGTCAATGGGACGGTTGACCGAAAAATGGTGTCGGCCGCAGTCGAACGATATCTGGCGGCGCGGGGAATCGGGGCCGCAAACGAGGCGGCATCGGGAGTTGTATCGAATATCGCGGCGGAGGTCGTCGACCGGTTTCTGTCGGAAAGGTCCGGCCGGAGGCCTCGGGACGGGCAGTCACCGGCCGCCCCGGCTCCGCAGGCGCTAACCGCCGCGGCGGAACCGGCCGCCCAAATGGTCGATTTTGTGTGCGAGGCCGATGTGCGGGCGGCCCTGCGTGAGAACCGCAAGATTCACATCGGGCCCCGGACGATCGTGACGCCGTCGGCCCGCGAGCTGGCCGCGCCCTCTGATATTCTGGTGGTGGCGCAGGGCTGAGGGTAATCCGTGGACCTAAACCTAGATACGCTGAAGCGCGAAATCCTCGAGTACTTGGAAACGGCCGGCTTCGCCGTTTTCCGCAGTAGTCCCGGAGGCTTGGAAGGTCTCCCGATGGTGCTCTGGGATGTAGAACACTTTCCCGACTATCAAGCATTTCTCGATGTCGCGCGCAAAGCCGGAACCGCACTGGTGATGTTTGCCGCCGCCGAGTTCGAGAGCAGCGATTTGGACGAACTGACGGACCAACTGGAAGATTGCGAACTTTCGCGTGAGGAGCGGCGCGAGTACGAATCGCGGATCCGGGATCTGCGGGCCTACGAAGGCGTAACTTGCACGATTGAGCTGGCTTTCGACCATAACTCGCGTCTGTATGTTTACGAAGTGCAGCCCGACTGGTACGAGGATTTCCTCAACCTGGAAGAAGAGATCAACTCGCGGTTTGCCGATGAGAGCGATCTCGAGCGGGGCGGCGACTCGCTGGGCGGCTATTTCTCGAAAAATTGATGGCGAACCCCGCCCGCTGGACGCTTCCGGCGGCTGACTCCCGGGAAATCGACGCGCTCGCGGTGGCTTTGCGAATCGGCAAGCTGGCGGCGAAAGTGCTGGCTCACCGCGGTCTGCGCGACTCGGAAGCCGCGCGGCGTTTTCTGTGTCCCTCGCTTGACGAACTCCACGATCCCCTGCTGATGCGGGACATGCCTATTGCGCTGGAGCGGCTGCAGCGCGCCATTCGCGATGGCGCGCGCATTCTGGTCTACGGCGACTATGACGTAGACGGCACGAGTTCGGTTGTCCTTCTGACCAAGGCGATTGAGATGGCGGGAGGGACGGCCGGCTTTCACGTACCGCACCGGTTGAAAGACGGATACGGCATGCGGCCGGAAGTAGTAGAAAGCGCCGCCACCACGGGTGTGCGCTTGATTGTAAGCGTCGACACGGGCATCCGCGCGGGAGAGGTGGTGGCGCGCGCGAATGAACTGGGGATCGACGTGATCGTGACCGATCACCACCTGCCGGAGGCCGAGCTGCCGCCGGCAGTGGCGGTTCTCAATCCCAACCGCACCGATTGCGCCTACCCGGAGAAACATTTATGCGGCGCCGGCGTGGCGTTCAAGCTGGTGCAGGCGTTGATCGGCACACTGGGCTGGCCCGCGGAGAAATTGCGACGTGTGAGTGAATCGTTTCTCAAACTGGTGGCGATTGCCACGGTAGCCGATGTCGTTCCGCTTACCGGCGAAAACCGCGTGATTGTGAAGCACGGGTTGAATGGCTTGGGAGAAATCCGGAATCCCGGGCTGAGGGCGCTGCTGGATGTCTCGGGTTTCAGCGGGGGACGCGTGCCGAGTTCCCGGCAAGTGGCGTTTCAAATCGCACCGCGCTTGAACGCGGCGGGGCGCATGGACACGGCGCAGGCGGTGATCGAGATGTTTCTGACCTCGGACCTCAACCGCGCGCGCGAACTGGCGCAGCGTCTTCACGAACAGAACACCGAGCGGCAGCAGGTGGAAGCGGAGATCCGCGAAGTCTGCGAGCAGGCTGCGGTGGACGACGAGGCAGCGGCGCTGGTCTACTATGCCGAGGGTTGGCATCGCGGGGTGTTGGGCATCGTGGCGAGCCGGATGGTGGAGCAGTTCCATCGGCCGGTGTTCGTGCTGAGCCGGAATCCGGAGGATGGACTGGTGCAAGGTTCGGGGCGAAGCATTCCGCGCTTCCATCTGCTCGATGCTTTAGAAAGCATGCCCGACCTGTTCGTGCGCTTCGGCGGCCACCAGCATGCCGCGGGCGTGACATTAGCTGCCGAGCGGGTGGAGGAGTTCCGGTGCCGGCTAAACAGCTACGCGGCCTCGCAGCTTAGTCCGGACGATCTGCGGCGCGAGTTGCGGATTGATGGCGTCGTCGATTTTCGCGAGATTACCGATCTTAGCGTGGCGGAAGTTTTTGATCTGGCGCCATTCGGGCACGGCAATCCCCCGCCCTTGTTTGCGGCGCTCAATGCGGAGGTAGCTGGACCGCCGGCTGCCTGGAAGGAGAAGCATCTGCGGGTGATGCTGCGGCAAGCCGGCCGCAGCCTGGCTCTGAAGGCGTGGAACTTTGCTGATCGCGCGACGGACCTGGCGCCGGGGGCGCGCGTGGACGCGGTGTTTTCGCTGGAAGAGGATCCGTACTCGGCATCGCGCGGGTATCCCGGGTGGGCCGCCGTGCTGCGCGATGTGCGAGCTGCGGAAAAAGCAGAAGGGGCCGCTTCCCTTCACTAGTTCGGCAGCATCGAGACGATTTCGGCGCCAATCGCCAGGGAAGCGGTGGCGGCCGGGCTCGGCGCATTGAGGACGTGCAGCGCGTTGGGGCGCGCAACCAAACAGAATTCCTGCACCAGTTCGCCGGCAGGAGAAATCGCTTGGGCGCGGACTCCGGAGCCGCCGGTTTCGAGGTCGTCCGGCTGGATTTCCGGAACCAGCCGCTGCAGCGACTGGCAGAACAAATTGCGGCTCAGGGAACGGCGCAGCTCAAACCAGGCGGTCGACGGATAGCGGCGGAGGAATCGCCAGAAGCCGCGGTACGAGAGGGCGTCTAAGAAGTCGGCGGCATTGAAGTCGGTCTTACGATAGCCTTCGCGCGAACTGGCTAGCACCGCATTGGGGCCGGCTTCGATGCCGCCTTGAATCAGGCGGGTGAAGTGAACGCCCAAAAACGGGAAGCGTGGGTCGGGTACCGGATAGATGAGGTGGCGCACCAAGTGCTGGCGTGCCGGCTTGAGTTTGTAATACTCGCCGCGGAAGGGCAGGATCCGCAACTCGCGACGCTCGCCGGCCAGTTCCGCCACGCGATCGCAATGCAGGCCGGCGCAGTTGATCAGGAAATCGGATTCGTAGTCACCTTTCGCGGTGCGCGCCTGCCAGCCACTGCCGCTCCGCTGCAGTCGCTCCACTCGCGCGCCCGTGACAACCACCGCGCCGCGCTCGGATAGCCGGGCAGCCAGGACCTCGCAGACCTTCGGATAATCCGCAATGCCTTCCTGGGGCACTCGCAAGGCCGCGACGCCGCCGACGTGCGGCTCGATCTCGCGCATCTCGGCGTGACTCAACCAGCGCAAGCCTTCGAGCCCGTTGGCGGTGCCGCGATCGAGCAGGCCCTTCAGGCGCGGGAGTTCACTTTCATCGGCGGCGACCACGAGTTTGCCGCAGACCTCATGCGGGATTGAGTTTTCGCGGCAGAACTCGACCATCTGACGGATGCCGGCGACCGCGAGGCGCGCCTTAGTCGACCCGGGCTTGTAATACAGGCCGGAATGCAGCACGCCGCTGTTGTGGCCGGTCTGATGACGGCCGACGCCCGGCTCTTTTTCCAGTACGCGGATCTTCGCGCCGGGGAATCTCTCGGCGAGACGGTAGGCCGTGGCAAGCCCCACGATCCCGCCGCCAATGATGGCAAAGCTTCTCACAAACACATTGTATTTGGGGGCGCGGCTTCGGCGTGCACGCG
>CAYTJD010000045.1:0-20858 GCA_964438005.1 uncultured Solibacteraceae bacterium | reverse complement strand
TACAGGCGGGCGCTCCGCAGAGCGTCCGCGGTGAAGCTGTCGACGAGAACCGAACTATCCAGCAGAATCACGAGGGCTCCGCCGGAATCCTGCGGCCCCCGATGCGTTGGTAGTATTCCCGTACGGCTTCCCGAATTACTTGGCTCTTCGGTTTGGAAAGCCGTTCGGCGGCGCGCTCCAGCCGGGTGACCGTGTCCGCGTCCAGGGTAAACGTGACTTTCACCGTTGGTGGCGCCGCGATGCTACGTTGGGAAGCGCATCATGAACGTCACGATCTCCGGTGCCTCCGGTTTCATCGGCCGGCGCCTGCTGAAGGTGCTGAGCGGTTCGGGCCATTCGCTCCACGTCCTCAGCCGCCATGCCGGTACGAACCTGCCAGCCGGCGTGCGGTTGTCGGTGTGGAATCCGATGAGCGGGCCGCCGCCGCGCGAAAGTCTCGAAAGCGCCGACGCCGTGGTTCATCTCGGCGGAGAGCCCGTCGCGCGTCGGTGGACCGCCGAGACCAAGCGCCGCATTCGCGAGAGCCGGGTCACCGGGACGCGTCTGCTCGTTGAGGGCCTGGCCGGGCTGCCACGAAGGCCATCCGCCTTGATTTGCGCTTCCGGCGTCGGCTACTACGGCTCCCGCGGCGACGAACTTCTTCATGAGTCTTCGCCCGCGGGCCGCGACTTTCTGGCGGAAGTCTGTGTCGCCTGGGAGCGCGAAGCGCGCGCCGCCGAAGCGCTCGGCATGCGCGTGGCTACCGTCCGCATCGGCATGGTTCTCGATGCGCGCGGCGGCGCTCTGCAGCGAATGCTGCCCGCGTTCCGCTTGGGCGTGGGCGGCCGGCTTGGGTCCGGACGTCAATGGGTGTCGTGGATTCACCTCAGCGATCTGGTCGAGCTGCTCCGTTTCACGATCGAGAACCCGGTGCCCGGCGCGATCAATGGTGTCGCGCCGGAACCGGTGCAGAATGTGGAGTTTACCCGGCAGTTGGCGCGCGCGCTCAAACGGCCCGCCGTCTTTCCCGTCCCGGAATTCGGCCTGAAGCTGCTCTTCGGCGAGTTGTCGCAGGTCTTACTCGCCAGCCAGCGTGCGGTGCCGCGCGCCGCCGAGGCGGCCGGATTTCCATTTCGTTTTCCACAACTGGGTCCGGCGTTGGCGGATTTGCTACGATAGAGCTTGAGGCTTTCCGTGTCGCCACGCACGTTTTTCCGCCTTTTCACTCACTTACAGATGCTCCCCATCCTGGAGGCTGGCGAGGAAACCCTCGTCGGCGGCCAGGCGGTCATGGAGGGCGTCATGATGCGCGCGCCGCACAGCTATTGCGTGGCGGTCCGCAAGCCGAATGGCGAACTGGTCACTTCCGAGATGCCCATCGCGCGCATGTCGGAGAAGTACAAGATTTTCAAATTCCCTTTGCTGCGCGGCCTCGGAACGCTCTATCAGGCTCTCAAATTGGGCGGTAAGGCGCTCAATTTTTCCGCTCTGGCGTCTCTGGAAGATGAGAAGTCGGAGTCGAAAGAAAAGCCCAAAGAGATGCCCGGCTGGGTGGTGGGGACGCCCGTCGTTTTCTCGTTCTTGTTCTTCATCTTCATGTACAAGTTTGTCCCTCTCTACCTGGTAACCCGGCTGGCTAAGGTCTATCCGGTTTTTGAAGGGCGGGTTGTTTCTGTGCTGGCCGATGGCCTCATCCGCCTCGCTATTTTGATCACGTTGCTCTACGTGCTTTCGAAGTTGAAAGACATGCGCCGCATGTTCGAATATCATGGCGCCGAGCACAAGGTGGTCTTCAATTTCGAATCCCGCCAGCCTGTGACTGTGGAAAACGCGCAGCGCTTCACGACCTTCCATCCGCGCTGTGGCACCAGCTTCCTGGTGGTCGTGTTCCTGCTCGCCATTCCTCTCTATGCCGTGATTCCGTTCACCGGCTTCGCCGCCAAACTCGCGTCGCGCGTCGTGCTCATCCCGCTCTTGATCGGCCTTTCCTACGAACTGATCTTCTACGCTGCCCGCAAGCGAGGCTCTCTGCTGGCTCTGCTGACGGCTCCTGGTCTGTGGACGCAGCGCATCACCACCAAACCTCCCGCCGATGACCAGGCCGCCGTGGCCATCCATGCGCTCGAGGGTGCCATGGCGCTCGAGAAGTCGCAGGGCGGGCCCTTGGTCATCGCGTAACGCCCCATGCAATTCCGCCAAAAGCTGGAAGAACTCGAAAAGCGCTTCGAGAGCCTGAATGCGCAGATGGCCGACCCGGCTGTCATTAGCGACCCCGAGCAGTACCGCAAGGTTACCAAGGCGCATAGCGAGCTCTCCGACGTCGTCGCCAAGTTCCGCGAATGGAAGAAGGCCGAAGACGGGCTGCTGCAGGCTCGCGCCATGGTGGACGATCATGACCCGGACCTGAAGGCCATGGCCGCTGAGGAAATCGCCCAGCTTGAGCCCGAGCTCGCCAAGATTGAAGAAGAGCTGAAGGTCCTTCTCCTGCCCAAGGATCCGCTCGATGACAAGAACGTGGTGCTGGAAATCCGCGCTGGCACCGGCGGTGACGAGGCGACGCTGTTTGCCGCCGAAGTCTTCCGCATGTACTCGCGTTACGCGGAAACGCAGCGTTGGAAGATTGAAGTCACCTCCGCCAGCGAATCCTCGGTCGGCGGGCTCAAGGAAGTCATTGCGCTGGTCAGCGGCGACAAGGTTTATAGCAAGTTGAAATACGAAAGCGGCGTGCACCGCGTGCAGCGTGTTCCCGTCACCGAGCAGCAGGGCCGCGTCCATACTTCCGCCATCACCGTGGCCGTGCTGCCGGAAGCCGACGAAGTCGAAATCAGGATCGATCCCAAGGATATCCGCATCGATACGTTTTGCTCCTCCGGCCCCGGCGGGCAGTCGGTGAACACGACATATTCGGCGGTGCGCATTACTCACCTGCCGACCGGGCTGGTGGTGTCCTGCCAGGACGAAAAGTCGCAGATCAAGAACCGCGCCAAGGCCGAGCGCGTCCTGCGCTCCCGCCTGTATGAGATGGAACTCGAGAAGCAGCAGGCCGCGCTCGGCGCCGAGCGCCGCAGCATGGTCGGCACCGGCGACCGCAGCGAGAAGATCCGTACCTACAATTTCCCGCAAAACCGCGTGACCGATCACCGCATCGGCCTGACGCTCCATCAGCTCGACTTCGTGATAGACGGCAAGCTCGAGCCGATCGTCGACGCGCTCACTACCTTCTATCAGACCGAAAAGCTCAAGGAACAAGGCGAGCTGACTCCCGTAGACTGAGTCTCATGACGGTGCAGACCGCCCTCCTCCAGGGCACGCGCCTTCTGGAAGAGGCCCGCGTGGCCGCGCCGCGTCTGACCGCCGAAGTCCTCCTCTCCCACGCGATGCGCGCCGAGCGTGTCTATCTGTTCGCGCACCCGGAACAGGAGCTGCGCGAGGTAGAGTGGCTGCACTACGGCCGTTATCTGCATGAACGCACGATGGGCAAGCCGACCCAGTACATTACCAAACGCCAGGAGTTCTACGGCCGCGAGTTTCGGGTGACGCCCGATGTCTTGATCCCCCGGCCCGAAACCGAGCACGTGGTGGAAGTCGCGCTGCGCCTGGCCCGCGGCGCGGCCCGGATTCTGGATATCGGGACCGGTTCGGGTGCGCTCGCCGCCACCTTGCAGTTGGAAACCGGCGCGGCAGCCTGGGCTACGGACATTTCGCCTGCCGCCGCGACGGTGGCTCGGGAAAACGCGCGCCGCCTCGGTGCGAACGTGACGGTTATTGTCTGCGACCTCCTGGACGCGATCCGCGGCCAGACTTTCGATCTGATCGTCAGCAATCCACCGTACGTGCCGGCTACCCAGCGCGAAGGACTGCAGCGCGAAGTGCGCGACTGGGAGCCCGAAGTCGCCCTGTTCGCCGGCGCTTCCGGTTTTGAAATCTACGATCGGATTGCGGCCGACGCCCCGCGCGTTCTGAGGCCCGGCGGCTGGCTCATCCTGGAGCTTGGCTTCGGCAGCCTCGGCCACGTCCGGAATCTGTTTCGGCAATGGGACGGAGTCGCGGAGGAGCCGGATCTGGCGGGCATTCCCCGGGTCCTGGCAGCGCGACGCGCTGCCGATCCTCTCTAACGACTCCTCGTCGTTCGTAAGCAGGAACCTTCCCGAGCCCACAGACATTTACAGATTTCTTACCGCGCGCTGGTTCCCTCGCCCGCCGTTTCGGTCACATTCAGCGAAGAAGCAGGTAAAGGACGCCGCGGGAAACCCGGTTCTTGGAGGAACGTTCTGAAAACGGCGGGATCCGCAAGCCGGCGGCACGCATCCGGACGGAGGTGTCGCGGCCTTACGACGCCTGCGCCAGCCGCCGGTGTTCTTTCAGGATGCAGTGATCCATCACCACCGTAAGGCCCGCGGCTTCGGCCCGACGCGCCGCTTCTTCGTGGACTACGCCTTCCTGCATCCAGATCATCTTCGCCCCTTTGCGGATCGCGGCGTCGACGATCTCCGGAACAAACTCCGAACGGCGAAAGATATCGACAATATCCACCGGTCCCGGAATCGAATCGAGGTCTGGGTAGCTTTTCTCGCCCAGCACCTCGGCCTCCTGCGGATTGACCGGAATGATCCGGTACCCGGCCCTCTGCATGTATTCCGTCACTCCGTAGCTCGGACGAAACCGTTTGCTCGATACTCCCACCACCGCGATGGTGCGGGCCGAGCGGAGGATTTCCGCGATTCGTTTCATACCGCTGCTTTTTCCGGCGCGCGGCGCAGAGCGCGCTGCAATTTGCCGACTTCCTCCGTGTCGAGATAACGATATTGTCCGGGCTTCAATGCCCCCAATTCCAGCGGCCCGATCCGCACTCGCTTCAGTTTTTCCACCAGCCGCCCGAAGTGCTTGAACATGATGCGAATCTGGTTGTTGCGTCCTTCGAACAGCCGCACTTCGTACCACGGGTTTTCCGCCGCCTGCACCAGCTTCATCCCGGCCGGGAGCGTGCGTCTTCCCGAGATCGGCACCCCGCGGCGGAACCGTTCTTCCTGCTCCGAAGACAGTGCGCCGTTTACCTTCACCAGATATGTCTTGGGCAAGTGCGTGGCCGAGGACATGATGGCGTTGGCCATTTCGCCGTCGTTCGTGAGCAGCAGCAGGCCTTCGCTGTGATAATCGAGACGTCCCACCGGATACACCCGCTCCTTCACCTTCCCGAGCAGATCCATGACCGTCGCGCGGTTCTGCGGATCGGTCACCGTGGTGACTGTATTGTTGGGCTTGTTCATGGCGATGTAGACCAGGTGCTTCGGCGCGTGCAGCAGGCGTCCATCGACCTTGATGTGGTCCGTGTCGAAGTCAGCCTTGGAGCCAAGCTCGGTGATCACCGCGCCGTTGACCGTCACGCGCCCTTCCCGGATGATCTGTTCGGCATGGCGGCGCGAGGCCACGCCGGCCTGCGAAAGGATCTTCTGGAGCCGCTCGGCGGACATTACGCCTCCGCGGGAGCTGCGGGCGCCTGACCTTCCGGTTCGCTTTCGGCGAAGGCCAGCCGCCGGATCTCTTCGAATTCCTTCAGCGACGGCAATTCGTTGATATCCTTCAGCCCGAACTGCACCAGAAACTCTTTCGTCGTCTTGTAAAGAATCGGTTTGCCGATCACTTCCTTGCGCCCCGCCGTCGTGATCAGCTTGCGGTCCAGCAGTGTCTTGATGACTCCTGCCCCTTGCACCCCGCGAATCTCCAACACCTCGGGCGCGGTCACGGGCTGCTTGTACGCAATCACCGCGAGCGTTTCCAACGCCGGCAGCGACAGCTTCAGGGGAGACTTGAGGCTCTTCACGAAATTGCGCACCGCCTCATGATGCTCGGCCTTGGTGGCCATTTGATAGCCCCCGGCCACTTCGCGAATCGCAAGCCCGTGTTCCGGCTTCTCGAATTCCGCCGCCAGCTGTTCGAGCGCCGCAGCCACGCGTTCGGCCGGCTGCTGCAGCACCGCGGCCATCTGCGCCACCGTCAGGGGCTCTTCGGTGACATACACCATGGCTTCCAGCACTGCCCGCAGCTGCGCGTCTTCCAGCGACGCCGGCTCCGGAACCGTTTCCAGCAATTCGTCCATCGAAAGGACCGGTTGGGATTCAAATTCTTCCATGCCGTTTAAACGTAGTCTTTCTCGATTGCCGCGATCGGCTGATCCGAGGCGAACACGGAGTCGAAACTCGCGTGCCGTTGCAGCGCAATCTCACCGAAGAGTTCCTTTTGCGTCACAACCACCGCCTGCATCCGCACCATCTCCAGCACCGCCAGGAACAGCGCGATCATGGCGCGGCGCGTGCGCTGCTGCTCGAAAATCTGCACGATGAAGATCGGCTTGTCCGGCCCCGCCTCGAGGAACTGATCTTTCAGGTACCGCACCATGTCCGCGATCGTTACGTCCGCGGCTTCCACTTCGTACACCGGCCGGTTCTTGGCCCGTTCCAGGATCTCGCCGAACGCCTTGACCAGATCGTAGAGCGTCACCGCCAGCCCGGGGTCTTCGTCTCCGCCGAATGCCTTCACCTGCGGGTTTGACCAGATATTCTCTTCGAGCATCCGCTTCTGCTGCAGCATCTCGGCGGCGTTTTTGAACTTCTCGTGCTCCAGCAGCCGGTTCACCAGTTCCTGGCGCGGGTCCTCCGCCTCACCCTCTTTTTGCAGAGCCGGGTCCTGGGGCAGAAGCATCTTCGATTTGATGTGGATCAGGGTTGCCGCCATATACACGAATTCGGCGCTCAGATCGATATCCATCCCGCGTGCTTTATCCATGAATTCCAAATATTGCGCGGTGATGGTGGAGATCGGAATGTCTTTGATATCAATCTGCTGCTTGCGGATCAGATCCAGCAACAGGTCGAGCGGTCCCTCGTATTGCTCCAGGTGAAAATTCAGCGGTGCCGACACTATCCTTCCAACGATAACACGGGTGCCCGACCCCCGTAGACAGCACCGTGCCGTGGCGCTAAACTACTATATTCGCAAGCACTTAAAAATAATGGCCCGGTTTTGGCTAGGGACTGCTAACCTTTGTCGGGAGCAAGGCGTCTTTTCTTGACGGGTGTGTGAGAAGTAACCCGTTTTGGCCGGAAGGTGTACGAGAATGCAATCGTTTTTCAGTAGCTTACCGAATCCCAGCAGCGGGCCCGGTCCGGTGCGGTTGCCGGCCTCTCCGCCCGTTCCCGGCCCGACAATTGTCCCGCGCCCGGTCGACCCGAAAAAGCCGCGCCGGCTAGCCGGCTTTCTCCTCGCCGCTGTGGTCCTGGTAGCCGGTGCGGCCGGCTGGTATTGGAAGTCCCGCGCGCAGCCAGACACCAACGCAGGAGGGCCGGTTGTCACCGTGCCGGTCATCGCTGCCGGCTTCGGCAATCTGCAGAGCACCGTCCGGATCGCCGGCACCGTGGCTGCGGAACGCTACGCCTCCATCATGGCGCCGCGCATGCAAGGCAACCGCAACAATTACAATCGGGGCGGCCAGGGTCAGGGCCCAAACGGAAATTTTAACGATTTCAATCTTACGATTACCAAGCTCGTGCAGCCGGGCTCGGGTGTGAAGCCCGGTGACGTGGTGACCGAGTTCGATCTCACCGCCCAGCAGCAGAGGCTCGACGATTACAAAGACTTCGTGGTGCAAACCGAGGCCAATCTGGGCCGCCTGAAGGCAAACCTGGCCTATTTCAGAGAGTCGATGGCGCAGCAGGTGCGCAGCTCCAAAGCCGATTGGGACAAGGCCAAACTCGATTTGCAGACCGCCCCGATTCGCTCCAAAATTGATGCCGAGAAGTATCAGATCGCGGTCGACGAAGCCAAAGAAGCCTACGATGAGCTGAAGAAACAGTTCGATCTGCAGGAAGTTTCCCAAACCGCGCAAATTAAGGCCACCGAACTCGATTTGCAGGCCGCCCGGATTCAATCCGACCAGTCGCAGGCGAATATCGAGAAGATGTCGATGAAATCGCCCATCAATGGCATCGCCGTGCTCCAGACGCTCTTCCGCCAGGGCCAGATGGCCCAGGTACGCGTGGGCGACCAGGTCAATCCGGGACAGACGTTTCTTTCCATCGTCGATCCGAGTTCGATGGTGGTCAACGCCAGCGTCAACCAGGTGGACGCCGAAAAGCTTCGGCTGGGGCAGAAAGGGCGAATCCGATTGGATGCGTATCCCGACCTCGAGTTGCCGGGAACCGTCATCGGGATCGGCGCCATGGCCAAGACAAGCAACATCCGCGCGTCCTACGTCAGTGAGATCCCGGTGCGTCTCAAGATCGACCAGGCGAAAGTCGACTCGCGCATCATTCCCGATCTGACGGCCAGCGCGGAAATCATCATCAATTCCGAGACCGATACCGTCATCACTCCGAGGGCGGCGGTTTTCGACGAGGGGGGCAAGCCGGTGGTTTTCCTGCAAAGCCCCACGGGCTGGGTTCGTAGGCCGATTGAACTGGGGCTGATGAGCAACACTTCTGCGGCCGTGCGTTCGGGATTGCGGAAAGGGGATGTGGTGGCCCTCCAGAGACCCCTGTAGATTTCCTTCGCGCCACGCTCTCACGCCGGCGCTGAAAACGGTGCCGTAGCATGCCATCCAAAGATCTAAAACCGAAACAGCGCCTCGGACAGGTGAATTACCGCCGCCGCAAGATCATCAACTGGGCGGCGGCACTGCTCGTGGGTGGGGGCGCTGTGTACGCGGGTTATCGCTATACCAGCACGACCACGGTGGAAATTCCCGTCGTCCGCGTGCGGCGCGGCGATTTCGTCATCAGTGTGCGGACCCGCGGCGAACTCGCCAGTTCGCATGCCATCCAGCTGAATGCGCCCCAGGTGCAGAATCTGCGCCTCGTGAAGCTGGCGCAATCCGGCAAGCTCATTCACAAAGGCGACATTATCGCGGAATTTGACTCGGCGCAGATTGAGAATGCCGTCATCCAGCGAACTACCAACGTGCGCTCCGCCGACAGCCAGATCGTCCAAATGCAGGCCAATCAGAAGATCGAAGATCAGGCCGATTCGATGAATCGCATGTCGAGCCAGTATGACGTGGAACGTGCGCGTCTGGACGCCAGCAAAGCCGAAGTTCTCTCCAAAATCGACGGCGAAAAGAACGCGATTACCGTCACGGTCACCGAGGGCGCTCTGCAGCGGCTCGATTCTCAGATCGCAGCCCACAAGGCCGGCCAGCAAGCCGACCTGACCAGGCTGACGCAAAACAAAGACAAGGCCATTCGCGATCTCGACCTGGCGCAGGACTACCTGACCAAGGTGGAAATTCGCGCTCCGGCCGACGGTATGGTGAATATTATGCCCAACACGTTTGTGAACGGCCAGTTTGGGCAGACGCCTCCCGCTTATAAAGAAGGCGACGACGTTCGGCCCGGCTCTCCCATTGCGGAGATTCCCGATCTCAACCAGATGTACGTCGATCTCAAGATGGACGAGGTCGATCGTGGCAAGCTCCAGTTGGGACAGGCGGTCCGCGTGCGCATCGACGCCATCCCCGACCGGGAGTTCACGGCCGATCTGAACTGGATCAGCCCGATCGCGGCCCTGGTGTTCAAAGGCATCAACGGAAGCGGCGGCCGCCCCAGCCCGAACACGGAAAAAACCTTTCCCGCCCGCGCCCAGCTCAAGAACCTTGACCCGCGGCTGCGTCCGGGAATGAGCTCCACCGCGGAGGTGATCATCGAGCGCGATCCCGCGGCCCTGCTGATCCCCGCGCGGGCCAGCTTCACCGAAAACGGCAGGCCCGCGGTGTACGTGCAATCCGGGCAGCAGTTCCGTCTCCGGTATATCCAGATCGGCAAGCGGAACGACGAAGACCTGATGGTGACCTCCGGACTGAAGGAAGGCGAGTTCGTCACGCTCGAAGATCCCGTCGAGGCCGCCAAAAAAGCCAGGAAAAAATTGTAAGCCATGGGCCTGGTCCGCAGGAATAGTTCCGCATGAAGAAGGCAATCGTTCGAATCGTGGGGCTGTTGATTGTAGCCGCCGCGGGGTGGGGCGGATACCGCCTCGTCAAACAATTACCCGAGCGCCAGGAACAAGTCCCCACCACCAAGGTGCAGCGGAACGACGTCGTCATCCGCGCGTATTCTCGCGGCGAATTGCGGGCGGTGCGTACCGCCACCATCGCCGCGCCCAATCTCGGCGGCAACGTGCAGGTCACGGCGATCGCTCCGAATGGCGCCTTGGCTCACGAGAAGGACCTGATTGTCGAGTTCGACGATTCCGACCGCCGCTCCGAGCTCGAGCGAGACCAGATCCAGGTCGAGCAGACCGACGAGTACATCAAGAAACAGAAGGCCGATATCGCTGTTCTGAAGAGCCAGGACGACGTGAACTTGCTGCGGGCCAAGTATTCCGTCCGCACCGCGGAGCTCGATGTCCAGCGCGCCCCGGTGCTTTCGGCCATCGATGCCAAAAAGAACGAGCTTACTTTGGAGCAGGCCAAGAAAGCCCTCGCGCAGCTGCAGAGCGACATTCAATCGCGCTACGAGCAGGGCGAAGCGCAGCTGGCCGTCTTGCAGGAACAGCGCAACCGGAACCTCATCCAGGTACGCCAGGAGACGCAGCGCCTCCAGCAGACCAAGCAGCTCTCGCCCATCGAGGGGCTGGTCTCGATCCGCCAGAATCGCACCGGCAATGTCAATTTCGGCCAGACGCCGCCCGACATCCGCGACGGCGATAACTTGCAGCCGGGCATTCCTGTTGCCGACGTTCTCGATTTGTCCGAGCTCGAGGTCGTCGCCAAGGTGGGTGAGCTCGATCGCGCCAACCTGCAGGAAGGCCAGGAAGCCGTGCTGCAGCTCGACGCGCTCCCCGACCAGAAGTTTCGCGGCAAGATCAAGTCGATGAGCGGCACCGCCAGCCAGGACGTGTTCTCGGGCGACCCCTCCAAGAAATTTGACGTCGTGTTCTCCATCGACATGCGGCAGTTGCTCGCCAAGCTCGGCATGAAGCAGTCCGACATCGATCACATCATGGCGACGGCGGCGGAAAACGCCAAGAAGAACATTCAGAATACGGCGGGATCTTTCTTTGCAAGCTTGCGCGGCGGCGGGCCCGAGGGCGGCGGCGCCCCGGAAGCTGGCGACGCGGTGCCGTTTGCCGGCGGGCGCGGCGGCTTTGGCGGGTTCGAGGGCGGTGCCGGCGGCGGCCGCGGGCGCGGGCGCGGTGGCTCTGAAGGCGGCGGGCGTGGTGGCGGAGGCGGCGGGCGCGGCGGCTTCAATAATGAAGCCTTCGCCGGCCTGACCGACGAGCAGCGCCAGCAGGCCCAGCAATTGATGCGGCAAGGCTTCCAGAGCGGCCAGATCACCCCGGAGAATCGCGAGAAGGCTGTCCAGGATATCGTCGCGCGCGTCAAGTCCGGCCAGGCCGGTCCGGCCGCCGGCGCGGCTGCCGGCGGACGCGGGGGCGGCCCAGCACGGAATATTCCGGGCGGCGATCAGCTCGAAGCGCTTCTCCGCCGTGCGGGCACATCTCGCTATAGCGATGCCGATCGCGAGAAAGCCAAGCTTCCGGTGCCGCCCGAGCAGGATTCGCAGGTTCAGGTGCTGCTGCGGCCTGGTTTGCTGGCCGACGTGGAAATCGAAATCGAAAAGATCCCCAGCGCCCTGCATCTCCCGGCGCAGGCGGTCTTCACCAAGAACGGTAAACCCACGGTCTTCGTGCAGCAGAAAACCGGACGGTTTGAGCCGCGCGAGGTGAAGCTGGTCAAGCAGAGCGAATCTCTGATGGTCTTAGCCTCCGGAGTCGAACCCGGCGACGTCGTCGCCTTGGCCGATCCGACCGCAAATAAATCCGACAAGAAAGACAGCGATAAGAAGGGCAACGCCATGGGCGCCCTGCCGGGAGCGAAATAGCATGGGCCTTTCGCATATTCTTCCCGAACTGAAGATGGGGCTGGCGAGCCTCTTTGCCCACAAGCTGCGCAGCCTGCTCACCATGCTCGGCATGATCTTCGGCGTCGGCGCCGTGGTGGCCATGCTCTCCATCACGGCCGGGGCCCAAAAGGAGATGATGAGCTTCATCGACCAGCTCGGGGTGAACAACATCATCATCGAGGCTCGCGAAGCGGTCGACCAGAACGAATTGCAGACCGTGCGCGCCATTTCCCCGGGACTCACGTTCCGTGATTATCGCGCCATCAGCGAGAATGTGACCGGCCTGGTAGCCATCACGCCGCGCAAGCGTTTCAAGCCGCAGCGCGTGCTCCCCAAGACCGCGCAGGAGCCTCCGCAGCTCATCGGGGTCCTCCCGAATTTTGTGGAAATCAACAGTCTCAAGCTGGTCGGCGGCCGGTTCTTTACCGAGGATGAGAACCGCGCCTCCGCGCCCGTTTGCGTCCTCGGCGAATCCGCAAAAGTGAACTTGCTCGGCTACGACGACGCCGTCGGCAAATATGTCAAGATCAACGATACCTGGCTGCAGGTGATCGGCGTGCTCACTCCCCAAGCCGGTGGAGACGAAGATGTCGAAGGCGCCCAGGCCGCCAACCGCAACAATCTCGTCATCGCTCCTCTCAACACCGTCATGCGCCGCTTCGAGGACAACACCAGCTTTCTCAAGGACGAAATTGACGGCATTTATATGAAGGTGCAGCCGGCCATCGACTCCATTGAGACGTCCAATGTCGTCCGCGCCATTCTCACCGCCACGCACAAAGACGCCGGCGATTTCACCGTCATCGTTCCCGCGGGCCTGCTCGAAGAGCGGCGGCGCACCCAATCGATCTTCAGCATCGTCATGATCTGTATTGCGGGCATTTCGCTGCTGGTGGGCGGCATCGGCATCATGAACATCATGCTTGCCACGGTGCTGGAGCGCACACGCGAAATCGGAATTCGCCGGGCGATCGGCGCCCGCCAGGCGGACATCGTGCGCCAGTTCCTCACCGAAGCGGTGATGATCTCGATCATGGGTGGGTTGATCGGCATCGCATTCGGCTTTACGCTTTCGCGCGTAATCGCCTCGGTCGCGGGCTGGTCGACTGTGGTGACGGGCTCTTCCATCGCCGTCGCCTTCGGCGTCTCCGTGTTCATCGGATTGTTGTTCGGGATTTATCCCGCCGTGCAGGCGGCCAAGCTCGATCCCATTGAAGCCATCCGCTACGAGTAAGGAAATATGCTCTTTCGATTTGTGATTGCAGGAACCCTGGCAGCCGTCTCGGCCTTCGGCCAATTGTCGTCGTTTCCCAAGCCGTCGTACTTCCGCGAAACCTTTCAAAAAACGCGGACCACGGTCGAATTACGCGACCCCGTGCGGCTCAAAGACTTTGTCGTCGATGGCAAGATCGAGCTGAATCTGAAGAATTACCTTGCCCTGGTGATGGCCAACAATACCGATATTCAGTTGCAGTTGCTCACCGTGGAGATTCCGAAGAATGCGATCGAAGCCGCGTTCGGCGCTTGGGATCCCAAAGCGACGGCCAGCTTTGCCACCACCCGGGCCACCACCATCCCGACCAACGCCACGACGGCCCAGAATGCCGCCGCCCTCACCAAGAGCCTGGCGCAGCCGTATTCGCTGGCCTACACTCAGACGCTTTCCACCGGTATGCAGTACACGGCCTCGTTTCAGGGCGCCAAGAATTCGGCCACCAACTCCTTCAACAATTACAATCCGGCGTTGACCGCGAACATGCGTGTCAGCGTTACGCAGCCGCTGATCCAGAACCGCAGCCCTTACGTGAACCGCATCCCCCTCATGCAGGCGCAGGTCGGGTACAAGGCCTCGCAATATCAGGAGACCCAGCAGCTTTTGACGCTGGTGAACACGGCGGAGACGGCCTACTGGAACGTGATCATGGCCCGCGAGAATCTCAAGGTGGCCGAAGCCGGCCGCACCAATGCCGATGAGTTCCTCAAGTACATGCAGAAACAGCTCGACCTGGGAGCGCTGTCGCCGCTCGACATCTATAACCCGCAACAATCGCTGGCGGCCGGCGATCTCTCGGTTTCCCAGGCCAAATTCAGTTTGTCTCAGGCTGAGGATGTCTTGCGGCATCAGATGGGCGCCGATCTCGAGCCGGATGTGCGCACGCTGCCGATTTCCTTGACCGAATCGGTGGATCTCGGCCCGGCCGAGTCCATGCCCGTCGATCGCGAGCTGGCCGTCAACAAGGCGCTCATGAATCACCCGACGATCCGCCAGGCCTTGCAGAAGATGGACCTCGACGACCTCGGAATTCAGTCCTCCAGGAACGGCCTGCTCCCCAATCTCTCGCTCAGTATGTCGTATCAGTCCGCGGGCACGGGCGGTACCTTCTTTCCCAGGTCCAGCCTGCTCGGTGGGACCGCGGGCGAGGGTGTCGCCGGCGGCATCGGCGACGCGCTGGCCCAGATGTGGGGCTTCGGATATCCCACCTACTTCGCCAGCCTGCAGCTGACCCTGCCGATCCGCAACCGCGCGGCCTCTGCGGCCATGGCCAACTCCCTCGTTCAGAAGAAGACCGATGCCTTGAATCTGCGCAACCTGCAGCAGGGCGTCCGCTTGAACATCCTCACCGCCGTTACCAAGCTGGATGGCGCTGAGGAGCAGCTAAAGCTGGCCAAAGTCCAGCTCGATTTCGCGCAAAAGAACCTCGACGCGGAGAATACCAAATTTCAGCTCGGCACCGAAATCAACCAGAACGTCATCAACGCACAGCAGGTCCTGGTGCAGGCCCAATCGGCCGTCGTCACCAACCAGATCGGCGTGCGGCTCAATCTTCTCAACCTGCTCACGCAGACCGGCGAACTGCTCGACGAACGCGGTATCGTGGTGAAGTAGCCCGCCCGACCGGCTGGGCCGCCCATGCCGACCCTGCTGCTGGCGCTCTTACTCGCGGCCATTCTCGGTTTTCTCTGTGCCGCGGTCCAAAACCGAATCCGCAAGTGGCTCCACGCCCGCCCCGCTGCTGTCTGGAGCGTCCCGTTCCTGCTGGCGGCAGTCTTCAGTCTCGCCGCCCTTCTCGCGCAAGCCTGGACCGTGCGCCTGTGTTTGTTGGTGTTCGTATATACGGCCGCGCCTGTGCTGGGTGTCTGGCTGGCTCGGCGCCAACCCGTGGACCGCCCGTCTCTGCTCGACTTCGCCGCCGTCCTGCTGCTCTGGCTGCCGCTGGAATTCGCCGCCGGCGCCGGCCTGGTGCCGCGCCCCGCTCAGGGATACTTGCACAGCGTCGCCTACGGGATTGCGATCCTGCTTGGATTGATCTTGTTCGCCGGTTTCCGAAATTTCCCAGGTCTCAAATTCAACCTGCCGCGCTCCTGGCGCGATGCGGGGCTCCCCCTGGCCGGCTATGTGTTGTCCGCGCCCCTGCTCATCGTGATCGGTGTGTCGCTCGGATTCATTCCCCCGCCCCACCGGCCCTCTGCGCGCGGCGGATCGATGGCTGTCGCGGTGCCCGTAATCTTTTTCGGAACCGCCTTGCCGGAGGAGATCCTGTTTCGGTCGCTGATCCAGAATCTGCTGATGCTGCGCTTCGGGCAAGGCCGTATGGTCTTGCTCGCCGCCAGCGTCATCTTCGGTTGCGCCCACCTCGACAACGGTCCGCAGCCCCTTCCCAACTGGCGTTACGCGATCGTGGCCGCCCTCGCGGGCGTGGCCTACGGCGTCGTGTTCCAGCAGGCCTCGACGGTGCTTTCTTCAGCCACTCTGCACATGCTCGTCGATTGGACCAAGCACTACTTCTTCTAGCCGGGCTCCCCCTGGTAGGAGTCGGAGCGGACTACTCGGTAGTCAGCGTAAGATAGCGAAGTTTCCCTTCGCGTTCGACCTGCAGCACCAAAGGCTCGGACTCTTTGAATGTATCGAGAATCTTCCGCAGCGCGTCCACGGTGGTCACTGGCTCGGTGTTGACCGAATAAATCACGTCTCCCAGTTGCAGCGCATCGCCGCTGTACTGCGATTCCCCGCCGCGCGCCGCTACCACCACGCCGTATTTCTTGCGAAGGTCCGGCAGCATTTCGGCCACCTTCTTGTCGATATCGATGCCGAGAATGCCCAATTTTGGCACGACGTTTTTTGTCGGGTCCACCATGTCGGCAAAACGCATCGGATCGTCTTCCCGCTCCGTGACCGCCACGGTGTAGGTCAACTTGGAATTGCCGCGCAGGATCTCGATGTTGATTTTGTCGCCGATGCGGTAGCGATACAAGTTCACTTCAAACTGCCGCGCGTTCTCCATGGTCTTGCCATTCAGACTGAGCACGATGTCGCCGATTTTCAATCCGGCCTCATCGGCGGTCTCGTCCGGCTCCACATCGGAGAGCACCACGCCGAAGTCCTGGGGCAGCCGCAATGCCGTCGCCAGTGCCGGCGTAATCGTCTGGACCGCAACACCGATCTCGCTGCGGTGCACGTGCCCTTCGGCGCGGATCTGCGTATAGACGTTCTTCACGATATTGCTGGGAATGGCGAATCCTAATCCTTCATTGCCGCCCGATTGCGTGAAGATGAACGTGTTAATGCCCACCACGCGGCCGTTGACGTTGACCAGCGGCCCGCCGCTGTTGCCCGGATTGATGGGCGCGTCCGTCTGGATGTAGATCATGGCGTCGTCGGGCTTGATCTGGCGCGCGGTCGCGCTCACCACTCCCATGCTGACCGAATTCTCCAGGCCCATCGGGTTTCCGAACGCCAAAACCAGCTGCCCTTGGCGCAGAGCGTCGGAATCACCCATCTCGAGAAAGTTCATCCCCGTCTTCTCCACTTTCAGCACCGCGAGATCGGCCTCGCGATCGATGCCAACCAGCCGCGCTTCCAGCAGTTTGCCCTCCGGCTGCAACGTGGACTGCCCCTGCCGCTCCGCGGCCACGCGGACCCGGATCGTGCGCGCATTGCTGACGACATGGCTGTTGGTCACAATGTACCCATCCGCGCTCAGCACGACTCCCGATCCGGTCGCCCGTTGCCGCGTCACCACGGCCGTGTTGCGGCCCCCCTCTTCTTCTCCGTTCAGAGAGTAGCCCGAGGAGAAGATCTGAACCACCGCGCGATGCACGCGCCGGGACAGGCTCTCCAGCTGCAAGCTGACGTCGCGCAGGGAATCGATTCGCTGCGCCGGCGCAGGCGCGGGCTGCGGCGCGGGCGGCTGCTGCGCCGTCAACAGAATCGAGCCAACGAAAAAGAAGCCGGGCAGACGCATAGGAATATGCTAACCCGGCGGAGAACCGTCTGGTTGCGGCGGGACTGCGGCTAGGTAAACCGGAATCCGTCCGTAAGAAACCGCCGAAACGCGGAGGCGCGGAGAAAGCGTTGGGACCCGGCTCTCCGCGCTCTCCGCTCGCTCGGCGCTCGTTCCCCATACGCTGCCGGGAATCCCGGCCGTTTGGCCTCTGCGGTGGGACCTTCGCGACGGGTTAGGGCAAACACCGGCGCGTCGCCTTGGTGTAGCGTAAGGGTGTGATCCAAAACATCCGGGACGCGAAACAGCGCGAAGCGGCCGGCGCGCGCACGGTTTCGCGCGGAGGCTTGCCCTGGCTGCTGGTGTTATTGGCGGGCAGCGGCTGCGCGGCGCTGATCTACGAAATCGTCTGGTTCCAGCTTCTGCAGCTCGTGATCGGCTCTTCCGGCATCTCGCTCGGGCTGCTGCTGGCGGCGTACATGGGCGGGCTTTGTCTGGGCAGCGCCTTGCTGCCGCGGCTGGTTTCCGCTCGCCGGCATCCATTGCGCGTGTACGCGTTCCTCGAACTGGGCATCGGACTTCTCGGCATCGTCGCCTTGTACGGCGTGCCGCTGGTCGGCCGGCTCTACGGGGCCGGCGCTTCCGAAGGGACGTTGGGGCTCGTGTTGCGCGGCGTGGTAGCGGGCGCGTGCCTGCTGCCGCCCACGCTGCTGATGGGCGGTTCACTGCCGGCCATTGCGCGCTGGACCGAAGCTACCCCGGAGGGCGTCTCGTGGCTCGGCTATTTGTATAGCGCGAACATCGCGGGCGCGGTGCTCGGCTGCGTGATCGCAGGATTCTATTTGCTGCGCGTGCACGATATGGCGATCGCGACGCTTGCGGCCGCCGCCGTCAATGCGGCAGTCGCCGCGCTCGGATTTATGTTGGCGGCTCGATCGCGCTCCGCGCCCGCCGACGCAGTTCCCCGATCCGTGGGTGCGCAGCGGGCGCCCGGCGCCACGCTCGTCTACCTCGTCATCGCCTTATCTGGCCTGACGGCGCTCGGCGCGGAGGTGGTTTGGACGCGCCTGCTTTCCTTGCTGCTCGGCGCGACCGTCTACACGTTTTCCATCATCCTCGCGGTTTTCCTCGTTGGCCTGTGGGCCGGCAGCAGTGCGGGCTCGTGGCTGGCGCGGCGCGCGGCGCATCCGCGGACCGCGCTCGCCGTCTGCCAGATTCTGCTTGGCGTCACGATTGCCTGGACCGCGTACACCATGGCGCACTCGCTGCCGTATTGGCCGGTCGATCCGTGGCTCTCGCTCGATCCGTGGTTCAACTTCGAGCTCGACCTGGCGCGCTGTGTCTGGGCGATTTTCCCGGCAACTCTGCTCTGGGGCGCGAGCTTTCCTTTGGCCCTCGCCGGGGCGGCAGTGCCTGGCCAAGATCCAGGCCGGCTCTCGGGTGAAGTGTACGCGGTCAACACCGCCGGATCGATCGTCGGGTCGCTGGCGTTCTCGCTCCTGTTTATTCCGGTCCTCGGTACGGCCGGCTCGCAGCAGCTTCTGATTGTTCTCGCCGCGGCATCGGCCGCCGTCGCTGCCTGGTCGCTGCGCGGAACTCCCGGCACGCGGCCGCTGGTTGCCGCGGTTGCAGCAGTCGCGGTCGCGCTGCTGCTGTTCACCGTCTCCGACGTGCCCTGGCAAATGATCGCCTACGGCCGCCGCTTCGCCCCGACTGTGCGGGCCGAGGATCTGTTCGACCGCGCCAATCCCTCGACCGTGCTGTTTCGCGGCGAAGGCATCAATTCCTCAGTCGTCATCACCGAGCGCGCCAACCAGCGTCATTTCTATGTGAGCGGCAAGGCGGAAGCGTCGACTGCGCCGCTCGACATGCGGTTGGAGCGCATGATGGGCCACTTGCCGGCCCTGGTTCACCCCCGGCCACGCTCCGTCCTCATTGTCGGCTTCGGCGCGGGCGTGACAGCCGGCTCTTTCATTCCGTACCCCGATATCCAGCACATCACCATCTGCGAACTCGAGCCGCTCATCCCGCCGGCCTCGACGCAGTTTTTTGGCAAGCAGAACAACTGGGTCGCCAACGACCGCCGCACCCATATCGTCTACGACGACGCGCGCCATTACATCTTCACCGCGAAGGACAAGTTCGACGTCATCACCACCGACCCGATTCACCCCTGGGTCAAAGGCACCTACACGCTCTACTCGAAGCAGTATTACGAGCTGGTGCGGGCGCACCTGAATCCCGGCGGCGCGGTGGCGCAATGGCTGCCGATCTATGACAGCGATCTGGAGACGGTCAAAACCGAGCTGGCGACGTTCTTCGAAGTGTTCCCCGCGGGAACCGTGTGGAGCAACAACCTAAATGGCGACGGCTACGACCTCGTCCTGCTCGGCACCGCCGAGCGCAGCCCGGTCAGCGTGGATGACCTGCAGCACCGTCTGGACGGCCCCGGATACGTGGCCGTCGCGCAATCGTTGGCCGAAGTCGGTTTCCGTTCCGCCGTAGATGTGCTGGCGACGTACGCTGGCCGTGCGTCGGATTTGAAGCCTCTGACCGCCGGCGCCGCCATCAACGAAGATCTCAACATGCGCCTGCAATACCTGGCGGGCCTGGGCCTGAACTCCATGGCCAACCAGAGCATTTACCGCGCGATTCTGAAATACAGACGCTTCCCGGAAGGCTTGCTGACCGGCTCGGGCGGCCGCATGGACGCGCTCCGCACGCTGCTGGCGGCCTCGCGCTAGACGGCAACCCCGCCCTCGCGGGCGCGGGGGCCCTGCAGACCCGCGCTGGACCCATCCGTAACCCTACAGTTCAAACTGGCCTGTTTTTCGGTACACTACTCAAGTTGGATTTGTGGCACTCTCAGGAGGTTTCCATGATGCATCGCCGCTCTCTACTTTCCTGGTTGGGCGTCTCGGCTGCCGGCGCTCTCGATCCCCTTTCCGCGAATGAGGCGCCGCCTCCCGCTGGCAAGCCTGTCGTTGCTTTGGAAAGCTTCCAGGCTGCGGACTCGGACCACATGCCGCGCATCCACGCTTATCTGAGCGGCGCGGTGCTTCCGTCGATGAACGAGATCCATCGTCATCCCGCCGTCTGTCTGGAGGCCATCGTGGCGCCGCACACTCCTCAGGCGTTGCTGCTGGCTGCCTTCGCGAATTTCGACGAGATGCTGGCCACGCGAGAACGGCTCGCGGCCCATCCACGCATCCAGCAGGCGCGCGCCGATCTGGAATCGGCGAACGTGCTCACCGAGGTTCGATCCCAGGTGCTGCTCGGCACGGCCCAGTTTCCGCGTTTTTTCGACTCCGGGATCTTCGAGCTCCGCTCGTACCACGCCCCGGGTTGGCACGAGGGCACGCCCCCGCGCCTCACCGCGATTCTCGACCGCGCCGGCATTCGCCCGATTGTGAACGCATCCACCGCTGCCGGCGAGCACCTGCCGCGCTTCACATACTTGATTCCGTTTGACAGCCTGGCCGCGCGCGAAGCAGCCTGGTCGCGGCTCGAAGCGGACCCCGACTGGGTAACCCTGCAGCGCGAGGCCGCTGCCAAAGTAACCGGCAAATCGATCTACAAGCTGGCGCCGTATTCCCGCCTGGCCTGAGCAGAGGAGCACCCGCACATGGCTTGGACCTTCAAGATCTACCCGACTATCGGCATCGCGCGCCTCGGCAACTGCCCCGACTCTTCTCCTTCCGGTTTCTACGTGGGCCCCGAGATTCCCGGCTCCGTCATCGTTCCCACCATCGGCTACAAGGACGCG
>CAYTJD010000044.1:0-38430 GCA_964438005.1 uncultured Solibacteraceae bacterium | reverse complement strand
GCCACGATTCTTCGGGTGGACGGGGACACCGGAACGATCAGCGGCACATTCCAGGCCGGCAAATTCGTCCTCAGCCATTTCGATGGCGCACGCGCTCATCTGCTGCAGATAACTCCCGCGAGCGACGGCACTCTCGACATTCTCCAGGATGCCAACCGCAAGCTGACCGCGTATCGCCCGGCGGCGGCGCGTGCCAAGGGACTGCCCGAGCCGACCGATCCCGATCAGCACACGACCATGAAGGACCCGAGCGAACCGTTCCGCTTCGGTTTCCCGGATCTGAACGGGCGGGTCGTCTCCAACACCGACCCGCGCTTCCGCGGCAAAGTGCTGGTACTCGAAATCACGGGCAGCTGGTGCCCCAACTGCCACGACGAGGCTCCGTTCCTGGCCGAGATGTACCGGAAGTACGGCGCTCAGGGATTGGAGATCGTCTCGCTGTCCTTCGAAGAAGCCGAGCAATTACAAGACCCGACGCGCTTGCGGGCGTTCGTGAAGAGATACGGCCTGGAGTTTCCTGTGCTACTGTGCGGGCAGCCCGAGGAGGCGAACGCCAAGTTGCCGCAGTTGGTGAACTGGAACACCTGGCCGGCGACTCTGTTCATCGATCGCCGAGGCAAGGTGCGGGGTATTCACGCCGGCTTTCCCAGTCCCGGAAGCGGCGATCTGTACCGCCAGGCCAAGGACGAGTTCAACGTCGAGGCAGGGCGCCTGCTGGCGGAGAAGTGACGCGCTTTTCCATGGCGCGCAGAATTCCCTCCGGTTCGGCGACGCCCATTTGAGCGATGGCGTCGGCGCGCTGCTGCGTATCCGCGACGGCATAGATGCGCAGTTCGTCGGCATTACCGGAAGGGCGGACATGCGCCACGTCGCCGTTGGAAAAGATGATGCGCACGCCATCGGTATAGTCCAGCCGGGCGATTTCGGAAAAGCCCATCTCGGGTTGGAAAAACTCCTGCAGGTCCTGGCGAATGGCTTCGACGTCCCGCCCCGTGCCGGGTGAGAACCGTTCGATAATGCGGCGGCTGACCGATTGCGGAAACCTCTTGAGGAGCGCGGCGCGGCTATACCGGGGAGGCAGGCGGGCAAACAAATCCACGAGGGAGGAGTCTGTCTCCTGTGCCGCAAAGAGCACGCCGAGAATCGGGAGCATCGCGTCGCGGGTAGCCAGTTTCGTCAAGACTTTTCCGTTGCGCTCGATATCCGAACCGGTGAGAAAGCCGCCATTGGCCTCCCAGCCACAAACGGTCCTCCGGTTCTTCGCCCGGGCACGATCCAGCCCTTCGATCACGTAAGGGGAACCGATTTTCGTCTTCGGCTCCAACGCCGGCTTGAGGCGGCTCCGGTCAATGGCATCGTTGCAGCTGATCGGCACCACCACCGCATCGGCGCCCAGGAACTCCGCAACGATCATGCCTACCAGGTCGCCGCCGAAGAACCGGACGCCGCCGTTCTGGTCCAGTCCCAGAATAAGGGGCCGGTCGCTGTCGCCGTCGGTGGAGACCACGGCCCACACCGGGCCGTGGGTACGGATCGCGTTGTTGGCGTGCGCCTGGATTTCAGTGAGTTGAGCAGATTCCATGTTCTCCGTATCAATCGGAACGAAAGTTTCGCTGCGCCCGGCCGGAATGGCCTCGGCTCCGAAGGCCGCGAGGAGTTCCACCAGAAAATCCCGCCCCACCGCGGAATGCTGGTACACCACGATGCGCTTCCCGTGCAGCGAGGAGCCGCCAAAGAAACCAGTATACCGGCGCATGTACGCGTTCCGGGCGTCCTCCGATTGAGGGGGCAGGCTCGCATGACCGGTCTTGAACATTCCGCGCTCGTCGAACAAGGAATCTGCGAACGGCTGCTCATACAGCTGGGCGCGGACCCGCCGCACAAATTCGCCGATCGGCGCCTCCTGCTGCTTCAGTAGTTCTCCGCAGGAGGTGTTCAGCTTGTAGCCGCTCCGGTCGAAGGGAATATGGCTGCCGGTCACCATGACGCTGGCACGCTCCCGAGAAAGGGCGTAGGAGGCGAGCGCTGGCGTCGGGATGCAGCCTAGATTGATCGCACGCATCCCTCGATCCAACGCGGCTCGAACCACCGCCTGGGAGATCTCGCCTCGACCCTTCTCGGCTTCCACGAAATGAACCGAACTCGGCCGCAGATCGTAGGCGAAATAGAAATCATCGCCTGCCGCGATGCCGCCTTCGGACCGCGGCATCGACTGTAGGTATTCGATCTCGGCGCGGACGTTCAGGTACACCTCCAACTGCGTCAGGTGCACAACTTCTCCGCGCCGTCCGCTGGTGCCGAAGAGCAGTTCCCGCGGCTCATACGTTAAGCGGGAACGAAGGGGTTCGGTGGATCCGTTCATTCCTTCTTAATGATATGGTGGTCCGCCGCAGTGCGGCGGAATGATTCTGCCTGCAGAGGGACGCTGAAGGGAAGGCAGGGACTACCGGATCAGGGCAGCGCCCGCCCAGATGAGCCCCACCCAAGCCAACGCGCCCATCATGATGCCGGCCATGACGCCGCGGGCCCCCCCAAGGCGATTCACGACACACTCGTCCTGGCTTGCTCGTTCAAGAGTCTCTTGGTCCAGCTTGACCACAGCCCTGGAGTAGGCACTCCAGTCCGCTCGGATACCGGTTACTCTCACTAACGGGACGGTGCTCATACCGCAAGCCTAAATCAGCATCGCGGTTCAGTCGATATCCCGTCGGTAAACGGGACCCGGTTAACCGTACTAAGATTGGCGTGCCACCGGGAGATTTTGCGAAAAGCTAGCGCTAACTTCCGACGGCATTGCGGACGCTGGTCGCAATCTCAGTTGCCGACTCCCGACCCGCAAACTTCACCTCGCGATAGAAGCCACGAGGCCCGGTGATCCGAACGGCGTATCCCGGGGGCCTCCGGGTGGGCACAACCCAAGCCTCATGATTCTCCGAAAGGCAGGATGCCGCCGAACGGATCGCCGCGCGGACAAGGTCCTGGCGATTGAGAGGAATTCCTTTTACTTCGACAATTTCGATATGAGCCATGGGGATGGTGCTGGCCGCAACGATGGGAGCCGGCCACCACTATATTGTGTAGTGTCTCGGGCTTCGCCGTCGAGTCACACACGTACTGATTCTCTCTTAGAACCTGGGGGGAAACGGCCCCGTGAAAATCCTCACTTTCGGAGCTTGAGTGCGTTTCTCTGACGGGAGGTTTCCGCCACTTCGTTCATCTGCGGGCCGTTGAGGCGCGACGGGTCGCAGCCGGAAAGACCCCGCATGCACGTGTCATAGTTGCGTTGCCGCGCCGCGGCGTCGACAGTAGCCCGCTCCGAGGACGTGAGCTGGGCGAAATCGCAAAAGGCACTCCCGCTTTGGCATTTCTCCAGGTTCCGGTGCCGGGCCGATTCCCGGAATGCTGCTGCCTGCTTCGCGTCCAAAGCGGTCGGATCGCATCCGACTGAATTGCTCGCGCACTTCTCCGCATTCCGGCGTCGCGCTGCATCAGCTACAGCGGCGGCCTGCTTCGAGTCGAGGAACGTCGGATCGCAGACCGCCGCGCCGCCCAAACATTTTTCCAGATTACGCTGGGATCGAGCGGCCGAGACTGCAGTGGCTTGCTTGGGGTCCAGGAGCGTAGGGTCACAAGTAAACG
Organism: uncultured Solibacteraceae bacterium; assembly: GCA_964438005.1. GTDB lineage: Bacteria > Acidobacteriota > Terriglobia > Bryobacterales > Bryobacteraceae > PSRJ01. The sequence goes on along the minus strand of CAYTJD010000044.1, from coordinate 34,791 downwards.
CACCTTTCATGCAGTTGTCAAAATTGCGCTGGTGCAAGGCCGCCGCGACCGACTGGGACTCCGTCGCGCTCAAAGCCAATGGGTCGCAATCAGTGCCTCCGCGCGTGCAGTTGTCGAAATTCCTCCGCTTGGCGGCGGCAGTAACCGCGGCCACGTTGGCCGGGTCCAGGGCCGTGGGATCACAATTCGGCGAACCCGCGAGGCACCTACTCAGATTCTGCTTTCGTACCGCTTCGCCGACACGACCGATTTCGGCCGGAGAGAGCTGAGACAAATCGCAGCTCATCAGGCCGTCTATGCATCGGCTCAGATTCTCATGACCAGCCGAGGCGGGCCCTGGGGCGCCCATGAGCATGCCAACAGCGGCCAGAGCCAGCATCACCGGAAAACGGACGGACATAGAGCCTTTTTTCAAGATTACAACGCTGGCCTGGTTCCGGCCCCCGGGGAAAACCCTACAAGGGTTGCGTTTAGTCCGCAAAGACCAATTCAGGCTAATTAACGAACCCACTGCGGCTCGAGATCGCCTTTTCCAATTGCGTCGGTTCTCGTTCGGGAGATGCATTCCAGAGGCACCAAGGGGGACTGGTACCCAAACCGGCGGTACGGTTCTGCCCGATAATTTGGCCGTTACAGTACTTCGGCTCGGTTTCACTTACAGTTACGCTGATCTGGGGCCGCATCCGGCTCCAAGGAGCCCACGGAATGAAGACTTCCATCAGGCGATTATTGACGGTAACGTTGCTGACAGCAGCTGCCCTGGTTCCGTGCCAGGCAGACGTCCGGAATCGTGAGACTGGCTCGGCGGCCAACTCCGATTCTTCGCAAATCAGAAGCTTCACGCGGCTGCTCAGTGGGAATGGCTGGGAAACAACAATCGTTCTGATGGATATGGGGTCATCTCCCGTCTCCTTTCGCCAGTCTTTCTTAGACAACGATGGACTTCCCACCCAGTTCAACGTCAATCTCCAGACCACCAACATGAGCCTTGCCACGTCGGCCCTTCAGGGCGCGATCGCGCCCTACGGCACGGCGACTTTTACGCTGGTGGACGACGGCTCCGCCCTTCACGAAGCTTGGTCATTGCTGACCTTCAATGGCGTCCAAAACCAACTTGCCGGCTACGCCATCGTTCGGCACCGAGCGTCCGATGGAACTCTCCGCTTTGAAGCCACACTCCCGGCCGGTAATTTGATGGATTCGTCGGCGCGCCTGCCCTTTGACAATACTCAAGGTTTTCAGACCCAGCTCACAGTCGTAAATCCGGCATCAAACCTGGCGGCCCAAGTACAGCTCACGTACTTCAACGCGTCCGGACAGGCGATCCTGCTGGACTCGCTGACCCTCAACCCCGGGCAGCAGACCACGCTGACGTTGCCCAACACGTATCCGGATCTGGCGAACCAGACGGGAACGATCGCAGTCCTGGCCAACATCAATTGCCTCTCGGTATCCGGACTTCGCGTCAACCCGGCGACAGGCGCGGTTACGGCCGTTCCGGTGATGGATTTCACGCCGAGCGTCACCCTCCAGTGACACGTAGACGCTTCAACAACTGAATTTGTCCAGCGTGATAGAGGTCGTGTGCCGCGACGCCGCGTATCAACCCGGCGTAAGTGAACGCTCGCTTGCGGGTTGGCGACTGCAGGCGCGTGGCCGGAAGCGCCGCCACCGCTTCGCGGAGCTGGTGGTGTTCGTCCTTGAGGAGTTGCAGGTCCTGGCGCCACGCGACGGCGCCGGCGTCTTCCCGGAGAAACCAGTTCGAGCCCCGGAGCGGAAAGGAGCCGTGCCTGGCTCCGGTGATCACGCGCCGCACCGCGTATTTCCAATAGGCCGCGTGAACGGTGATCTCCCAGATATTGTGCCGCCCCGGCGCCGGCCGCCAAGCCGCTTGAGGCGCCGTCACTCCGCGTAGGGATCCGCGCAGATTCGTACCATGCCACGACCTGGTGTCAAACGCCTCATCCAGACCATCCAGCAGGAAATCGATAGCGGTATCCACTTTTCGCGTACTTCTCCTGGGAGAATAGCATTGTCGACGTCTTCGAGGACTCCGAGAGAGGCTAGAGATTGGCATGCGCGTTGTTTCGCTGTTGGCGAGCGCCACGGAAATTGTCTGCGCCCTCAATGAAGGCGGCAGCCTCGTGGGGCGCTCTCACGAATGCGACAACCCGCCGTGGGTGCGATCGCTACCCGCGTGCAGTGAGCCGGCGTTCGATATTTCTGTCTCCAGCCGCCAGATCGATGCCGAGGTGAACCGCCGGATCCGCTGCGGCGAACCTCTCTATCGGATCCACACGGCGCTGATCCGGAGCCTCGCGCCGGATCTGGTCATCGCGCAGTCGCATTGCGAAGTGTGCGCGGTGACTCCCGGCGACGTCGAACGCAGCGGCTGCGAGATTCCGTCTGCCAGCGTGCTCGGCCTTTCCGCTGGATCGGTCGAAGGCATTTTCGACAGCATTCGCGAGATCGCCCGCGCGCTCGGCAAGGAACAGGCCGGCTCCGCCGTGATTGAATGCGAGCGGCGGCGCTTCGAAGCCGTGCGCGCGAGGACCGCCGATCGGGAACGGCCCTCGGTGGTGATGTTGGAATGGGCCGACCCCGTCTTCGCCATGGGCAATTGGGGTCCGGAGTTGGTCGAGATTGCGAATGGAGATCTGTTGTTGGGAAATCGGAATCAGCACTCCTACGCGATACCCGGCGAGCAGGTCTTGGGGGCCGACCCGGAATACCTGATCGTCGCGCCGTGCGGCTTTAACCTGGAGCGCGCGTGCCAGGAACTGCCGGTTCTGCAAGCTCAGTGGTGGTGGACGCGGCTCCGGGCGGTCCGAACCGGGCGCGTTGCATTCGCCGACGGCAACCTCTTCTTCAACCGTTCCGGTATGACGATTTCGCGGACGGCGGAAATACTCGCCGAGATTCTGCACGGCGAAGTCTCGGGGACACCCACCGAAGGAGCGCACTGGCGTTGGATGGGCCGGCTACCGAGCGGCTCTGGAAATCCAGGTTGACAAGTACGATTCGTGGCTGAGCGCTTCGAGTTCCCGGTCGGCGGCACGCGTGTGCTCCTGGAGAGCGCGCTCGCGAAGCTTCTCGATGATTTGCAGACGCCGCCGCTCCGCTAGAAGCTTCTGCCGCTGAGCGTCCAGGGAGGTCTGCCGGCGCTGTCGCTCCTGCTCCAAAAGCTGGACGGCCGTCACGGCCTTGTGGCGGAAGGCCGCAAGCGCCTGCAGATCGGGTGGCGCCAATGCCGGCTGATTCGAAAACTCCTGTTCGATGGCGATGCATTCGGCGGCGTGGCGCGCGAGTTTCTCCTCGGTTTCGGCAACCTCCGCCAGGCACGTGCGAAGCTTGTCCTCTTCGAGCCGGCACACTCTCTGCTGCCAGTGCAGCACGCGTTGCAGGCGAAATTGAAACCGCTGCATGGCAATCAGAGCCTCGCGGTAATGTCCCGCAGCTTGTCGCAGGTTTCGGCGAACGTGGATTTCTCGGAGGTCTGCTGCCGCAAAAAGGCAAGGATCTCCGGTTGTACCTGAATTGCTGCGTCCAGTTTGGAGTTCTTGCCCGGAACGTAGGCGCCCAGATCGATCAGATCGCGCGCGTCCTCGAGCGCCGCCAGCGCTTCGCGCACCTTAACGCCGGCCGCGGTCAGATCCTCGGGAGCCAGTTGGGAAGCCAGGCGGCTCACCGAGTGCGAAATATCGATAGCGGGGTAGTGGCCGCCGGCGGCGAGGCGCCGCGACAAGACGATATGCCCATCGAGAATGGCTCGAACGGCGTCTGCGATCGGCTCATTGATGTCGTCGCCTTCGACCAGCACCGTGAAGAAACCGGTAATCGACCCATTCGGAAAATTGCCGGCCCGTTCCAAAATCTTGGGAAGAAGGTTAAATACCGAGGGCGTGTAACCCTTCTGGCTCGGAGGCTCGCCGGCGGCCAGTCCGATTTCGCGCTGAGCCATGGCCAGCCGGGTGACCGAGTCCATGATCAAAAGCACGTTTGCACCCTGATCGCGAAAATACTCGGCCACAGCCAGGGCCACAAAGCAAGCGCGGACCCGCAAGGGCGCCGGCTGATCGGACGTCGCGCATACCACAATCGAACGTTGGGCGCCTTCCGGGCCCATATCCTGCTCCAAAAATGCGCGCACTTCGCGATTACGCTCGCCAATCAACGCGATCACTGTAACGTCGGCTGAGTTGTGGCGGGCCATGCACCCGAGCAAGGTGCTCTTCCCAACGCCGCTGCCGCCGAAGATTCCCATGCGCTGCCCGCGGCCGCTCAGAGTCAGCGCGTCGATTGCCCGAATCCCGGTGATGATCGGCTCCGTAATGTGCTCACGATCCATCGGGCTGCCCGCCGGGGGATACAGGCGGTAGTGGGCCTGCGGCTGGATTTTCGGCTTGCGATCAATTGGGCGGCCGAAGCCGTCCAGAACGCGGCCGACCAGATCTCCGCCGACGGGCACCAGAGCTTCCTGCTGGCGCGCGTACACCCGATCCTTGAGCTGGATTCCGTCAATCTCCTCCAAGGGCATCGAGAGCACCAGCCCATCGCGAAAGCCAATCACCTGCGTACGCACACGCCGCCCGGACGACGCGTGCACCTCGCAGAACTCGCCAACCGCGGCGGACGGCCCCCGCGACGCCACCAACATCCCGACCAACTCCACGACTTCACCGGTCCAGGGCAACAATTCCGTGCTCCGCACCTGATCCAGGTACGGCTGGAGATCAAGACTGGTCGGGGAGGTCATGGCCGCTCCTGCAGCCGGTCCGCAAAGCCGCGCTCGATCTCTCGCAGTTGTGTTTCAATGGACGCGTCCAGAGAGCCGCTGCCGGTCTCGAAAAGTGCGCCGCCGCGCGATTGCGCCACGTCGGCCACCACCTCGATTTCGGAGCTTCGGCCGAGTTGGGCCAAGGTCGCCCGCACCATTTGCTCCTGGTCTGGATGCACACGCACCGAGCAAATCTGCTGGGATGCAAGTTTGTCCAGGGCTGCCCGCACCAGGGCGCTCAAAGCGGCTGGATCGACCGACACTTCGCGATGGAGGATGCGCCGCGCGATCTCAAGGGAAAGCTGCACGACATCGGCCTCGGCGCGGCGAATTATTTCGGCGCGAGATGCTGCCCAATCCGAAGCCGAGACGGCCAACTGCTCGGCAGCGCGGCGGACTTCTCCCTCCAGTTTCTGGCGGGCAACCGTTTCGCCTTCCCGGACACCCGAATCAAACGCTACCTGTAACTGCTGGTGAACCTGCGCTTCAAAATCCGCGTCCGCCGCCGACCCGGCCGGTTGGGGAACGGGAGACACTACGCTCACCGCCCGCGGTGGCGGCGCGGCCGGGGGCCCCGAACCGCCCGTCCTCCAACTGACTGGCCGCACATCGCCTTCGCCGTGAGGAAGAACTTTGCTCAGTGTGCCCATCGGCGCATTCCGTCACACCGGCTCACGACTTGTGTTCCTGGAGCCATAGCCTCACCACGCTCGCGGCCGTGCTTACGTCACGCTTGGCCAGTTGCCGCACGCGGTCGGTAATTTCCATTTCGTCGTCCGCGATCGGTGGGCTGGCGGCGCCGATCTGTGCCGCGGCGAGGTTCGCGTCCAACTCGGATACCCGCTCCGATCCTTCCAGCTGTTGGCCCGCGTCGGCATCCATGCGTCGACGCTTCGGCCGCAAGAATTTCAACAGCATGATCAACAGAACGACGACTGCCACGATGGCCAGGCTGACGAGCCCGATGACATCCTTGTATTCGTTGAGGAATTGCAGCCATTTCGGACCGGTAGGAGGCGCCTTCTTGGGGGCCTCGCCGCTTGGCGCCGGTTCCGGATTGAGCGTGGTTTCAAAGGGCAGGCTCTCGATAATCAGCTGGTCGCCCCGCTCCGTGCTCAGCCCGGTAGCGGCCGTAAGCAGTCCCTTGATGCTCTGAATGGTTTCAGGCTTTGGCGGTTCCAGAACCCGGTGCCGCGCCGCCCCCTGACCTTCCCAGTGCGCCGTCTGGTCCAACAGCACGGCCAACGACATGCGCTTGACCATCCCTTGCGGAATTCGGGTGTGACGCACAATCCGGCTGCTTTGAAAGGTTGCGTTTTCGCTCCGACGCGCGCTGCCGACGCCGCCCGCGGAGGGCGTCGAGTTGCCTCGGGGCAGGTTGGAGGCGGTTCCAGGAATCCCGTTTGACGTTCCCCGATCGACCACATCTTCCGTTTTCTGCGTCGACAGCATAACCGACTTGGTTGGATCGAAGGTCTCTTCCTGCTGGTCGCCGCTGGTGAGATCGATATCCACCGATGCGCCGGCGCGAAAGCGATCGGCGCCCAGTACGGGCTCGAGAGTCGCTTTGATCTTCGTGACGAGGTCTTTCTCAAACTGCTGGCGCAGTTCTAAAGCTTCGGCCGTGCTCTGCGTCCCGTCCGGCCCGCCGAGACGACGCGGCCGGCTCAACAGGTTCCCGTTCATATCAACCACGGAAACCGATTCCGGCGCCAGTCCTTCAACGGCGCTGGCTACCAGGTTCGCGATGGCGATCACGTTCTGAGGAGAAATCTGCGAGTGCGGCCGCAGCTTGACCATCACACTCGCTTTGGCGGGCTGCTGCTGCTCGAGAAAGACCGAGTCCTTGGCCATCGTGATATGAACCCGGGCCTGCTCCACTTCCGCCAAGGACATGACGGAGCGCTCCAACTCGCCCTCCAGAGCCCGTTGATAGTTGATGTGCTCGACGAATTCGGTCGCTCCGAAATTGCTCTTGTCGAACAGCTCGAAGCCGATTCGGCCGCTCTTGGGCAATCCCGCCGCGGCGAGCGTCAGGCGCGACTCCGCCTGCTTTGCCGACGGCACTAGAACCGTTGCCCCGTTGTCCGCCAGGCGATACTCGACGCCGCTCTCCCGCAGCTTCTGAACCACAGCCGCCGCGTCTTCCGGCGCCATTCCGGTATACAGAGGCCGGAAATCGCTTTCATGACGCCACTGGCTGAACGCATACAGGCCTGCCACCGTCAGCACGGCCACCGCGATAATCGAGACCCGTTGAGAGTTGGAAAGACTGGCCCAGAGCTTTTTCACGTGACGTCAAGGCTCCCGGGCTACATCTGCATTTGCATGATCTGCTGGTAAGCGTCCACAACCTTATTGCGAACCTGCAGGCCGAGATCGAACATGAGGTTGGCCTTCTGCACGGCCAAAGCCGCGGTGTGGAGCTCTTCGTTCTCGCCGGTCAGAAACTTCTGAACTGCCGTGCTGGCGCCTTGGTTCGCTGACTCGATGGTCTGAATGGCTCCGCTGAGGACGCTCTGGAACGCGCCGGGCTCTGACGATTGACCGGCAGGCTGAATCGCCGTCAGATTGGGAATCGGGTTGATCGAGGTAATCGGACCTGTCATTGGTTCTTCCTGGCTTAGCGTAGGATGTCAATCGAGCGTTGAATCATGTCCTTGACGGACGAGATCGCGGAAACGTTCGCCTGGTAGCCGCGCGTCGCGCTCATCAGATCGACCATGTCTTCGGCCGGATTCATGCGCGGCATGGCGACATACCCGTCCTTGTCCGCGTCCGGATGGCCCGGCATGTAGCGGCGATCCGGCTCGCGCGTATCCACCGAGACTCCGGCTACCGTGACGCCCATCAGCGAACTGCCCATCTGCTCGTCCAGCAGAGATGAGAACGCAGACGGCACCGGCGTGCTCGAAAAGACCGCATCTTTGCGCCGATATGGGCCGCCCTCGGCGGTGCGTGTGGTTTCGGAGTTGGCGATGTTCTCCACCAGCAGTTCCGAGCGCACTCGTTGCGCCGCCATTCCCGACGCGCTAACCGACAAAGCCGATAGCAGACTCATGCGGGGGTCTTCCCTTCGTTGATGGCGCTCTTAATGGTCGCCAGATCACTGCGAATCAGGACCGAGGCCAGGGTAAAGCGCAGGTTATTCTCGGCCAGCAGCCGCGCTTCGCGGTCGAGGCTGACGTTGTTGCCGTCGTTCTTCACCGGCAAATCCGGCACTTCCACCGGCAATGGATTATTCAGGTAGCTGGCCGCCTGGAACTCAGCCTGGAAATTCAGGTCCTTGGTCTTGTAACCCGGCGTATCGACGTTGGCGATATTCGACGCCACCACCTTCTGGCGGGCGCTCAGAAGGTCCATGTACTTCTCGAGACTGTCGGTCAGGCGGTCGATCACAGCAGATCCGACAAAGCAAGCGGGGTTCCACGGCGCGGGCCGATTATGTATGTGAAAAGACGCGCATTGACAGGCGCGGCCGGGCGTCAAGCGGGTGACGCGTCAGGGGTTTGACAGGCGGGAAACTCAGACGTTCAGACTGAGCGCGGCGGGCACGGTTGCGGCTGCCGGAATGTAGCGCTTAACCTTGGGAATCTGACTCAGCTCGAGAACCAGGCATTCGCGCGCCGACTGCACCATCGTCCGGCACCACTGCAGCAGTTCCAGAGTCATGTTTCCGATCTCTTGAATGCTGGGATCCCCGGGCGGCAGCGCGTTAATTTGCGCCTCTGCGGCCTCGCAAAACGAACAAACCAGGCGCTGGATCTCCGCAAAGTGACGGCACTCCACCGCCCGCCGCAAGTCCCGCTCGATCGTAGAAAGCTTTTCGATCATTTAGTGTCCGACAAAGTTATTGGCGTTGGTCGTGCTCAGCACGCTCGTAAAGAATGAGTTCTGAGCTTCCAGCGTGGCCAGGGCCGCATCCGCCTGGGAAAGTCGCTGCTGCAGAGCGTTCTCCATCTGAGTGATCTGGTCTTGCTGCTCCGCAATAAGACTATTCTCGTTGGTAATATCGGTCTGCAGCGTCGCGAGACTGCTCTGGATAATGCCCGTGTTGGGGTCCGTTATGGCAGTCAAAGTAGTGTTTGCGGCTTGCAAGAAACCGCCGGAAGTAAGACTGCCGAAGAACTGCTGCACGGCTGAGGGGCTCAGGTTATTCAGCGCGGTCGGGTCAAAACTGAAGTGCCCGGTCTTATCGAGATTCAACCCTACGCTGGCCAGAGACAGGGGATTGGATCCCGGGCTGGCATATTGATTGATCGAGCTCAAGGCCTGACCAAGCGTCAAGATGGTGCTCTGCCCCGCCAGCGCTCCCGCGTTTTGCCCGTGCTGCTGGCCCAGCGCGTCGACGGCGGCATTGTACGCGGTCGCAAAACCGGAAAGGGCCGTGCTCAGCGCGCCCGTGTTCGGAGCCACTGTGATGGTTACCGGCGAAGCTGTCTGCTGCAACAGGCTCACCGTCAGGCCGGGAGCCAGGGTAACTTCCGGCGAACTACTGGTCGTACTGACACCGTTGACCGTGTAACTGGTGGCCGCTCCTGTGGACAGGGTAGTCAGCAGATTCTTCGATCCATCATTCAGTTGAATCGTGTCCGGAGCGAGATTGGTGCTGGTCACCGACAACCGGTAGTCGGGGCTGGAGGTGGAGCCGACGTTGACTACGGTTGCCTGCGCGCCGAGGCCGGCGCCATTGATCGCTGAGGCCAGCGAGTTCAGTGAGGTCCCGGTGGGCGTGATGGTATGTGCCGCGCCATTGATGGTCAGAGTGAAGCTGGTCCCTGAACTGATGTTGCCGCTCGTGGGGTCGGTAACCGGCGGAGTACCCGCACTGCTGATGGTGGTCGTATACGAACCGAGTGTCGTGACTTGGACGCTGTACGTTCCGGGAAGAGCGCTCGCGGTGGCGCTCGCGGAAACTGCGGTGGCGTCTGATGAGGTCGTGGTGACGCTGGTGGCCGCCGGCCCGATACCCTGAAGCGCGGTTTGCAGGGCGGCAAAGTTGGCCGACAACCCACCCAAGGCATTTTGCTGATTGGCGAAGGTCGTTAAATCGTTCTGCATCTGCTGCATGGGCAGCGATGCAATATTCACCGCCCGCGTCAGCACCTGCTGAAAATCGCTGGCAAACTGACTCTGCCCCTGAAAGACCGGCGTAGGAATAGTGCCCATAGTCGAAACCTGAATGCACGATGTGGGCCAAACCTGGCAAGGCCGGCCCACATCGCAACTACCGCGGACTCAACTTACTTCAACAGCGCCAGGACCGCTTGCGGAGCCGAATTGGCCTGCGCCATGGCGGCAACCGAAGACTGCTGCAGAATCTGGGCCTTGGTCAGGTTGGCGGCTTCAGCGGCCATATCTGCATCGCGAATGCGGGACTGGGCGGCTGAGAAGCTTGTGATCTGGGAAGTGGCCAGACCGATGGCGTAGTTCAGTTTGTTTTCACCGGCGCCGACCGCACCTTGCACGTTGCCGAGGTGGGCGATGGCGCTGTTCACCGCGGTGATCGCGGAGAGCGCATTACTGGTGACGCCGGCTGTGATGGTCGGGGCAACCGAGTTGTCGGTGAACCCAGCACCCGTCGTAGCTGCAAACACACCAGTCTGACCGCCGTTGGCGACCGTGTTTAGCGCCTTCGTTACCGAAAACGCGTTGGCGCTCTGGAATGCGATACCGGTGCCGTTGGTGTCCAGAACCGCCGAAATGCCGAGGCCTGCCAATGAATTGTTCAGAGTTGCAAGCGCGTTGCTCACGTTGTTGGCATTGCCCACGTTCAGCGTGACGTTCACTGTGTTGGTGCCGGAAGTGAAGGTGAGCAACTCCTGATCGGTTCCGCTCAAGGCCGCGAACGTGGCATTCGGTTTGTTGCTGGGGCTCGTCTGGCCCACCTGGTACAGAGTCCCGTTGGTGGAGGTGTCGGTAGCCGCGACCAAACCGGTGCCGCTTCCCGCCGCCGCTGCCGTAGCCGTGAACGCCACGCCGCCGGAAATTAGCAGGTGCCCGGTAGTCGGATCGATGGAGGCCGCCAGACCGTGCGGGGAGAGTGCGCTGTTCAACTGTGAGAGCGCGTTCTGGACAGTGATGCCCAGCGTCGACGAGCTCGTAATGGTAGCCGTAAAGCTCTGGCCACCGGCCAGCTGGAAGGTGAGGACCTGCGACGTACCAGTGCCGCTACCCGTCAACAGATTCGTGACGGCATTGAGGTTGACGCTGCCGAAGGCCGATCCCGGAGCTAGCAGAGTCGTACCATTGACACCCAGGCCGGTGGCATCGACGGTGTTGCCGCTGCCGCTCAAGTCCACCTTGATCTGGGAGTTGGCCTGTACGCTGCCGCCGCCAATGTAGACGTTGATCACCGAGTTGTTTGAGCCGCCGGAGTTGAGGCCGATGTTCGACGCCTGCCGCGTGATTTCGCCCACGAGTTGCTGGTATTCCTGGTCCAGGGTGGCGCGGTTGCCGCTGAACGTGCCGCTGGAAGACTCGGTGGCCAGTGTCTTCATTCGGTCCAGCATGGTGCTGATGTTGTTCAGACCACCGTCGACAATCTGCAGTGTGCTGACGCCGTCATTGGCGTTGCGGATGCCCTGCGTCAACTCGGCGATGTTGCTGCGGTATTGGTTGGCAATGACGAGGCCGGCCGCGTCGTCCGCTGACGAATTGATGCGATAGCCCGAGGTCAATCGCGTAATCGTCTGCGTCATGAATTCGCTGTTGATATTCAGGTTGGTCTGAGCAATCAGCGATGCAATGTTGGTTTGAACGGTAAGTGACATGGGTAAAACGTCCTGTTTTCCGATACGTCCCGCGCGTCATGCGCAGGTCCAGGTTCTCCTTTTTTCTCGGATACCTGAAGTATCTTCACCTTTCATATCGGGGGCCCGCTTGGCGCGTTCTAGTGTTTTTCCGGCGGCGTCCTGTGATCGCGGGCACGGCTCCCGCTCGCCCTGTCGACGTCTTGACGGTTATCTTTGGATAACTCCGGATCGAGCGTGCGGCTCAGCCAGGCGATCATCTCGGGGGACGCATTACGGGCCGCAGTCACGTTTTCCGTGCGCGTGAGAATCACCTCTTTGCGCGTGATGGCCCGGTTGGCCGGCGCGACAATTCCCAGCTTGACTCGTGTATGGCCGACCTCGAGGATTTCGATTTCTATATCGTCTCCGATGAGCAGACTCTCCCCGGCCCGCCTGCGCATCACGAGCATGGGGCCGTCTCTTTCTCCATGACCAGCGGCTGGCGGAGGGAATACTCCGACGTCGTGGGGATTGCCTGGACCCCCCTCCGGGACCGCAAATTGACCACAATCGGCGACATCATGTTGACCGTGGGCGCGGCATCCTCGGACACAGTCAGCAGAACAAAGCAGCCGATATCGGTGCCGATCCGGAGCGGGTCCCCGGGCTTCAGACCCAACGTAGCGAGATCATCCGCGGAAAGATTCAGGCGATACTCCCGATCGACCGTCAACGCCGGCACCGCCAGGAAGCAAAGGCGGGAGTTGAGCAGGCTCTGCATGAAGATCAAGGGCCGTGTGGCTGGCTGCTCCACAAAGAGGAAGGCCACTTGATCTTCGAAGCCCGGGATTCCTGCTGGAAAATCGAATACCGAATCGTTCGTATATTCCAGTTCCTGAAAGTAAACAGTGGACAGTTTCGGCATAGTTCCCCGAAACCCTTGAGCAATTACACGCCCGTTATTGCTTTGCTGTGACTGCTACCGGTGACGGCTTGCCCGTGCCCGGCGCGGGTTTGGCCGGACTGGCCGGAACCGCTGCCGCGAGTTTGCCGGGTTCGCCGATGAGGGCTTGCTGGTTCAAAATCACGATATCGACGCGGCGGTTGTGAGCCCGGCCTTCCGCGGTGTCATTGGTGTCCACCGGAGCCGTTTCCGCATAGCCGGCGATCGAAAAGCGGTCTTTGGGAAGTTCGAAATTGCCAGTGAGCAGTTTCATCATCGCGATCGCTCGCTTGGCCGACAAATCCCAGTTGCTGTCGAATCGGGCCGTATGGATGGGGATCGCATCGGTGTGCCCTTCCAGACGAACCAGGTTCCGCAGCTTTCCGATGACTTCGGCGATCTTCTGCACCGTCGAAAACGTGTCCGGCGCGATCGTATCTTCCCCTGACGGGAAAAACGCTGCCTGCCGCAGGCTGATCACCAGGCCGCGCGGCTCCAGGTGCACTTCCACCTTGCCCGCCTTGATGGCGTCCTCCAATTCTTTGTTGAGGTAGGTCAGCGAAGGCAGCAGTTCGGCCTCGACCTTGGGCTTCTCGTCTGGCTCGACCTTGGGTGGATTCTTCATCCTCTGCACGCCGCCAGGGCCTCGGAATTGAGCGTTACCGTTGCCCTTCTCATCCACGGTTCCGCCCAGAACCTCCCTTACCTTGGCTTGGATTCCCCCGTCTTCGATCGCCTCCTTCACCGAGTCTGACACCTGCTTGGCCTTGGCCTTATCGGTCTGAGACGAAGCGAACATCACCACGAAAAATGCGAACAACAGGGTGATGAAATCGGCGTAGGATACCAGCCAGCGTTCGTGGTTCTCCTGCTCCCCGTGCGTCTTTTTCCTGCGCGCCATCTCAGCCCTCGGCCGGCGCCGGCTTCCCCGCCGCCTCTACTTTGGCCTTGGCCTTCTTGTCGGCAGCCGCCTTGGCAGGCGCATACGCCTCCAGTTTCGTCCGGATCAGTTTCGGGTTGAGCCCTTCCACCACCGACAGAATGCCCTCCAGCGCCAGTTCCCGAATCTTGACTTCCTCTTTGACGCGCGCCTTGAGCTTGTTGCCGGCGGGGAGCAGAAAAATATTCGCCACCGCCACCCCGTAGACCGTCGCCACAAAAGCCGTCGCGATGCCGTGCCCCACCTCTTCGATGTTGGCCAGGTTCTTCATCACCTGCATCAGCCCCAGCACCGCGCCAATGATCCCGATGGTCGGGGAATAGCCACCCGCGGCTTCGAACACTTTCGCCTCGGCCTCGCCTTCGTGTTCCATGAGGCTGATCTCGAGCTCCATGATGCTGCGGAGTTGGTTCATCTCCACGCCGTCGATCGCCAGGTTCAATGCCTTGCGCATGAAGGGGTCCTTGATAGCATCGGCCTGCTGCTCCAGGGATACAATGCCCTGTTTGCGAGCCTGCGTAGCATAGGCCACAATCTCATCGATCACCGCGGCCGCGGAGTACGTTTTTTCGAAGAAGATCGCACTACTTCTCTTCACGGCTCTCATCAGCACGCTCATCGGGGTTGTGATCATCACCGCCCCCACCGTTCCTCCCAGCACGATCAGGGCGGCGGACACCTGGCGCACATCCTTGATGCTTCCGCCGTCCATGATGAGCCCCGTGAGGATTCCCCCCAATGCCACGACCAGGCCGCCGATGCTGAACAGGTCGGGCCGCGAACCGCCCGTCTTCGCCTTGGGCTTCGCGGCGTCCTTCGCGTCTTTAGCGTCTGCCATGGAGATGGTGCCCCGTCGAGGTGGCCTCGTCCGCACCGGCCGGCTCCGGGCTTCGTTCCATGTTCTCCGGGGACAATATGGAGCGCCGATACCGCACGACCCGGTCGACCACCTCGTCCGCCGACTCCAGCACCATCATTTTTTCGCCGGTCGTCAAACTGATGACAGTATCCGGAGTCGTCTCGATATGCTCGATCAGGTCGCAATTCAGAACCACGGGCGTGTGGTTCAGACGGGTGACATAGATCATCGGCTGTTCCTCTTATTCACATCGAAGACTGACTCCAAACTTCTAGGAAATTCTGCTTGGAACTGACGATAAGAACTGTGGATGCCTTCGACAGAAATCCAGCAACTGAATCCCGCCCTCCAGGCCGGGCGGATCCTCGCGGCCTTTGCGGCGGGCAATATGCCCCTCCTCCACCAGGAGTTACAGCGAAGCCGGACCTTTGGCTGCGCCGCGACTCCCGCTCTGGAGCAGGAACAGTTCGAGCTGCTCCGTGCCCTTTCCGAAGGGATGCTCCGCGTCGGCGATCCTGTGTCTCACGGCCGCCGCGATCCAGCCGTCCGCCGCTGCCTCGACCTGCTGGCTCATCTCGCTCAGGCGCCGGCCGTGCCCAGCCCCGTCAGATCGGCTTACGAGCACTCGCCGCGGGTGATGTAAACGGTCCTACGGGAACCGGCGAAGGCTCGCTCCGCGCGGCGCGATCCTGTTCGTCCATTAGGTGCAGGAACGCCTGCGCTTCGCTGTAGCCGGGACGCAGTCCGAGCGCCGCCATGAAGTCGGCCCGCGCACGCTGGCGGTCGCTTTTGTACACCAGGTGATAGACCCCGGCGTGGAGATGAGCCTGCGGATCCAGGGGCCTTGCGGCCACAATCCGCTCCGCCACTTCCGCTGCCTGGTCGAATAGCCCCAGTTGATGGTATTCCGCGGCCAGAAAATCGAGGCGCGAGTCGTCTCCCGGGTTAGCGGCGATCTCTTCGTTCAGAATCCCGATGTACCACAGGTTTCTCCTCCGCCTTGTCTCCGGGTCCGCCCCAAATTCGTGGTGAATGCGGATGCCGCTGCGGGCCAAACGGCCCCCAGCCGCAAGAATCGAGGCGTCAATTGTTTCATGAACCCGGCCCCGATAACGATAGTCCGGCCGGTTCGGAAACAGACGGACCACGTAATCGCTGGCCGGGCTTTTCGAGTTTGCCAGAGAGTTCAGCCGGTGAAAGTAGTATCCGGCGTTCTCGCCGCGCGCGATCAATTGCCGGATCAGGGGCGCGTCGCGTGGATCCAAGGCCTCATCAGCATCGAGAACCAGTATCCATTGCCCGCTCGCGTGCGCCAGAGCCCGATTGCGCGCCCCCGCGAAATCGGCTACCGCAAAATCGAAAGCAATCACCTTCGCGCCATAATCCGCCGCGATCCGCGGCGTGGCGTCCGTCGATCCGGTGTCGACGACAATCATCTCCCGCGCGAGCTCGCGCACTGAATCGAGACATCGCGCCAGCACGCGTTCCTCGTTCTTCACAATCGCGCAGAAGCTTAAACTCTCCGCCGCCTCGATCATTACGCCAGGAAGTCGAACAGATTGGTACCGCCAATTTTCGCCCGGGCGGACAGCGCCGCCTGCTGCTGAACTGTCAGCTGCTGCAACTCCACGGCCGCGCTCGCCATATCGGCGTCCCGCAGCGAGCTTTGATCGGTCTGAACGCCGACTAGCGAGCTCGCAATGCTGGTCAGTGTATCGTTCACGCGAGCCTGCCCGATGCCGTAATAACCCAATTCTTCGTTCAGGTGGCTGTCCGCCGCCTTCAGGTTCGAAATACTGGCCTCCGCGGCCGCGCTGTCATTGTTGGTGAGGGCGGTCAGCAGAGAATTGACGGCTGCGAACACGTTGTCCGGTAGGGGATTGTTGCTGGCGTCGCGTGCATCGAAAATCTCCGACGCCGTCTTGCCCAGCCAAACCTGCACTCCATTCGCGTCGGTGATCCCACGAGTGTTAGTCGCGGTCGCGAGCTGACGCACTCCCGTCGGCTGGGTTGGGTCGAGGGCGTATAACGGCTGCTGGTCCAGGTCGCCGCTGAAAATGTAACGCCCGCCCGACGAAGCGGCGCTGAGATTGACCAGGTTCTGCAGGATGCCTTGAACCTGTATCGTCAGTTGCTGCAGCGAGCCAGGGTTTTGCAGCGGGGAAGTGCTCTCGCTGGCGATCGAAATTGCGCTCTCCACCTGCTGCATCGCTTGCTGAAGCACAGTGTCTCCCGTTTCGAGTTCCGGCTTCAGGTTGTTGAGATTGCTTTGTGTCTGCGTGAGCTGCGCGATCCGGCTCTGATTCAGCATGATGCTTTCGACCGCCGCCGGATCGTCGGCTACGCTGCTGACGCGTAGCCCGCTGCTCAACTGCTTCGTCACATCCGTCAATTCCGAGTTCATCCGCTGAAGATCGGATAGGAACTGCTGGTTTGGGCCGGAAAGAAAGGGCAGCATAAGGGCTCCTTCGTTACTGGATCATGTTGATCGTCGTCTCGGTGACGCTGTTCAGCACATTTACCAGCTTGGCCGTCGCTTCATAGCTTTTCTGGAATAGCTGGAGTTGAATCGCCTGCTCGTCCAGCGACACCGCCGAGGTTTTGTCCCGGAGTGCCTCGGCTTGTGTCACGATCTGCTGCTGCGTGGTCTGGTTGGTGCTGGCTGTCGAGTTCTCGTTGCCGACGAATTGCGCGATCTGCGAGAAAAAGGCGGCGAATGTCTGCCCGCCCACTCCGCCGTTGGCCGTCGAATTGGCTAGCGAGGCCAGCTTCAAAGCGTTTCCATTGGCGTTGCCGCTGCTATCCACCGGAGCCAGACCCGCCGTCGTGATGTTCGGATTCAACGCGAGAGTGGCCGCGGAATGAGTGGCGTCGGAATTGTCGTAGGTGAACAAGGCTTGGCCATTGGCCGCGCCCACGTTGACCGATACCGTGCCCGATTGCAGAATACCGTTGATCGTATCCGCCAGCGACTTCACGAACACATTCAGCGAGCCTGCTTGCTGGCCGTCCCCTAGAATCGACGCCATAACCCGATTGTGCGCATCGAGCAGACCGCTGAGCTTGCCCCCCGTGACTTGCGAGGTGATGTCGTTCCCGTTCGAGTCCAGAATGCTCATCGTCGGCGGAGCGCCCGGATTCGGCGATCCTGCCGGTACGGCCGCCTTGGCCGTCAGCGCAAACTGTTGATCGCCGATAACCAGCGGAGATCCACCGCTCAAGACTACCGTTACCGTGCCGTTCGGTTGGAACACCTGGCTGAAATCCACCAGTTCTGAGAGCTGCTGCAGGTCGCTGTGCAGCTGCGCGTCGAGACCGGGGTCCACGTTCTGGCCCGGGCTCTGCGTCTGTCCGATTGCGATATTGAGCTGCTGAATCTGCGCCGTGAGATTGTTGATCTGCTGAACCGTGCCACTGATCTGTCCCTGCAGATCCTGATCGTTGTTAGACAGCGACGCCGCCATCTGGTGCACGGTGGTAGTCAGGCTGCTGGCATCGCCCAGGATCTGCTGCCTCGCGCTATTGTCGTTGGGGTTGAGACTCCAGGCTGAAAACGATTGCAGCAATTGGTTCAGCGCGGCCGGAATGCCGGTGTTCCCGCTCGGGTCGAAGTTGCTCGCGATCGTAGCCGTTGCTGAAGCCTGCGACTCATACGTCCCGAGAGTCGAAACCTGCCGCCGCACTTCCTCTTCGGCATATTCGTTGCGCGCGCTGTTCAGGCCCTTCGCCGCTACGCCGCCCACCAGCCCACTGAGGAGATCAAACGGCTGGGAAACCAAATTTACTGATTGGCTCGCGTATCCAGGGGTGTTCGCGTTGGTGATGTTATTCTGAACCGTGGTCAGCGCGTCCTGGAACACTCCTAGCGCCTGCCCGGCCGAGTTGAGCGTTGCAATTACGTTGGACACAGCTGCTCATCCTCTCAATTCCGAGTGAACTGCTTCGTCGCTCCCTGTCCGTAGCGCCAATCCCCGCGAAAACGCCGTCGCGGAATCGACCAGCCGGGACAACACTTCCACTTCATTCCGCAGCCGAACCAGGCGCGCTTTGACGCCCGGCCCCGGCGGCGTCAGCGCTGCCGCCCCTTGCGCGGCAGCCATCTCGTCAATCGCCTTCTGCAAGTGCCCGGAGCATTGCTCGCATCCCGCAAGGCTTGTCGGATCCCAGCTCCGGCGCGCCTGCTGCACGTGACGCTCCGCCCGCAAAACGTACGGGATCAAATCCGCTTCCGGCGTCATTTCGCGCCGCCTTCTCCGGCGGCTACGCTGTGCGACACCAGTTTGCGGCTCAACGCCGCCGCATCCACCTGGTAATTGCCCTTGCTGTACTGCGCCGCCAGCTCCGCCACGCGGCTTTCTCGCTGTTTGCCGTCCAGCGCGTTGGATTCGGCCAGATGCTGGGAGATTCCCGAGATCTGAACCGAATCTCCTTCATGCCCGGCAATCGTCTGCCCAGGGAGACCGCTTGTCCCGCCCGGCTGCTGCGTGCCCTGCGTGCGCCCGGTTTCGAGTCCGTTCGTTCCCTGTAAGCCGTCGCTGTGAATCTTCATATCGCTGGACCGCTATTGCACACTACTGGCCATAAGCATCCCACGTCCCGGGCCGCCTAACAAGGTTGCAAATAGGTAAGCACGCCGCCGATAACGCGAGTTATGGACGTACTTTGGCCATGAGGTAGGAAATACATACTCCCCAAATTCGGCCTAGAAACTTGAACCCCTGCTGCGCACAGAATGGGAGTGCGGCAGTTGCGTGCGCACCGTACCGAGGACACATCAAACTACCCCCTATGCCCCTTCAACGAGTTTTATGGCTGGTGAACGGCAATGAGCCCCCTGCTGGCGCCGGCTGTGAATCGCTGCCGCCCGGTCTCGGCTTCTCTCGCGTCCGCGATTTAGCCGAAGCCTCTGCGGCCATCCGCTCCGAAAAGCCCGACTGCGTCCTGGTCTCCGGCCACGCCGAAGGCAACGGCCGACGCGAAGTCCTCGATCTGTTTTTGGGAACCGACGTCCAGACCCCAGTCATCTTCTGGGATCGCGACCTCTCGGCGCGCGAAGCCATCGAGCTCGTTCGCGAGGGAGCATACACCTGCCTGGGAGAGCGCGACCCTTGGAGCTCGGTTCTCGAATCCATCGAACAGGCGTGCCAGGAAAAGCAGCGCCGCCAACAGGCCCATCCGGATACACAGGCCCCTGAGCTTTGGCGCCGCAAACTCGTGGGCACCAGTCCGGCGATGGAAGATGTCGCCAACACCATTCGGCTCGTCGGCCCGTTCAAATGCACAGTGCTAATCACGGGCGAAACCGGAACCGGAAAAGAGATGGCCGCCCGCGCCCTGCACAACGCCAGCCCGCGCGCCAGTCTGCCCATGGTCGCCGTCAATTGCAGCGCGGTGCCCGAAACCCTGCTCGAAGCCGAATTGTTCGGCCATGTCAAAGGGGCCTTCACTGGCGCGATCGGACAGCGCATCGGCCGCTTCGAACAGGCCCACAAGAGCACCATCTTCCTGGATGAGATCAGTGACATGCCGCTCGAGCTCCAGGCCAAGCTGCTGCGCGTCCTCCAGGAGCGCGAATTTCAGCGGCTCGGCAGCTCCGATACGATCCAGGTGGATGTCCGTGTCATCGCCGCGACCAACGTCAATCTGCTCGACCGCGTCCGCCAGGGGAAATTCCGCGAGGATCTCTACTATCGCCTCAACGTAGTGCCGCTCGAAATGCCGCCATTGCGCAAGCGCCCGGCCGATATTCCCCTGCTGGTGGAACACTTCATCGCCAAGACCTGCCAGAGCGAAAGTATTCCCCTGAAGAAACTCACGCCCAAGACATTCGAACGACTCCTCACCATGCCCTGGCCCGGCAACGTCAGGCAGCTTGAAAATGCGGTCGAGAAAGCGATCGCCCTCAGCGGCCTGCGGGACACACTCTATCCGGCTGACTTCGGCTTGGCTGAGTCTCACCGGCTCCTGCCCGTGGATTCCGCATTCTCCAGTCCGATGCTGATGTCCGGCCAGATCGACTTCGCTGCCGCGGTCAGCCAGTTCGAAAGGTCGATCCTGCAGAGCGCTCTGGCCAAAACCAACGGAAACAAGACCGCGGCTGCCGAGCTCCTCGGTCTCAAGCGCACCACTCTCATCATGAAGCTGCGGGGTCTCGGCGACCCGGCGCTGGCCCAACCCCGCCCGTTCGCGTAACGCCGGCGGTCTTGCCCGCGGCCGAAGTCTTACGCCACCGGTTCCGCCGGCGCCTTCAGCTGCCGCCGGTATTCCAGCATCTCGTAGACTTTCACCAGCAGTTCAATTTCATTGCGTGGCGTGGCGAGCGCCGCGGCGATGCTCTCCACAGATTCCCCGCGCCGCCGCATGCGCAGCGCCTGTGCGCGCCGCGTTAGATTGAGCGAGGGCCGAAGAACGGCTGGGCGGATCGCCGGCGCTTCAACCAGCGTTTCTTGGCGCTGCTGCCCGATCTGCGCCACCGTGGATTGCATCTCTTCGATCTGCCGCTTTAGGTCGTTTTGAGACGCGGCAGCCGCGCGCCGTAGCCGGTACACCTCGCTCTTGTACGAGATGAATATAGCGAGGCATGTGGCCAGCGCCACCGCAATCAGCGCGTACGAGATCAGCGGGCTCAAAATCCAATCCAGGTTCATCAGTTCCCTCGTATGGTGCGTGCCGCTGGCTGCGAATCGCCCACCAGCTCTTCCCGCTGCGTCGCAATCTCCGTAATCCGCACGCCGTAGTTTCCCTGCACAACCACAACTGTCGCTCGTGCCACCACGCGCCCGTTTACCAGCAGATCCACCGGATCTTCCGGGGAACGCCGGAACTCCACCATCGATCCCGGCCCGAGCGCCAACAGGTCGCTCATCAACATGCGCGTGCTGCCGAACCGCACCAGCAGCGGCATCTCCATGTCCATGAGCAGACCGATGGTGTCCTTCCCCTTCCCGGCAGCGGCGTTCGGCGGCCGTCCGCTTCCTGGGTCATCGGGCGGTGTCGGACTCAATCTTTCCTCCTCGCATCCAGCGACCAAACCCGCTGCAGATGGCTCCGCAAACGCAAGACCGCTTGCACGCGCAGCTGGGCCACTCGCGACAGGTGCAGCTTCACCACTTTGGAGATCTCCGCCAGGCTCAGCTCTTCGAAATAGTAGAGGTTCAAAACCGTGCGCTCGAGCTTCGGCATCCGCTCGATCGCCAGCGTCAGGATCCGTTCCAGCTCCGACCGCTCCACTACCCGCGATGGCCAGTTTTCATCGGTGTCCGGCACCAGCCGCAGCACGTCCAGCCGCCGCCCGTCGTTGGTGGCGTATTCCATCGGCTGCAGGTCGATCGCTTGTATGTCACTCAGCCAGCGCTGGTATTCTTCGTGCGTGATATTTAACTCGGCCGCAATTTCCTCTTCCTGCGGTTCGCGCCCCAGCTTCTGCTTACTTTTGTGAATAGCCGCTTCGATGACCTTGGATCGCTTACGCGTTTCCCGGGGCGCCCAGTCCAGCTCCCGCAGGCTGTCCATGATCGCGCCGCGAATTCGCCGTTCCGCATAGGTCTTCAGCTGAACGTTCAGCGTATCGTCGAAGTTGTCGATCGCCGCCAGCAATCCCAGCACGCCCGCCGAAATCAAATCGTCCAGGCTGATGTACGACGGCAGCCGTTCGTGAATCCGTCGGGCAATCAGACGCACTTGGGGGAGGTGCTGCAGCACCAGGGCTTCTCGCCGCAATGTGCTGTCTTCGTCGAGAGTGCTACGATAATCAGCCGGACTAAGGGCCATGCGTGTCTTAAGCGACCGCCTCGCATGGCTGCAGTGGCAATTCCAGTACCAATGATTCGGTTACCCGTGCCTTCGTCGCCGCTTCCAGATCCTCGGGCACCAACTGTCCGGTCGCGAAGAACGAGAGGGGTTTCCCCGTGCGTGCAGCTTCGGAAAACATACTGGCCGTGGAGTCCGCCTCGTCCAGGTGCGTGAACAGCAGCTTCGCCGGCCGGAATGCCTCGAATAGGTCCACCACCCGCCGCAAATCCGATTGCCGCATGGTAGCTGTCAAAATCAGATGGGTGTCAATCCCTTGACAGCTGCTCAGAAACGCCGCCACGGCTCCACCCGATTCCTCCAGCGAAGCCGCGGTGAATCCCGGCGTGTCGATCAGCACCAGCGAGTCCGACGGCGCCGCCTCAATCGCGTGCTTCAGCGCGACCGACGTCTCCGCCAACGTGAACGGCACTCCCAGAATATCCGCGTAAGTTTCCAGCTGTGCTGCCGCCGCGATTCGGTAGTGATCGGTCGAAATCAGCCGCACCGGCCGATGCGCCGCCATCCCTTGCGTCACCGCCAGCTTGATCAGCGTCGTAGTCTTGCCGGCGCCCGGCGGACCTACCAGTGCCGTGACGCGTCCGATCTCGGGCTTGACCTCGAAGCGCGTTTGGATTTCCAGTGTGGCTTCGCTGAGGATCGCCGTTGAGTCCCAGTCGGAGATCGATTTGACCCGGCCCGCCTGCAGCGGGCTGCGGTTCCGCAACCGTTGCTGCACCGCGAGGTCGATATCCGCCGCCAGCCGCGCCTCGATGCCCGCATTCACCAGCGCGCTTCCCACCGAACTCGGCCGCGGCGCTGTTCCCGGTGCTCCGATCCGCGATACCATCTCGCGAATCTCGTCCATCCGCTTGCGCAAATCCTCTACGGGATCGGGCGCCGCCTGGGCCGCCGTGCCCACGGTCGCTGCCGGCGCGCAGCCGAAGACCACTTCGTATTGCTCCGGACGCCCGCTCTCCGGCGGCGCGGGACGGCTGTTCAGCAGCAGCGCGTCCGGCCCCAATTCCGCTCCCGCCAGCTCGATCGCTTCCGCAATCGAAGACGTGAAGTACGACTTCACGAACAACTTGGGATTTTTGTCAATCGCAGCCATGTTATTGGATCACTCCTAACGAGACAATTTTTGTTTCGGCCGGAATTTCGCTGTGTGCGATGAAAAAGACGTTGCGCATGGTGGACTCCACAATCTGGCGGAAAAAGTAACGCGCGCCCGACGACGCCACCACGGCGATAGGTGTTTCCGGATTCCCCACCTTCGCTTGGATCCGCTTCAGCACATCCCGCAGCGCTGTCGGATTCAGCGTCAGGTGGCTGTTCTGCTCTCCATGCTCGACCGCCGATTCCACCGTTTGCTCCACGGAAGCATCGAGTAGATACACAGGCAGATCGCCATTCGGGCTCAAGAACGGCTTGATAATCGTCCGCCGCAGCCCTTGCCGCACGTATTCGGTTAGCAGCACGGGATTCCGCGTCGTCGCCGCCGCTTCGCTCAGCGACTCTAGAATCGAAACCGCGTCGCGGATCGATACTCGCTCCCGCAGCAGATTCTGCAGCACGCGCTGCGCGGCCGAGAGCGGAAGCAGCTTCGGCACCAGATCTTCCACCACTTTCGGATGCTCGATCGCCACCCGGTCGAGGATCTTCTTCGTGTCCTGCCGCGACAGCAGCTCGGGCGAGTGCTGGCGGATGATCTCCGTCAGGTGCGTGCCGATTACGCTGATCGGATCCACCACCGTGAATCCGCCCCGGCGCGCCCGCTCTACCGCGTCCGACGGGATCCACCAGCCCGCCATTCCGAACGCTGGCTCCTTGGTCGGCTTCCCTTCTGGCGGCGCTTCTACTTTTCCCACCGGAATCGCCAGTTCGCAGCCTGCTGCCAGCTCGTAGCGTCCGACTTCGGCTCCTTTGAGCAGAATCACGTACTCGTGGGCCTTCAACGAAATGTTGTCGACGATCCGCACCGGGCCGAGCAGGAATCCCAGTTCGCTGGCAAGTTGCTTCCGGATTCCCGAGATCCGCTTGATTAACGGCGACTCCTGGCCGCCCGCGACATACTTCACCACGCCCAATCCCATTTCGATCGACAGCGGCTCTACGCGCAGCAACCCTTCGAGGTTCTCCTTGGCCGCCGCCGCGGGCTTTACCGCGGCCGTGGCCTTAGTTGTTTCCGCCTCTTTCCGGCGCAAGCCCCAAGCCGCCACACCCAAGCCGCCGCCCATCGCCAGGAACGGAATCGTCGGCAGTCCCGGAAACAGCGCCAGCACGATCAGAACGCCGCTTGCCAGGAACAGCGGTTGCGGGTTGCCGAAGACCTGCGTGCCGAAGTCCGTTCCGAGACGCTCGTCCGAGCTCGCCCGCGTCACAATCAACCCGCCGGATATCGAGATCATCAGCGCCGGTATCACCGTCACCAGACCGTCGCCGATCGTCAGCACCGTGTAGGTCTCCGCCGCGCGGCCCAAATCCATCCCATGCTGCAGCACGCCGATTAGAAACCCGGCGATGATGTTAATCCCTGTGATGATGATGCTCGCCACCGCGTCGCGCTGCGTGAACCGCGAAGCGCCGTCCATTGCGCCGTAGAACTCCGCTTCCGCCGCCAGGCCTTTCCGGCGCCCCCGCGCTTCGTGCTCGTCGATCAATCCCGAACTGAGGTCCGAGTCGATCGACATCTGTTTGCCGGGCAGCGCATCCAGCGTGAAGCGCGCCGTGACTTCCGAAATGCGCACCGCGCCATGGTTGATTACCACGTACTGGATCGCGATCATCACCAGGAAGATCACCGCGCCAATGATGTAATTCCCGCCTACTACGAAATTCCCGAATGCTTGAATGACGTCGCCGGCCGCCGCCGTCCCCGTGTTCCCGTTCATCAGGATCAACCGCGTCGAAGAGATGTTCAGCGACAGCCGGAACAGCGTGAGCAGCAGCAGCGTCGTCGGAAACACGCTGAACTCGACCGGCTTGCGAATGTACATCGCCACCATCATCACCACCACCGACAGCATGATGTCGGCCACGATAAGGATGTCGAGCAGGAACCGCGGCACCGGCGCGATCAGCGCGATCACCACTCCCAGTACGGCCAGCGGAACGGCGATGTCGCGCCAGTTCGTCATGGCCGCTGCTGGCAACTGTTTCAACGCGATCGCCCCTGCGCCCGATTTCCCGCTCGTGATTGCCTTCTGTTCCATGTGCCTGCCGCCCTCTTACCCCGGCATCCTCCCATTCATCAGCCGGTACACGTACGCCAGAATCTCCGCCACCGCCCGGTAGAACTGCGCCGGGATCTCCTGTCCGATCTCCACCGACTTGTACAGCGCCTGCGCCAGCGGAGGATTCTCGATCAGCGGCACGCCGGCGTCGATCGCCTTCTGCCGGATCCGCAGCGCCAGGTAGTTCTTGCCTTTCGCTACCACCGTCGGCGCCCCCGGCGCATTCATCGTGTATTTCAGCGCGATGGCATAGTGCGTCGGGTTCACGATCACCGCCGTGGCCGTCGGCACTTCCTGCATCATGCGGCGCCGCGCCAGATCCCGCCGGATGCGGCGCACCCGCGCCTTCATCAGCGGATTGCCTTCCACTTCCTTCAACTCGTCGCGGATCTCTTGCTTGCTCATCCGCAGATCCTGCTGGTACCGCCGTTTCTGCCGGAAAAGGTCCACCAGGCCGAATACAAGAAACAGCCCCGATGCTTTCCACAACAGCGACTCCAGCGTCCGCCCCACCTGTGCTGCGCCCGATATTGTGCTGGCCAGTGGCAGCGACAGTAGCGAATCGAAGTTGTCCCGCACCAGGAAATAGACGACCGCGCCAAACACCGGCAGCATGACCAGAGCCTGCAAGAAGGCCGGGATGTTCTGCTTCGGCAGTTCCTTCATCCGCGTCATCGGGTTCAGCCGATTGAGATCCGGCGTCAGCTTCTTCAGGCTCAGTCCAACCCGCGTCACGAAGAATTGGGCCGCCAGCGTCACCACCATCAGCACACCGCCCAGAATCGCCAGCGGCAGCAGCATTTCGCGCGCCAGATCCAGGCTGATGTACACGATGAACTTGGGATCCATGCGCGCCGTCGACGCGTGGTTCAGCAGCATCGACAGGTTGCGATGGAGCGCTGTCACCCACACCGGCCCCCAGGAGTGCACCATCGCCACGAACGCCAGGAATTGCAGCGCGTTCACAAAAATTCGCGCAGAAGGAAAATTTCCTTCCTCGCGCGCCTTCTTGACGCGCCGCTGCGTCGGTTGTTCGGTCTTTTGTCCCTGGTCTGCCATGTTACCGGGCGATCAACGCCCGCGCCGCCGCAAACGCCTCGTTCGCTCCGCTTCGTAAGATGACCGGCATCAGCAGCAGCAGCCACCCGAAAACTGTCAGTGCCACCATCATCTTCACCGGAAAGGCGATGGTCAGCAGTTGCAGTTGCGCGTTCACCCGCCCCAACAGCGCCAATGAGATGTCAATCAGCAGCAGCACGGCCACAATGGGCAGAGCCAGCCGCACTCCCGTAGAGAAGATCATCCCGCCCAAGAACAGCACCTGCGCCGCGACACCGCGCGCCAGCACAAACGAGCCTGCCGGCGCAATTTCCATGCTGCGGGCGAAAATGCGGATCACCTCGCGGTCCAGGCCCATCGCGAAAAACAGCAGGCCTACCGCCAGCTCCGCGAAGATCACCAGCACGCTCGAATCCGCCTGGCTGTTCGGATCGATCGTCGAAGCATACGCGTATCCCGCCTGTAGGCCCATGATCTGCGCCGCCACGTAGAATCCTTCCAGGACAAACCCAACCGTGAGCCCAATCCCGATCCCCAGCGCCGCTTCCGTGATGAGCCACCCGGCGAACTGCCCTCCCGATAAATCCGCCATCGGCTGCGGCCAATAGGGAAACAAGGCCATCGCGATGCTCAGCGACAGAATGACCCGCGCCTGGTTCGACCGCGAACCGATTCCGGGAAGCGGGACAAACACGAATACGCCGGCCACGCGCGCCAGCGTCATCAAAAACCCCAACAGCGTCGACGTCGACAGTACCAGCTCACCGCGCATACCGGCTCAGGTCCCCCAGGATCGATACCGTGTACGACGTCATCTTGGCCAGCATCCACGGAAGGGCCAGCAGAAATGCTCCCAAAAACGCCACCAGGCGCGGAATCGTGCTGAATCCCGTGTCTTGAATCGAAGTTACAATCTGGATGAGGCTCACGATGATTCCTGCCGCGAACCCGATGATCAGGAGCGGCGCCGCCAGCCAGAATGCGGTCATCAGGCATTGCCGCAGAATCTGAATCACGAATTCCGGCGTCATGCGTAGAACCCTTTCATTAGCGAGCCCAGCACCAGGTTCCACCCGTCCGCCAGCACGAACAGCAGAATCTTAAAAGGCGCCGAAATCATCACCGGCGGTAATTGCACCATGCCGATCGACAGCGTCACCGAGGCCACCACCAGGTCGATGATCAGAAACGGCAGAAACAGCACCGCCCCAATTTGAAAGCCCGCCTTCAGCTCCGAAGTGATATATGCCGGAATCAGAATCCGTAGGCTGAGATCGTCCGCGTTGCGCGGCTGCGGCGTGTGCGACATCTCCACAAACAGCTTTACGTCCTTCTCGCGCGCAAAGCGCAGTAGAAATGTCTTGAGCGGCTTCGTTCCCACATCGAAGGCCTGCTCGGAGGTGATTTGGTTTTTTTGCAGCGGCTCCCATCCCTGGTGGTACATGTCGAGGGCCACTGGCTGGATCACCAGAATTGTCAGGAACAGCGCGATCCCGATCAGCACCTGGTTCGATGGCGTCGATTGCGTCCCCAGCGCTTGCCGGAGAAAGTGCAGCACGATCGTGATCCGTAGAAACGGCGTGATGGTCATCACGATCGCCGGCAGCAGCGTCATCAGCGTCAGCAGGATGATGATCTGCATCGGCACGCTGAGCGCGTCGCCGCCGCTCTTGTTCAAATTGATTCCAAAAAGAGCCGCCGGCTCTCCCGGAGCCGCCCACACAGGCGACGCCAGCAGGATCAGCAAACCGCGCCCGGCGCCCTTCATCGGATTTCTACTTTCTCCCGTGCCGGTTCGGCAAATCCCTCCAGGATCGAGCAGCCGGACGGCGATGCCGCGATCAACATGGTCCGGTCTTCCACCCGCACCAGGTGTAGCGAGTGTTGCGGCGTCAGGCTCATCCGTTCGATCACCTGAATGGATCTGCCTTTCCCGCGCCCCGGTGTTTTGAGGGCGAACTGCGCCATTCCCCGGCTGCGCAGCCACCACAGAGCACCGCCCAGCAGTCCCAGAACGAGAAGTACGCTGAGCGCCTGCTGCATCGATTCCATGTCGGCCCAGTCTCCCCGGCCGCCTACTGCTTCAGCCCGATGAGCGTCTGCAGCATTTGATCGGTCGTCGTGATCGCTTTGGAAGCCGCCTCGTAGCTGCGCTGGAAGGACATTAACTGCGTGAATTGTTGCGCCACGTCGACCGTCGATGTTTCCAGCGCTCCACCCTGGACTGTGCCGCGCCCGCCGCTGTCCGCTGCGCCTACCGCCGGCGCCGCCGTGTCGATCGTCGGCTGATAGTTGTTGTTTCCTACTGAGATCATGCTGTCCGGGTTTCGGATCGAGGCCAGCGCTAGCTGAGCAATGGGTGCCGTCTGCCCGTTTGAGTACGTGGCGATGATGATCCCATCGGTCCCCATCGAGATCTTCGCGATCTGTCCCGCCTGGAAACCGTCCTGTTGCGTGCCCGATACCCCCGAGTTCTGCGCGAACTGACTCAGCTGGGGAGTTGTCCCGCTGTAGAGGTTCCAATTGACCGTCATATCGGCCGCGCCATCGGCGAGTCCCGTGATCTTCAGCGGTATGCTTCCGTTGGCCTGGTTCGGAGTCAGCAGCTGTCCGTTCGCGTCGAACGTGAGATTGCCCGTTGCAATTTGATTGCTTCCGGCCTTCAGATCCGCCTGCGGGATGGTGACGGTGTAGCTCCACGCATTCACGCCCGTCTTGGTAAACGAAAACGTCAGGATGTGCGTGGCGCCTTGGGAGTCGACCACCTGCACCGGCGAGGAGAACGACGCACCAGTCGCCCCTACGGCCGGTCGCGCATCCAGGTTCGCCGTTAACGAAAGGTTCGTCGTCGGCGTCGCCGGAACTACGCCGTTTACGGGCACAATAATGTTGCCCATCGGCGCGCTTAAGTTGATCTGCCCTCCGGTTGCCATCCAGCCCTGCACGTTCTCGCCAGTTGCCGACAGCAGACTACCGTCGGCCGCCAGCTTGAAGTCGCCCGCGCGCGTATAGAGCGTCCGCCCTATGTTGTCACGCACGACAAAAAACCCGTCCCCGCTGATCGCCGCATCCAGGGGACCGCTGCTGGTCTGAATGGACCCTTGAACAAACTGTTTCAATGCCTGCGCCGGGCTCACCCCGGTGCCTACGGAGTTCGCTGAGCTCGTGCCGCCGAGCTGTTCGCTGATCAGATCGTAAAACTGAACATTGTCGGAGTTGTATCCCACTGTGTTCAGGTTCGCCAGGTTGTTGCCAACGATGTCGATCGCCGTTACATCCGCGTTCAGTGCCGAGAGTGCCGTTGTGAATGCATCAAACATTTAGATCTGTCCTCCGTATCAGTTCTGGTTTGTCGTGGGGCTCGCGGGTGGTGCCGTTGTCGAACCTCCCGCCGTCGGGTCGGTCGAACCACCAGGTAGATTTGTGTTTGGCGGTGCGCCTCCATTCGTGCTCGCAGCGGCTCCCTGGCCGTCCAGGTCGCCCCGGATCGCGATCAGCTGCTCCAGTTCGCTGAATTGCGCCAGTTGCGACACAAACTGCGTCCCGTCAACCGGATTTGTCGGATCCTGGTTCTGAATCTGGGATACCAGCAGCTGCAGAAACATCTGCTCGTTGGGAGCCGTGCCCGTCGTTGTGGTCGTGGTTGCGCCGGGCGTGCTGGGCCCAGCCCCGAAAATTGAGCTAACTGGTGATGCCATACGAATCTCCTGTGTTGCTTCCGCCCGAAATGCTGCCTTCCAGCTCCTGCACCCACCTCGGACGGTAATTTTGGTTTTGCGAATTTTGCTGACGGCCTTGTTGCGACCCGCCGGACTGCGGTTCCGAACCGTCGCGTTGAAACTGCATTTCCTTCTGCCGCGATTCTCCCGTGCCTGGAACGCTGGCCACCGTCCCGCCCGGCCGCCAGGCCTCAGCCCGATATCCGTTCTGCTCGAGCCGGCCGACCAGGTCGGACAGTCCTTGCCGCAGCCCCTGCGCCACATCCGGGTTGGAGGCGCGCACCGCTACCTGCACCTCTCCCGATCTGTCCACCACTCGAAGTTCAACCCGGTCTTGTTGCGTTGGCCCCACCTGGATCGATAGCTCTTTCAGCGGCCCAGCCTTGCTTGTCGAATCGGCGGTGGGAGTCTGGACGGCCGCCGCTTCCAACGCCTTGGCTGGCTCCAGTCGGCTCGCAGCATTGGTTTCGGCGGCGCCGCTGGTTTGATTCGGCGGGCTCGCCTGGAACGCGCTCATCCGGGAGAACGCGTCCGTGCGTGAAGCCGTCGTATCCGCCGGCTGCGGTTCCGAGCGTTGTGCATCTTCCACTGCCTTCACGGCCGTGGCTGAGCTTTTCACCGGCGCCGGCAGTTTGGTGGAGATCCCTTCTTGCGCCGTTTTGCCGGTGTCTTTGCCGCTTGGTCCTCCGGCTGCATCCGTGTGGGGATCCAGCTTCAGTGCGAACGTCAATTCTTTTGGCAGCGCTCCGCTCGGCGGGGCCGCGGACATGTCGGGCGGGGCCGGCAACGCAATGTCTGTCTTCGGGTCCCCGCCGGAGTTTGCGCCGGCGCCTTGCGGCGCGCCGTCGTTCAGCAAATCAATACCGGCGTTGCTTCCTTCATCCGTCGCCGGCCTCAGCGCGAAATCCAGCGACAACGGCAATACCGGCCCCGGCTGCGTGGGAACATGTGCGGGGACAGATGTCTTCGCGCCTTCATCCCCTGGACCTCTTTTCTCGGGACCACGCGCGGCGGCGCGTTTGGGACCCGAGTTGCCCGCCGATGCACCGTCATCACTTTGAGAGCCCATGGACTCGTGCGCATCGTGGAGCTGTTGCCGGAATGCTGGCGAATCGCTCGTATTCCCCGAGCTCACAGCAGAGGCTGGCGGAGAATCGACAGAACTCGCTGGGCAGACAGTAAGAGCACCGGCCGAAGTCATGGCGCCCGCAACTGCAGGTGGAAAGCCAAATTCGCCCGCTGCTTCAATTCAAGGGGATGAATCGCCGCCTGGGGTGTTGAGGTTTTGACGAGTCAACCGCGGTCGTCAAGATGTTGACTGAAATTACCCCTCCTCCCCTCTCTCATCGTGGAATTCCAGTGTTTCTCGACTCTTTTTTTTGGACCGACACTTGCTTCCCCATCGCCGCAGTCGCCTATGGATCCGATTACCATCTCCGCCGCGAGTGGCTTACGCTCCCGCATGGAAAGCCTCGAGCTGCTCGCCAATAACCTGGCCAACGCGGAAACCAGCGGATATAAAAGCGATCACGAATTCTACGGCCTTTATACGTCCGGCGAAGCATTCAACCCTCTCGGTCCCGATACCACGCTCCCGGTCGTCGAACGCCAGTGGACAGACTTCTCGCAGGGGACTTTGACCGCCACCGGCAGCTCGCTCGACATCGGTCTGTCCGGCCGCGGCTTCCTCGCCGTCAACGGCGCCTCCGGCCCGCTCTACACTCGTAACGGCAGTTTGAAGATCGCACCCACCGGAGAGTTGACCACCGGCGAGGGCTATGCTTTGCGCTCCGCCGGAACCAACGGCAAGCCGATTCGCGTCGCGGGCAAGGCCGCTATCGAGATCTCCCCCGATGGCGTCGTCCGCCAGGACGGCCAAGCCCTCGGCCAGATCGAGCTCGTCGACTTCAAATCCACCGATTCTCTGAAGAAAATCACCGGCGCCGCTTTTGAAAACACCGACCCGTTGAACTTGCCCGTTACCGCCTCCAACGTCCAGCTCCAGCAAGGCAGGCTCGAAACCGCAAACGTAGCCGTCCCCGAAGCCGCCATGCGGCTGGTCGGCGTGATGCGCCAGTTTGAAATGCTGCAGAAGGCCGTCACGCTCGACTCGCAGATGAACCAGTCCGGAGTGCAGGAAGTCGCTCGCGTCACATCGTAAACAGAGGAAAACTCATGACCACCAAAACGTCGCCACGCGGTTCGGTTCGGCTGCTGCCGGTCAAAACACCGGGCCCTGGTGGTACGCCTTCGGCAACCCCCGCGGGATTGGCCTTGCCGCGCCCGCCGCGCCGGTTGAACCACAAACCGCCCGCCGTTCGGCCTCCTTCCCTCAGCCGTTTCCCCGGTTTGCTTCAGCCCCAGGCTTGCCTGGACCTCGGAGGATCCGCGTTATGATTCGTGCTCTCTATAGCGCCGCCAGCGGCATGACCGCGCAGCAGACCAACGTCGACAACATCGCCAACAACTTGGCCAACGCCAATACCATTGGCTATAAAATGCGACGCGCCCAGTTCCAGGATCTGCTCTACCAGAGTCTCTCCCAGCCCGGTGCTTCCGCCGGACAACAGACCGTCATTCCGGTCGGCTTGCAGCTCGGACTCGGTACACGCGCCGCGTCCAACGAAATCATTTTCACGCAGGGTAA
Organism: uncultured Solibacteraceae bacterium; assembly: GCA_964438005.1. Classification (GTDB taxonomy): domain Bacteria; phylum Acidobacteriota; class Terriglobia; order Bryobacterales; family Bryobacteraceae; genus PSRJ01. Next base: position 2,089 of record CAYTJD010000044.1, on the reverse strand, counting down.
CTTCTCGCAGACCGGTAATCCGCTCGATGTCGTCATTCAGGGCAACGGTTTCTTCCAGGTTCGCCGGCCGACCGGAGATCTCGCCTATACGCGCTCCGGCTCCTTTCAGTTCGATAAGAACGGCACGCTCGTGACTGCCGACGGCGATCCGCTCGAACCGGCGATTACGATTCCTTCGACAGCTCAAGCCGTCACCATCGCCCCCGATGGAACAGTCAGCTACACGCAGCCCGGACAGACCAACGTTCAACAGGCCGGCCAGATCCAGCTCGCGCAATTTCAGAACCCGGCCGGCTTGAACAGCATCGGCCACAACCTGTTCCAGCCAACCGATGCCTCGGGCGATCCCATCGTCGCCAACCCCGGCGGCCAGGAAGGCCTTGGCAGCCTCCTCCAGGGCTACACCGAGCAGTCCAACGTCAGCATCGTCCAGGAATTTATCAACCTGATCATCGCCCAGCGCGCCTATGAGGCCAACTCCAAGGTCGTCAAGGCGGCCGACGAAATGTATCAGCAGGTGAACAACCTGTCGCAATGAGGCGTCTGCTTCCTCCTGCGGTTCTGTGTTCAGCGCTCGTGGCGCGGGCCGTGCCGGGCGCCTGCTTACCCGCGGAGCACGATCCGATTACGGCGCGCGACCTGGCCGCGGCTCTGCCGGCCTTCGCCCGCTTGGACCCTGAGACCCCCATCGCGGCCGCTCCCGGTCCTGGGGTGCGGCGTATCTTCCGGCCTCTCGAGCTGAATTCGATCGCCCGCAATCATCGCCTCGAACTCAGCGCCACCGGGGATCTCTGCTTCGAGTTGCCCCTCGAACCCCTCGATCCTGCTCGTGTGTGGAAAGCCATGCAAGCCGCCCTGCCCTATCCCGATGCCCGCATTGAGATCGTCGAAACCAGCCTCTACCCGGTTCCGCGCGGCCGCATCGAGTTTCGCCGGGAAGATCTCGGAGCGCCCGCTCTGCCCGATTCTCCGGCGCCCGTCGCCTGGCGCGGCAATATCGTCTACGGCGCCAACCAGCATTTCGCCATTTGGGCGCACGTCGTGGTCACCGCGCGCTTGACCCGTCTGGTCGCTGCCGAAGCCATCCGGGCCGGCACCATGATCGACGCCAATCAGATTCGCGTGGAATCCAGCCGCGGCTTCCCCGCCTCGCCCGATCTCGCCACCAGCGTCGATCAGGTCGCGGGCCGTGTCGCCATCCGAAACATCGATGCCGGCGCCCAGATCCGTCTCAACCAGATCGATCGCCCCAAGGACGTCAAGCGTGGCGACATCGTCGCCGTTGAGGTGCGCAGCGGCGCCGCGCGGCTTGCCCTTACTGCCAAATCCGAATCCGATGGCCGCGTCGGCGATCTGATTGCGGTCCGTAATCCGCGCAGCAACAAGATCTTTCAAGCCCGCGTCGACGGAAAGGATAAAGCCTCCGTCGATGCCGCCGGATTCCAAGGAAACTGATATGCACCCCCGGACTTATTTCCTGCTGCTCTGCCTTCTCTCGAGCGCTTCCGTGGTCATGGCCAAGAAGAGCAAGACGGCCAAAGAGCCGGAACCCACGCCCCTCGATCAATACGTCAATGAGGCGATGGGCCGGCAGGGCAACACCAACCCGGTCTCCGCAGGGTCCCTGTGGGCGCCCACGTCCCGCTTGACCGATCTCGGCAGCGATATCCGCGCCAACCAGGTGGATGATCTCATCACCATCATCGTTTCCGAGAACGCATCCGCCGTCGCCCAGGGCACTACTAAGACTCAGCGCCAGTCTCAATTGAACAGCAGCATCACCGCCGCCGGAGGACCCACTAAGGCCACAGGCGCGCTGGCGAATTTGGCCGGCCTCAATACCCAATCCCAACTCAACGGCCAGGGCGCCACCACCCGCTCCACCACGATTACGGCCACTCTCGCGGCCCGCGTTACTCAGGTGCTTCCGAACGGTTATCTCGTCGTGCGGGCGGACAAGGAAGTCGACGTCAATTCCGAAAAGCAGCAGGTGACCGTGCGCGGTGTCGTGCGGCCCACCGACCTCAGCACTGCCAATACCATCAGCTCAAACCAGATCGCCCAGATGGAGCTCACGATCAACGGCAAG
>CAYTJD010000043.1:0-134064 GCA_964438005.1 uncultured Solibacteraceae bacterium | reverse complement strand
TTGTCGATTGTTAGCAGTACGGGAATGCGCTTGCGGAAGACGTGTACCATCGTTTACCGTAGGGCCATACGCGAGTGTACTGATCGCTGAGCTTTGGGGAGTGAATCAAGCCTGGAACAGCAGTTGTTCGATCAAAGCTCTGGTTGTGTTTCCCGGCCTGAGAAGCCCCGCCGGGAATCACGAGAAACGGCAAAAACGCGGCAGGGAGTCGAATGCCGTCACGGAAAAGAGGAGTATCAAATGAATCGGAGTCTCTATCTCGGTGTGCGTTCAGCTTTGATCTGCCTTCTGGCGATCGGTCTTGTGGCGGGAGCTCACGGACAAATCACAGGCGGACTCCGTGGGACGGTGTCGGATCCGACGGGCGCGGCTATAACGAAGGCGACCGTGACGCTGACGAGTGTCGATACGAAGGCAACTCGGGAGCAAGCCGTGAACGCAAGCGGCGAATTCACATTCGAATTGTTGACTCCGGGACCCTATGAAGTGAAGGCCGAGGCGGCGGGTTTCGGGACGTCGACGACTCAGGTTCAAGTGTCGACGGGCCAATACGCAGATGTCCCTTTCAGACTTGAAGTCGGGCAGATTTCGCAAAGCGTGGAGGTCACGGCCGGGGCGACTTTGGTCAACACGCAGAATGCGCAACTCCAAACGACTGTGACCGGGCAAGCGGTTCAGGAGATTCCGGTTGGCCGCAATCCGAACCTGTTTGCGTTGACGGCGCCGGGCGTGGCGCCAGTGACACAGAACAATCCGTTTCTCGGTTCCGGAAGTTTCAACTCGAATGGCGGCCGCGGGCGCGGGAACAACATCACTGTCGATGGTATAACCGCGACCGACGTCAGCGTGACTGGGACTGGCGGCCCACTGGGTCCCCTGAATTTCTCGTCCATTAAAGAAGTTCAGGTGATCACGAACAACTTCTCTGCGGAGTACGGGCGCAACGCAAGTTCGCAGGTTCTGTACATCACCAAAGGCGGGACCAACGATCTGCATGGGGAAGCGTACGAATATTTGTACAATGACAAACTCAATGCCCGCGGATTCTTTGATACGTCAGGACATCCGAACATTGTCCGGACAAACACGTACGGGTTCGAGACCGGCGGACCGTTATTCATTCCCAAGGTGATTGATGGACGGAACAAATACTTCTGGCACGTTGACTACGAAGGGTACAAGAACAGGGGCGTCGGCACTCCTCGAATTGCGCCCGTGCCCACGCCGGCCATGCTGGCCCAGATCACGGACCCGACTTCGCTGGCTTTGGTGAAACAGTACCAAGTTCCTACATCGCCGACAGGGACATTGGCGGAGAGCGCGCCGAACCTGACAAACACCTGGGAGGTGGCGGTTCGGGGCGATGTGGTGATCAGCAGCAAGGACACCTTGTGGTCGCGTTACTCCGTGTATGACTCGTTCGCGAACTCCTCGGGCAACACCTTCATCAACAGCAACCTTCCGTTCTTTGGCGCTGCCAGCGCGAACCATCCCCGCCAGGCAACCTTAGCGGAGACGCACGTATTCGGAACGAGCGCCGTGAACGAGTTCCGGTTTGGCTTCGGGCAAAGCAAGCCGTCGTTCCCAATACAAACTCCGTATCCGCTCGGTCCCTCGATCGCCTTTACTGATAATTCGGTGACGGGCCTGGGCGTATCGAACGTACTTCCGCAAGGCAGAGAACAACGGACGTATCAATATACGGACAACTTCACGATCAACCGAGGATCTCATATCCTCAAGATGGGCTTCGAATGGTACCATCTGGAGGCCGATTCGTTCTTCGATAGCCAAGTGCGTGGCAGTTACACATTCGCGACTTGGGCTGCCTTTGCCGCCGGGCAACCCAGCTCCTTTACCCAGCAATTCGGCAATTCCGTACGCCAGAACCGGGTAGACAACCAGTTCTTTTTCATCCAAGACGACTGGAAAGTCACCCGCAGGCTGACCGTCAACCTAGGCTTCCGCGCTGAGCGGGCGGGCGGGCCGACGGAAGTGAACGGGCTCATTTCCAACCTGAACTTGACCGACCATTCGGCTTTTGGCGCGGCCGGTGCGGGCCCCCTGGGACTTCTACAGACCGGTAAGCCTTCATTCAACAGCAATCTCAACCCGGCGCCCCGGTTCGGCTTCGCTTACAAAGTGACCGAAGATGGGAAGACGGTGCTTCGCGGCGGATACGGAATCGCGTATGATTTCATATTCCTCAACCCGATCACGAACCAGCGATTTCTGCCGCCGCTGATCTATGCGGGTTCTTTGAACGGCAACGCTAATTTCACCGGCGGCAACAGTTATGCCAATCTCGTGGCGGGAACCGCGGATCTACAAAAGACGCTGGCCGCGTCAGTCGGGCAGTTGAATCCGACTTTCAAGAACTTTGGAAATATTTCGCCGGCGATCGATCAGAACCTCGACAACCCGCAGGTTCAGCAATGGAACCTCGGTGTAGAACGGGAGCTGCCCGGCAACCTGGTACTGCACGTCAGCTATGTAGGAACGAAGGGGACGTATCTTTCGAGGACCCGTCCGATCAACCTGATCTCGGCCGGGGCGACTCCCGCGCCTGCGACTAGTTTCGCCGACGAGCAGGCACGGCTCAGCCAATTCCAGGCCGCGGTCGCCGGACTCAGCGGCAACACGAACCTCTCATTTAGTAACAGGTTTGATCCGCGATACAACTTCGTCAACCTGGACGAATCTTCGGCAAATTCTTCTTACAACGCCTTGCAGATAGAAGCTCAGAAGCGGTTCGCCCGCAATTATTGGGTCCATGTATCTTACGCGTGGGCACACTCACTTGACGATATTTCGGACCCGCTGGGTGTCCTGTTGGGAGACAATGCTGCGCAGCAGAATCCGGGAGACAACCGGAACAATCACGCGTCGAGCCAGTTCGATCTGCGCCACGTTGTGAGCATCAGCCATACCTGGGAAATGCCGTTCTTCCGGGGTTCGAACAACCGGTTTCTGCGCGGCGGGCTGGGTGGCTGGTCGTTCTCGGGAATCAGCACCTTCCGAAGCGGCTATCCTGTGAACGTCTATGCCGGCGGCACCTTGGGGAACCTGTCAGACCCATTGCAGTACCTGGGAAACGTAACCGGAGCGATCACCCGGCCGAACGCGGTAGGACCGATCGCGGGTTACAATCCCCAACCGGCCGGTTCGGCGGGCGCGCCGGTCGGGACGAGTGCGGTTAACGGAGTAAATGTCAGCACGTACGCGCAAAGCCTCGGGTTCTCTCAACCGCTGATTGGGAATTTCGGGACTTTCGGCCGGAACATGCTGCGGCTCAATGGCCAAACGAACTTCGACTGGAACCTCTATAAGAACTTCCATTTTTCGGAGCGCGTGAACTTCCAGTTGCGAAGTGAGTTCTACAACATCTTCAACCTGCACGCATTCCAGCAAGTAGCCGCGGCCAATACTGGCCCTTCGATTACCGCGCCCAATTTCGGGCAGTACACGGCGGTGAGCCTCAACTCGCGCCAGATCCAGGTGGGTGCGCGGATTGTTTGGTAGCCGTCAGGCGCTGAAGATTTTCGGCTAAGATCAGGCGGGCATCGGCTGAGCTCAGGCCGACGCCCGCCAGCGCTTCAATCTGCTGATCGAAGATCGCGCGGTGCCAGCTGCGCGGGAAGAACGACGAATCGGTGCCGAAAAGCAGCCGGGCCGGTCCAACCACATCCAGGGCGCGGCGGAAAACCGCCTTCAAGTCGAGACCCTCAAACTTCATCCAGCTATTGCTGCTGGACGTGTCCAGATAGACATTCGGGCACAGGTCGGCCAGCATGAGCGCTTCGCGGAAGTAGCCCGCGCCGAAATGCGGAATCACGAAATTCAGATTGGGATGGCGCAGCGCCACTCCATGCAGGTCGATCGGATTGGAGTTGCGCATGTCGAACGGCGAGGGTAACCCAAGCTTCTTGCGCACGCCCACCGTCAACACGCCGCAATGGACAAACACCAGCGAGCCTTGCGCGGCGGCTTGCGCCAGCAGCGGCTCCACGCGCGCGTCGTGCATAAAGTAGCCGTGCATGGCGGGGAAGAAGCAGAGGGCGTGCAGCCCGGCGAGGGCCGGAGGCTTGTCGGCCAGGGGATTCACCATGGCGTAGGCCAGGAATCGGTCTGGCCGAGCAGCGGCCGCGGCGGTCACGGAGCCTTCGTCGCCTGGCATGCTGGCAATCAGGGCGGCGCGATCCACGCCGTGCTTGTCCAGTTCGGTGGCCCAGCGGGAGGCGAGTTCGACCGGGTCTTCCGGCGGCAAATCCCAGCCCAGACCCGCCGCCACGGCTTCGGAAGTCTTGCCAGCCTGCGCGGCGAGCGAATCGAAGAAACGCCGCGAGAAGAAATGAACGTGCGCGTCCCAGACGGCGCACTCACCGAACGGTGTCTGCATCCGGTTTGTCGAAGTGGGTGAGCCCGGTGGACAAGGCTAGCTGGGTCAGGCCGGCTACGTTGTTGACGCCGAGTTTCTTCATCATCGTCTTGCGGTAGCTGCGTACGGTTTGCAGGCCGAGATCGAGCATGACCGCGATGTCCTTGCTGGTCTTGCCTTCGGCGACCAGGCGCAGCACCTGCAACTCGCGCGGCGAGAGCAGCTCGAGCGGGCTGCGGTCGTGCGTTTCGAGATCGCCCCGTTGAATGCGAGAAAGCAGCCGGTCAGAAACCTGCGAGCTGAGATACGAGCCGCCGCGGGCGACCGTCCGAATCGCGTCGAGCAATTCAGTGGAGGAGGCCTTCTTCAGAACAAAGGCGCGGGCGCCGGAACGGATGGCGGTGACCACCGAGTTTTCGTCATCGTACATCGACAGGATGATCACTTTGATTCCGGGGACATGGCGCACCAATTCCGTGGTGGCTTCGATGCCGTTCATCCCAGGCAGACCAATGTCCATCAGGACGATATCCGGCGGAGACTTGCGGCAGAGTTGTACGGCATCCGCGCCATTCTCCGCCTCGCCCACCACTTTGAATTCCAAGCCGTGCTCGAGAATGGTTCTGACTCCGTCGCGAACCAGTTTATGATCATCCACCAAAATTACGCTGAACGGCATAGTGGTCTTTACGACGGGTCTCGAGGGGTTACCCGCACGATGGTTCCTCTCCCGCGGTTGCGCATGATCGACAAGTCGAGGCCGGATTGTGCCGCATAGTGTTCCATACTGAGCAACCCAAGGCCGCGGCGAACGCCAATAACGTCGTCCAGGTCGAAGCCGGAGCCGTTATCGCGGATCACCAAATTCGGGCCTTTACGTGTGGACTTTATCGCGATTTCAATGGCGGAGCAACCGGCGTGCTGGACGGCGTTCTCCACCGCCTCCTGGGCGATGTGAAACAACCCCGTCGCGATCTTGGGATCGATTTTCAGTGAAGACTCGGCGAGAAGGCGAACTGTGCCGCTAAAGCGGGAACGGACGCGGCTCACCAAGCGGTCGAGCGCGGGCCGAAGACCGGCACGTTCCACGATCGAGGGATTCAACTCGTAACTGTATCCCCGAACGTCCTCCATGATCGTTTCCAGGATCTTTTGGATCTCGCCGAGGCGGGCGGACGTTTCGGGGGACGTCTGTTCCAGGTCCATGCGAACCAGATCGAGCTGGAGTCCGAGCGCCGTCATATTCTGGCCGACCGAGTCATGCAGGAACTTCGAGGCCATCTTGCGGTCGTTTTCCTGCGCCTTCAGCGCGCTGAGGACAGTCTGGCGCAATTCCTGCTCTGCGCTACCCCAGGCGCTGACCTCGCGGGCCATGGCTCCGGCGAACAGGATGCGCTTTCCGCGGCGAATGGGAAACAGGCAGATGTACCAGGTTGCCTGGGCGCGGTGCGTGCGCAGCCGCAGGACTTCGCCGGCGAAAACGCGTTTCACGCGGTTTTCCCAGATTGCCGCGATTTTCTTATCGACGGTCTTGGCAAGGGGGCGCCCTTGGAGTTCACCGGCGGCCACACCGAAGAACGAGAGCGAATCTCCATAGACTCCACGGAAAACCTGGCGCGCATCGAGGATCCAATGGCAGGAGCAACCCTGTTCGAGGAGAGCCTCCGCCAACCACGGTTTTTCGGCCATCTTTAGCGGCGCTTGCGCGGCAGGACTTTTCGCACAGCGGCGGCGACATCGCGGGCTAGCAGCCCGTATTTGTCAAGAAGTTCAGAGGGTGTGCCCGATTCGGCGTAGGTATCCTGGATTCCTACGAATTCCATGGGGCAGGGCGCCGTCTCGGCGACCACTTGAGCCACGCGAACACCCATGCCGCCATCCACCAGATGTTCTTCGGCGGTGACAATCGCGCCGGTTTCCGATGCCGCGCGGCGAATGGCATCGCGATCAAGCGGCTTTACCGTATGGAGGTCGAGGACGCGGGCCGAGATTCCCTCGGACTCGAGCGTCTCCGCGGCGCGGAGCGCTTCGGCGACCAGCAGGCCATTGGCGATGATCGTAACGTCTGTGCCATCGAGCACTTTGACGGCCTTGCCGATTTCAAACTTCTGATCGCCGTTGTAGATGATGGGCGCTTTGGGCCGGCCGGTGCGGATGAACACTGGGCCCACGTGTGCCGCCGCGGCGTGAACCAGGGCTTTTGTGGAGGCTTCGTCGGCGGGGCTAAGCACGACGAAGCCGGGAAGGGAACAGGCGAGGCTGGTCTCTTCCACGCTCATCTGCGACGGCCCGTCTTCGCCGATCGAAATGCCGCTGTGAGTGCCGACTATCTTAACGTTGAGGTTCGGATAGGCCACGCAGACGCGCAGCTGCTCGAATCCTTTGTTCATCACGAAGGTGGAGAAGCTGGCCGCGAACGGGATCTTGCCGGCGTAAGCCAGACCGGCCGCCTGCGCCACCATATTGGCTTCGGCGATGCCATAGGAGAAGAACCGGTCGGGAAACTCCTTTTGGAAATAAACGGTCATGGTGGACTTGGAGAGATCGGCGTCGCAGACGACGACGTCTTTGTTCGCGCGGCCCAGCTCCACCAGGGCTCGCCCGAAGGCCTCGCGCGTAGCCGGCCCCGGCTTCAACTCGAACTTGGTTCCCGCCGGCACGGTTACTGCAGCTCCTGCAAAGCGAGCTTCATTTCGTCCGGCGTGGGCGCCGTCCCGTGAAACTTGGGATTGTTTTCCATGAACGAGACTCCTTTGCCTTTCACCGTATGGGCCACGATACAAGTGGGCCGCCCTTTGGTGGCTTGCGCCTCTTCCAGCGCCTGGCGGATGGCGGGAAAATTGTGGCCGTCGATTTCGAGCGTGTGCCAGCCGTACGCGCGCCATTTGTCGGCGAGCGGAGCAACTTCCATGATGTCCTTAACGAAGCCGTCCAACTGGATGCCGTTGTAGTCCACGATCGCCACGACGTTGTCCAGCTTATGGAATGGTCCCGACATGGCTGATTCCCAGACCTGGCCTTCCTGAATCTCGCCGTCGCCAAGCATCACGTACGTTCGGCACGGCCGGCTGTCCAGCCGGTCCGCCAAGCCCATGCCCAGCGCCAGAGACAAGCCCTCGCCCAGCGAGCCGGTGGACGCCTCCAGGCTGGGAAGAAAACGAACATCCGGATGGCCTTGGTAGATGGAGCCGAGCTTGCGGAGCGTGTTCAGCTTGTCTTTGGGAGCCAAACCGAATTCCGCCATTACCGAATAGAGCACCGGGCACGCATGTCCCTTGGAGAGGATGAAACGGTCGCGATCGGGCCACTTGGGGTTCTTCGCATCGAGCCGCATAAAATCGAAATAAAGCTGAACGATGATTTCAACGGCCGAAAGTGAACCACCGGGGTGTCCGGAACCCGCTGTGCCGATCATTTCAATAATGTCGCGGCGCACCCGCTTGGCGATGGCCTGGAGTTCTGCGACGGGTATCGGCATCGGAATGATTTAATCTTACCGCGGGGCGGGGTGAAGATGGATCTGAATACCGCTGACATCCGGCGCGGCAACCTCAATGTGTACGGCGCCGGACTGAGCCGGCGTTCCCAGGAAAGGCCGCAGCGCCATGACGCCAACGACGGGGCCGACCGCGTTCAACTCGTAAGAACCGGCCGGTATGTGATCAAACACGAAGCGGCCGCGAGAGTCGGCTTCCACGGCTCGCAAGGGTTCGGTGTATCCGGTCTCGCTTTTCAGTAAAACGCCCACCGGTCCCCAACCTTTCGGGACCCCCTCAACCTGGCCGGCCACCCGATGGGACTCCACTTCGAGCAAGAGAAAGTCTGTAAACGGCCGGAGTTCTCCGGCAGTGACCTCGATGGGCTGGGTCTTGGCGAAATCCACGTTGTCGTTAAGGTACGCCGGGAACACGGTCGCATGATCCATAGCATAGGGGGGTGGCAGGACGGCTAAGACGTAGCGTCCGGCAGGCAGCGGGAGGCGATACATGCCGGCATCGTCGACCGTCGTCTGGGCGCCGGGGATCAAACGCTGTTTGCCGCGTACTAATTGTCGCTCCATGGTCGCCACCCTGGCGGCTCGGACGGGGCGGTGATAGACATCGAAAACGCGGCCGGTGATGGTGGCGGGTTGCGCCGCACCAGCGAAAGCAAAAGCCGCGCAAGCCAAGAGCATGCGCCACGGGATCATAACCTAGCTCAGGAGGCGGGCGGCGGGCTTGGCGAAGTAGGTCAGGATGATGCCGGCGCCGGCGCGGGTAATGGACGTCAGGGTTTCCATCATTGCCCGCTCGCAATCGATCCAGCCGTTGCGGGCGGCGGCCATGATCATGGAGAATTCGCCGCTCACCTGGTAGGCGCCGATGGGGACGTCGAAGCGGTCGCGGGCCTGGCGAATCAGATCGAGATAGGCGAGAGCCGGCTTGACCATGATCATGTCGGCTCCCTCTTCGAGATCCAGGGCGATCTCTTTCATGGCTTCGCGCCCATTGGAAGGATCCATCTGGTAGCTTCGGCGGTCGCCGAACTGGGGAGTGGAGTCGGCCGCATCTCGGAACGGGCCGTAAAACACAGAGGCGAACTTCGCGGCGTAGGCCATAATGGATGTGCGCTCGAAGCCGTGAGCGTCCAGCGCCTGCCGGATCGCGGCCACACGGCCGTCCATCATGTCCGAGGGGGCGACAATATCCGCGCCGGCGCGGGCGTGCGACAATGCTGTCTTTGCCAGCCATTGCAACGTGGTGTCATTGTCCACGTCGCCGTTTTGGACAAACCCACAGTGGCCGTGGCTGGTGTATTCGCAATTGCAGACATCCGTCATAATCAGCAGGCCGGGTATTTCGCGGCGAACCGCCCGGACGGCGGACTGAACAATTCCATCCTCGGCATAGGCCCCCGAAGCCATCTCATCCTTGGACTCTGGCAAGCCGAACAGGATTACACCGCCTATCCCCAGCGAGTGCACTTCCTCGCACTCCCGAATCAGGTTATCGATAGATAACTGGTGATTTCCGGGCATAGAGCTGATCTCCCGCTTCACGCCTTCGCCCGGACAAACAAACAGAGGGAGGATGAATTGCGCTGGATTCAGACGGGTTTCGCGAACCAGCCGGCGCATGGATTCGGAGGTGCGCAGGCGCCTGGGCCGGTGGGTCGGATAAGGCATCTCCCAGGATTGTAACTCCTGGGACTCTAAGGGGGCTTGACACGGCGAAAGGCCCGGTTAAAATATTCCTCATTAATGCGCTGCTATGCAACCCGCCGCCTGTGACCATACCCGCACTCAGATAATCGCGCGCCGGAACGGAGTCGACTATGTAGAGTGCCTCGACTGCCGCCAGATTTTCGAAGCCGAAGACCTCGAACCGGTAAAAGCTGAGGACGACGAAGAGTAGGATGTGCTCCATGCGCTAGCATGGAGTGGCATGCACGATCTCGCGCACTTCCGGAGCCACTTCGACGAGGTGGCGGGGCGTCTGTCCACGCGCACAAATCCGCCAAATCTCGATCAATTTCGCGAACTCGATAGCCGCCGGCGGGCGGCGATCGCCCAGACCGAAGAACTCAAGCGGCGGCGCAACGAAGAAAGCGCCAAGATCGCCCAACTCAAACGGGAAGGCGCCGACACGACGGAGCTGCAGAGGCAGGTTCGCGCCGTCGGTGACCAGATCGCGTCTTGCGACGACCAAGTCAAGGCATTGGACGAGCAGTTCCGCGAATTACTGGCGGGCATCCCCAATGTGCCGCATGAATCGGTGCCGGTCGGAAAGGATTCCGAGGATAACGTCGAGGTGCGGCGTATCGGCGAGCCCCGCAAGTTCGACTTCGCTCCCAAGGCACACTGGGATCTCGGGCCGGAACTGGGGATTCTCGATCTCGAGCGGGCGGCCAAAATCACCGGCGCCCGTTTCGCTTTGTATTGGGGGCTCGGCGCGAAGCTGGAGCGGGCGTTGATCAACTTCATGCTCGATTTGCACACGCGCGAGCACGGCTACACCGAGGTGCTTCCTCCGTTTATGGTGAACTCCGCGAGCCTGTTCGGGACCGGGCAACTGCCGAAGTTCGCCGACGACCTGTTCAAATGTGAGAAGCACGATTTCTGGCTGATCCCGACGGCCGAAGTGCCGGTGACCAACATCTATCGGGATGAAACCATCGAAGCGGAGCAACTGCCGGTCAAGCTGTGCGCCTATACGCCATGCTTTCGGAGCGAGGCCGGGTCGTACGGCCGCGACGTACGCGGCATAATCCGGCAGCATCAATTTCAAAAAGTGGAGCTCGTCAAATTTGCAAGGCCGGAGCAGAGTTATGACGAGCTGGAAAGGCTTACGGCTGACGCTGAGGATGTTCTGAAACGCCTCGGTTTGCCGTTTCGCACCGTGGTGCTGTGCACCGGCGACGTTGGATTTTCTTCGGCCAAGACCTACGACATCGAGGTCTGGCTGCCCGGTCAGAACGCCTACAAAGAGATTTCTTCGTGCTCGAACTTTGAGGCCTTCCAGGCACGCAGGGCCGGCATCCGCTTTAAGAGCGGCAAGAAATCGGAATACGTCCATACGCTGAATGGAAGCGGGCTCGCGGTCGGGCGGACGTGGGTGGCAATCGTTGAGAACTATCAGCAAGCCGACGGTAGTGTGGTGGTGCCGGAGGCGCTGCGCCCCTATCTTGGCGTCGAAGTGATTCGGAACGCATGAAGGCTTCCACGGATCATCTCCCCGCTCTAACGGGGTTGCGGTTCCTGCTGGCCCTGTGGGTCATGCTTCACCATCTCACCGGGCCGGGGATGCGTTTGGAAGCCAGCGCGCAGTCGTGGCCGCATCCGCTGTATGCGTTAGTACGGGGCGGATATCTCGCGGTCGCGACTTTCTTTGTGCTGTCCGGATTCGTTCTGGCGCGCAATTACGGATGGCGCGATTGGCATGCGGTGCGGCTGCGCCGCTATGTCGTGGCTCGGTTCGCGCGCGTCTATCCGGTTTATGCCCTGAGTTTCGTGCTCGTGGCGCCGTTCGTGATCGCGGACCGGACGCCGGGCAAACCACAGCTCATTGCGAACTACGGGTTGCTGCTTCAAGGATGGACTGGGCATTTGCCGGTAGGGTGGAATACGCCTGCTTGGTCCCTTTCGTGCGAAGTCTTCTTCTATATTTTGTTTCCGCTGGCGGTGGTCGCGCTGCGGTGCGTTCCTGCTGTGGCATTAGCGGGCGTGGCTTGTGTGTTCACGCGAGCGCTGTTCGCGCTCGGCTTGCGGGACGAGTGGAAGCCGCTTGTTCATTTCGCGGATTTTGCCATGGGGATCGCGGCTGCGGGGCTGTACGAACGGTTGGCAGCCGCAGCGCGGCGGCCGGCTGGCTATTGGTTCTATTTGCCGGGTGCGGCCGCAGGCCTGCTGTTGATCGCATGGCCTGGCCTGCTCCCTGGCGGCATTGACCTCAACAGCGCGCTCCGGCCGCTGAACGCGATGCTCCTCGTTGGTTTTGCGCTGGGTGCCGGAGTTCTCGCCCGGATGCTTTCTTCGCGGACGGCGGTGTTTCTCGGCAAATCCAGCTATGCGATGTACATCCTTCATGTTCCGGTGCTGTGGTGGGTGCGGCGGTTGTCGCCGGACCTCGCTCCGGGAGTGTATGTGGCGTTGGTGATCTTGCTTTCGATGTTGGTGTATCGATTCTTCGAGGAGCCGGCGAGCCGGTATATTCGCGCGCTGGCTTGAAGAACTCCTGCCTATAGCGAGCCCTTCAGCCCCAGCTCGTCTGCCTTTTCCTGCATGGCCTTGATGCAGAAGTCAATGTGATCCTCCAGCGGAACGCCGAGCTCCTGCGCGCCGTCAATGATGTCCTGGCGGTTCACGGAACGCGCAAAGGCTTTGTCCTTCATCTTCTTCTTCACCGACACAACGTCCACTTCGAACACGCTGCGATGCGGCTTGACATAGGAAATGGCCGTGATAAACCCGGCCAGTTCATCGCATGCGTAGAGAGTCTTTTCCAGCCACGATACCCGCGCCACTCCGCTGTAATTCGCATGCGAGAGAATCGCGCGGCGGATCTCCTCGCTCACGCCACGCGCGGCCAGGAGGGTTTCGCCCTTCATCGGATGGTCGGGAGCCTGAGGATGGATCTCCCAATCGAAATCGTGGAGCAGCGCGGTTACCGACCACTTCGATTCGTCCTCGCCCAATCGCCGCGCGTAGGCGCGGACACATGCCTCTACCGCGAGCGCGTGCTTGCGCAGACTTTCCGATTGGGTGAATTCGCAAAGAATGCTCCAGGCCTGGGGCCGGTCGGGTACCTGGGAATCAGGCATGGTTTCCATCATAGCGAGGGGAACGAGTCGCCCCAAGCGGCGTGGCGGCCAGCCCGGAAGCGCTCGCGGTCGCGCTTGGCAACTCGGACTGTTGCGAGGCCGCTCGGGGTACAGGTCTCCAGCACGATGAGGCCGGGTTGGTGCCGCGGGCGCCGCACGATCCGGGCGGGCGCCAAAGCCGCCGGCTCGCGACCCACCGCCACGTAGCTGAATTTCTCATCCTCATAGCTCAGATCCCCTTCCTTCAAACGCCGATGCAGGGCCGAGCGCTCCACCCGCGCCGCGAAGTGGCACCAATCAGGCTCCACAACCGGGCAGTTCCCGGCCCCGGGGCAGGGAGCCAGCATCTGCGCACCAGCCGCCAACAAGCGCGTACGAGCGTCCCTCACGAGGGCGAATCCGCGCGGTGTGCCCGGTTCGATGACGACCAGTGCCATGCGCGCGGCCAGCCAGAGGCGGGAAATGATTTCCGAAGGAGGTCCTTCTCCTAGCGAGTACGCGGCGATCACCAGGTCGTGCGGAGGAAACGTCGCGATCCGCAGAAAATTCTCGCACCGAATCCCGGCGTGCGGCAGAAATTCGCGAGCGATATCCAGCAGGGCTGTGTCGCGCTCGATCAAGGTGATCGAATCCACCTGCGGGAACCAGCGTAATGCGGCGAGCGTTGCCGCTCCGGCTCCGGCGCCGACGTCGAGGACGCTTCTTGGCTGGTACTGGCGCAACTCCCGCAAAACCGCCACTGCGGCGGCATAGGTTGCCGGCATGCGCGTCGCGAGGTATGCCGCTACCCGTTCTTCCGGAGCCATTCCGGCCAAAGCAGTCGTGCAACCCTCCCGATAGCCGCAGGAGATCGCAAGAGCCGCCCGTTTCAAAGCGGCGAACCCTACGGTTGCGGCACGTTCCTCCACCGCGGCTCGGACTTGCTCCGGAAGCTGCACACTTCTATGATGACGGAACTTCGCTCGATCGCGTGGTGTCTATGGGGTGAGCGGGCAGACTCACTCTCGATTCCAGCAGGCGATTCCAGGCCGCAGACGCGTAGAGGAGATGTGTGCCCGGGGAGGGTGATGATGTTCGAACAGGCCGTGCTTCGCCCGGCGCCCGTGCGCGGCTGGGCGGTAACGCTAAGCTTCATGGGGGAGTTAACAGTGGTGGGATGCCTGTTGACGATACCGCTGATCTGGCCGCAGTTGTTGCCTCGCCGCGAATTAGTGTCATGGATCACTGCTCCGCTG
The DNA here is from genome assembly GCA_964438005.1 of uncultured Solibacteraceae bacterium. Lineage (GTDB taxonomy): Bacteria > Acidobacteriota > Terriglobia > Bryobacterales > Bryobacteraceae > PSRJ01. The sequence goes on along the minus strand of CAYTJD010000043.1, from coordinate 120,153 downwards.
CCGCCTCCGCCGCCGATCAGAGACGGGGCCATTCCCCATGTTCGGCCCGCGAAACCCGCGATTCATTCAAGCGCGATCTGGTACACTCCGGTGGCGGTTTCGCAGGTGGTACCGGCGCTGGACGAGCCTCCCGTGGACGCGCCTGGTGCAGTCGGAGGCCGTGAGAGCGGCACCCCGAACCCCCTGCTCGGCCCGATTCTTGACTCGGTCGTGCGACGAGACACGCCGAAGCGCCCGATGGAAGCAGCCCCGGCGTCGGTTCCGAAATCTGCTCCCGCCCCGATTCAACAAGTTCGCGTCAGTGGAGCGCTACAGGCCGCACGCTTGATTCACCGTGTCGAGCCGGTTTATCCAGCGCTCGCACGGCAAGCGCGGATTTCAGGAACCGTGGAACTCGCCGGAGTAATCGGCACGAACGGACAGATCCGCGAATTGCGCGTTGTCAGCGGTCCCGCCCTGCTGGTTCAGCCGGCGCTCGACGCGGTTCGGCAGTGGATTTATCAGCCCACGCTGCTGGGCGGGCAACCGGTCGAAGTGATCACCAGCATCAGTGTGATCTTCCGTCTGAACTGATCTGGAACCGCAACGTACGATTTTTCGCATTGGGAGCATTTCCACGCAGGGCGGAATCTGCAAGACTGGTATGAACCCCTATGCTGGTCCGGATCCGCTTCGGAAAACGGCCGCCTGTCAGCAGCAAGCGCGAAAAGAATCGCCGTGTCGCGCAGGCGATCGCGGCCTTGCTGAAGCCGGCCGCATTGGCGGCGTGCGTTCTCGGCTGCTGGCGGATCGCGTCCGACTTTAACTGGACCGGCGGTTTTGCGATTCCGTCCGGCTTGTTTTCTCATTGGCAGGTCTGGTTGGGCGCCGCGGCCGTTCTCCAGTTGTGTTCGCACGTCCTGAACCGCTATGGCAAAGGCGACCGGACGGCGTCTTAAGGGAAGATGGTCAGCTTCTGATATTCTTTTAGTTAGGACGCCGTCATGGGTTATACCCGGTTGCGCTATACCCGTTCCTCCTATTTTGGATACCTGACGCCGGGCGTGAAATGGCTGCTCATCAGCAACACCGCCGTTTACCTGGTGTATTACCTGGGAGGCGCGGCGCTGCAACGCAGCGCCACAGTGCTGTTCGCGCTGTGGGCTGAAGCCGCAGTGCGAAACGGTTACGTCTGGCAGTTGTTCACGTACATGTTTCTGCACGGCGGAATTACCCACCTGCTATTCAACATGCTGGCGCTCTGGATGTTCGGCTCGACGCTGGAACAGGACTGGGGAACGCGGCGCTTCCTGAAATACTATTTCTTCTGCGGAATCGCCGCCGGCGTCTGCGTACTGGCGGCCAACGCCGCGATCGGCGACTGGGGCACTCGAACCGTGGGCGCTTCAGGCGCGATTTTCGGCCTGCTGCTGGCGTTTGGCGTCATGTACCCCAATCAGACGGTGCTGATGAATTTCCTGTTCCCGATCAAAGCCAAGTACATGGTGGCGATCTACGCCGCGATCGAACTGCTGCTTACGTTCGGCCCGAATACCGGCGTCAGCACGATCGCACATCTGGGCGGCATGTTGTTCGGGTATGTTTATCTGAAGTCGCGCTGGCCGCGATTTGGATTCGCAGACGCGCGGTCCGCATACAACCAATGGCGATTGCAGCGGGCCAAGCGGAAATTTCAGGTGTACATGCGGAAGCATGGTAAGGGCGGCGGACCATGGGTGAACTGACGCGGCAACGGGAGTTTCTCCCCCTGCGTCCTTAAGTTAAGAGGGAGTGAGGTATACCTCTATGCGAGCGTGGAAAGCGTATTCACTCTGCGGCTTCATGTTGGCGGTGCTGGCGGGGTTGCTCATCGCCCAGGAGCAAGGGCCCAATCGGGAGCCTGGCGCGACAGTCGCCCGGCCCCGCAAGAAAGATGCCGGTAACACTGCGCCCGATGCCGACCTGCCGAAAATCCCTTCGCGCCTCAGCAAGAAGAATGAGACGGACACCACGGGTCTCGCGAACTTCAAAAGCGACGTAGATCTGGTCACTGTCGATGTCGCGGTTCTAGACAACAAGGGCCACTTCATTCCCGGAATTCCGGCTGGAAATTTCCGTGTTCTCGAAGACAACGTGCCGCAGCCCCTAAAGGGCGTGAACCCCGGCGAAGCACCCATGACCGTCGCCATGGTCATTGAATTCAGCAACCTCTTCCAGCAATACTGGAGCCAGACTTGGTACCAGACGCTGGCCGCTTCGTACGGTTTTCTCGAGACTCTCAAGCCCGATGATTACGTCGCCGTGGTGGCATACGACATCCGGCCGGAAATCCTGACCGATTTCACAGCCGATAAAGCCAAGGTTCGCGACGCCATGCAACGGTTGAATATTCCAGCCTTTTCGGAATCGAACCTGTACGATGCTCTGACCGACACAGCGGACCGCATGTCAGGCATCGAGGGCAGAAAGGCAATCGTCCTGATCTCATCCGGTATCGATACGTTCAGCAAGCTTAACTATGGTGAAGCGCGCAAAAAGTTGCAGCAGGCGGGCGTTCCGGTATACCCCATCGGACTCATGCAGGCACTCCGGATCATGTACGAGTCTTACGGCGCGATGAGCTCGATTCAGCAATTGGATTTCCTCCAGGCCGATAATGCGATGCGCACCTTTGCCAAGGAAACCGGTGGCATCGCGTTCTTCCCCCGGTTTTTCGGTGAGTTCCCCACGATTTTTCAGAATATTCACCAGGCCCTGCGCAATCAGTACGTACTCACCTATGAGCCGACCAATAAAGCCCACGATGGTACGTACCGCAAAATCAAGGTGGATCTGGTGAACCCAGCCACGAACGAGCCGCTGAAAGTAACGGACGAAAAAGGCAAGCCCATCAAGTATCAGATCGTTGCCAAGACCGGGTACAAGGCGCCGCGCGAAGTCGAGTAGGCACTCTCGGGCGGAGTCGTTTCCTGCTCGGGCCACGCGCGGCCCCAGCGCGACTCCTTGCTTTTGTCAAGAACTCAATCCGGCGATTTTCCAGAATGATGCAAATCCGTTGACATCCTCATGACAGCGATGTTACTCTCGCACCGTTTCCCAAATGAAGGCGACCCAGGTATCGAACGCGACCATCCTTTTGGTCGATGACAACAAAGACGGTTTGATGGTCCGCCGATCGCTGCTGGAAGAACTCGGCTATCACGTCGAGATTTCCGCGAATGCGGAAGAGGCTCTGAAGCTGTTCAGCGCCTCGCGGTTCGACTTGATCGTCACCGATCATAAAATGCCGCGCATGAACGGCACCGAGCTGATCGAGCGAATTCGCAAACTCGATCCGAACGCCCGCGTGATTCTTCTCTCAGCGTTCGTGGAACCCATGGGCCTCAATGAACAAAATACCGGAGCCGACTCGGTCGTCGTGAAGAGTTCGCACGAGCCGGTGCACCTGGTACGTGCGGTGAAGCGGCTCCTCAACCGCCCCACCCCGAAGAAACCGCCGGGGACCCAGCGGGGCGGAGGCCGGGTCCGCACGGGTACGCGCGGAAATCTGGCACACTAAAAGCGTGCGCGGAAGACTCCTCCCGGTCCTTGTGGCGTGTTTGTTCGTCACCAGTGCCGCGATGAGCGCGGTGAGACGCAAGCCGCGGACCCAGAAGGCCGAGCCTCCGATCAAGACCACCTCCGCGGTGCGGCGCTGGATGAGTGCCATGACACTGCGCGACGAGGTTGCGCAGTTGATCTTCATCCCGTTCTCCGGGACCTTTCCCAACTCGCGTTCTCGTGAATACCGGAAGTTCGTGCGGCTCATCCACGATACCAAGATCGGTGGTCTGGTCCTGGTGAACTGGTCGAACGGACGGACCACACCGAAGGCCGAGCCCTATGCGCTCGCGGCGTTCTTGAATCGGATGCAGCGTCTGGCCGGAACGCCCCTGCTCGTAAGCGCAGATTTCGAGCGCGGCGCCAGCATGCGAGTCAACGACACAACCCCGTTTCCGCACGCGATGGCGTTTGGCGCGGCCGGCGATCCCGAGGAGGCGCGCTTCGAAGGTAAGGTCACGGCGCGCGAGGCCCGGGCGCTCGGCGTGCAGTGGGTCTTGTTTCCCGTGGCTGACGTCAACAACAATCCCGACAATCCGGTGATCAACATCCGGTCTTACGGCGAGAACCCGCAAGCGGTCGCTGCCATGGTGAGAGCCTTCATCGAAGGCGCCCATTCCGACAAGAAGAACTATGTGCTCACCACCGTGAAGCACTTTCCTGGGCACGGCGATACCGCTGACGACACCCACCTGAATCTGGCCACGATTCCGGCCGACCGTGAAAGGCTCGATCGGCTCGAATTGGTGCCGTTCCGCGCGGCGATTGACGCCGGTGTCGACTCGGTGATGACGGCTCACGTCGCGGTGCCCGCCTTGGCGCCTCCCGACTTACCCGCCACTCTGGCGCCTCAGATTTTGACTGGCCTGTTGCGCAACGACCTCGGCTTTCAAGGGCTCGTCATCACCGACGCTTTGGAAATGGGTGGGATTGCCAAAGGATACAGTACCGGCGAGGCCGCCGTCCGGGCGCTGGAGGCGGGCGCGGACGCGCTGTTGATGCCGCCGGATCCCGATATGGCCCTAAAGGCCGTTATCGGTGCGGTCGAAGATGGCCGGCTCACGCGCAGGAGGATCCAGGCCAGCGTGGCGAAAATTCTCGAGGCGAAGGAACGATTGGGACTCGATCGTAAGCGGACGGTGAATCTCGAATCGATTGCCGACGTGCTCGATTCCCCCGAGGATCGTGATCACGCGCAAGAGATCGCCGACCGTGCCGTGACTCTGGTGCGCGACAAAGGAGGCCTCTTGCCTCTGCAGGATCCCGGGCGAGCTTGCTACCTGGTTGTCGCCGAAGGCCGGTATTCCTCCGAAGGCCAGGTGTTTACCCGCGAACTGCGGCATCGCGTGCCTACTGCCGCGGAGGCGGCACTCGATCCGACCATGACCCGCCAGGCCATGGATGAGGCTGTTCGCAAACTGCCGGATTGCGCGAGCTACGTCGTCGCCGCGTTTTCCACCGCCGCGGCCTTCCGCGGGTCGGTGGGCCCGGCCGGAGAGTTGCCCCAATTCTTGCAGGCGTTAATCGGATTGGGGAAGCCGGTCATTCTGATTGCCTTGGGCAACCCCTACCTGTTGCGTGGTTTCCCCGACGTAGCGGCGTACCTGGCTACCTTCAGCACCGTGCCGCCTTCGGAAACGGCTGCAGTGAAGGCCCTGTTTGGAGAAATTAACATTCGCGGACATCTTCCCGTCAGTATTCCGGGCGCTGCTCAATACGGCGAAGGACTCCAGGTTTCCGCTACCCGCGCAGTTCCTCAAATATCCGAACCTCAGTAGCGGCGTACACCCGAACGGCAGTAGAGTGGCCGCACCGGCAGCAAGCTATACTGATCGATGCATGACCTTGACTCCCCCACCACCTGGGGTGGAGGTGGCGCTGATTGTGCTGGTCCTGGCGGCGGCCGTCTACGATGTGCGCTACCGCCGCATCCCGAATTGGATTTCGGTGAGCGGAGCAGCCATTGGCTTGGCCTTGAATACCTTCCTCTACAGCGGTGTTCCCGGCTTGGTCTTCTCCTTGAAAGGTCTGGCCCTGGGATTCGGCGTCTACTTCTTGCTCTACGCCATTCGTGCCATGGGCGCGGGAGATGTAAAGCTCATGGGGGCGGTGGGAGCTCTGGTCGGTTGGGAGGACTGGTTCGGTATTTTTCTGGTCACCGCAATTCTCGGGGGCGTGCTCGCTTTAATTGTGGTTGTGGCGCGTGGGCGCGTAAAAAAGACTTTCTGGAATGTTGGATATATCTTCGGCGAAATGCGTCATGGCCGGCCGGCTTATATCAATCGCGAAGAACTGGACGTTAAGAACCCGAAATCCGTCGGATTACCCCACGGTGCCGTCATCGCCGTCGGGACTATATTTTTCCTCGCTCTCGGCGCGCGCTTCACCCCATGATGGTGATGCGCGCAACTCAGTTTGCATTAAACGATCGAAATAACGTTCGTGAACTAGTATTAACAATTGATTTAACGGCGTGAACTTGACAGCTTCGATCAGGCCCTCCTATAATCCTCACAAAGGGTCGCTTTTTGAGGCTCCTCCTGAGGAGCAGCAGTTAACTTTAGGAAAGAGGAATTTCTCGGTTCAATATCAGGCTCGTCCTGAAATCAGCTGCGGAGTTAATTTGAAATTCTGCCGGCTGCATCGCACTGAATGAGGCGTCAAATACTTTTGGTTTCCGGACTCACACTCACGGGCTTCGGCTCGCGACGTCTCCAACAACAAGAATTTTCCCCAACCAAAATCTATTGAGGAACAATCGAATGAAATCGCTGTGGACAACAATCTGTCTGTTCGTGAGCGTCTTCGCGGCGTTCGGCCAGGATCGCGGCACGATCACCGGCACAGTGGCCGACCCGGCCGGTGCGGTCATCGCAAATGCCAGCGTCGAGGCGAAAAACCAGGAGACGGGTGTGGTTTATCCTGTACTCAGCACCTCGACGGGCAATTACACCGTCGCCCAATTGCCGGTGGGGCAGTATGAAGTTTCTGCAACAGTTCCCGGCTTTAAGCGGTTTAATCGCTCGGGTATCACGGTCTCGGTCGGCAACGTCCTGCGCATCGACATCAGCTTGGAAGTCGGTCAAGCCACTGAATCGGTCACGGTGCAAGCGGACGCGTCGCAGCTGAAGACCGAAAGCGGTGACTTGGCTCACAATATCTCGGTTGACAGTCTGGATAACCTCCCGATCCTCGGCATCGGCGGCTCCAATGCGGGCAGCTCCGGGATCCGCAATCCGTACGGTCTTGTGCAGTTGATTCCCGGCACGAGTTATCAAGCGAATTTCGTCAACGTAGTCAATGGCGCACCCAGTAATTCTGGCGGCTATCGCATTGAAGGGCAGGACATGACGAACCACTACGTCGCCTACGCCCTGCAGGAAGAGCAGCCCAGCGCCGATGCGATTCAGGAAGTCGCGGTTCAGACCAGCAATTTCGCTCCAGAATATGGCACAGCGGGCGGCGGCCTTTACAACATCACTATGAAGTCGGGAACGAACGCGTTCCACGGTAGCGGGTACGATTACTTCGTCAACGAAGATCTGAACGCCAGTTTTCCATTCACCCTTTCTGATGGCGGTGGCAAGGTTCAGCAACGCAACCGCCGCAACGATTTCGGTGGCACGCTCGGCGGCCCGGTGTTTATTCCCAAGGTCTACAACGGCCGCGACAAAACGTTCTTCTTCTTCAACTTTGAAGAATACAAAGAGAGCCAGGCTCTTCCGTTCAATCTGACCCTGCCGAATGCGGCGTATCGCAACGGCGATTTCTCGGCGATCAGCGTGAATGGCGGCGCCAACTTCAATCCGAACCTGGGTGTGCCTACCGGACCACTGCCTTCCACCGACGCTCTCGGGCGCCCCATTTACGCCAACACGATTTATAATCCGACCACGGAACGGGCCGCCCCCAACGGCGTTCTGGTTCGCGATCCCTTTACGAACAACATGATTCCTCAGTCCATGCTGAGTCCGATCGCGCTCAACATCCAGAAGCTGTTTCCGCTGCCGACCACCAACAGTCTGATCAATAACGGGGCCGGAACCCAACCGGGCGAGCGAGCCACCACCATCCCGTCCGTCAAGATCGATCAGTCCATCGGATCCAAAGGCCATCTCTCCTTCTATTGGTCTACAACCCAAACTGACAGCCAGTATTCCACTCCGAATGGTAATGCCGATGGTCTTCCGGCCGAAATTACACTCGCGCGCGGAACGTTCATTCACCACAAAATCTACCGCCTGAACTACGATCACACGCTGACCCCAACAGTCCTGGTGCACCTTGGCGCGGGCTATCAGCAACTGAACTTCTTTGATGATGCGCCATTCCTGAATTTCAATGCCCAGCAACTCGGATTGAACGGGTTCCAGGCGAGCCGCAACTTCCCGAACATTACAAACATGCAGGCGCCGTTGGGGAACTCGTCGTACGCGCTCGGCGGCATGCAGAACGTCGGCACAACCGGGCAGATTCAGTCGCATAGTTTTCAGGAAAAGCCCTCAGCGAACGCCAGCATGACCTGGGTTAAGGGCAATCACACAGTGAAGGCGGGCGGCGAAGTGTACTGGCAAGGCACCATCTCCAATCCGTTTTCGGGCGTGATCCTTGCATCTATGGCGTCCGTGCCTATCGTCAACACGATTACCAGTGCGGGCGCGACCGCGCTACCCTTTAATCCGGCAAACGGATTGGCCGGCCAGCAGATCGGGTTCGGTTATGCGAATTTCCTCCTGGGAGATTTCAGCACGACCCAGCAGAACGCTACCGCCGATTACCGGATGGAAAAATCACAGTGGGCGACTTATCTGCAGGATTCCTGGAAAGTGAGCCGGAAACTGACTGTGGATTTCGGCGCTCGCTGGGATTATGGCACCTACCCGACTGAAGAACACGGCCGCGCCGCGTTTCTGGGACTGATTTCCAACCCGAATGCGGGAGGCCGCATCGGTGGCACCTCCTATGGAGCCACCTGCAATTGTTCCTTCGCCAGCAATTACCCTTACGCTATCGGCCCGCGTTTTGGTCTTGCTTACCAGATCAATGCCAAAACCGTGCTACGCGCAGGCTGGGGCTACATTTACGGATTCGTCCCCGATATCGCGGGCTCGGTTGCAGCTCTGAACTACATCAACACGCCGAGTGGCGTTAACGAATACATCAACCTCTCGAGTCCCACGGCTCTGCCCCAACCCCAGTGGCCGGTCTTCAATCCTGGCTTGTTTCCCACAAACCCCGGCGTTCCGGGCACCAACCCGATTATGCTCGACCAGAATGCCGGCCGGCCTCCCCGCCAGAACGAGTTTAGTATCGGACTGCAGCGCGAGATTACTTCCAACTTAGTCGTGGAAGCCTCCTACGTGGGCAATCGCGGCGTTTGGTGGACAGGCATCACGCAGAATAGCACCGGGAACGCGTCGAACCTGGGTCTTGCCAATCAGATCTCGCCGGCGACTTTCGCCGCCTTGGGCTTGAATCCATATACCAATCCGGCTGACAACCTGTTGTTGAGCCAATCCATCAGCTCGCCTGCGGTGGTCGCCAGAGTCGGAAACCTAATGCCGTATCCGGGCTTCCCCGCTAACAGCACCCTGCTGCAGGCTCTTCGTCCCTTCCCGCAATTCACGGCACTCAATGTCACGAATTCGCCGACTGGGAAGACGTACTATGACTCCCTGCAGACCAAGATCAACAAGCGCTTCTCCCGTGGTCTCCAGGCCACGGGCACCTTCACGTGGTCGAAGTCGCTGCAGTTGGTTGACTACAACATCTACGATCCGCAGGCGTTGGGGAAGACCTACCAGCAGTGGGATCAACCGTTCCTGTTTAACGCGAATGTCGTCTACACGGTGCAGAACTTCTTCCCGAACCAGCGATTGGTTGCGATGCTTACCAAGGATTGGCAGGTCGGTGTGTTTCTCCAAGAAGGCAGCGGCTTCCTGTTAGCCCCTCCCGCGTCACCGAATCCGAACAACCTGGCAATTACGGGCGTCAACTATGACATCCGCGTGCCAGGCCAGTCGCTCTATCTGAAGAATCCGAATTGCGGCTGCATCAACCCCCAGTACGATCAAATCCTCAATCCAGCGGCGTGGACTGCTCCGGCCGCGGGCACCTACGGCGGTCAGACGTTCTACGGTGATTTTCGCGCTCCGCGTCGGCCGATCGAGAACTTCAATTTCGGCCGTAACTTCCGCATCCGGGAAGGCATGAATCTTCAGATCCGCGCTGAGTTCGTCAACATCTTTAACCACACCTACCTTGGCAACCCGAGCACCAGTGTGAACCCGGCGGCTCCGCTCAATCGGACCAACGGGCTGCTCTCCGGTGGCTTCGGTGTGGTCAACATGATTGTGGCGCCGGGAGCGGTTCCCTCTTCACCGTCGAACGGCAACTTCAATACGCAACTCGGTGGTTTGCCGCGCACCGGCACCATCATCGCACGCTTCTCGTTCTAAACTCGTTTCGTGTCGTACCGAAAGCCTCGCCCCTTACCGGGGGCGAGGCTTTCGCTCTTTTCGCGCATGATAAAATTCCATCAATCCCAGAATTGGAGGGATCATGGGCAAGCGTTCTTGGATCGCCGCTGGTGCATTTTCGCTTCTCGCTGCAGGATGGTTGGCATTCGCTGCCGGCGAGAAGATCGATAGCAAGAATCTAATCACAGGGCCAACCGCGTTCGGAGACGCGCCCCAGCTCAAGCCGGGTACCTTTCATAAGATCACGGCCGCCGATCTGCCCGAGCCCTTCGCCACGTCCTCGAGCCGGAACACGGCGAAGATGGTCCCCAGACCCGACAACAAGTGGCCGCAGGTGCCCCAGGGTTTTCAGGTCGATCTCTACGCTACCAAGCTCGACCAGCCCCGCAAGATTCTCACGGCTCCGAATGGAGATCTCTTCGTCGCGGAAAGCCGTGCCGGCGAGATCAAGGTCTTTCGTGGTCGCGATGCCGACGGCCGCCCCGTTCAGATTTCCACTTTCGCCAAAGGGCTGCGCCAGCCCTTCGGCATTGCGTTCTATCCAGCGGGCGCAAATCCGCAGTGGGTCTACGTCGGCAATACGAATTCCGTCGTCCGGTTCCCCTATCAGGCCGGCGATTTGCAGGCGGGGGGAACGGCGGAAACCGTGGTGCCCAGTCTGCCGGCCGGCGGCGGCCACTGGACGCGCGACGTGGTCTTCTCCAAGGATGGCAAGAGCCTGTTCGTTGCCGTTGGGTCAGCATCCAATATCAACGACCCCGACTCCAATCCGAGTGAGACGCATCGCGCCAACATTCTTGAATACACCCCCGATGGAAAATTCCTCGGTGTGTATGCGTCGGGAATCCGCAATCCCGTTGGCTTGGGCATCAACCCAACCACCGGTGAGCTGTGGTGCTCAACGAACGAACGGGACGCCCTCGGCGATAATCTCGTTCCGGACTACATCACTCACGTGCAGCGCGGGGGCTTCTATGGCTGGCCGTACTTTTACATTGGCGGACACCCTGATCCGCGCCTCGAAGGGAAGCACGCCGAGCTGAAGAACAAAGTGCTCGTGCCCGACGTGCTGATGACCCCTCACAACGCTTCTCTGGCGCTGACTTTTTACGACGGCACTCAGTTCCCCCAGGAGTTTCGCGGCGACCTTCTTGCCGCCGAGCATGGTTCCTGGAACCGTTCTACGCGCTCAGGCTACGAGGTCGTGCGCGTGCCGTTGGAAGGCGGACACGCCAGCGGCGTCTATGAAGATTTTCTGACCGGCTTTGTGCTGCCGAACGGCGATGTGTGGGGCCGGCCCGTCGGTGTCGCGGTCGCCAAGGACGGTGCTCTGATGGTCACCGACGACGGCTCCGGGTCGATCTGGCGCATTTCCTATACCGGTAAATAAAGGAGGGCTGCGTGCCCGGCAAGAAACAGTCATTCGATCTGACGCGGCGCAGCGTTATTGCGGGTGCCACGCTGATTCCCGCCACGGCGCTGACTGCCACCGCGCAGGCGCCGGCCACCGCGCTCACGCCGGCGCAGAAGAAGATTCTGGAGGCCTTTGTCGACCGCCTGGCTCCGAAGGATGAACTCGGCCCGGGTGCGGTCGAGTGCGGCGCGGCGAATTATATCGATCGCCAACTCGCCGGTTACCTCGCCGCCGAGAAGGAGACACTCACCGCGGGCGTCGCGGCCGTGGACGCATATGCCCGCACGGCTCACGGAGCGCCGCTGGCTGAATTGGCCGCCGAGCAAAAAGATGCCGTTCTGACTGCCGTCGAGAACGGTTCGGCGACTGGTGTTCCCAACGCGCGCGCTTTTTTCAACCGCGTGCGCCGCCTGACGCTCGAAGGCATGTTCGGCGATCCCGACTACGGCGGCAACACCAATTTCGCAGGCTGGGACCTGATCCGCTATCCCGGGCCGCGCCTGGCCGTTGCTGCGGAAGATCAGAAAATGGACACGCCGCCGAAGCCTTACCGTAATTCCGCCTACGGTTCCAACCATGGCCATTAATCTGAAGCCGGTGGACGTCGCGGTGGTTGGCCTCGGCGCGGCCGGTGGTGTCGCGGTCCTTCCCTTGGCCCGAGCCGGCCTGCGGGTCGCCGGAATCGAAGCGGGCACCTGGATGGATCCTCATAAAGATTTCCATCCGGACGAGATTTACAACAACGTCCGCGGCATGGTCACCACCGGCAACAAAATTCGCCGCGAAGCTCCCACCTTTCGCGCGGATGCCAATCAGAAGGCGCAGCGCGGCGGGCCGAGCCCCATGATGAACGCCGTTGGCGGCACGTCGATTCATTACCACGCGCAGAGCTGGCGCCTCAAGCCGTGGGACTTCAAAACTGTTTCCGAAGTTAAGAAACGCTATGGCGCGAGCTATCTGCCCGAAGGCTCGACGCTCGAGGATTGGCCGCTCAGTTACGACGAACTCGAGCCCTTCTACGACACGGTCGAGTACGAAATCGGCGTCAGTGGAAAAGCCGGCAATCTCCGTGGCGTGTTGGACGCGGCCGGCAACGTTTTCGAAGGCCCGCGCCAGCGTGAGTACCCGATGCCCCCGCTCCGCTCCACCGACTACCTCGAGCACATGAAGGCCGCGGCGCGCTCGTTAGGCTGGAAACCGTTCCACTCGCCGGCCGCGATTAATTCCCAGCCGCGCAATGGACGCGGCGCCTGCGGCTATCACGGATATTGTGATCGTGGCGGATGCCATCTTCAGGCCAAGAATTCCACCTGTTTCACCACTATTCCTGCCGCGCTCCAGACTAAGCGCCTCACCATCTTCGATCGTGCGCAGGTTACCCGCATCATCTCGGACAACACGGGCAAGGTGGCCGGCGTCCAGTACGCGCGCGAGGGCAACGAGTATTTCCAGCCGGCCAAGGCGGTGCTCGTCGGCTCTTACACATACGAAAACGTGCGCCTCCTGTTGCTTTCCAAATCGAAACCGTATCCTAACGGCCTCGGTAACAATCACGGCCAGGTCGGCAAGCACTACTTCGGGCATTGGGACGCGCAAGCGGGAGCCGGAGTCAACGCGCTCTTTCCGATGGACCTCAACCTCTGGTACGGCGCGATTCTCTCGCAAGGCGTCGTGATTGATGAGTGGGCCGATGACAGCTTCGATCACAGCGGCCTAGGCTTCATCGGCGGCGCCAGCATGACCGCATACATGGAAAAGCATCCCATTGCAGCCGCTGCCAGCCAGACCTTCGGCCAAGCTCCGGAGTGGGGTTCGAAGTGGAAAGCCTGGATCCACGAGAACGCCGGACGCACCGCCTCCGCGTATATCCAAGCCAATAGCTTCCCCTACGAGAATACGTACCTCGATCTGGACCCCGACGCAAAAGATCCGCTAGGCGATCCCGTAATTCGGGTCACCAGCGGCCCCAAGGAAAATGAGCGCCGCGCCGCCATCTATGCCCAAGACCGCATGGAGCAGTGGTTCAAAGCGGCTGGAGCCGTCGCTGTGACCAAGGGAAATCCGGCCGGGCCTCGACTTAGCACCCACACTTACGGCGGCACCCGGATGGGAGACAATCCCGAAACCAGCGTCGTCGATAAGTGGGGCTTCTCGCACGAAGCGCCGAATCTTGGCATGCTGGGCGGCTCAGTTTTCGGAACCAGCGGCGCCCGCAATCCCACGCTCACCATCCAAGCCCTCTCCTGGCGCGCGGCGGATCATCTGGTGAAAGCCTGGAAGTCGATCGTTGGGTGACTGCACGCCATGCCCATCCAACTGAAACCCGTCGACGTTGCCCTCATCGGCCTCGGTGCCGCCGGTGGCGTCGCCGTTCTCCCGCTGGCGCGCGCTGGTCTCAAGATCGCCGGAATCGAAGCGGGCACCTGGATGGATCCTCATCAGTTCAAGCCGGACGAGATCCATAACAACGTCCGCGGACTCGTTACGTCTGTGCCCAAGACGAAACGTGAAGTTCCCACGATTCGCGACAGCCCTTCCGTGCCCGCGCGCCGCGCTCCCAATCATCCGATGATGAATGCTATCGGCGGCACATCTATCCACTACTGGGCGCAGAGCTGGCGTCTCAAGCCGTGGGATTTTCGAGCCCGTTCGGAGACCATCAAGCGCTACGGCGCGAGCGCGATTCCAGCGGGTTCGACTCTCGAAGACTGGCCGCTGACCTTCGAGGAGCTGGAACCGTACTACGACGTGGTCGAGCGCGAGATCGGCGTATCCGGGAAAGCCGGCAACATCGCCGGGAAGATCGATTCAGCGGGGAACATTTTCGAGGGCCCCCGACAGCGTGAATATCCAATGCCGCCTCTCCGCGGCACCGGCTTTTCCGACCGTATGGCCGATGCGGCGGTCAAGCTCGGATGGCATCCGTTTCGTCCTCCTGCCGCCATCAACTCGCAGCCATATCGGGGACGTCCGGTCTGCGGCTATCACGGATTTTGCGGAACCGGCGGCTGTCACCTCAGCGCGAAAAACTCCACCGCCGTGACTACCATTCCCGACGCGCTCAAGACAAGAAATCTGACGATCTTCGATCGCGCTCAGGTAACTCGCATCCTCACTGGCCCGGACGGCCGTGTTACCGGTGTGCAATACCTGCGCGATGGCAAGGAATATTTTCAGCCTGCCCGCACCGTTCTCCTGGCTTCCTACACCTACGAGAACACGCGCCTGCTGCTGCTCTCGAAGTCCAAACCCTATCCGAACGGGCTTTCCAACAATCACGGCCAGGTGGGCCGCCATTATTTCGGGCACTATAGCGGGGGCATCCTGGGACGCTTCCCGTTCGACATCAACAACTGGTACGGCACTCCGGCGCAGGGCGTGACAGTCGACGATTGGGCCGACGATCATTTCGATCATAGCGGCCTCGGTTTTATTGGCGGCACCACCTTGCACGTGCACACCGAAACCCACCCGATCGATTCCGTCGCAACTCTCGACGCGTTTGCGAATGGGTCGCTTTGGGGCTCGCGCTGGAAAGCCTTCGTGCGCGAGAATGCGGCACGCTGGACGGCGCCTTATCTGCAGACCTCCACCTTCCCGTACGAGACGACCTTCCTCGATCTCGATTCAGATCTGCGCGATCCGCTCGGTGATCCGGTCTGTCGCATTACTTCCAGCATCAAGCCCAACGAGCAGCGAGCCGTAGCGTTCGCGCTGACCAAAATGGACGAGTGGTTTCGCGCGGCCGGCGCCGTGGACGTAGTTAAGCGGCCGCCCGCCCTGCCTCTCGTCAGCACCCACGCCTACGGCGGCACGCGCATGGGCGCCAATCCCGAAGCCAATGTCGTCGACCGCTGGGGCTTTTCTCATGAGGCTCCCAATCTCGGCGTCCTGGGCGGTTCGGTCATGGGAACCAGCGGCGCTCGCAACCCGACTCTGACCGTGCAGGCGCTTGCTTGGCGGACCGCCGAACGCCTGGTGAAGAATTGGAAATCCATCGCCGTCTGATCCTCCAAAAATCCTAACCCCCTGTACACCAGCTATTCCGTAATGATATACTCCCTCCCCAACACCAGCCTGTCGGCCGGTAGGGAGTGCGTGCCGGCTGCGGGGATAAGAATCGCTGAAAAGGGGAAATCATGAAGTCCGGGAATTCGCTTCGCACGCTATTCGTTACTGCCGCCATTCTCTTCGTTGGGTGTGCGCCTCTCTGGTCCCAATCCGCGGGCACGGGTGCTCTGGTCGGTACCGTCACTGACCCTTCAGCCGCCGTGGTCCCCAATGTCACCGTGACCGTCATCAATACAGAGACAAACCAGACTCGTACGGCTCTCACGGGTGCGGATGGAACTTACCGCTTCACGCTGCTGCCTCCCGGAACCTACCGCGTGCGATTTGCTGCTACCGGTTTCAAAACTTCCGAAGTCCCGTCCGTGACTGTGAACGTGACCGAAACGCCGGTCCTGGATCGCGCGCTGGACGTCGGCACCCAGGCCGAAGCGGTCCTGGTCGAAGCCGAAGCCGCTGTGCTGCAAACCGCGAACTCGACGCTCGGCACCGTGGTCGCCGGCCAGGCCGCCACCAGTCTGCCGCTCACCAATCGCAATTACACGCAAATCCTTAGTATGTCCGCCGGCGCCAACGTGAGCGTGAATAACGCCGCTTTGCTGGGACGAGGCTCGCAGGATGTTAGCGTCAACGGCGCCAATACCAATCAGAACAACTATCAGATGGACGGCGTCAATATCGATAATTTCGCGGGCAACGGTCTGGCCGCGGATGCAGGCATCTACGCCGGGATCGGCGTCCCCAATCCCGACGCGCTCGAGGAATTCAAAATCCAGACTTCTACCTATGACGCCAGTTACGGGCGCAACCCCGGTGCCAATGTCAATGTGGTCACCAAGTCCGGCACCAACTCGCTGCACGGCACGGCCTACGAGTTCTTCCGCAACACGGCGCTCAATTCCATCGAGTTCTTCCGCAATCGGGCCGGTGGATCCAAGCAGGTTTTGAACCAGAATCAGTTTGGCGGCAATCTGGGCGGTCCCCTCAAGAAGGATCGCCTGTTCTTGTTCGGCAGCTACCAGGAAACCCGCCAGGTCAATGGCGTCGGCACCAACGGCTACGCCACTCCGACGCTGCCCCCGATTCCCGCGGGCGACCGCTCCAACACCGCCGCATTCCGCACGGCTCTCGGTCAGCAGTTCTGCCCGCAGAATCACCCGGGCGATTCCCGTTACCTGACCACTGGCGCCGGCGTCACCGGCGTGCAAGTCGCGTGCGATGGCTCGAACATCAACCCCGTTTCTATCAACTTCCTGCAGCTCAAACTCCCCAACGGCAACTACTACATTCCTGGCTCGACCAACGGCACTTTTCAGCTGAACCCCATCAGCCAGCCCGCTCACTTCACCGAGCACCAGGCACTCGTGAACCTGGACTATGTCATCAATCCCAATCAAACTCTAGCCGCCCGTTTCTTTACCAGTCAGGATCCGCAAACCCTCCCCTTCACGAACGCCAACGGAGAATTGCCGGGAACGCCCTCCAGTTATCTGTACGCCAACACCGAATCCGTCCTGAAGCTCACCTCGCTTCTCTCCAGTAACCTCGTGAATGAAGGCCGCATCTCCTTCCAGCGCAACCTCGCTTCCAACAGCAGCGGAGTTCCGTTCACCACGACCCAATTAGGAATGACTCCCATCAACCCGAATATCACCACCATGAACGCGATCACCCTGCAGGGGCTGTTCAATCTTGGCGGCGGCATCGGCGACGACGTGTTTGACCCGACCGATCAGTTCCAGATTGCCGACACCATTTCCTGGTCGCACGGCAAGCACACCGTCCGCGCCGGATTCGACGTCGAGCACATCAACTGGGATATCGTCTTCAAGGGGATCGAGCGCGGAAATGTCACCCTCTCCTCTTTCGGTGACTTCCTGATGGGGCGCGCTGGCTGTGATCCGACCAACCCCTCCTGTTCGCCCTCCAACCCGGGCAACACCACGGGAACCCCGCTCAGCAATATTGCTTCTTGCCTCTTCTGTGTCCGTAGTGGTCCCGATGGCATCATTCACGGCTACCGAGCCAACAACGTCAGCGCCTTCGTCCAGGACGATTTCAAGGTCAGCCCGCGGCTGACTCTGAACCTTGGCGTTCGTTGGGAATACGACGGCACCCTCAGCGACAAATACGGCAACCTCACCAACGTCTGGCAGAGTCAGGTGCTCGCCGTGAATACGCCCGCCGCCCTTGCCGGAAAAGGTCCCTATAATGGAGCGCTGCCCACGACAGGCGGCACCTTTGCGGGATTCGTCGTGCCGGCCAACTTCCAAGGCACCGTGCCGTCTGGCGTCCTCAAATCGAGTCGCAACCTGCCGGTGAAATCGGGCCCGCCGTTCGACAACTTCGGCCCCCGCTTTGGGTTCGCCTGGCAGCCGGTCGCCGATGGGCGCTTCGTGGTCCGCGGCGGAGTCGGCATGTTTTATGATCGTATCGGCGGCAACCTGTTCGTGCACTCCGTCGAACAAGGCAACCCCTATGCGGTGACCCTCGATTACGCCGGTCCCGCCGCTCAGCCCGCCAGCCTGCAGAACCTGTTCCCGCCCACGCCTCTCGGCTTTGTGCCCCGCTGGGTCGACTTTTCTACCGGCGCCGGCTCCAACCAGAATCTTCCGTTCATCTCCGAAAACATTCGCACGCCTTTAGTGCGCCAGTACAACCTCACCGTCCAGTGGGAATTTGTTCGGAACTGGGTGCTCGATGTCGGTTACGTCGGTTCGAGCGGCATTAACCTCGCCGATTACAATCACAACTACAACACGGCTCTGTTGGCGAGTCCCACCAACCCCGTCAACGGCGTCACCACCAATACCGTCCAGAACGTGAACCTGCGCGTCCCCTACCTCGGGTTTGCGGCCAGCGGATTCCAGGGCACCGGTTTCGACGGCATTAGCAACTACAACAGCCTCCAGGCCACTGTCCGGCGCCGCCTCTCGCACGGCGTCAGTCTGCAGGCATCGTACACCTGGAGCAAAGACTTGACTGATCTGGTCGGATACGGCGCCAACTACAACAATGCCAGTGATCTCTCGCAGCAATACGGACAGGCCTATTTCAACCGGCCGCAGCGGTTCATCTTCAACTACAGCTGGGAGCTGCCGCTCCATGCCCGCGGAGTAGTCGGAAAAGTCGCCGAGGGCTGGACCGTCTCCGGTGTGACCGCTGTCCAGGACGGCACACCCCTGACTTTCACCGACGCCCGCGCCGGAACCATCTATGGCGTCTCGGGTCCCATCTCCACGGCGCCTACGCTCAATACTGTCACCTTCGCTCCCGTCAACGCCGGCAGGGCGCAGTTGTGCTCCGGAGCCACCTATGACAACATTCTGACTTCGGGTAGTGTGGAATCGCGCCTCGGCGGCGCCAGCGGTGGCCCGGGCTTCTTCACCGCCAGCTCGTTTGCCAATCCCAGCCCGACCAGCGCCTGCCAGCTCCCCGTCATCGGAAACGGCACCGGCTACGGCAATTCCGGCGTCGGCGTGGTGCTCGGACCCGGCCAGTTTAACTGGGACATCTCTCTGGTCAAGATGACGAAGTTGAGCGAGCGGCACGCGCTCCAATTCCGCACGGAATTCTTCAACGCGTTTAATCATGCGCAATTCAACAACCCCGGCACCGCCACTTCCACGCCGACCACCTTCGGCGCGATTACCAGCACCAGTGTCAACCCGCGCTTGATTCAATTCGCGCTGAAATACATGTTTTGAGCGTAGTGCCGGCGGTCTTTGCCGCCGGCGCTATAGCACTTCCAGAATTAGGCACTTCAGATAGTGCGTCTCGGGCACCGTCAGCAGGATCGGATGATCCTGCGCCTGTGTGCGCCGTTCCAGCACGCGCAGCGTTCGCCGCGCGTCGAGCGCCGCCTGCGCCACCACTTCGAGCAGCATCGCTTCGCTCACATGGTGCGAGCACGAGCACGTAACAAGCACGCCGCCCGGCCCTAGTAACCGTAGTGCCCGCAGGTTGATCTCCTTGTATCCGCTGGCCGCCGCTTCCACGCTGCGCCGCGATTTGGCGAACGCCGGCGGATCCAGCACCACCATCGAAAAAGAGCGCTGGCCGGAGGCATAGCTCGCCAGCAAATCGAATACATCCGCTTCCCGATACTGGATGTTCTCAATGCCGTTGGCCTGGGCGTTCGCCCGCGCTGTGGCCAGCGCCGGCGCTGAACTGTCTACGGCCTCGATGCTTTCGCACTTTCCGGCCAGATGTAAGGCGAACCCCCCCGTCGATGTGAAAGCATCTAGAGCGCGCCCTCCGCGCGCATAACGTGCTGCCGCCAGGTAGTTTTGCCGCTGGTCCAGATAAATCCCCGTCTTCTGCCCGCGCAGCAGATCCGCGCGCAGTGCCAGCCCGTTCATCTGAACCGGTACAAATTCCGGAGCGTCTCCGCTCGCCACCGCTGCTTCCAGCGGTAACTGCTCCTTTGCCCGCACCGCAACATCGTTGCGTGTGACGATTCCGGCCGGCTGAAAAATTTCTTCCAGGCAGGAAAGGATCTCCGCCTTGCCCGCATCCATCCCCTGATTCAGAGTCTGAACCACCAGGTAATCCGCGTATCGGTCCACCACCAGGGCAGGGAGGAGATCGGCCTCCCCGTGCACCACCCGGTACGCGTTGCTGTGATGCACTACGCGGCACCGATGTTCTTCGGCCGCCCGCAACCGCCGCAAGAAAAAAGCGCGATCGATCGCTTCCACCTGCCCTGAAAGCATCCGCAGCGCGATCTGCGACGCGGAACTGTAATGAGCCGTGCCTAACGGACGCCCGCGCCAGTCGGCTACCTTGACGGCCTCGCCCGGCTGTGCCCCGTCGCGGTCGCTAATGTCGCTGGAAAAAATCCACGGATGTCCGGACGCGACCCGATCCGCCGCCTTCCGGTTGACCCGGACCTCGTTCATCGCATCGCCTGCAGGCGCGCGATTCGGTCTTCGGTCGAAGGGTGTGTGGAGAACAGCCGCATCAGGCTCTGGCCGCTGAACGGCTTGATGATGAACAGGTGCGCTGTCGCCGGCGATGCGTCCATCGGAATCCGCTTCGACCACGTCTCCAGCTTCTGCAATCCGTTGATCAGCGGATACGGAGACCCGATGTATTTCGCCGACGCGGCGTCGGCGTCATATTCGCGCGAGCGCGAAATGGCCATCTGAATCAGCATCGCCGCAATCGGCGCCAGGATCATCATCAGGATGGCGCCAATCATGCCCCCGCCGCCCTCTTCGTCGTCGCTGCGCGGTCCGAACCAGAATGCCATGCGCGCCAGCATCGTGATCGCCGCCGCGATCATCGCCGCCACCGAGCTCGTCAGAATATCCCGGTGCAGTACGTGCCCCAGCTCGTGCGCTACCACGCCTTCAATCTCGCTATCGTTCATCAGCTGCAGAATGCCCGTCGTGAACGCCACCGACGCGTGCGCGGGGTTGCGGCCCGTCGCAAACGCATTCGGCGAATCCTCCGGAATCAGCCACAGCTTCGGCATCGGCAGCCCCATCCGCTGCGTGAGATTCCGCACGATTGGCTCTACCCGCCGGTACACCTCCGGATTGTCCGCCTCGCTCAGCGGCTGCGCCGAGTACATCGAGAGCGCGATCTTATCCGAAAAAAAGTACCCCGCGAAATTCATCAACCCCGCAAATATCAATGCGTAATACAGGCCCTGCCGCCCCGCGATCGCTTCGCCGCCTACCAGCAGTAGCGCGCTCAGCAACCCCAGCAGCATCGCCGTTTTCACTGCATTCGTCATAGATTCGTCCCTAAGCCTCTTCCGCCCGGGCACTCGCGATCCCGCCTCCGTTTCCGGCACGGAACCGCGCCCGGGTTACCTTACGCCGCCACCGGCACCTGCTTGGTGAACACCAGCTCTCCATCCGCGGGTCCGGCATCAACCTGGATCGTGTCGCCTTCGGAAAACTCGCCGTTGATGAGCTTGAGAGCCAGCGGGTCCTGAACCAGCCGCTGGATCGCGCGCTTCATCGGCCGCGCCCCATATTGCGGGTCGTAACCTTCCGCGATCAGCCGCTCTTTGGCCGCCTCGGTCACCTCCAGGGTCACCTTCCGGTCCTGCAGCAATTTGCCCAAGTCCCGCAGTTGAATGTCCACGATCACTCCCAGGTGTTCGCGCGTCAACGAATTGAATACGATGATATCGTCCACCCGGTTCAGGAATTCCGGCCGGAACTGCTCGCGCAGCGCCGCCAGCAGCCGCTGCCGTGTTTCGTCCGTGCGCTTGTCTTTGGCGTGCACCGAGAACCCGATCGTGTTCTTCTCCACCATCCCGGTGCCTACATTCGACGTCATCACGATCACTGTGTTCTTGAAGCTCACCGTCCGGCCTTGACCGTCCGTCAGCCGCCCGTCGTCCAGGATCTGCAGCATCGCGTTAAACACTTCCGGATGCGCTTTTTCGATTTCGTCGAAGAGCACCACCGAGTACGGCCGCCGCCTCACCTGCTCGGTCAACTGGCCGCCTTCTTCGTACCCCACGTATCCCGGCGGCGCGCCGATCATCCGGGCTACCGCGTGCTTTTCCATGTATTCCGACATATCGACCCGGATCATCGCCTTTTCGTCGTCGAACAGGTATTCCGCCAGTGCTCGCACCAGCTCGGTCTTGCCCACGCCCGTCGGCCCCAGGAAAATAAAACTCCCGATCGGCCGCCGCGGATCGCTCAACCCCGCCCGGTTCCTCAGAATCGCGTTCGAAACCAGCCGCACCGCTTCGTCCTGCCCGATCACCCGGTCCTTCAGCCGCTCCGGCATGTGGACGAGTTTTTGTACCTCGCCCTCCAGCATGCGCGTCACCGGGATTCCCGTCCACTTCGCGACAATCCGCGCAATATCGTCTTCGTCGATCTCTTCTTTTAGCAGCGCCTTTTCCTTGACTGCCTCCAGTTCCTGCTCGGCCGCGGCGATGTCCTTCTCGATCTGCGACAGCCGCCCGTACCGCAGCTGCGCCGCCTTTTCCCAATCGCCCGCCGCCCGCGCTTTTTCTTCGTCTTTGCGCAGGCTCTCCTGTTCTTCCTTTAGTTGCCGCACCCGGCCGATCGCGGATTTCTCCCGGGTCCATCGCTCCTTCAATCCGGCGACTTGCCCGCGCAGCGTCTCCAGTTCGTTCTCCACGTGCCGCAGCCGCTCCCGCGATCCCGCATCTTTCTCTTTGCTCAGCGCCTGCCGCTCCACTTCCAGGTGCGCGATCCGCCGGTCGATCTGATCGATCTCAATCGGCATCGACCCGATCTGCAGCCGCAGCGCCGACCCGGCCTCGTCAATCAAATCAATCGCCTTATCCGGCAAGAAGCGATCCGCAATGTACCGGTGCGACAACACCGCCGCCGCCACGATCGCGGTATCTTTGATGCGCACGCCGTGGTGGATTTCGAACTTTTCCTTCAGCCCGCGCAAGATCGCGATGGTATCGTCCACTGTGGGCTCTCCCACCATCACGGTCTGGAAGCGCCGCGCTAGCGCCGCGTCCTTCTCGACATGTTTCTTGTATTCGTTCAGTGTCGTGGCGCCGATGCAGCGCAGTTCGCCGCGCGCCAGTGCCGGTTTCAGCAGGTTGGCCGCATCGATTGCGCCTTCTGCCGACCCGGCCCCCACCAGCGTGTGCAGTTCGTCGATAAAGCAGATGATCTCCCCGTTTGACTCGATAATCTCCCGCACTACCGCCTTCAGACGGTCTTCGAACTCGCCGCGGAATTTCGTGCCCGCGATCATCGAACCCAAATCGATCATCACCAGCCGCTTGTGCTTGAGCTGGTCCGGCACATCGCTGCGCACAATCCGTTGCGCCAGCCCCTCCACGATGGCCGTCTTGCCCACGCCAGGCTCGCCGATCAGGCAAGGATTGTTCTTCGTCCGCCGGCTCAAAACCTGCATCACGCGCCGGATTTCGTCCTCGCGCCCGATCAC
This sequence comes from uncultured Solibacteraceae bacterium, assembly GCA_964438005.1. GTDB lineage: Bacteria > Acidobacteriota > Terriglobia > Bryobacterales > Bryobacteraceae > PSRJ01. The sequence continues at coordinate 96,702 of CAYTJD010000043.1, read as the reverse complement.
CGGGTCCAGTTTGCCCTGTCGCGCCGATTCGGTCAGATCGTGCGCGTAGCGCTCCAGCGCCTGGTATTTCGATTCCGGATTCTGATCGGTAACCCGCTGCGTGCCCCGCACCGACACCAGCGCCTTGAGGATGGCATCATGCGTCGCTCCGGCGCGATCCAACAGTTGGCCGGCTGGGTCGCTTCGCTTTTCCGCCAGTGCCAGCAGCATGTGCTCCGTCGATACGAACTCGTCCTTGAACCGCGTTGCTTCGTCGAAGGCGCTCTCCACCACTTCGTTCATCGACGGCGCCAGGTACATCCCCGGCTGCATCGGCCCGGTCTTTGGCAGATTCCCGAGCAGCCGTTGCGCCTCCAGCAGCAGCGCGTCCGGGCGCACCCCGCACTTCTCCAGAACCGGGCGCACCACTCCCTCTTTCTCCTCCGCTAAGGCGATCAGCAGATGCAGGGGAAACATCATTTGACTGTTATTCTTCTCCGCGATCGCCTGGCTTTGCTGCAACGCCTCTTGCGCTTTTTGGGTCAGTCTGTCTAAACGAAACATTTCCCTTTATGCAAATAGGGCAGGCGGGCCTTCCTCCGGCCTGCCTGCCCTCCTTTCTGAGGAGCTTTCCCTCGCCCCTCTCTAATTTTAGATGCTTACTGCTTCACTTCGACTTTGACCTGGCGCGGCTTCGCGGCCTCTTTCTTGGGCAGCATCACCGTCAATACGCCGTTATGGAATTCGGCGCCGATTTTATCGGTGTCGAACGTGCTCGGTACCGCAAAGCTCCGCACAAAGTTGCCGTAGCTGCGCTCGATTCGATGGAAGCCCTTCTTCGACTCCTCGTGCTCGAACTTGCGCTCGCCGGCAATCGTCAAAGTCTGGTTTTCCACCCGTACGTCGATGTCCTTCAGGCTCACCTCGGGGAGGTCGGCCTTCAGAACCAGCTCATTTTCGGTCTCGTAAATGTCCACCGCGGGCGTCCACGGACGGTTGGTCGTCGGCTCGCTCAGGAAGCGCGTAAATGCATCCTCGAACAGGCGGATATTGGTTAACGGATCAAAATGGGTCAGTGACATGGGTTCAAAGCTCCTCTTTATTCGATTTTTCGGGGCCCCTGGCCTCCTACATAAACAATCATAAAATATGCGCGTATGGTTGTCAAGTATTCTCACAAAAATTATTTAGATTCGCGAAGACACACTGATCTTATTGCAAATAATCAGGTTATATCTACTGGCCGGAAGCCCCTGGGGCGCTCGCTGGTGCCAGCCCGGACGCCATAAAGCGGCTGATGTCCTGCTTCAGCTTCTCCAGCGACTTCAACTGCGTGTACATCATGTGGCCTGCTTCGTAATACCCGAGCGTGACGTGGTCCCGCAGTTTGGGGTCGAGCAGCATGTGGTTGATCGTGTATTCCGTCGCCAGGAACGGCGTTGCCAGGTCGTAATACCCGTTCGCCACGAACACCCGCAGAGACGCGTTTTGCGTCATCGCGTCCCGCAGCGTGTCCGCCACGTTGACATACCGGTTTTCATATTCGTGGAAGCTCCACGGCCGGACCCGGTCCGTCAGGATCTCATACGGCAGATCGCTTTCGTACTTCAGTTCTGTGTGCACGTACTGATTCCAGGCTGCCGTGAACGCGCCTTGCACCGACGCATAGCTCGCGTCGTAATCCGGCCGGTCCCCGGCCGCATCTTCGTCCACGCCTTCCAGCCGGCTGTCATACCGCCCCAGCGTCCGCCGCTGGTCGCGCAACAGTTCCTTCCGGAAGCGCTCCGGCGACACTCGCAGGTTGCATTCCTCGATGAACTGGGGCGACAAACCGGTCAGCCGCGCGAAATTCTTCACCGTGGTCGAACGCTCCTCCGCCGAGATCGAATCTCCCTTAAACAATGCCAGCGTGTACGGTCCGGACGCGAACCGCCTGGCTTCCTCTAGAGCCTTCGTCAACCCCGCCGCTTCCAGTTCCTTCGGCAGTTTCTTGTGATACCAGGCCGCCGCCGTGAACGTCGGCAAATACAAAGCAAAGGGAAGGTCGTTACCCGGATCATCCCGGATCGTCCCGAAATTCAGCACCGACGACATCAGCACGATCCCGTTCAGATTGATCCCCAGGGAATCCTGCAGATGACCCGACAGCGCCGCCGCGCGCGTCGTGCCGTAGCTCTCGCCCGCCAGGAACTTCGGCGAATTCCACCGCCCGTTGCGCGACGTGTACAGCCGGATAAATTCGCCAACGGAATTCACATCCCCCGTGATCCCGTGAAAATTCTTGGCGTCGGCCTCCACTGCCGCCCGGCTATATCCCGTGCTCACCGGATCGATGAACACCAGATCCGTCTGGTCCAGCAGCGTGTTCGGATTATCGGCGAACCGGTACGGCGGCGGCACGGGTTGCCCGTCCGCGTCGAGCACGACTCGTTTCGGCCCGAGCGAACCCAGGTGCAGCCAGACCGAGGACGACCCAGGGCCGCCGTTGAAGGCAAAAGTCAGCGGCCGTTTCGACAAATCCGCCACTTCGTCCTTCGTATATGCCGTATAAAAGAGGCTGGCCGTCGGCGTGCCATCTTCCTTTCGCAGCACCAGGGTGCCCGCCACCGCCGTGTACTTGAGCGTCTGCCCGTTGATCGAGATTGTATGTTCGGTCTTGGAGGTTTTGTCCTCCATCTTGGCCGGCGTTGCCGGCGCCGCATTCTCCGCGGCCGGCGGAGTCCCGCGCCCGCCCCCCCGCTGCGCGCCGATGGGTAGCGCCAGTGCCGTCACAACGCCCAGTACCGCCAGATTCCTCATGTCTGTATGGTAACGCCGGCGGTCTTGCCGCCGGTGCGGTTCTATACTGTAAGAAGCCATGGCTCCCAGGACCGCCCGCCGTTCCCTCTTCCTGGCCTTCGTCTTCCTGCTCGTCCGCCACGCCCTGGCCCTCGATCCCCGCAAGGCCCTCACGCAGTACGCGGAGAAGGTCTGGACCCAGGAACACGGTCTGCCCCAGGACACGATCCGCGCCATCACCCAAACCACGGACGGCTACCTGTGGCTCGGCACCGATGAAGGCTTGGCCCGCTTCGATGGGTACGATTTCGTAGTCTTTGATAAAGACCACAACAACCTGCCCGCCAACTCGATCGCTGCCCTCGCTGCCGGACCAGACGGCGCGCTCTGGATCGGCACCACCAACGGCTTGACTCGCTATCGCGACAAGAAGTTTTACACCTATACCACCAAGGACGGGCTCCCCGACGACTCCATCGCTGACCTCACGGTGGATCACACCGGCACTCTTTGGGCCGTCGTCGGCGTCGATCTGGTGCGCTTCGATGGCGCCCGGTTCCAGGTTTTCAAGGCGGCCAAAGATATCCCGGTCACCACCGTGCAGCGTGTCTTCGAAGACCGGCGTCACGAACTGTGGGTCGGCGGCTTCGGCGGTGTCGTCAAGCGCGTGGGTTCCCGCTTCGTGCCCGTCCTCGATGCCGAAGCGCTCAATTCCGGCAGCGTCACCAAAATCGTTCCCGACAGCCACGACAATCTCTGGATCGGCGGCGGCCAGGGCCTGTTCTTCCGCTCCGCTGACGGCCAGATCCGTAAATATGACACCCGCGACGGTCTCCCCGACCTGTTCGTTCGGGCGCTTCAGGTCGATCGCGACGGCAATGTCTGGGTCGGCACCAACTCGGGCCTCGCCCGCCTCCGCAACAATCGCTTCGTTACCATGACCGGCCCCGGCGGCCAGGACCGCGACCAGGTGCGTTCCCTCTTCGAGGATCGCGAAGGCAACCTGTGGATCGGCGCCAACAACGGGCTCACCCGCCTTCGCGACGACGTCTTCACCGTCTATGGCAAGCCTGAAGGGTTGCCCAGCGATGACCCGAACACCGTCTACCAGGATCACAGCGGCCGCATCTGGGTCGGCTACCACGAAAGCGGTCTGCTCCTGTTCGCCCCGGAGCACTACCAGCTCTTCACCACCTGGAACGGCTTGCCCAACAACGAGGTGTTCTCTATCCGTGAGAGCCACGACGGCGATCTCCTGCTCGGCACTCGCGGCGGCTTCGTCCGCATGCACGACAAGCATCTCAGCACCTACGTGCCTCCCGATGAGCTCAATCGCGAGCTGGTTTTCGATTCCCTCCAAGATTCTGCCGGCAGGCTGTGGCTGGCCCTTCCCGGCGGCCTGGGACAGCTTAATGGAAACCGTTTGACCATTCTCGTCCCCGGGGGCCAGGTCCTGAACGACGCCGTCGTGTCGCTCGCCGAGGGCCGCAATGGCGTCCTATGGGCAGGCACTTACGGCAAAGGCCTCTGGCGCGTGAGCGGCGAAGACAAGATCCACTACACAGAAGCCAACGGCCTCTCCAGCGACCAGATTCGCGCCGTGCGCGAAGATCCTGACGGCACCTTGTGGATCGCCACTTTCGGCGGCGGCCTGAACGCTTTTCGCAACAACCTGTTCACGCACTTCACCGCAAAAGACGGTCTGCTCAGCGATAACATCTCCGACGTTGCCGACGATGGCGACTCCCTTTGGTTGAGCACCACCCGCGGCATTTGCCGCGTTTCCAAAAAACAGCTTCGCGATTTCGAACAGCACAAAATTCGCCAGCTCGAGCCGACCAATTACGGAGTCGACGACGGTTTGCGCAGTGCGCAGTCCGCTCCCGGTTACCCGATTCCAGGCGGCGGCCGCCGCACCAATGACGGCCGCTTATGGTTTCCCACCAGCCAGGGCCTGGCCGTTATCGATCCGCATGCCCGGGCCCAGACCAGCGGTCCGGCTGAGCTGCACATGGTTGACATGACCGCCGACGGTGAAGCTGTGGACTTTGCCAGCACGCCCCGTTTGCCCGCCGGTAGCCAACGAATTCAGATACGCTATACTGCGATTCACCTCGGCGCCCCCGAGCGCGTCCGCTACTCCCACAAGCTCGAAGGGCTCGATCTCGATTGGGTCAGGGCAGGGAACCGCCGCGTCATTAACTACAACACCTTGGCCCATGGAAAGTATATATTCCACGTCCGTGCCGAGTTGCCCGGAGGCCCCGCCACCGAGCGGACTTACGCCTTTGAAGTGCTGCCGCACTTCTACGAGACAGCATGGTTCCGCCTGGTCTCGGCGCTGGTTCTGCTGGCGGCCGCCTGGGGCCTGTATCAGCTCCGCCTCCGTCAGCTCGCCTCTCGCTTCGCGCTCGTGCTCGACGAGCGCGCGCGCATGGCCCGTGAAATTCACGACACGCTGGCGCAAGGCTTCGTCGGCATCAGCTCCCAGTTGGACGCGGTTGCCATGGCCATGCCCGACGAACGCAGCAAGGCCCGCCAGTATCTCGACCTCGCCCGCAAGATGGCGCGCCACAGCATCACCGAGGCGCGCCGCTCGGTGATGGATCTGCGCGCCTCCGTCCTCGAGGGCCAGGACCTCGCTGCCGCTCTCCACTCCGAAGCTCAGATTTGGACCGCCGGATCCGGCCTTCAGGTGCATGTCGATGTAAGCGGCGCGAAGAACGGTCTTCCGCAGGAGTTCGAGCAGCACCTGTTGCGCATCGCCCAGGAGGCCGTCACCAATGCTTTGAAGCACGCCGGCGCCAGCGAAGTCTGGGTCAAGCTCAACACCCAGGACCGCCGCCTGGACTTGCGCATCGTCGACAACGGCCGCGGCTTCGAACAGCAGGATGCCTTCTCGTCGCTCGGCGGCCACTTCGGCTTGATCGGCATGCGTGAACGTGCCGAACGCCTGGGCGGCGAACTGCGCCTCGCCAGCCATCCCGGAGAAGGTACTGAAGTGGAGGTCACTGTTCCGCTCCCGTGAGTCATCCCATTCGCATTCTCGTTGCCGAAGATCACTTGGTCGCCCGCGTCGGCGTCAGCACGATCGTCAACATGCAAGCCGACATGACCGTCATCGCCGAAGCGTCCAACGGCCAGCAGGCGGTCGAAATGTACCGCAAGCACCTGCCTGATGTCGCGCTCCTCGATATGCGTATGCCTATCATGTCCGGCGTTGAAGCAGCCACCGCCATCCGCGCCGAGTTTCCGCACGCCCGCATGATCGCGCTCACCACCTACGGCGGTGACGAAGACATTCGCCGCGCCCTGGCCGCCGGCGTCCAGTCCTACCTGACCAAAGACGTCTTACACGACGAGTTACTGAAAGCCATCCGCGCCGTGCATGCCGGCCAAACGTACTTACCCTCCGGCGTCGCCGCCGCCTTAGCCGCCCAGATGCCGCGCCCCGACTTGAGCGCCCGCGAAGTGCAAGTCCTGGAGCTGATCGTGCGCGGCCTGGCCAACAAGCAAATCGCGTATTCCCTAAACATCGCCGAGCACACCGTAAAGAACCACGTCAAGAACATCCTGAGCAAACTCGGCGTCCAGGACCGCACGCAAGCCGCCACCGCCGCCATCCAGCGCGGCATCGTCCACCTGCAATAGCTTCCCGCCCTCACGCGGAACCGCGGCCGGCCCGGGTTTCCCGACAACCGATACGACCGATCCTCTCAATGTCAGGTTCCACAGGGGCTGGTGGAAGCGGAAGCCCGACAGTCACCGTGAACTACGGCGGGCAATAGTTCGTCGCATCGCAAAGACCGCGTGGGCGGCATCCCTATCCCGCCCACGCCTTTATCGTGGGGCTGCCCGAGCCGTGTTCTCCGAACCATTGAGAAGAAGTCTCAAGATTGCCGCGTGGAAACAAGCTCCGTCGCATCGGCCCGCGCCTGATCTTTCGCCGAATTCGAGAACTCCAGCGCGCCGTCGTCGACTCGGCTCCATTTCAGGCTGATGACATCGCGCAGGTAATTCTGATACACGCGCCACGGCGCCTGTGCCCCCTGCTTCGGCCAGTTTGCGATCGCGCGCTGCATATACCCCGGGCTGAAGTGCTCCACGAACGGCGCTGTCGGCGCGCCGCTGCCCTTCGGCGTCACCTGGCGCGCCCCCTTCCGGTCCATCGCCTTCAGCAGCCGGCAAACGTACGCGCAGATGAGATCGGCCTTCAGCGTCCACGAGGCGTTGATATAGCCAAACACGGAAGCGAGGTTGGGCACGCCCGACATCATGACGCCTTTGTACGTCAACGTGGTCCCCGGATCGACGGGCCGCCCGTCCACCGACAGTTCCACCCCGCCGAACGCCTGCAGTGCCAGGCCTGTTGCGGTGACGATGACGTCCGCCTCGAGGCGCCGGCCCGATCGGAGCAGAATTCCGTCCTCCTGAAATCGCTCGATCTCGTCGGTAACCACGCTCGCCCGCCCGGCCTTCATTGCCCGAAACAGATCCGCGTCCGGAACCAGGCATAGCCTCTGCTCCCACGGGTTATAACGCGGAGTGAAATGCGCCGCCACGTCGAAATCAGGGCCCAATTCCTGGCGTACTCTTTTCAGCAGCCCGTTCTTCACGAAATTCGGGTAGCGCCGCGCCAGCCGGTACAAGAAGATCATCAACCCGATGTTCTTCCATCGGCTCAGCCGGTATGCCCACCGCGCGGGCAGCCTGCCGCGCAGCCAATTCGCAATCTTGTCTTCCTCTGGCGCCGACACAATATACGTCGGCGACCTCTGGAGCATCGTCACATGCCCCGCCTTCTGCGCCATCACCGGCAGCATCGTCACCGCCGTCGCCCCGCTGCCGATGATCACTACTCGCTTTCCGGCGTAATCCAAATCCTCGGGCCATGCTTGCGGATGAACTATCAGCCCGCGGAAGCGCCCCGCATCCGGAAACTCCGGCAGGTATCCCGCGGAATACCGGTAATATCCCGCGCACGAAAACAAAAAGTTGCAAGTCAGCGCGACCGGCTCGTCGCGTCCGCCCGTCCCCGTTCGCACCGCCTCCACGGTCCACAGCCCCTCTTCCGAAGACCACGCCGCGCGTTCGATCCGGTGCCGGAACCGGATGTGCCCGTCGATGCCTTCTTCCCGCGCCGTCGCCGTGATGTACTCGCGGATCGCGTCTCCCGCCGAAATCGCCTTCGGACTCGTCCATGGCCGGAACGAATACCCCATCGTGAGCATATCGGAGTCCGAACGAATTCCGGGATAGCGGAACAAGTCCCACGTGCCCCCGATCCGTTCCCGTTGCTCCAGGATGACGTAGCTTTTGCTTGGGCAGAATTTCTGTAAGTGATAGGCAGCGTCGATGCCGGATAACCCCGCCCCCATGATCAAGACATCGAAATGTTCCACCGCCACCCGGCCTCCGCTTGCTTCGACGAACATAACACATCCGCGCCGGCGCTCTCCGATCCGGCCGCACTAGCCCAAAAGAGCCATCCCCACCCCCTCCCGCCGTGGCTCGACTCCCCCCAGACCGTCCGTTATCATGAAGTTACTTCGCCTTCAAGGATCCACAGACGCCGCGAAACAAGAAAGGATACTCGCACGCCACTATGATGTCGCGTGAGGATTGCGAATGAACGAGGTCAAGGCCACCGAACAGCAGTTACGCGCGGAAATCGAGGAACTGAAGCGCCGCCTGGCGCAGCAGAAGCACGCCGGTGCGCCTCCCCATGCGACTCCATCTCGGCGCCTGATCTGGTTGCTCGGTTCCGTGTTGGTGGTTCTGCTTGGCGCTGCCTTCCTCACCGGGTATTGGCCGCGGCGGCAGCGGCAGCAGGTTTTGGCCGCCGAGGCCCAGGCCGAAGCCGAGAGCCTTCCCCTTGCCACGGTCACTTCCGTCGTGCGCGGTCCCGCTCGCGCCCAACTCATCCTGCCCGGCAACCTTCAGCCGGTTACCGAGGCGCCCGTGCTCGCCCGCGCCAGCGGATATCTGCGCGCCCGCAATGCCGATATTGGCGATCGTGTAAAAGAAAGTCAGGTCCTCGCCGAAATTGAAGCTCCCGAACTCGATCAACAGATCCGTCAGGCGCAGGCTACCCTCGAGCAGGCTCAGAGTTCCGTGCAGCAGGCCGAAGCCGCCCTCGACCAAGGCCGCAGCAATGAGAATCTCGCGCGTCTCACCGCCGGGCGCTGGGCCAATCTCGTGACCCGTGGTGCCGTCTCCAAACAAGATAACGACGTCTATCAGGCCCAATACGCCGCCCAAAAGGCGAACGTCGAAGCACTCGGCAAAGCCGTCGCCGCCGCGCGCAGCAGCGTCGGCGCCTCTCAAGCCAATCTGGCCCGGCTCACCGAACTGAAGAGTTATCAAACCGTGCGCGCGCCGTTCGCCGGCGTCATCACCGTGCGCAACGTGGATGTCGGCGCCCTGATCAACGAAAGCAGCACCCTGCTCTACCGCATCGCGCAAACCGGCCGCATGCGGACATTCATCAATGTTCCGCAATCCGAGGCCGAATCCGTTCGCGTGGGTCAGACTGCCACGCTGGAGTTTTCCGAAATCCGGAATCGGAAATTTTCTGGCATCGTCACCCGTACCGCGCACGCTCTGGACCCCGCGAGCCGCACCCTCCTTACGGAAGTCGAGGTGCCCAACCCCGATGGCGTGCTCCTTCCCGGTATGTTCACCCAGGTCGATCTGCAGATGCTCCGCAAGAGTCCGCCGCTTTTGGTTCCGGGCGACACCCTCGTCGTCCTCGCCGATGGCACTCAGGTGGCCGTAGTCAGCCCATCTGGCCAAGTGCACTACACCCGGATTCAGGTGGGCCGCGATTTTGGCGATCGCATCGAAGTGCTCTCCGGCCTGCAGGAAGGCCAACTGGTCGCCGTCAATCCGAGCGATGCCGTGCGCGAAGGCGCCACGGTGAAACCAGTCCCCCAAGACGGTCCTCCCCGGCGTCGCTCTTAAAAAGAAAGCATCACCATGTACAAATCAGGTCTTAGTTTCCTGCTCGCGGGCATGCTCTGCGCCGGTCCGGGTGTGGCCCAGACTGAAATTCCACCCCTGTCGCGCCAGGTCGTGTTTCAAAATTCGCCGCGCGTGCACGAATTGATTCGCGCCGGCAGTCTCTACCTCTCGCTGCAGGACGCGCTCGCCCTCGCCATCGAGAACAACCTCGACGTCGAGTTGCAGCGGTTCTCTGTTCCCGCCGCCGACGCCGACCTCCTCCGCGCCAAAGGTGGCGGCACCGTGCGCGGTTTGAATTTCACGCTCGCCGAAGTGCCCACGGGCGTCGGCGGCCCGCTCAGCCCCGTGCTGACCAACCCGGCCGTCAGTGCCAGCGCTACCGGCGGCTCGTCGGTGACTACCAACGCGCTCGAACTCGGTGTCTTGTCCGCGCCGCAGACCAACCTCTCGATTCAGGGAACCGTTCCCCAATCCACCGGCTCTGTGGTCCCCATCTATGACCCCGCCCTCATCGGCCAGCTGAACTGGAACCACCAAACCACGCCGCAGAGTAACAGCGTGGTGACCGGCACCCCTGCGCTGGTCAGCAACAGCCTCCTCGCCAATGCCGGCATCCAGCAAGGGTTTTCTACCGGTGGCCTGGCGAGCCTCACCTTCAATAACAACCACCAGTCGCTGAATTCGCTCCGCACGGCCTACAATCCCTATACCGGTTCCAGCCTCGGCCTGAACGTCACGCAGCCCCTCTTGCGCGGATTCGGCGCCAGCCTCAACCGCCGATTCATCCGCATTGCCGGCGACGAGCAGAAAATCGGTAGCCTGCTCTTCCGCCAGCAGTTGATCGCCACCGTCTACGGTGTCGTGCGCCTCTATACCGATTTCGTCGCGCTCTACGAAGACGTCAAGGTGAAACAGGAGTCCGTCGCTGCGGCCGACAAACTGCTCGCCGACGTCAAAGCGCAAGTCGAGGAAGGCACTCTGGCGCCTGTCGAGGAGACTCGCGCCAACGCCCAGGTCTTCTCCACGCGCCAGGATCTCGTCAACTCCCAGGGTCTTCTCGAAGAACAGGAAGCCATTCTGAAAAATGTGCTGACGCGCCTCGGCAATGAGGATGAGGCCGTCCGCGTCGCCCGCATCATTCCCACCGATCCGCTCGAGATCCCCGCCCAGGACAACATTCAACCCATCCAGGACCTCATTACCGAGGCTCTCGGCAACCGTCCCGACTTAGGCCAGGCGCGCCTCCAGATCGATATTTCAAAAGTTGGGCTGCAGGGCTCGCACAATGCCACTCGCCCCGAAATCGATCTCGTCGGCGTCCTTCAGAACAACGGCCTGTCAGGAGCTCTCAATCCCCTCCAGCCAACCGCCGACCCTACATTGGCTGGCGGCTACGGCGGCGTTCTTGATCAAATCTTCGCCCGCCGCTATCCCACCTACGGCGTCGGTCTGCAGTTCACTCTCCCGATTCACAACCGCATCGCCGAAGCGGACCTGGCTCGCGATGAGATCCAGGTCAAGCAGTCGCAGATCCGCCTCCGCCAATTGGAAAATCAGGCCCGCCTGGAGGTCGAAGATGCCTTGATCGCCATGCGCCGAGCCCGCGCCTCTTCCGATGCCGCCGCTCAGGCGCGGGCCTTTCAGCAACAGTCGCTCGATGTCGAGCAGGCGAAATTCGAAGTCGGCGCCTCCACCAGTTTCTTCGTCATTCAGTATGAAACTCTGCTGGCGCAGGCACGCTCCACCGAAGTCGCCGCCCGCAGCGCTTACGTCAAAGCGCGAGCCGCCCTCCAGCGGGCCATTGGTACCATCCTGGACGAAAATCGCATCTCTTTCGATGCCGCCAGAAAAGGTTCGATCCGCTAGCCTACTTCGCCTGGACCGACTCTACATATTTCATCAGCCCGTTCACGCGGAGCTCGCTGCTCTCCTTGCTGCTGAGCGATGTGAACAACTCTCCCCAAATCGGCATGTCGCGAGAGCCATGCGCGCCCACCGTATCGTCTCCTTTGATGACACGCATTACATGGACTTCCGGAAACTTGCCGCCATTCTTACGCGCGACTTGTGTTAGATCTGCCGGCGCCTTCTTGAGCGCATCCGCCGCCGGCCCGGTCCCCTTGGCATCTTTTCCATGGCACACCGCGCAGTAGTGCTCGAACAGTACCTGTCCGTCTACTGAGTGGACGTCCGTCACAGGGACCCGTTTGATGGTCTTGCTTGGCGCTTGGTTCTCCTGAGCCGGAGCCGCACTCATACCGAACACCAGTGCCAAACCAATCATGAGATATTGGAGTCTGAATATCCGCATGACTCAATCCTAATACCATTCCTCCTAAATGGGAAGGGGATTTTTCGACAGGGAGTTTTTCTACAATCGGACCATTTTGGTCCGGTTTCAGCGGCGGTTCCAGTCCAGGTTCAACCGGTCCTGCCCGTCGGTCGCGTCCAGGCTGATTCGGTAGATTTCGCCACGCGCTGTGCGCCACAGGTACATCGAGCCACGCAACCGGGCGCGATCGTCGGTTGCGACATCTGCCTTAATCGTATCTCCTTCTACTCCAATGACTTGCCCGGAAAAGCTGAGAGGGCGCCCGCTGTCCGTTCGGAAGGAAATCTGAATCCGGTTACCGCGATCGATGTCGACGCTCACGTCCATCAGTCGCTGCGCGCCGTAGCCGGTCAAAGCCGACGAACCGCGTCCCGGCCCGGCAAAGTGAGTTGTATTATTCCAGGCTAGGCCGCCGCGCCGGTCGTCCGGATCATCGTCACGCCGGCGCCTTCCGAAATCATCGCCATCCCGGCGCAAATCATCCGGATCCCGTCTCGTGATATCGGGACGCCCTCCCGTCATCATCCACGAAAGCCGGAAATGGTACCGCCCCTCGCCGCCGGGCGTATCGCGGATCCGCACGATCGCCTGAAAGTCGTTGCGCCGCGACGGCTCCGCCAACAGCCGAATCTCGCCCCGGCTGTCTTTCACTTCGTAATTGAACCCCTGAATGTCGCGCGTCGGAAGCGGTTCGTTGCATTCGGACCCATCATCGCGAGCATCGCGCCCCGAAATGGTCCGTATCGCTACCAAGTCGCCCCGCACCGAAACTTCGACTTCGTTGTCCACCTGAAGCCGTATGTCACACTGTCCTTTGCCCAGCGGGACGTCGTTGCGCGTCATTTTCCTGGCGCGGAATTGCGTGTCTGCCTGGATCGGAACAACCGCCGACACCAACAGAACCGAAATACAGAGCCGACCCACAATTCGAGGTCTCATGGTCTCAGCATAACTCTGGCGGGCCATAGACGTTAGTGGTATGCATAAAGTAAGCACCCAGGGGTGGGGAACAACCGCATAGATTGTTAAACTGATTAAAAGATCCCTTGTATGCAAGATTCTCAGGATCGGCAGCAGGAACTCGGCGAGATCCTGGATCAGCGCGTTCTCGTGCTGGACGGGGCCATGGGAACGATGCTGCAGCAGAAGAATCTGACGGCGGAGGATTTCGGTGGCGCCGCGCTGGAAGGCTGCAACGAGAACCTGGTGCGCACGCGCCCGGATCTCATCCTCGACATTCACCGCGCCTATCTACGCGCCGGCGCCGATGTGGTCGAGACCAACTCCTTCGGCGGCACGGCCCTGGTGCTCCGCGAATACGGCCTGCAAAACGATGCGCATGAGCTGAACCGCACGGCCGCGAGCCTGGCCCGCCAGGCGGCCGACGAGCTCTCGACTTCTTCCCGGCCGCGTTTCGTTGCTGGCTGCATGGGGCCGACTACCAAGGCCATCACGGTGACCGGCGGCGCTACGTTTCCAGAGTTGCGCGACAACTATTTCGCGCAGGCCAAATCCCTCATCGAAGGCGGCGCCGATTTTCTCCTGGTCGAAACCTGCCAGGATACACGCAACGTCAAAGCAGCGCTGCTGGGGATCGACCGGCTAAGCCAGCAACTCGGCCGGCGCATTCCCGTCATGGTTTCGGGCACGATTGAGCCGATGGGTACCATGTTGGCCGGCCAGACGGCCGACGCCTTCTGTGCTTCGGTGATGCACGCGCAGTTGCTGGCGATCGGGCTCAATTGCGCCACCGGGCCGGAGTTCATGACCGACCATCTGCGCACCATCAGCGAGATGACGTCGACGCGCGTCTCCTGCCACCCCAACGCCGGGCTTCCCAATGAAGAGGGCCACTATCTGGAAACACCAACTTCTCTGGCGGCGGCGCTGGAGCGGTTCTTGGATAACGGCTGGTTGAATATCGTCGGCGGCTGCTGCGGCACCACCGACGCGCATATCCGGGCGATCGCGCAGATGGCGGAGCGGAAGCGCCCGCGGCAGGCCCCGGACCGCGCGCGGCGGTCGTATTATTCCGGCATCGATCTGGTGGAAGCCGATCCGGCCAGCGGCACTCTCATCGTCGGCGAGCGCACCAATGTCATCGGGTCTCGCTTGTTCAAGAACATGGTGGCGGAGGAGAAATGGGACGAGGCCACCGAGATCGCGCGCTGGCAGGTGAAAAACGGCGCGCACATCATCGACGTCTGCCTGCAGAGCTCCGACCGCGACGAACTCAAAGACATCCCGCCTTTCTATGACAGCCTGATCCGCAAGATCAAGGCTCCGATCATGATCGACACCACCGATGCCAAAGCCATCGAGCTGGCTCTCACCTACTGCCAGGGCAAAAGCATCATCAACTCCATCAATCTGGAAGACGGCGAAGAGAAGTTCGAGCGCGTGTGCCCGATTGCGCGCCGTTACGGAGCGGCGCTGGTGGTGGGCTGTATTGATGAAGATAAGGTGCAGGCCCAGGCTTTCACGCGGGAGCGCAAGCTGGCGGTGGCCGAGCGGTCGTGCCGGCTGCTGACGGAAAACTACGGCATCGCGCCTGAAGACATCATCATCGACCCGCTGGTGTTTCCGTGCTCGACCGGGGACGCCAACTATATTGGCGGCGCCGTGGAAACGATTGAAGCCATCCGGCTGGTGAAGGAACATCTGCCGCACGTCAAAACCGTGCTCGGGATATCGAACGTGTCGTTCGGTCTGCCGGCGGCGGCGCGCGAGGTGATCAACTCGGTATTCCTCTACTATTGCACCAAAGCGGGTCTGGACCTGGCGATCGTCAACGCGCAGAAGCTGGAGCGGTTTGCCTCGATCCCCGAAGAGCAGCGGCGGCTGGCCGAAAACCTGCTCTTCAACCGGCCGCCGGTGGCGGCGGAGGATATGGCGCTGCGTGCGGCGCCCGAAGACTGGCGCGCGCAATCACCCGAGCAGCGTGCCGCCGTCAACCAGTTCCACATCGCCGCCATCACGGATTATTTCCGGAAAACCGGAACGCAGGAGAAGCGCCGCGCCGCGGACCTGCCGCTCGACGAGCGGCTGGCGCATTACATCATCGAAGGCACCAAGGACGGTCTGGTGGGCGACCTCGACCGCAAGCTCGCCGAAGGCGCCAGCCCGCTGGCCATCATCAACGGGCCGCTGATGGCGGGAATGGCCGAAGTCGGGCGCCTGTTCAACAACAACGAGCTGATTGTGGCCGAAGTGTTGCAGTCGGCCGAAGCGATGAAGGCCGCGGTGAGCTATCTCGAGCAGTTCATGGAGAAAGAGGAGTCGGCCACGCGGGGTAAAGTGATCCTGGCCACCGTCAAGGGTGATGTCCACGATATTGGCAAGAACCTGGTCGAGATCATCCTGGCCAATAACGGCTACCGGGTCATCAACCTCGGCATCAAAGTGCCGCCGGAAGTTTTGATTGCGGCCTATCAGGAGCATAAACCCGATGCGATCGGCTTATCCGGCCTGCTGGTGAAGAGCACGCAGCAGATGGTGACGACCGCGAGCGATTTCCAGGCCGCCGGGATTCGCATTCCGCTGCTGGTAGGCGGCGCGGCGCTTTCGGAAAAGTTCACCCGCACGCGCATTGTGCCGGCTTACCAGGAAGCCGTCTGTTACGCCAAGGATGCGATGGCCGGGCTGCGCCTGATGAACCGGCTGATGGATCCTTCCGAGCGGGAGACGGTGTTGGCCGCCAACCGCGCCGCCGAAGCGCCGGCGCACGCCGCCGCTGTGGAAGAAGCCGCGGCGCCGCTCAGCACGCGGCGCAGCGCCAAGGTGCGGCTGGACATCCCGATCCCCGCGGTGCCGTACCTTCAGCGTAAGCTCCGCGCCGTGCCGCATCTGGCCGAAGTATGGAGTTATATCAATCCGTACATGCTCTACGGCCGCCACCTGGGTTACAAGGGCAATTTCGAAAAGAACCTGGCCGAGTACGAACCGAAAGCGTTGGAGCTGTTTCAGAAAGTCAGCGCGGTGCAGCAGGACGCGCAGGGGTTCATGAAGGTGAAGGCGGTGTGGCAGTTTTTCGAGGCCGAGCGCGCGGGCAACGACATTCATTTGTTTGCACCGTCGGGCAGCGTACCGATCCACACGTTCCGTTTCGGCCGCCAACGTCGCGAAAACGGGCTCTGTCTGAGTGACTACATTCTGGATGCGGAAGAAGGCCGGCGCGACCATCTTGCATTGTTTGTGGTGACGGCCGGCGCCGGCATCCGCGAGAAGGCGGAAGAGTGGAAGCAGGCCGGTGAATTTGTCAAGGCGCATGCCGTTCAGGCCCTGGCCCTGGAGACGGCCGAAGCAGCTGCGGAATGGCTGCACCGGCGCCTGCGCGAAGACTGGGGCTTCCCCGACCCGCCCTCGATGACCATGCAGGAGCGCTTCACTTCGCGGTATCGCGGCAAGCGCTACAGCTTCGGATACCCGGCCTGTCCCAACCTGGACGATCAGCAGGGCATCTTCGGCCTGTTGACGCCCGCCGAGATCGGCGTGTCCCTGACCGAAGGCATGATGATGGAGCCGGAGGCCAGCGTCAGCGCGCTCGTCTTCCACCACCCCGACTGCGCCTACTTCACCGCTGACGAGGCCGAGCCGGTAACTGTCAGCTGACCCGCTCTACTATATTTCGTCAGCACCGCCCGTCAAAGAAATCACCGAAAGATTTATCCCACAGTCGATATGCCGGGAGAGGGAAATCTCGGAATGAAAAAGTTGATTCTTGCCTTGTCTTTTTGCGCGGCCGCTTTCGGCCAGCAGTGCACTGGCTCGGTGCCGGCGAGACCCGCCACTCCTGCCGGTTGCTCCGAAATGAGACCCGCGTGTGATTGTGACAGTGCCGGCAGCTGTACCTGGACTTGGGCCTGTCTGAGCCGGACGAAGCAGACCAGTACCAAAGCCGCTGCGCCGGCTCCGTCGAACCGCCAGACCGTTGCGTCCACCGACGGTTCAGAACCGGCACAAGACCTGCAGGCGATCCAAAATCTGAAACTCCGCAATCAGGCCGGCCAGGTGTCTGTGCTGAAGCCCCCGGTTGTTGCGGCCCCGTCCCCCGAGCCGCCCGCGCGGGCACAGAAGCCGCAGGATCAGACAGCCGAAATGATTCAATTGCTCGAGCGCATTGCGGTCGCCACCGAGACCCTTGCGCGCGAAATGGAGCAGGAACACAAGCAACATTAGAACCAGAGAGAGCCGCTTCGCGTTTCGCTCACTGCGAAGCCGGCTCTCTGCTGTACTTCTCCAATTGCCGCCGCAGGTCACTGGTGTGGATTGGCTTCGATAGATAGGCGTCCATCCCCGAGGCCAGGCAGCGCTCCCGGTCGCCCCTCATCGCATAGGCCGTCATGCCGATGATCGGGATGTGGCGGTCCGTGCCCTTTTCCTGCCGGCGGATCGCTTCGGTCGTCTCCAACCCGTCCATCTCCGGCATCTGCACATCCATCAGGACCACGTCGAACTCCCGCGAAGCCAGTTGCTCCAGCGCCTCGCGGCCGTTTTCCGCCACTGTCACGGTGTGTCCCAGCTTCTCGAGCATGTGGACCGCGACCTGTTGATTGACTGGATTGTCCTCAGTTAACAGGAGGCGCAATTTCACCGCGCCGGCTGAGGGCGGGGAATGCGGCTTTGGCGTCTTCCCCTCCGCGCACTCGGCGTTGCGCTCATCGGCTGCGTGCGCCGCGCCAAACCGGGCCGTGAAATGAAAACAGCTTCCGCTTCCGATTTCACTTTCCACCCAGATCTTCCCCTGCATCGCTCCCACCAGCTGCGAAGAGATGCTGAGTCCCAGCCCGGTCCCGCCATACTTCCGCGTCGTCGATCCGTCAGCCTGGGAAAACGGCTGGAAGATCGCCATCATTTTCTCTTTCTCGATGCCGATGCCGGTGTCTCGCACCATGAAATGCAAAACCGGGGGATCTTGCGTTTCCACGTCCACAGTCAGGCTCACCACGCCTCGTTCGGTGAACTTGATCGCGTTCCCAATGAGATTGACAATCACCTGCCGCAGCCGGTGCGGATCGCCGACTACCCACGCTGGCACATCCGGCTTTACGTCGTAACGCAGCTTCAGACCTTTCTCCTGGGCCCGCAGCGCCAAAATCCGGATGGTTTCCTCCAGGTTGTCCGACAGGCAAAAGCTCGTTGACTCCAGGTCTAGCTTCCGGGCTTCGATTTTCGAGAAATCCAGAATGTCGTTGATGACCTGCAGCAGAGAGTCCGCCGATAGCTTGACCGTATTCAGCCACTCCTTCTGGTCTTCGGTCAGGGGCGTATCGAGCACCAGTTCCGTCATGCCAATGATGCCGTTCATGGGAGTTCGGATCTCGTGACTCATATTGGCGAGAAACTCACCTTTGGCCCGGCTGGCCGCCTCCGCCCGTTCTTTGGCTTCCACCAGCGCCGCATTCGCCCTCAATAGTTCGGCGGTGCGCGCGGCAACCTCGTGTTCGAGGCGGGCGCGATGTCCCAGCAGTTCCACATCTCTGCGCTCAATCTCAACCAGCATCTCGTTAAAGGCGTCGGTGAGTTGGCCCAGGTCGTCATCCGCCACCTTGACCGCTCGCGTCGCGTAGTCCTTGCGTGTGGAGACCTGCCGCGCCGCCTCCGCCAGAAACGCGATCGGTTTCGACACGATGCGTTGCAGCCGCGTCCCGAGTGCAAATGCCAGAAACGCGGCGGCGAGCAGGACGGCCCCGGCCGTGCCCGCCGAGCGGCGGAGGCGGGCATTCACATCGCTCAGATCTGAGATCAAATAGATGGTGCCGATGTCTTGCCGGTCCAGGCGAATCGGTCTGACTATGTTTAGCCGTCCGTCTCCAAATCCGCTATCCGCCGGCGGCGCCGCCGGCGCTGGCCTGGCCGATCCTCGTTGATACGACGCAAAAATCGCGCCGTCGGCCCCATAAACAAACGCGCCGACGATTGGTCGCTTGGCTCGCAGCCCGGACAGCAATTCTTCCACTGATTCCCGGTCTCCGAAACTCAAGGCGGCTGTGCTGTTCGAGCCCAGCATTTCCGCCAGCACATCCAGGTCGTTGCGTATCGAATTGCGGAACGCGATCTGGTCGAGGGCGAGCACGGAAGCGCAGGCCAGCACCAATGCTACCCCTACCGTGGTCATGATGATCACCTGGAGCTTCAGTTTGATCGGTAGGCGGCGATAGGCCGGAATGCGCTCCATCGGTGTTCACTCGTTCGGTCGTACGATCTCAGCCAGGCTCAAGAGCTTCGAACTGATCTGCAACTGCGCCTGACGGGCCGCATCTACGTTGATTTCGAAACGCACGCGCCGCCCCTCGAGTTTGAAACTGACTATGCCCCCGGCCGAAGTAAATCCTGGCGCTTCCCCCACTGTGAGAACGCCGCTGCCCGCAAGGCGCCCCAGTGCCGGGCGGTTGGTCTTCCATTCCACCGCGCCCACAAACAGAACGTGGCAACCCCGCGCGCCGGCCAGGTCCGATAGGGTTCGCACCACAAGCGCGCGCCCGCCGGCCGTTTTTCCGCGAACCACCTCGTGCAGCGCACCGCCGAACGGATCCTCGCCGAGAATACAGATGCTGATCGGACTGGACTCCGAGGCAAATGCCGGCGCCGGCCAACCCACAAATTTGGCGAAATTGTAGAGATACGCGGCTTTCACCTGGTATTCCTCGATCTCCGGTCCGGCCGAGAGTATAGGCAGTGAGGCCGCCGCGAGAAGCCCTGTACTCAGCCGGATTGTCCAAGATGCGCCCATTCAAAACTGCCAGGAAATCTTTCCGAGCACTCTGCGTTTGAGTGCGGTGCGGTTGAGCCCGTATTCCACCGGAAACTCAACGTGCCTCGGTGGGCCGGCTGCGCCCCACCGGGACTCAGTACTGCTCAAAACCGCCACAAAACCTTGCCGTATACCCGGCGCGCTGCATCGGTATGATGCAGCCCGTACTGATCGGGGAACTCGGCGTGTCGCGGCTGCAAGAGGTTCGCGCCGGTCACGCTCAGCTCCATCGTCTCCCCTACCCGCCAGCCGATCCGCGTGTCCAACCTCGTATACGCCGGGATGCTTCCATCCGCGAGGCGGCCCACGTAGGCCAGGGTGTGATCCCACTCCAGGTTGTGCGGCAGACTGAGAAACGACCGGAATTGGATCTGATGCTCGGGAGTGTAGCCAGGATCCTGCGTGAGACCCGCCAACGGATTTACGCTGAGTATGTCCGCTTGGGTATGCGCCGCAGAATAGCTGTACGAAGTGCGCCAGCGGCGGTTCGCGCTCCAGTTGATGGAGACTTCGCCCCCGTAGGAACGCGCCCGCGCTCCATTGCCGAAGACCGTGGGAAGAAGCAAATAGGGTGAGGCTGGAGTCTGAGCCAGGACCGGCGCTCCGGGTTCCGTGGTCACCACGTCACGGTAGAAACTGGCGAACGCCGCCACGTCCACGGAGACTCCCGATGCCACTTCAGCCCGGTATCCTGCTTCGAAATCATTCAGCTTTTCCGCTTGTAGCCTCGGATTCCCCAGGGCTCGCGCGACGCCAAATGGAACACCCGGCACCGGCACGATGGACAAATCGTAGTTGACTCCGGCATCCACGCGGCTTGGCTGCCGGACCGCTCTCGCGGCGGACAGCCAGAGGTTCTGGCGCGGCGATGGAGTCCAGACGAGTTGCGCGCTCGGTTCGAATTCGAAGCCGGTGTAATCGTTGTGTTCGAACTTACTGCCGAACGTAAGAAACAGCGCTCTCGTCAGGCTGACTTCGTCCTGGACAAAAGTACCGAAAAGACGATCGATTTTACGGGGCGGCGCCAGGAAAACCGAATAACCTGGACGAAAGCTGCTGCTGGCAACGCGCGCGCCGAATCCCCACACGATGTCATGCCGCGAGTGGGAGACCAGATGATGCTGAAAACTCAGATCGGCTGTATTGCCGACGTAGAGCGCTCCTTCCAGCACCGTATCCAGGTGGTCGTAGTAAACCTGCAGCGAGGTTTGCGAGCCGCTGGGATAGACCCGGTCCCAGCGCCCCAAGACATTACCCGTAATTCTGCGGGTCCGGTCGGTGAAAGTCGCCACCTGGGGCAATGCCGCGGAGATGACCGCGGTGTAAGGCTGGTTTTCTTTCAGGCCTTGCGCGTCCCCCTGCACCGTCAGTTGGTCCTGCGGCGATAGTTCCCAGTCTGTCCGGAACCCGCCTTGAAAATCCCGCCACCCGTCATCGGCTCTGCCGCCTCCCGGTTGGGGCGCGCCTCCGATACTGAAATGACTGCCATAAACCCGATAGGCCGAGTTCCGGCCGATCTTGCCGCCGTATCGGGCCAACGCTTGCACTCCCGGCCCGGAGCCTCCGCCGGCGGCCAGCAAGCCGCCTTGCGTATCGCGTGCGCTGAAAGTGATGACATTGATAACACCGTTCACCGCGTTGGCTCCCCACACCGTGCCGCCGGGACCGCGGATCACCTCGATGCGCTCGATGTTCTCCACGGGGACGGTTTGTTGGTCCCAAAGCACGCCCGAAAATGTCGTGTCGTACACGGCGCGGCCGTCAATCAACACCAGGACCTTGTTGGCAAAGCGATCCGCAAACCCGCGGATGCTGATGGCCCAGGAACTGCCAGTGAGGCGTGCCACGCTCACGCCAGGCACCAGGCGCAGCAGATCTGGAATATTGGTCGCGCCCGATCGCCGGATGTCTTCGGCGGTAATGACATAAACAGCCGCGGCTGCCCGGGAAAGCTTCTGCTCCTTTTTGGAAACCGAGGTGACCTGGATATTCATCAGGTCCTCCAGGCTGAGGTCTGCCAAATCGCGGGGCGCACCAGTCTGGGCCCAGCCCAGGTTTCCGGATGCCAGGCAGGCCAACAACGCCAACCCGACCCCCTTGCGAGACGGGCGGAGATTCAGGCGTGATAGCAGGCTCACACTCCAGTTATCGGCAGGCCGGCAAGCACGCTGTAGACGCGCCGGCGCGGGCGCTGCGTTTGTTCGTTGACGCGCGGTGGCGCCACGAAAAAATCGGAGTTAACAGCCCCAAAAAACAGGACGTGTGGTACTATGCCGATTGGACCGCGCCGTTTGGTGCGAAGTGGGTCCGTTCCTTAGAAGTGCACCGCCGTAAATGAATCTACGCTCATTATTTAGCCTGTTTTCGTCCGACCTTGCCATCGATCTCGGTACGGCCAACACCTTGGTGTATGCCAAGGGCAAAGGCATTGTGGTCAACGAGCCGTCGATCGTTGCGATCAACAAGAACAGCGGAGAGGTGGAAGCGGTCGGCAAAGAGGCCAAGGAGATGCTGGGACGCACTCCCGGCAACATCGTGGCCATCAAACCCATGAAAGACGGCGTCATCGCCGATTTCAAGGTCACCGAGCGCATGCTGAACTACTTCATTCAGAAGGCGCACGGGCGGAAAATGCTGGTGCATCCCCGCATTGTCATTGGGGTTCCCAGCGAGATCACCCAGGTGGAAAAGCGCGCCGTGATGGATTCGGCCTACCGCGCCAAGGCCAGCGAGGTGCACCTGGTTGAGCAGGCCATGGTGGCGGCGATCGGCGCCGGACTCCCGATCACCGAGCCTTCCGGCAACATGGTGGTGGATATCGGCGGCGGCACTACCGACGTCGCCGTCATCTCGCTCTCCGGCATCGTCTACTCCCGCTCGGTGCGCGTCGCCGGCAACGAGATGGACGACGCCGTGATGCAGTATCTGAAGCGGAAATACAACCTCCTGATCGGCGAGCGCACCGCGGAAACCATCAAAATTGAGATCGGCTCGGCCTATCCGCTGGACAAACAAATGACGATGGAGATTAAGGGCCGGAACCTGATTGAAGGGGTCCCGCGTACCATCACCATCGATGACTCTGAAATCCGGGAGGCGCTCTCGGAATGCGTGGCCATGATCGTTAATGCCATCCGGGTTGCCCTGGAACGGACGCCGCCCGAGTTAAGCGCGGATATTAGCGATCGAGGTATTGTTCTTACCGGTGGTGGTGCGCTATTGAAGAATCTGGACAAGCGCATTCGCGAAGAAACCGGCTTGCCGGTTTCCATCGCGGACGATCCGCTGGCTTCGGTGGTTCTCGGGACCGGCCGGATGCTCAGCGATTTCCGTTTGTTGCGGAAGATTTCGATAGACTAGAAGGTAGGGGCGGCCCCGCCCGATGGAATCGTTTCTCAATCGCTATCGCAATATCACGGTTTTGCTGCTCGTGATATTCGCACAGCTGGTGCTGCTGGCGGTGCAGGTGCGAAACGACCAGGATGTGCGGATGATCCGGGTCTGGACCGTCACCGCCGTTACCCCACTGGCGCGCGTGATGGAATTCCTGCGCGGCGGCAGCATCGGTTTCGTCCGCGATTACATTCTTCTCCACGATACCCACGAAGAAAACCGGCGCCTGCAAAGCGAACTCGACAAATTTAAGGTCGAGAACAATTTCCTCAAGAACGAGCTGAACATGGCGGAGCGCGCCAAAGCGCTGGCCGTGTTTCAGGGCCATACCCCGTCTAAGACGGTGGCCGCCAACATTATTGGTTCCGGGGCTGGGACCAATTCGAAAGTGGTCTTCACGGATCGCGGGTCCACATCCGGGGTGCAGCGCGGCATGGCTGTGGTCACGCCGGACGGCATCGTGGGCACGATCATCGAGTCGTATCCCACCGCCTCGGAAGTCTTGTTGATTACCGATCCGGATTTTGCCGCCGGCGTGATTTCGCAAAAGACGCAGGTGCGCGGCACGCTGAAAGGGCAGGGGACACCCCTATGCCGGGTGGACTATGTCCCTTTTGAAGAAAAGGTAGACGTCGGTGACTGGCTCTATACTTCCGGCGACGATCGGGTCTTTCCGCGCGGTTTTCCCGTCGGAATCGTAAAGGCGGTGCATGCCGGCCAGCCCTTCAAAGAGATCCTGGTGGAGCCAAGCGGCATGCACCGGGGCTTGGAAGATGTGCTGATCCTGTTGGAGGGCGTGCACCAGACCATTCCGACCGAACAGTTGGCTTTCCAGCCGGTCTATATCGCACCGGCTCCTCCGAACGCCGCACCTGGTCCGGCGGAACCGGCGGCGCCGGGAGGTACCGACGCCGACAAGTTGAGAGCGCATTATAAAGCGGTGGGTGACGCGCAGAATCACAAGTTTGGGGAAGGATTGCCCGGCAGCAAACCGCCGGATTTCAATCTGGCGGTGAAACCGGGCCAGGGGCCAGCCCCGAGCCAGGGGCCAGGGGCCGGGGGCCAGGCGCCGGCAACCGCAGCGACCAAGGCGCCTACTCCCGTGACAGCTTCTCCGGCCCCCGGCCCGCGTCCGGAGGGCACCCGCCCGGCGCCTGTTTCGGCCCCGGGCCCCAAGCCGCCGGCTCCGGCGTCGAACAACCCGGATCCGGGCCAGCCGCCGATCCCGCCGGGGGTCCCAATTTCGGAGCGGCCGCATAACGAATGAGCTACTCCGGCAGCGAGCGCATCTTACTAAACAGCCAGCGGGAAGGCCAGGTCTCGCGGTTTTCGCCGTGGGTCCTGCTGCTGGTTCCCCTGGCGGCGATTCTCTTCCAGGTCTATGTTCCGCTGTTCTTCCAGTTCCTCGGCTACCTGGAGATGCCGCTGCTGGTGGTGGTGTACTTTGCGCTCATGCGGCGCAACCAGATTGGGGGATTGCTGATCGGAACCATTGTCGGTCTGGCTCAGGATTCGCTCTCCAAGGCGCCCCTGGGGATGTTCGGTATTGTGAAGACGCTGGTCGGCTATTTCGCGGCGTCCGTGGGCGTCCGGCTGGACGTGGATAACGGTCTGATGCGTCTATTTTTGGCCTATTTTTTTTATGTTTTTCATCAATTCTTTTATTGGGTTATGGCCCGGGCCCTGTTGGCCCAGCAGGTGGGTTTCGAACTGCAGCGGACGTTAATATTAGGGTTACTAAACGCAATTGTCGCAGTGGCTTTATTTCATTTTCTCGATAAGCTGCGCGAGACCAGCTGAATTCGCTAAAATTAAAAGGAGTATAGGCTTCTCCGACTGTGATCCTGCCGCCTGCCGATACCGGAACGGAAGTGAAAGTTTCCGAACAGCCGCGCCTGCACGACGATACGCGGTTTGCCGGCCCCAAGATCGCGATTTTCCAGTACGCGGGCGTCGCGATTTTCCTGTTTTTGATTTCCGGGTTCTGGAAACTCCAGATTCAAAATCCTCAGTTCTACGATGAGCGGGCGCAGGCCAACAGCATCAAGTCGGTGCCGATTTTAGCCCCGCGGGGGCGGATTTTGGACCGCGACGGACGCGTGGTTGTCGATAACCATTCGTCGTTCAGCCTGATTCTGGCGCGCGAATCCCTCAAGGAAGATCATCTCCGGCCGATCGCGCAGGGTCTCGATTTGGACTACAAGGATCTGGCGGCGCGCGTACGGCGCTTCAAGTCGCAGCCCAAGTACGTGCCGATCGTCATCAAAGAAGAGCTGACGCCGGCGGACCTGGCGTTTGTGGATTCGCATCACGAGTTCTTTCCCGAGCTGGTGCTGATCCAAGCGCAGCGGCGGCTCTATCCGCAGAACGGCATGCTGGCGCATGTCATCGGGTACACCGGTGAAATCAGCGAAGACGAGCTGGATACTCCCGAATTCGCCAAGTACGACCAGGGCGACGTCATCGGCAAGTTCGGAATCGAGCGCGAGTACAACAACACGCTGATGGGCGTCGACGGCCAGCGGCAGGTGATTGTCGACAATCGCGGCCAGGTGCGGCAGGTGATCGGCAACAAGCCGGCGGTGCCCGGCAAAGACATTCAGCTCAGCATCGATCTCGATCTGCAGGTCGTGGCGGAGTTGGCCATGGACGGGCGCAACGGCGCGGTGGTGGCGCTGGATCCGCGGAGCGGCGAAGTGTTGGCCATGGTCAGCCGTCCGACGTTCGACGCCAACAAATTCGCGGTGCGCATCAAGGCCAAGGACTGGAAAGAAATCGCGGATAACCCCGAGCACCCGATGCTGAACCGCGCGATCCAAGCCCAGCAAGCGCCGGGCTCGACATTCAAGCCCTTTGTGGCCCTGGCGGGACTGGAGACCGGAACCATCGACGATCAGTTCACGGTGCACTGTGCAGGCGGCGTCGCCCTGTACGGCCGCTTCCAGAAGTGTTGGGTCTACCCCAAGGGACACGGCTCGGTTTCGCTGCACCGGGGAATTGTCCAGTCCTGCGACGTGTTCTTCTATACCGTGGGCGCCAAACTGGGAATCGACAACATCGCCAAGTACGCCAGTCTGGCTGGGATGGGAGAGGTGACGGGCATCGATCTGCCGCACGAAGCAGCCGGTATCGTGCCTTCGGAGAAATGGAAGCTGCGCAATTACCGGCAGAAGTGGTACGCGGGAGAAACGCCGTCGGTGGCAATCGGCCAAGGCGCGCTGACGGTCACGCCGCTGCAACTGGCGCGCGCGATTGGCGGCGTCGCCATGGACGGTGTCTGGCATCATCCGCACCTGCTGAAAACACTGGATGGGAAGGAACAGCCCGAGGTCTGGCAACTCAATCCCGACAACGTCAGCAAGGTTGTGGATGGCATGTACGGCGTGGTCAATGAGGGCGGAACCGGCGGACGCGCGCGCATCCCCGGCATCGATGTCTGCGGCAAAACCGGCTCGGCGCAGCTGGCCTCCAACGATTACCTGAAGGGGACCGCGGCGGGCCGGAACCTGAAAGACAACGCCTGGTTTGAAGGGTACGCGCCGTGCCATTCCCCGGAAATCGTCGTAGTGGCGCTGTTTGAGCACGGCGAGCACGGGCAGTTCGCGGCTCCGATTGTCCGCGACGTCATGAAGGCGTATTTCGACAAGAAGGCGCGGCTCTCGACTGAGGCGCAGCAAGGGCAGCAAAACCTGACTGCGAAGCTGGCGGGCGTAGCCGGCCTGGGGTTGCCGCAGGCCGTACCGGCTCCGGCGTCGCCAAAGCCGGCGGAGACCAATCTCATCTTCCACGAACAGGCCGGCGAGCCGGCGGCATCGCAGCAATAATATGGCGCGCTATCTTTCCCGTCGCGATATCGATTGGCCTCTGCTGCTGATCACTTTGTTGATCTGCGCCGTCGGCGTGCTGCAGATTTACAGTGCCACGCGCGACACGATCTGGCAGGACGCGTGGTGGAAGCAGATTCTCTACGTGTTTCTCGGGTTGCTCTTGATGTGGATCATCATGGTGGTCGACTACCATACGCTGCTCCACCATGTGACGTTAATGTACATTTTGTCGGTGCTGGCGCTGGCCGGCACGTACGCCATCGGCAAGACGGTCTTCGGGTCGCGCCGCTGGATTCCGCTGGCCGGCGGTTTCCATTTGCAGGTCTCGGAGTTCGTAAAGCTGGTGATAATATTGTTGGTAGCCCGCTACTTGACCGAGTTGAAGAAGGATGAGTTAGAACTCAAGGAGATGCTGAAGCTGGCGGGCCTGGTAGTGATTCCCACGGCGCTGGTGTTGAAACAGCCGGACCTGGGGACCTCGCTCACGTACCTGGCGGTGCTGGTCGTGGGTGCGTTTCTGGCGGGATTGCGGTGGAAATACATCGCCGTGATCGGCGTCGTGACGGTGTTGGTTCTTCCCATAACGTACAGTTTCTTGAAGCCGTATCAGAAGGCGCGGCTGGTGAGTTTTATGGATCCCGAACGCGATCCGCAAGGCACGGGATATCAGTTGATCCAATCCCAGATCGCGGTCGGGGCAGGGGGTATGTTCGGCAAGGGACCGCTGAAAGGAACGCAGACCCAGTTGCGGTTTCTGCCGGTGCCGCACACGGATTTTATCTTCTCGGCATTTTCGGAAGAGCACGGGTTCGTGGGCGTCATTGTCGTGTTGTCGTTGTTTTTTATCATGATCATGCGCATCGTCCAGAATGCGCAGACGGCGCCCGATCGCGCCGGCATGTATATCTGTATGGGGGTGGCGGCGCTGCTGCTATTCCATATGCTGGTGAATGTCGGGATGGTGGTGGGACGGATGCCGGTGACCGGCATTCCGCTTCCCTTCATGAGCGCCGGTGGTTCGAGTCTCTGGTCGAATTTTCTGGCTTTGGGGCTGGTAAATAACGTCCGCCTCAGAAGGTTTGTGAATTAAACGATTCTTGGGGAGCCTTAGAGAGACCCCCGGGACGGTGGCTTGATGCCATACCCGGAAAGAGGAGCGGTTCCCGGCCGGTGCGTGTAGAGGAAGTGAGCTCCACGCCGGCCCGCGTGAGTTTGTAGTCGCAGTTTTTTCGATCGCCCTTCACGGGGTATATCGAAACCACGCAGGACGCCCACCTTTTCACCCCGTCTCCGATCTCTGTGTTCCCGCAGGGAGGCAGTCGATGTCGAAGGAACTAGTGATCTCGGCGAGTCGCCGCGAAACTCGCGTTGCGATTCTTGACGACGATCAAGTAGTCGAAGTGTATCATCAGCGGGAAAATGAATACTCGCTGGCGGGAAGCATCCACAAGGGCAGAGTGACGCGGGTGCTGCCGGGCATGCAATCGGCGTTTGTCGATATTGGCCTGGAGCGCGACGCGTTTCTGTACGTGTCGGACTTCTTCGAAGACAACGAAGAGTACGACAAGATCGTAACCAGCGTGGAGGAAAAGGTCCTGAAGCTGGACCGGACGCCTCCGCCGCCCGCAGCCACGGGCGCGCCGGCGGCAACGCCGGAGCCCGGG
Organism: uncultured Solibacteraceae bacterium; assembly: GCA_964438005.1. Taxonomy (GTDB): domain Bacteria; phylum Acidobacteriota; class Terriglobia; order Bryobacterales; family Bryobacteraceae; genus PSRJ01. Next base: position 68,013 of record CAYTJD010000043.1, on the reverse strand, counting down.
GGTGCGCCGGTTTCGGAGCCGGCGGCAGCAGCCACGGAAGCCGCGCCCGCCGCGGCTCCCGCACCGGCAGGGCCGGCGCCAGCCGAGAACCGCTGGGACGATCGCGACCGCCGGGGCCGGCGGGGCCGCCGCCGCGGCCGCGGACAGAGGGGCCGCGGTCTGCCGGAGTCCAAGTTTTATTCTCCCGGATCTCGTCCGGCGGCGGAGCCGGAAGCGCCCCGTCAGGAAACACCCGCGCCGGCCGCGGAAGCTCCCGTGAGCGACGCGCAGCGCGAGGATTTCTTCGTTCTACCCGGCGAGTCGCTGGCGAAATACACCGGTGAACACGAAATCGCCGAGGAGAGCACCGAGATGGAGCCGGAGCCGGCGGCGCCCGAATCGCCGGCTCACGAAGCGCTGGAGGCGGTGGCGCTGGAACGCCAGGCTACCGCGGCGGCGCCGGTGGAGGAGTCCGCGGAGCCGGCGCGTTTTGTTCCCGTGCCGGAGCCGGAGACCGCCGAGGCGATGCAGCTGGTGGCCGAAGAGTCCGGCGAACTGGCGGAGCCGGCAGGCGGTGCGGTGCAGGAAACTGTCAAGATTTCCTTGGTTTACGAAGCCGAAACGGAGGTAACGCAAGAGGTGGTCGCGCAAGCTGCGGCCGAGGCTGCTTCCGAAGGTGCAGAGATTTCGGACGCGGCGGTTACCGGCGAACTCAGCGCCACGCAGCGCGAACATTCCGGGCGTTATCCGCATCGGATGTCGCGCCGCATGCGGCGGCGGGGCCGGGGCGGCCCCGGAGAAACGGGGCGAGGACCGCAGCCTGAAGGGCGGCCGCAGGAACCCGGCCCGCGCGCCGCAGTGGAAACGCGCACGGCCGCCGCTCCGGGCGGTAAGCCCGCGACGCCCTCGATCAGCGATCTCCTGAAGGAAGGCCAGGAGATCATCGTTCAAATCGCCAAGGAACCGCTGGGCCAGAAGGGAGCCCGCATTACTTCGCACATTGCGCTACCCGGCCGCTTCCTGGTGTACATGCCGACCGTCGATCACATCGGCGTGTCGCGGAAGATTCCGAGTGACGAAGAGCGCGCGCGCCTGAAGCGGGTTTTGCAGAGCAACCGCACCGGCATTCCCGGCGGGTACATTGTGCGCACCGCCGGCGAGGGGCATACGGAAGAAGAACTCCGCGCCGACATGATGTTCCTCTACAACCTGTGGCTGGATCTGCGGCAGAAAGCGGAGCGGCGGCCGGCGCCGGCACTGCTGCATCACGATCTCAACGTGGTGGAGCGTGTGCTGCGCGACCAGCTGACGTCGTCGTTCAAAAGCATCTGGGTGGACAACGAGGAAGTCTACGAAGGAGTGCTGCAGTTCGTGCAGCGCTTCCAGCCGGCGCTAGTCAGCCGAGTCAAGCTGTACACGCGGGCGAATCCGATCTTCGATGAGTTCAACGTTACTTCGGAGCTGGAGAAAGCGCTACGCCCCAAAGTGTGGCTGAAGTCGGGCGGGTACATCGTCATCAACCAGACGGAAGCCCTGGTGGCGATCGACGTCAACACCGGCAAGTTCGTGGGCAAGTCGAATCGCCTGGAAGACACGATCGTCAAGACCAACACCGACGCCATCAAAGAAATCGTGCGGCAGATCCGTCTTCGCGACCTGGGCGGCATCATCGTGGTCGACTTCATCGACATGGACGAGCGTAAGAACCGGCAGAAGGTGATGCAGACGCTCGAGGAAGCGATGCGGGCCGATCGCGCGCCCTACAAAATTCTCCAGTTCAACGATTTCGGCCTGGTGGCCATCACGCGAAAGCGGGTGAAGCAGAGCCTGGAGCGGACGCTCTGCACGCCATGCCCGTATTGCGAAGGCGCCGGGTACGTGAAGAGCCCACAGACGGTGGTGGGCGAGATCCTGCAAGAGTCCCACAAAATCGCCAAGAGTCTGGAAGGCAACAACGTGATGCTGCGCGTGGCGCCGGACGTGGCGAAACTGCTGAAGTCGAACCAGAACTCCTTCCTGCAGGAAATCGAGGAAGTGCTGGGCCGGACGGTGATCGTGAAGAGCGACGCGCTGCTGCACCAGGAGAAATTCGACCTGGCGTAGCCGGGTAAGGCTCCGCGCGGCGCAAGACGCGGCGTCGGCGTTCCTCGCCGACAGAAGGCGGAGCCTTGTGCTACAAAGACTGGTTTGGAGGTTCGATGCTCAAGGTGTGCAAGCTGGTTCCCATCTCCGTTCTCACAGCCGGCACGGCGCTGCTGGCCGGCGCCCAGGCCAACAAAACCGGCCCCGATACGATCGTGCTCATCAACGGAGACAAACTCGCGGGAACTTTTGTGCGCTCGACGGGCGCTGCGGTGACGTTCAAGAGCGACGTGTTGGGCGATTTGACGATCGACTGGAGCAAGGTGAAGGAACTGGAGAGCACCACCAAAGTCGCGGTGATTCGCAAAGGCGTGAAGTTCCGCCGCAAACAGACGCCTGTGAACATTCCGATAGGAACTCTCGGGATGCAAGATCAAAAGCTGCAGATCACAGCGGCTCCCGGAGCATCCGCGCAATCGATTGCGGTTGCGGACACGTCGGTGGTGCTGAACGACGACTCATTTCAAAAAGCGACCAACCGCTCGCCCGGATTGTTTTCCGACTGGACCGGGGCCGTGACTGTGGGTGCAACGCTGGTGCAAGCGACGCAGAAGAACCGGACGTGGGCGGGAGCGATCAGCCTGGTGCGTGCCGAGCCGACGGAGGACTGGCTGAATCCGAGCTACCGCACCTCGTTCACATATTCCGAATCGTACGGCAAACTGACCCAGCCGGGCACGCCTGCGATCAAGACGTCAATCTTTCAGGCGGGCGCGGAACAGGACAAATATTTCACCTCGGCCCTGTTCGGCTTCGGGCAAGCGGTCTTCGATCATAACTTCTCGCAGGGCCTCGATCTGCAACACAGCTACAACGGCGGAATCGGCTGGACCACGTTCAAGACTGCCGTTCAGGAGCTGGATTTGAAAGCCAGCATGAGCTACATCCGGCAGCAGTTCCTGGCGCAGCCGGACGGCGTCACGCCCGCGAGCCTGAGCCTGGTGGGTTCGGTGTTTTCGGAGCGGTACCATTGGGCGCTATCGCGCGGCGCGGTGATCGAGGAGAACCTGTCGGTGACGCCTGCGTGGAACAATACCAAGGCGTATTCGGGGGCGCTCAACACGCTGCTCGCGATTCCCGTGTATAAGCGCTTGGGCGGCTCGATGAGCGTCACGGATATGTTTTTGAACGATCCGCCGGCCGGCTTTAAGAAAAATTCGTTTCAGTTCACGCTGGGGCTGACGTACACGCTGCAGTAGCAGAAGCGTCAGGGCTGGTGCGCGGAGTACTGCGGCTGCGGCGGGTTCAACTTGATTTCGATAGTCTTCTCGGGCTCGGTCACCTCGAAATCCTTTCCGAAGGTTTGGTAGCCCTTGGCAATCACCTGGACGCGGATGGTGCCTTGCGGGATTTCCGGGATGCGGGCCTCGCCTTCCTGGTTGGTGCGCAGTTCGTAGGTGGTGCGGATTTTCTTGCCGAGCTTGATGTAATTGCGCCCCTGGACGAAGCGGACGATGATGCCGGCGCGGTCGACGGGCTTGCCGCTGTCGTTCTTCACCGAGACAGTAAGCTTGGTCATTTCGGCGGCCTGGGCGGCACACGCTCCGCCGAGCAGCGCGAACACGCCAAGCACGCCGAAAACCCATCCCGGACTGCGCATAACTTGATTATACGCGGCTCCTGGTAGAATAGAAGCGTAGTACCCACTCGGGTGTCCAATGTGGGGGCGCACCGGATTCGACGGGATTGAATCGTGGTGGGGAGGCGTGCCGGGTTCCGAGCTCCCGTAAAACGATCGGAAAACCAAAACTGCCAATACGCAGTTTGCTTACGCTGCTTAAGTAATTAGGTAGCCGCTCCAGCCGCTGAGCCCGCGCGGCGGTGAGTGAGCGTCATTTTGCGGGATGGGCCAAAGGCTTCGGTCCGGAGCCGGCGGCTGACACACAATCGGGCTAGGGGGCCGCCGCTCTCGCCGGTTCTAAAGCGGCCGCCGAAATTTTCGAGCCGGCTACGCACGTAGGCTCTTCACGACGGGCTTTCTCGGACGGGGGTTCAATTCCCCCCGCCTCCACCAATCGCACGACGCGGCGCCGCGAGATCCCTTTCGGTTCAGGATCTGCGCGGCACCACAACGACCGCTCCAAACGGAACGTTACGCCGGCTGACCAGACTTTCGGCGAAGGGCAACGACGCCGAGCAGCGCAGCGCTGAAGAGGATTACGCTTCCGGGTTCCGGAACAGGCGCGTTCTGCGGAGCGAGTAAACTGACCTGTAGAACCGCTGGACCACCACAGCACTCCGTGTAGATCAATTCGAAGGGGGCATTGCCATCGGCGGGGCCGGTGTACGTCCCGCTTGTCGTCGCCGGAGACGTGGGTCCGGGCGCATTGACAACGGTCTGCCCATTGACTATGAAAGTAGCGCCGTCGTCGTGCGCAATGGTGAAAGGATCGGGAGAGGTCACCGAAACGTTACCGACAAACAACCAGATCGTAGGATCCATCAGGTTATTCGGTATATTGTCGACGAGATTGTCGAGCGTGAAGGTGCTCGATGCGAGCCAAGTCCCCACATTCGCGCCGGTTGCGCTGAAATTGACGCCAGTTGTTGTAAATGTAACGTCTGCGTTGGCTGTGGTGCATGCGCCGGCGCCGTTGTGGCATGTTGCGAGTGCAAGACTACCCGCCGTGGCGCCAGTCGCGCTGTTCACAATAGCTTCCGTCGTCGACCAGCCGTAGGCCGTGATGAAATCGGCACGAGCGCTCGTGACGAATAGCGCGGCTACAGCTGCAACGGCCAAGGCTGTCCCGCGAGTTGTATACTGCATTCGAATTCTCCTTTGGGCCTGTCCAGACGCGATGATTCTGTCAGTACGCAGAGACCGGGCGTGTTGGGGCCATGAAGAATAGTTATCACAAGAGGGCCGCAGGCGGTCTTCTTTCTCGAGGCTAAATTCCGGATAAAGTACTAGTCACTTCGGTCGAGTGTTCTGTGCGAGTTAGTTGACTACCCGGGGTTTTCTGGCGAGATTGCCCGACCAGGAACCCGGAGCTGTTAAGTCTCGTAGGTTCTGGGGTAGAGTGCACGCAATCGGTTGGCGCTGTTTCCCCTTGAAGGTCAAGGCGGCGGGGAAGGTCAAGGCGGCGGGCGAGTGAGCGTTCGCGCGCCTGGGCTTCCACCTGCCACTTCAGGATTTGCAGATCGGAGACGGGGCGGTCTTCGGCGAGCGCGGCAGCGGCGAGAACCAATAATCCCAAACACCGGATCATCATAGAATCCTCACAGGATTTATCGGTGCTTTCGCGTAATTCCATTAGGGAAGGGTTTACGGAGACAATACGGCTGAGCGGGGAGGGGGAAAAACGTTGCGGGCGGCCGGGCTACGGGATCTTCAAATCCCGGGGACTTTTCGCCGTGCGTTGTCGGCCGCCCGATGGTTTGAGCCTAATCTACGAGGCCAGCGGTCTCGCTTTTTGGCGCTACGTAACTCTCGTTTCGATTGCGACCCTCTGATACCCGATGGGACGGCGATATTAGCTATCCGCACTCCACCGGGTGTGATGGAAACGCTTCCAAATTCTCCCCGTCGACCGCGTCAGCGGATGCGCTCAGCCGTACGGGCTTTAACGGCCCTACGAGGAGTTCAGTACCACTCTCAATGCAACGCTTGCCGGCCGGCAAAAAAACGTTCGCAACCTTCCTGCTGATTTCACCGTAACAGGCGCCGGGTATCGAGTCCGAAATTCGGAACCGCCAACCGATTGATTCGACACGGAAGAAAAACTTCGCGGATCTGTCATCGCTTTTGATACCAGCCCACAGCCAGACGGGCACTGATGCCTGGAGAGTCGAAGGGCACGACCGTGACGCCCGCCAGGTGCATGGAACTGACCGGCGTCTCGGGAAGGCGGTCGTTTGTCAGCAAAAGGCCTCCGGGCTTGAGCATGGCCGCCACGTTCTCCAGCGCCAAACTCTGCTCGAAGGCATCATAGTAGACAAAGATATTGGTGCCTACGAGCAAATCGAAGCGGGCGGCGGCTTCGAGGTGGAGACGTTCGACGATGATATCGAGATCCACGGGCTGAGCGGCAAGGACGACGGCGGGCCGGATTTGCACCGCGCGCGTCTCCAAGCCGCGGAAGATCTCCGGAGGCCGGATGGGAGCGATGGTGGTTCCCACCTGATCGCCGAGCGCGTTCCAGTAGGCAACGAGGCCGGGCGGCCAGGGACGGGCTACGTCGCGTGGCAACTGGATGACGTAACCTATGTTCTTCGCGGCCCGTGCGCGTGCGCGTTGCACGTGTTCGAGGACGCGCGGGCTGATGTCGAGGATCGAAATCGCCAGGTCCGAACCACCGGCCAGCTTCAGCCGGAGGAGAGAATCGGCGAGCGCGAACGGCTGCAGAGTCTGCGGCGGATAGTAGTCGTAGGCGGACTCTTCGTTCTTATCGATGAAATCGAGGCCGGGACCGATCACAGCCACGCGCGCCGCCTGCCCCTCGCGCAGCACGCCGCGCTGCTTGAGATCTCGCAAGGTTTGTTCGACGGTGAACTCGGGGATGATGCCGGTATCGAGCGAGACGCCCCGATCGCGGAAGAAGGAAGCACGGTCGAGGAGGGAGGCGGGGTCGCCGGGGCGCTCGGGAGGGGGCTCGGCGGCAGCGCGGGCGGCCAGAGTCTGTCGCTCCTGAAGCACGCGGAGCAATTGGGTATAAACGAACTTGCCGGCTTCGGCGGGAGAATCGGGGACGAGGCGCTGGAGGGACTGGAGGCGCACGTTGTTGCCGGGAGAGTGGAGCCCGGCCACAAGATCGTCCACGCGGGCGCGCAAGACGCCGGACTTCGACGCTTCGGTGAGACTCTCAATATGAACGCGCGGCTGGCTGGTGAACGAGGTGCCGTAGAGCAGGAGGTTGACGAGTGAATCGAGATCGCCCTGTTCGAGGCGCGCGCGAACTGCTCTATCGTGGCGCCGCGCCCAGGCGAGCCACTTCGCCTCGTTGAGGTCTCGAAGTTCAGGTGGGAGGACCAGAGGCTTGACGCTCGGATACGGTGTAAACGACCGGTCCGCGGCGAAAAGACTGACTGCTGCGAAAACACAAAGGCCGCCGAGAACGCGAAGGCGTCCGGGCGGCCTGAGAGTAAGCAACTTCGAGAGCACTTACATCAGAACGAGAAGCGGGCGACGATCGTGCCGGTGCGGCCTTGCAGGAACGGCGCGTTGCTGGCCGCATTGGCGCTGCCCGCCGCGAAGTAGGCGTTGATGACGCCAAATCCAGAGGTGAGCTGGCCTTGGGCCCCGCCGTGGGTCACCGGATTCTGCGGGTTCGAGGTGCCCGGCGCGGGCATGATGGTCCGGTTAAAGATGTTCACGAACTCGGCGCGGAGAAAGAGGTTGTACTTGCCGTCTCGGCCGAACCGGAAATTCCGGCCGATGTTGGCGTTTTCGGTCGGCGTGCGGGGCGCGCGGAAATCCTTGTAGTAGACGGTTGCCGCCGGACCGAATAGGCCGTTGTACGCCGCGGCGCAGGTCCCGTTGACGGGACAGGGCGCCCAAGCCTTGGGATTGAGGACTTGCGTGGAGTACGGATTGTAGGTGCTGTGATCGTTGAGATCGACACCCGAGGTGTACAGCGGTTGGCCCGGCACGCGGACGTCCTCGCTGTAGAGGTAGTTGGAGGTGGGGCTGACCGGGGGCGCCAGGAACGCGCCGCTCTGGTAATTCGAGAACCAGCCGATCTGCCAATCTTTCACCACGGTGTTGGCAATCTTAGGCAGGGCCGCGAACTTGGGCACCGTATAGACGATGTTGAAATTCAAGTCCACCGGCGGAATCTGCTGAAGGGTCCATCCCGTACCGGCCGCGTTAAAGACGTCCTGCGGCGTTTGTCGGAAGAAACCCTGGGCCCAGGTGAAATTCGCGTTGGCCTGAATCCCGTGCGAGAAGCGCTTATTCACTTTGACCTGGAGCGCGTCGTACTTGGAAGCGCCATTGGCGGATCCAGTCAACGCAAGGTTTCCGAGCTGGGGATAGGTATACAAGGCGCTTTGCAGCGTATTGGCCGGATTAAAGCCGGCATACGGCAACCAGCCCGCCAACCCCGCGGATGCGAGCTTTGCCTGCACGGCCTGACTGCTGAGGGGCTGGTTGAGGAGCGCCCGATCACAGTCGTTTCCTGGCTGGCAGAGCCCCGGAGTCCCGAAGGAATAGTTATAACCCGCGGGACCAGAGCCGGCGTACGGGTACAAGCCAAAATGAGCGAATTTTGCCGGGCTGACCTGGCTCAGGATATCTGGTTCCCCCTGGTTGAGAAAGATCGAGCGGTTGCCCACATAGGTAGCTTCCACCACCAGGTTCGGTGTGATCTCCCGCTGGAAGCCGGCGCTCCATTGATAGATGCGGGGCGGCCGGTTCTGGTTGGCGCCCGGCGCGTAATTCGGAGGAGCTCCCCCCAGCGTGCCGGGAACCGGGAAGATGTTGGGGTCGGTAACCGGCCAGGTCGGCGCCACAACGGCACCCGGAGTCGAAATATTCACGTAGGGGTTGACGCCCGTCAGAGGATAGACGCCATTGGTGCCGATGGCAGCGCCGGCGGGGGAAGCAACGTACTGATAATTGATTCCGAAGCCGCCGCGAAACACGGTTTTCGGTGTGATCTGGTACGCGATGCCGAGCCGCGGTCCGAAGGCGTACGGATACGTGCGCTGGTAGAAAGAGCAGTTGCAGGTACTGGCGTATTGGGTGGCTCCTAAGAGGCCGCCGGCGTTCGCATTCGCCACGTTCGGCGCGAACTGCCCGAGGCGGCCATACGTCTCGTGATAGGGAGTGTTGTAGTCCCAGCGCAAGCCGTAATCGAGAGTGAGTTTGCGGGTCACTTTCCAGGAATCCTGCAGGAACAATCCCCAGGTCTGGCTCCCTTGCCGAAAAACCTCGTTCGGCCCCTGCGACGTGCCGTAGGTCGTGTTCGTGCCGGTGTAGGGTCCATAATCGCCGAGCAGAAAACTGGCGTACCCGAAACCCTCGCTAAAATTGTTGAACCCGACGGTTGGATTCTCGGGCAACGAGGTCGGCCCCGTTCCTGCGGAGAGCCGCACGAGGGAAATCGACCCGGTGTAGTTCTGTTCGAAGTACAGTTCCGCGCCCGCCTTGAACGTGTGGTTGCCCTTCACCCACGTCGCCGTGGCGTTGAAGCTCGGCTTTTCTTCGTAGTTTTGCGACTGCCCTGCGCCCGGACCGAGTTGCTGCATACCGCCGGCGCCGAGACACCCGGAGGAAGCACCAAAGACGGTAACCGTCGGACACATGCCGGTAATCACAGGGAAGTTCCGGTGGATCAAGAACCCGTTGAGCCCATACTGGGTGGGGTCGAAGGTCAGGTTCGCCGCCCGATCGCTGAAGCTGGTGTGGTAGTAACCCGCGCCCAGGTGAAGAAGCAGAGTCGGCGTCAGGGTGCGGTCGTAGTTCAACCGCGAGGTCCAGCTGGGAATAAAGGTGCCGCGATACTGTCCGATGGCCAGCGGCAGGCCGTCGGCCCCTCCATACGGTATAGAGACCTGCGATTCCGTGTTGATCCTCGACCAGTAGAACGACACCTTGTCCTTGGGCGAAATGATCTGGTCCACCTTGATCGACGGAATCGCTGTGTAGCGATTTCCGGGCACGTTGCCGAGGTAGTTGCCGGTCAGGTTGGCGGTCTGGGCAGCCGGGAACAGCTTCTGGATCGCCAGCGAACTCTGATTGAACATGCTAGACGGAATCACGTTATTCGAAAACGGCAAGGCGTACGCGCGGCCATTGGCAGCGCTGACAGCGCGCGTCGTGGGATCGTAGATCTCGTTGGCGTAGGTCGGGTGGCCCAACGCATCGGTATAAAGCGGCTGGCCCGCCGCGTTGACGCCGCCGAGAGGTCCGGTCGGAAACCCATAGGCCGCGCAAAGGCTGCAATCGCCGTTGGGCGAAATATGCGAGAAGTTGCCTCTCAGATAGTCCGCCGCCGGCACCGTGTCGGTGAACGTGTACAAATTGGTTTCACCGAACTGCTCATACGCGAAGAAGAAGAAAGTCTTGTCTTTTCCGTTGTAAATTTTGGGGATGCTGACAGGGCCGCCCAACGTACCGCCGTAATCGTTGCGGCGGTTGCGGGGCCGCAACTTCGAACCATCGCCACCTAAGGGCCCGCCGCTGATGCTGAATGGCTGACCGGCGTTCAGGTCTTCGTTGACGAAGTATTCGAAACCTGTGCCGTGATATTGATTGGTGCCCGACTTCATGGTCATGTTGACGACCACGTTGCCGGCCTGTCCGAATTCTGGAGCGTAGTTGCTGGTCTGGTAGGCAACTTCCTGAATCGAGTCCGCGTTCGGCTGGGCCATTTGCGTATAGGTATACGCGTTGAACATGCGCGACGTGGCATCCTGGCCTTCGATGCGCATCGTCTCACTGAGCACGAAATTTCCGCCCAAGCCGTTCACCACAAAAGGGCCGCCCACGGCGTTGTTATTGGTGCCATAACTCGTGACACCGGGAAGCGTCAGCATGACGTTGTAAGGATTGCGAACGCCGGAAGTGCCCGAATTGACCGTGCCAATACCGAGCAACGGAAGATCCTGCATCTGCTCGAGCGTGATGTTCGTCGAATTCTCACCGGTTTCGGTCTTGAGCAAAGTTGCCTGAGCTTCGACCGTAACGGATTCGGTCGCGGTACCGACTTCCAGAGGGATGTCTTCGCGCAGAACCTGTGTCGCCGCGATGGCGAGGTTCGTGTGAGTGTAGGTCTTGAAACCCGGAGCCGTGGCGGTCAAGGTATATGAGCCAACCGGGAGGTTGGAAACGGCGTAATTTCCGGTGGATGTCGACGCGGCGGAATACACCGCGCCGGTTTCTGTATTGCGAGCCTGCACCCCCGCACCGGCAATGGCTAAACCGGTCGGGTCGGTGATGGCACCCGTGATGGTTCCGTTACCGCCTTGGCTGAATGCGAGCGGAGTAGCTAAGCACAGAAATGCCAGAAACCGCAAAGACCGAAGCGTGGACACAATCCCCTCCAAAATTTGAGTCGTCAATAAATCGCCCTGAAGGCGTCAGAATGGGCAACAGTGGGGACAATTGTATCCGCGCCTACTCTACCTGTCAAGTACAAGAAAATGTTGAAATTTGAGGCATTCACGCAGGGGTTTGCGGTTCATGAAACACTAGTAACTCATGAGCTTGGGGCGTAAGGAAACCGCAGGCCGGAACGCACCGGAACCGGCGCGCGCGCATAGCTTATTGGATGCCGAGCTGAAGAAATGGGACGACGATTTCTGGTTTCTGTTGGATTGCTTCCGGTCGGCACTGGGACGCATGGGTGAAACGGAGCTGGCCGGGCTGGTGGCGGACGTATTTTCAAGCGCTCCTCAGACAGCGGGGCTGCCGGAACGCGGCCCCCAGGCGCTTTCGATGGCGTTTCAGCTGCTCACCATGGCGGAGGAGAACACGGCCAACCAGGTGCGGCGTATGCGCGAGACGGCCGGCGGGCCGGCGAATGAGCCGGGGACGTGGCCGTACCAGCTGCAGAAGTTGCGCGCGGCCGGTTTTACCGACCGCGATCTCCGGGACGTTTTGCCGATCATTCGGGTGCAACCTGTACTGACGGCGCATCCGACCGAGGCGAAGCGGCCGTCGGTGCTGGAGCGGCATCGCGAAATTTACCTGATGCTGGTGGAACGGGAAAACCCCACGAAGACACCGATGGAACAGCAGGGGTTGCAACAACGGCTGGAGGATAGCCTGGAACGCCTCTGGCGCACCGGCGATCTGTTGCAGGAGCGGCCGGACGTGGAGTCGGAAATCCGCAATATGCTGCATTATGTCTCGCATGTTTTCCCTGGCGTACTGCCGCTGCTCTCCGAACGGTTCCGGCTCTCCTGGCAGTGGGCGTTTCCAGGGACCGAACCGCCGCCAGAGCCGCGATTGAGCTTCGGCACGTGGGTGGGGGGCGATCGCGACGGCCATCCGTTCGTTACCACGCACGTAACGCGGTATGCGCTGGAGAACCTGCGCGCGCGAGCGCTGGGCGTGCTGCGGGAATCGCTGCAGAGTTTGGCCAGCCGTCTCAGCCTGGCCGAGGCCATGCAGCGCACGCCGTCCGCCCTGGGCACGCGAATTGACGCGTACCTACGAATGATCCACGCAGGCGCGGTTGCCCGGGAATATCAGGACGAGCCGTGGCGTCAATTTGCGCAGTTGCTGCTGGCGCGAGTGCCGGCGCCGGAAGACACGCGGCCGGCGGGCTCCTGCTACCAGAGGCCGGCGGAATTGGAAGAGGACCTGGCGTTCCTAAGCGAATCGTTGCGGGAGGTGGGGGCAGGCCGGCTGGCGGTTTCGGAAGTGGCGCCGGTGCGGGGCCTGCTGGAGGCGTACGGTTTTCACGGGGCGTCGCTCGATATCCGGCAGACGAGTGCGTTTCATGACGCGGCGGTAGCACAACTGCTGACGGCGGCCGGAGTGGACGGCGCGGGCTATGCGGAATGGAGTGAAGCACGCAAGCGGCGCGTCCTCGACCAGGAGCTGGAATCGCCGCGGCCATTCGCAGTTTCTTCGGCGGTGCTGGCGCCGGAAGCGGACGCGGCAGTGGGCGTACTGCGGCTGATCCGGGAATGGCGCGAGGCGCATGGCGGGGGTGCGATCGGCTCGTACGTTGTAAGCATGACGAAGGCGCCGTCGGATCTGCTCAATGTGTATTTGCTGGCGCGGGAAGCGGGTCTGGTGCGGAGTACGGCGGGCGGTCTGGTGTATGAGATTGCGATCGCGCCGCTCTTTGAAACGATCGAAGACCTGGAGAACAGCGGACGCGTGCTGGGGGAATACCTGGCGCACCCGGCGACGCAACGCACGCTGCGGTTCCAGCAAGCGCGTGCCGGCCGCGCGCGGCCGCTGCAGGAAGTCATGATCGGGTACAGCGACAGTAACAAGGACGGGGGCATCCTGGCCAGCCACTGGTATCTGCGCAAAGCGCAGATCGAGCTGGCACGGGTGGCGCACGAGGCGGGCGTGGACCTGCGGTTCTTTCACGGACGGGGCGGGACGATCGGGCGCGGAGCTGGTCCCACGCATGTGTTCCTGGAGTCGTTGGCGCCCCACACGCTGGAAGGCGAGCTGCGCGTAACCGAGCAGGGCGAAGTGATCTCGCAAAAGTATGCCAACCGGCTGACGGCGGCGACGCATCTGGAGCGGCTGCTGGCGGGCGTGACGCGATGGACTCTGATGCAATCGCGCGAGCCGCGCCAGGTGCCCGCGGCCCTGGAGGAGATTCTGGAGCGGGCGGCAGGGATCAGCCGGGAGGTGTACCGCGACTTGGTGGAACAGGAAGGTTTCGTCGAGTTTTTCTCGCAGGCGACGCCCGTTGACGCAATCGAGTGCAGCCACATCGGATCCCGGCCGCCGCGGCGGACCGGGCGGCGCACGGTTCAGGACTTGCGCGCGATTCCGTGGGTTTTCAGCTGGAGCCAGGCGCGGTTCAATCTGCCGGGATGGTACGGGGTGGGCGGGGCGTTTCAGCGCCTGCGCCAACGCGATCGCGCGGCGTGGGACACGTTGGCGCGCGCGGCGCGAGAATTTCCGTTTCTGTCGTACCTCCTGCACAATGTCGAATTCAGCGTTGTTGCGGCTGACGCTGAGTTGATGCGCGAGTACGCCATGCTGGTGGACGACGACGCGCTCCGGAGGCGCATCCTCGATGGAATTCTGGCGGAATACCGGCGCACTCGGGAAGTGCTCGACGAACTGCTGGAGGGCGACCGGGCGCGGCGGCGGCCGCGGCTGATTAAAGCGGTGGAGATCCGGCGGGATGCGCTGCTGCGGCTGCATCGGGAACAGATTGCCCTGCTGCGCGGGTGGCGGGAGGCGCTGCGAGGGGAACGCGGCGAGGAGGCGGATCGGATCTTGCCGCGATTGCTGCTGACGGTGAATGCGATCGCTGGTGGGCTGAAGACGACGGGGTAGGCGCGGGCTAAACTTCGGCGGAGGTCAGTTCCCGGGCGCCTTCGTCGAACGGAACTTCGCGTTTTATGACCATCGAGGCGGAGCGCACCCAGTACACGTCGCCGTGGTGCGCCGCGGAGGGCTCCTGGTTTTCCTGGAGCGCGCGGATTTCCTGCAACAGCAGGCGGCGCATGGCGATGATGGCGGTGTCGCTCGTGCCGAGGCGCTCGCGCGTGCGGTCGACCACGGGGCCCATGCTCTCCTGCAAGGCCTGGTCCTGCGCGGCGAAGCCATGGATGCCGGTCATGGAATCGGTCTGCTGCCGGCTGCGGTCGATCTGGTAGTTGTTGTCCTTATTGCGAAGCGGGCGGAAAGTGACGGGCTCGACGCGCGCGTGCACGAAAGTCTCTTCGCGAATGGCCTTCCACTCTTCTTCGGAGAGCGGCGCACCGGGGTTCCAGCTCATGGTCCAGACCCAACAGGTTTGGTCGTCGCGCGGCACCCAGCAATGGCCGTGGATAGAGGAGCCCTTTTGATAGGGAATCATGGTGTGGCTGGGCAGGAGGAACTGCGTGAGACGCCAATAATAGGTGTCCTCTTCGGCGTTGCGGCGGACGGCGATCACGAGGCCGTACTCGGTCTTTTTGACAGTGAAGCGCGGTGCCTTGTCCAAGAGGTGATAGCGTGCGCGAAGATTGGCGCTGCTCTTGACCTTCTCCACATAGTCATCGGTGACGCGAAAGGCTTCCACGCTGGCGTGCAGGAAGTTGGAGTGGCTGGAATCGATGCCACCTTCGATGGCCTGCAGATAATTGGTTTCCTGGAAGCGCTTGGAAATGTAGCGATGCGTTTCGGGGACGCGCGCCCACTCGAGTTTGGGCAGCTCGGGCACGTGTTCGGGAGGGCCCATGTAGATCCAGATGAGGCCGCCATATTCGCGCGTGGGGTACGCCGTGATGCGGACCTTGTTATCGAAGCCGTATTCGGGCGGCTCATTGGGCATATCGATGCAGGAGCCGGTGGTATCGAATTTCCAGCCGTGATAGACGCAGCGTAGACCGCATTCCTCGTTGCGGCCCCAGAAGAGACTGGCGCGGCGGTGCGGACAGAATTCATCGACGATGCCGACACAGCCTTGTGTATCGCGGAAGGCGATGAGATCTTCACCGAGGATGCGCAGGCGGACCGGCGGGCAATCGGGCTTGGGCACCTCGCCGGCGAGCAGGGCAGGGAGCCAATAGCGGCGGAAGTAATCTCCGGCGGGCGTGCCGGGCGCAGTGTGGGTCAGTAGATGGTTTTCTTCGTGCGAGAGCATAGTGCCTCAGAAGAACTTCCGGAGGAGCGCGGCGGCTTCCCGCGGGCGGCCTTCTCCTACCAAATCATGAGCCCGATGCGCGGCTTCATGCAAGCGGGCTACGCCCGAATCCCGCGTTTGGGAAAGTGTGAAACCACTGAGGGACCAGACGGCATCCAACTCCGCCTCGCGATAGACGAGGTGTTCGAAGTCGGTCGAGACGTCGAGGTGCGCGGCAATGGCCTTGAGCGTTTCAGAAGAAAAGTCGCGGACGGCCACGATGTGCGCGGGATTGATTCCATCGAGTCGCGCGCCATTTCCCGTCAGCTCCACGGCAACACGAGTTATGCGCCGTCGGACTGACGGCCGCGGACGATTTGGATCAGACTGCGCGGATCCACGCCTTGGTCGACGACCACGCTGAAGAACGGGAACATCATTTCTTCCCAGGTCATGTCGCCGTAGTAGACGGTTTTATTCGGGTCTGGATTGAACTTGTTGTTCACAGAATTGTCGTAGTGCGCAGTAACAACCAGCTTTGTTCCTTTGGGAATATGCACCGGTTGAGCGAGGTCATAGCCCAGCTGCCAGTTGAAATCGTAGTGCGGCACATTGAGGACGGTTTCCGTTCGGCCGTCCGGGTAGACGAGCCGGTAGGTCATGTCTTTACCGCGCACGTGCATGTGCGGAAACATCCAGACGAGGTCGACGTCCTGCTGGAACTGGACCTCGGCAGGCGGGCTGGCCCAGTTTGGATCGTTGGGCGGGATGGCAAAGCTCTTGGCGTCGCTAGGCGAGGAGATGCCGAAGGACACATAGACGCGCTTCGGTTGCTCTTTGGCGACGGTAAAGCCGATCTGCGGCCGGTCGACGACGTCCTTGCCGTTGGGAGTGTAGTGCAACTGGAAAACAATATCGGTGCCGGCTTTGAAGAGCTTGGCAGCGCCGTGCGTGCGATAGTCCTGCGACAACTGGCCGGGCACGTAGCAGCCCTCGATGCCGTTGGTGCCGGCGGTGGTGGAGGGCGGAAGGCCGCGGCCGTTGATGCCGGCGGCGGCGGCCAGCGCGGCGCCATTCTCGTCGCGAGGCCGGTCGTACCAGACCGGCTTGTTGTACTCCACGTCGCCTGTGTGCGGCTTGAAGTAGACGCAGATGTGATGCGTCACGGAGGGCTCGCTGGGGCGGACCTGCATGGAGGTGATCCAGGTGTCTTGTGTGACGCCGCTGGGAACCGTGACGTACATCCACTCGATGACGTTGTTCTTGGGATGCGCGGGCACCTTGGTTTCCGGGCCATTGACGACGATGTCAGGCTGGATTTCCCAGCCATCCTTCGGCCAGTTGACGGCGGGCGGGGCGTCATGGGGGTTGCCCTCGGGGGCGCCGGCGTCGGCCCACCTGGCGATGGTCTCGATTTCGTTCGGTTGCAGCGAGCGCTGGTTGGCGAAATGCTGGAACTGCGGATCGGCAAACCAAGGCGGCATCTTTTTGGTGAGAACGGCGACCTTCATCGCTTTGGCCCACGGCCGGGCCGTATCATAAGTCAGGAAAGACATCGGGGCCACCTGGCCGGGACGATGGCAGCTCTGGCAATTCTTCTGGAGGATCGGCAGGACATCTTTGTGGAACGTGGCCGGCGCGGAGTCGGCCGCGGCTGCGGCGGCTCCCAGGACAACCAATCCGGCGATACGAAGGTGAACGCGCATGCAACACCCTTTCCCCTAAGTTGCTGTTAACAATGATAGTCTCTGCAGAAAATCGAGTCAATGCGAAACAGCTGAACGCGGAACAGGACCGGGTGAGCGCGGCGGAGAAATGGATGAGCGCCGCGCGCTGACGGGCACGGTTCCGCGTGGATAAATATGACGCCCGAGGCATCCGGGTTATTACGGCCTTTGCATTCCTGCATTTTTCTTGATACAACGGCAAAGTCTGTCGCGATGAAACGAAAAATCTCTCTCACTGTTAACGGCAAATCCCGTGCCGAGGAAGTCGAGCCGCGGCTCCTTCTGATTCACTACCTGCGCGAAGTGGCCGGCCTCACCGGTCCCCACATCGGGTGCGAAACGTCCACGTGCGGCGCTTGCACGGTGTTGCTGAACGGTAAGGCGGTGAAATCGTGCGCCGTGTTTACCGTGCAGGCCGACGGCCGTGAGGTCACGACCATCGAAGGCCTGGCGGCCAATGGCAAGCTGGACTTGATGCAGGAAGCGTTCTGGAACGAGCACGCTCTACAGTGCGGCTTCTGCACGCCCGGCATGATCCTGACAGCCAAGCAGCTTCTGGCGGACAATCCCAACCCGACCGAAGCCGAGATTCGCAAGGGGCTGGAAGGCAACGTGTGCCGCTGTACCGGGTATCAACATATCGTTAACGCGGTGAAGGCCGCCGCGGCTAAGGCGGGAGCGTAGCGAATGGCAACCACCACGAAAACCGAATTGCTGGTTGGGAAAAAAATTCGCCGCCGCGAGGATCCGCGACTGATCACCGGAACCGCAACGTACGTAGACGACGTCAAGATGCCGGGTATGCACCACGCGTGCATCGTACGGAGCACGCACGCCGCGGCCCGCATCAAGAAGGTAAACATCAAGCCGGCGCAGGAACGGCCGGGCGTGGTCGCCGTTTTTACTGGCGCCGATGTGAAGGATGTCGGCTCGGTGCCGTGTGTGGCGCAGCTGCCGGGATTGCGCCAGCCGCACCACCATGTGCTGGCGCAGGACCGCGTTTATTACGTCGGCCATCCGATCGCAGTGGTGGTGGCGACCGATCGCTACATCGCCGCCGATGCCGCGGATGCGGTCGAAGTCGAATATGAGGTGCTGCCGGCCGTGGCCGATCCCGAGAAGGCTCTGGCTCCGGGAGCGCCGCCGGTGCATCCGCAGTGGCCGGACAACGTGGCATTTACCTTCCATCAGGAAGGAGGCAACATCGAGCAGGCTTTCAAAGAAGCCGAGGTCGTGGTGAAGCAGCGCATTACCAGCCAGCGGCTGATCCCCATGGCCATGGAGACGCGGGGTGTCGTGGCCGATTGGCACGCCGCCGAAAAATCGCTGACGCTGTATTCCTCGTCGCAAGCACCGCATTTGCTGCGCAGCCTGCTCTCGAATATTTTTGGAATCGCCGAAAACCGTCTGCGCGTAATCGCTCCGGAGGTGGGCGGCGGATTCGGCTCGAAGATCGATGTTTACGCCGAAGACATGCTGATGACGTTCGTCAGTCAGCGCATCAACAAGCCAGTGAAGTGGATCGAATCGCGGCGGGAGAATTTCCTGGGCACGATTCACGGCCGTGGCCACGTGGACTACTACGAACTGGCTGCCAAGCGCGATGGCACGATGCTCGGGCTGAAATTGAAAATCATCCAGGACTTGGGGGCGTACATGCAGCTGCTGACGCCAGCCATCCCGACGCTCTCGGTGCTGATGATGCCGGGACTGTACAAGTTCAAGCACATCTCGGCCGACATCGTGGGCGCGTTTACCAATTGCTTCCCGACCGACGCTTATCGCGGAGCGGGGCGGCCCGAGGCCACGCACGGCATCGAGCGCATGGTGGATATTCTGGCGGCCGAGCTGAAGATGGACCCAGCCGAGCTGCGCATGAAGAATTTTCCGGCGCCGGACGAGTTTCCGTTCGCGACGGCGACCGGCCTGGCTTACGACAGCGGTGACTACGCCCTGCCGCTGCGAACCGCGATGGACACGGTGGAGTATTCCAAGCTCCGGGCTGAGCAACAGCAGGCGCGCAAGAGTGGAAAGTTGATGGGAATCGGCATGTCGGCTTACGGCGAAATCTGCGCCTTCGGGCCGACTCCGGCGACGCCAACCGGCGGCTGGGAATCGGCCAGCGTCAAGATTGAGCCCAGCGGCAAGGTCACGGTGATGACCGGGGCTTCTCCGCATGGCCAGGGCGAAGAAACGACGTTTGCGCAAATCGCCGCCGATGAACTCGGCGTGGATATCGATGATGTCGTCGTGCTGCACGGGGATACGTTGCTGGTTCAATACGGGATCGGCACCTTCGGCAGCCGCGGGACGGCCATCGGCGGGACCGCATTGTATTACGCCCTGCAGGAATTGAAGGACAAGATTAAGAAGTACGGCGCGACTCTGCTGGGCAGCGACCGAGTGACCCTGGTGGGAGGCGGCTGCGTCGACGAGCGGAGTGGAAAATCGGTCTCGTTCGCTAAGATCGCGGCGGAGGCGTATCGCCCGATGAAGCTCCCGCCGGGCACCGATCCGGGACTGGTGGCGACCAAATTCTGGGAGCCGCCGAATTTCACGTTCCCGTTCGGCTCGCACATCGTCATTACCGACATCGATCCCGAAACCGGCCAGGTTTCGATTCGCCGCTACGTCGCCGTGGATGATT
The DNA here is from genome assembly GCA_964438005.1 of uncultured Solibacteraceae bacterium. Lineage (GTDB taxonomy): Bacteria > Acidobacteriota > Terriglobia > Bryobacterales > Bryobacteraceae > PSRJ01. Next base: position 48,322 of record CAYTJD010000043.1, on the reverse strand, counting down.
GCGGCAGGCTGATCAATCCGCTGCTGGTGGCGGGGCAGGTGCACGGCGGCGTGGCGCAAGGCCTCGGGCAGGCGCTGTGGGAGGAAGCGGTCTACGATGACAACGGGCAGCTGGTTTCCGGTGAACTGACCGATTACGCGGTTCCGCGCGCGCACATGATGCCGTGGATCGAGGCCAGCCATACGGTGACGCCGTCGCCGGTCAACCCGCTCGGCGTCAAAGGTGTGGGAGAAGCGGGAACGATCGGTTGCACGCCGGCCGTGGTGAATTCGGTGGTGGACGCGCTGGCGCACCTGGGGGTGCGGCACCTCGACATGCCGCTCAGCCCGCAAAAAATTTGGAACGTGCTTCAGGGAGTCCGCTCATGATTCCGCAGGAATTCGACTACTCGGCGCCTTCAACGCTGAAAGAAGCGCTGCAATTGATCGCAGATGGCGAGCGTAAAGTGCTCGCCGGCGGGATGAGCCTGGTGCCGCTGATGAAGCTGCGATTGGCCGCTCCGGGGCATGTGGTGGACATCGCGCGCGTTCCCGATCTGAATCAAATTACCGAGAGCGGCGGCGTGGTGCACATCGGCGCCACCGCCACGCATCACGACCTGGAAACCTCTCCGGTCATTCGCGGCCGGTGCCCGCTGCTGGCCGAAGCCGCCAGCCACATCGGCGACACGCAGGTGCGCAACATGGGCACCATCGGCGGCAGCATCGCGCACGCCGATCCGGCGGCGGACTATCCGGCCTCGCTGCTGGCGCTGGAAGCGAAGATCCGCCTGGCTTCTGCCAAGTCGGACCGGACGGTGGCGGCGGCGGACTTCTTCCTTGACCCGTTTACCACGGCGATTGAGCCGGGCGAAATCGTAGTGGAGGTTCTGGTGAACAACGAAGAACCGAGCGAGGGTTACCGGTACGAGAAGGTGCCGCATCCGGCCAGCGGGTTTGCGGTAGTCGGGATCGCCGCACGCATCAAGAAGGCCGGGAATAAGATTTCGCTGGCGCGGATCGGCGTCACGGGGATGGCTCCGCATGCGTTTCGGGCCACGCAGGCCGAGAAGGTTCTTGAATCCGGCGGCGATATCGCCAAGGCCGCGGCCGTGGTGGCGGAGGGACAGGAAGCCAACGCCGATCTGTATGCTTCGGCCGATTACCGCAAACAACTGGCGCGCGTCTCGGCCGCGCGGGCCCTTACCGTGGCGCTTTCCCGGGCCTCATGAAGATCGCCGGATCGTACCTCCTCCCGGTGCCGCAGCAGCGCGCTTATGACCTGTTGCAGGACCCCGCGGTGCTCGCTAAGAGCATGCCGGGATGCGACGCCTTGGAGCGCATCGGCGAAAACGAGTTTCACATGAAGATGAAGATGGTGCTGGCCAGCATTTCCGGTCTGTTCGATGGCAAAGTGCGGATCGCCGACGCGCAGCCGAACTCCAGCTTCCGGCTCATCGTCGAGGGTTCCGGGAAGATCGGGTTCATGAAGGGAGACGGCCTGCTCACGGTGACACCGGCCGAAGGCGGCACCACGGTCAACTATGACGGCACGGTGGAGGTGGGCGGGACGATCGCCGCTGTCGGCCAGCGCCTGCTCGACACCACGTCGCGGATGCTGATCAAACGCTTCTTTGAAAAGCTGACGGCCGAAGCCGCTGTGTCCGCCGAAGGCGCAGCCTGAACTGCCGCTGTTACCATAAGAGAAGATGGCTGATGTGCGGTTAAAAGCCTACGGCTTAGCTACGGGAGTGTTCCTTCTGGACCGGCTGACCAAGTGGCTGATTGAGACTCACGTTTCGTTTCCGGATACGCTGCAGGTCATCCCCGGGTTCTTCGACATCGTGCATACCGAGAACCGCGGCGTGGCCTTCAGCCTGTTTAACGACTCCACGTCAGAGTGGCGAACGACTCTGCTGGTGCTGTTCGCCATTGCGGCGGTCGTGCTGGTGGGGGGATTCATTTTTCGCCGGGCCGATAAGCTCGACCGCTACTCCTTGATCGGATTTGCCCTGATCCTGGGAGGCGCACTGGGAAATGTCTTTGACCGGATTGTGTGGGGGCGGGTCACCGATTTTCTGGATTTCTACATTGGGGCCTACCATTGGCCGGCGTTCAACGTGGCGGATTCGTCGATCGTGATCGGCAGCGTGCTGTTGCTGCTTGAGGTGCTCCGGCCAGGCCGGCAGGCGGCAAATGTACCCTGAGATCTTTCACATCTCGTTTCTCCACACGTACGGGGTACTGGTGGCGGCCGCTTTCCTGGCGGGGCTCTCGGTGACAACGAGGCTCGGCAAGAGAACCGGTTTGAATTCCGATGCGGTGATGAACCTGGCGGTTTACTCTGCCTTAGCGGCGATCGTGGGCGCGAAGCTCATGATGTTTCTCGTCGACCTGCCTTACTATACGGAACATCCCGCGGAGCTATTGTCCATTTCCACACTGCAGGCCGGCGGGGTGTTCTATGGAGGCTTGCTGGCGGCGCTGGGCATAGCTGTCTGGTACATGCGGAAAACGCGGCTTCCGGTCCTGCACACCGCCGATGCGTTCGCGCCGGGCATCGCGCTGGGTCACGGCATCGGCCGGTTGGGATGCTTTTCCGCGGGCTGCTGCTGGGGAGTCGAATGCCACTTACCCTGGGCGGTGACCTTCACGAACCCGGTGGCGAATCAACTGGTGGGCGTTCCGCTGCGGGTGCCGCTGCATCCGACTCAGTTGTATGAGTCGTTGGCTGAGTTTCTGATATTTGGGATTCTCATCTGGCGCTTTGGCAAAGCGCACCGAAATGGCGCGATCATCAGCCTCTACCTGGTTTTGTATTCCGCGGCACGCTTCGTGGTGGAGTTCTTCCGCTTTCACGAGCAAGGGAATCTCTGGGGCGGTCCGTTGGACACTTCGCAGTGGATCTCGGTGGCATTGGCCCTGGCAGGCGCCGGTTACCTGATGGCGCGCCGACGCGATAGCGTTCTGGAAACGGCGGCCAGCCGGTAGGCATCCGCGCTTAGCTGCGGATACGCTTTGTGTAACTCGCCTTTACCCGCCTTCGGTACCTCGCGAGCGCGAGCGAGTAGTCTGTTATAAGCCGGGTCAAGATGCCTCGGCAATTCTGCCAGCGCTTTAATAAGTCGTCACTGGGCCTGCGGGAAAGCTGCGAGGACAATTGACGTTCCAGCGCGAGAACATCCAGCAGTAGCGCTCCAATTTTAGCCGTATCGTGTTTCCAGAATTCACTGCGCGTTCTTACCCGGTTCGATCCCATGGGGGCCCCTAAACCGGGCCGTACCAGGTACGCCCGGTTCAGTCGGATTCTAGGCCGCTCGCCCTCGATTCCGGATGCAGCAGTCAATTTGGTAATGATGGTCACCAAGCCGGACCGTGCAATCTGCGTTTGGGAACCCGGCGGAGGCGCCTCCTGCAAGCAATCCTGATCCGTCGGGGCTATGCGGAACCAGATCGGTCAGGAGGTTGTCCAGGCATTATAATGGCTCATTGCGATATCCAGGACCGACCCTATAGGGGTGCAGACGGAGGCAGCGTCGCAGGCAAACTGTCAAGCATACTGGTGGAAGGGCTTCGGCGTAAGCCCCAACGAGTCCACGCTTTCTGCCGGAATCGTTCCAATCGGCGATGGAGGTCAGCATTGTGACCGCTGATAAGTTGAAGCAATCGGCGCCACAGGGGTGGTTTTAACATGGAATCTCAACAGAGGCGAGCCGACGCGGACGGCTCCGAGGAACTTAGTAGCTGTGACTGCGAATGTATTGTTTCGAATGTCTCCCAGTGTGTAAAGTGTAGCGTCCGCGTCACCCTTGGCAAGCCTTGTACAGAAGGTGTGCTGTGTTACTTTAACGATCGAGGGATCGATTAGAGCCCCTGCGGAACGCACTTCCAACGGCGTCATGAATTCAGTGATTTTCTTAACAATCGGTATTGTTCTGCTAACCCTGCCGTGGGCAAGGGGAAAGTTCGGCTCTGCATTTGTCCGTTCCCGTCCGGTGCCCGAAGCTTCCCGTTTTTTGGCTCAGCTGCCGCCGAGCGGTCTGTTGGGGCGATGCTTTTCGGAAGAAGACGTCAGGTTTGTTGCGAGCCTGCGGTCACAAGCGGTTTTGCGGCTGTTGCTCCAGGAACGGCGCTGGCTGGCTTTGGAGTGGCTCCGGCTCACCCGGCACGAAGCGAGGCGCCTGCTCGGGCTGCATGTCCGGACCGTTCGGTTTGCGGCGGATTTACGGCCGGCGACCGAGTTCAAGTTACTTGCCCAGGCGGGCGGATTCCTGTTTACCTCCGAAGTTCTCGAAGTGCTCGTGCGATGGTATGGCCCCTTCCGCGCCCACGCCTACGTGCAGTCGATCCAGGGTTTGGCCGGCGTGCTGGCCGCTCTGGGCGGCGGGATCGCGCGGTCGATATCACCTGCTGCAGCCGGCGGGGCTGCCCCAGCCCATGGGGAATAAGGAAGAAGGCCGATGAGAGGCAATTCAGCAAAACTGGATGCTGCTGTTCAGGATTTGCACGACCGCACTTTGGCAGGTCTGAACGGAGACTTGACGCGCCTGGTTTATCTTTCTTCAACCCGGGACTACAATACCGGCGAGTATCAGCATGCTGGTCTGGCTGACCGGTTCGGCTCCGACACAGCACAGCACGCATTGGCGCTGTGTCACGAAGCCGCGTTCCGTGATCTTCTGGATTTGAATCTGGCCAACTTCATCGGGCAAGTGGCGGCATATATCGAGTCGACTGGTGCCGACCGGGAACGCGTGCTGGATGCCTGGCGCCAGCTGCAAGCGTATCGGGTGCTCGTGCCAAGGACGTGCGACCGGTTGAGCGCCGACTTCTTTGCCTCCAACGTCAGGATTGCCCTGGAAGCGCTGCGGACGGTGCAACGGGCGGTTCCGGCGCATTGACCAGACGGGCCGCTACCGCAGTCACTCGCCCCACGATTTCGACCTCATTGGGGTAGGCAAACTCCTGAGTCCGGCAGGGCGACAACGGATGGGGGATGGAAAGAATGCGATCCCGGTGTAACTCGCACCAGGAGCAGACATAGCCCGTTCTCAGTTCCAGGAACCAGATCGGGCGGTCGAATTCCGAACGGTAGCCGCCGTGAACCGGTGCTTTTTGCTGTTCATCAATTTGCACGAACGAACCGGGCCGCAGCAGCGGATACATGGTGTAATCCTTGAGCCCGATAAAGCCGTAACGCTGCTTGCGGATGTTGAGATGGCGAAGCAGGCCGACGGGCAATTCCCCCCAGATCTCGACCATGCGTGAGAGCAGACTGGTTTTCTCCACTTTGAAACCAGGGTCGAACCGTACCGGGAAGGTTACCGGTCGTTCTTCGCGATAGACATCGAAGCTAGCCAGTCGGGTGTTTTCCGAACGCAAGGCGAGTTGGTACTTTCCGGCAGAGTCCAATTCCACGTACAGCGAAACCAGTTCGGTGAACGGCCGGCCATAGATTGCGCTCAAGGTGAACAGTTTGTAGACGCTGGGCGTCGATTCGTCGTTTTCGATCTGGATTAAACGAGCGTGGGAGACAGAGAACTCGTCGTTGGCCTCGTCGAGGGCGATCTTCCGGCTCAATTCAGCGACATCGCGGGTGGTCAGTCCCAGACGGGTTCGAATCTGTCGAAGGCGCTCTCCAGCGCGTATGGATGGCAATCGGGACCCCTAAGAGCCCTATCCTACCGCATTGTGGGCCGCGAAGAACGTGGAGATCCTCGGCACCCTGTTGAGTTTCCTGACAGCGACTGTATGATCCTGATGTAGCAGGACTTTATAGAGATTCCCCACGCCCGGCTGCTGCGTTTCTCAACAGGGCTCGGGCCTGCAGAGAATCGCCACACTCTAACTGCCAGAAATCACTACAGATAAAACCACCGGACACGGCCGCCTTTGGTCCTCTCGTTGCCCTTACCAAGAGTAGAAAGGATGGATGATTATGACAGTCCTCTTAGTTTTGGCTACCTTCCTGGTCTTCATTGTTCTGGATTACCTCATGAACCGGCAGCGGGCAGTTGCGACGGTTGTCGTGGAGCCGGGCCCAACTCCGGTGACCCCAGGAAGAGAGTATGTAGGAGGGTATCGGGTTCCGGAAGGCCTCTCCTATCATCCGGGCCACACCTGGCTAGTACGGGAGCGGAAGAACGTAGTTCGGGTGGGTGTGGACGAATTCGCAGCGGCGCTGATGGGGAAAGTCGACAAGATCAACGTTCCAGGACCCGGTCAGTGGTTACGGCAAGGACAGAATGCGCTCGGCTTCTACCGAGGCGGGGAAGAAACCCAGATGGTTTCGCCGACAGAAGGGGAAGTCCTCGAGATCAACTCCGAGGTGCTGCATAACCCGACGCTGCTCCGGGAAGACCCGTACGGACAGGGCTGGCTGGTGACTCTGAACGTACCGGACGAAGTGAGCACGACCCGGAATCTGGTGCCGAAACGTCTGGTGGGCGCGTGGATGCGGGATGCAGTGGATAGGCTCTACGCGCGGCAACCGGCCCTGGCGGGCGCGGTGGCGGCCGATGGCGGGCGTCCGGCAGAGGATGTCGCGGCCGGGCTTCCGGGTGTCGATTGGAAGACGCTGACTGGTGAGTTCTTCCTCACCGCGTAAGCACCTGTAAACTTTTGCTACACGCTGAGCTTAAAATCTGTTAAAACAGAGTTGAGGGTCTGAATATGTTGAAGGCTATCCTATACGACAGTACCCTCTGCATCGGGTGCAAAGCCTGTGAAGGGGCGTGTGCGGAGCGGTGGGGTCTTCCGTACAACGACAAAATTGCTGCGGAAGAGCGGATTTCCGCCCACAAACTGACGGCTGTGGAGACGCACGGGGAGCGGTTCAACCGGCGGCTCTGCATGCATTGCGCGGAGCCGGCGTGCGCTTCGGTTTGCCCGGTGGGCGCCTTGCGAAAGACGGCGCTCGGACCCGTGGTCTACGATCCAGACAAATGTATCGGGTGCCGCTACTGTATGCAGGCGTGCGCGTTCCAGGTACCCACGTACGAGTGGGATCACCGGCTGCCCAAGATGCGGAAATGCGATATGTGCTACGAGCGGCAGACGCGCGGCGAGCCAACCGCCTGTACGGCAGCGTGCCCGGTTGGGGCCACGAAATGCGGTGACCGCGCGGCGCTGCTGGCCGAAGCCCAGCAGCGGATCGCAGCCAAACCAAACGAGTACTACCCCAAGATCTACGGCCTGCACGAAGTAGGCGGCACCTCGGTGCTGTATCTCTCGGCCGTTCCGTTTGAGCAGATCGGACTGAACACGAACGTGCCGCAGGGGCCGCTGCCGGCACTGACCTGGCGCGTGCTGGAACTGGTGCCGGACGTGGTTTCGACCGGCTCGATCTTACTCGGAGGGATCTGGTGGATTACCAATCGCCGGGCGGAGGTAGCCAAGGCGGAGGGGAAGAAATGACGAGGATGTTGCCGAAGATCACCGTCTGGCGCGCAATCTTCGCGGCCATTCTGCTGAGCGGCGCGTACGCAACGTACCTGCGGATCTTTTATGGCTTGGGCGGCACCACGAATTTGAGCGACCGTTTTCCGTGGGGGCTCTGGATCGCTTTCGACATCCTGTGCGGGGTAGGACTGGCGGCCGGCGGATTCACGCTGGTGGCGGTGGTCCATATTTTCAACATCGAACGGTACAAGCCCATTTTGCGGCCCGCCATCCTGACCGCGTTTTTGGGCTACATGCTGGTGGTGGTGGCGCTGCTGTTCGACTTGGGCCGCCCGGACCGGCTCTGGCATCCGCTGGTGATGTGGAACCCGCATTCGGTGATGTTCGAGGTGGCGTGGTGCGTGATGCTCTATACCACGGTGCTGTTTTTGGAATTCATACCGGTCGTGTTCGAGAAGTTCGGGTGGCACAAGCCGCTGACGTGGATCCATAGCATCTCGGTGCCACTGATGATCGCGGGCGTGCTCCTGTCCACGCTGCACCAGAGTTCGCTGGGCTCGCTGTTTTTGATCGTCCCGGAAAAAATGTATCCGCTCTGGTACAGTCCGACGCTTCCAGCGATGTTCTTCCTCTCGGCGGTGGGCGTGGGGCTCGCGATGACAATTTTCGAATCGTGGCACAGCAGCCGGGCGTTCGGCCGGGCGCTGGAACTGCCGCTGTTGGCGAGCATGGGCCGCGTACTGGCGGTCCTGATGTCGGTATACCTGTGGCTGCGGTTTGTAGATCTGGGCCGACGCGGGGTGTTGGGCTTACTGGCGCGGAACCGGAGCGAGACCTGGCTGTTTCTGCTCGAAATCGCGCTGCTGTTGGCGCCGACGGTCCTGCTGTTTCAAAGAAAGGTGCGCATGCGCCCAGGCGCGCTCTATGCGTGCGCGGTCATGGTGGTGTTCGGATTTATCGCCAACCGGCTGAATGTCGGGGTAACGGCGCTGGAGGCCGGCTCCGGCACGCACTATTTGCCGAAGTGGAGCGAAGTGGCGGTGACGCTCTCGATTGTCGCCATCGGGTTTGCGATTTTCCGGGTAATTGCCCAGCATTTTCCGATATTCGAAGCGCACGCGGCGCGCGCAGAGGCGCCCGAAACGCCAGTGCTCGAAGAGAATCACGTGGGAGTGGGATGAGTATCGGCCGGCCAATTCGCGTAGGTCTGGCGGGGAAGCTCGCCATCTGCGTGGTGGCGAGCACGACGGTGTTCTTTTCTCTGTTCGGCTATATCAACCTGCGCGTGGAACGCCGGCATTCGCAAGAGCTGGTGCTGCAGGCGGCCGACCGGATCAGCGATCTCATCTTGCGCAGCACGCGGTACGAGATGCTGCACAACGACCGGGAAGCGCTCCACAACGTAATCCAGGAATTGGGGTCGGAGCCAGGAATCCGGCGGATCCGGATCTTCAACAAGGAAGGGCGGATTACGCTTTCGACGGACGCCGGCGAGATCAACTCCGTAGTGGATAAGACAGCCGAAGCGTGCTACGCGTGCCACGCCCGGCAGGCGCCGCTCGACAAGCTCAACCGGCCGGACCGGGCGCGCATCTTCACTGACAAGCGGGGCGAGCGGATCCTGGGCGTGATCCGGCCCATCGAGAATGCGCCGGCCTGCTCGAGCAACGGCTGCCACGTACACCCGAAAGAGCAGCGCGTGCTGGGAGTGGTGGATGCCAATCTCTCGCTGGCGACCGTAGACGCGCAAATGGCGCAGCATCAGGCGACGCTCGGCTGGTTCCTGGCGGGGGCGATCGTGTTCGGGTCTCTGATCGCGGTGATGTTCCTCTGGATGGTGGTGTACAGTCCCGTGAAAGAACTGATGCAGGGCACGCACCGGGTCGCGGGAGGAGACCTGGCATACCGGCTGCCGGTCCGCTCCGATGACGAACTGGGAGACCTGGCGGCCTCGTTCAACAAAATGACGGCCGAAGTGGCCGGCGCGCATGCGGAGATCGAAGAACAGGTACGGCGGAAGACGCTGGAGCTGGAGCGCGTCTATAAAACGCTGCTGACGTCGGAGAAGATGGCTTCCATCGGCAAGCTGGCGGCGACGGTGGCGCACGAGATCAATAACCCGCTGTTCGGCATCCTGACGTATGCGCGGCTGGTGCTGCGGGAACTGATGAAGCACGAGATCCCAGGGCGGGCTGAACTGGTTGAGCAGCTGGAGATCATCGAGCGCGAGAGCAAGCGGTGCGGCGACCTGGTGAAGAATTTGCTGACATTCGGGAGGCAGGCGCCGAGCCACCGGGAATCGAGCGATGTGAACACAATCATGCGGCGCGCAGTGGCGCTGGTGAAGCACAAGCTGGATTTGCAGAGCATCGAGTTGCGGGAAAACCTGCAGGAAAACCTGCCGCCGGCCGATTGTGACGCCAACCAGATTCAACAAGCGGTTCTAGTGCTGCTGGTGAACGCGTCGGAGGCGATGAAGAAAGGCGGCACGATCGAAGTGTCCTCGTCGTTCGCGCCGCAAAGCGAACAGATCGCGCTGCGGGTCAGAGACAACGGGTGCGGAATTCCGAGCGAGGTTTTGCCGCACATCTTCGACCCGTTTTTTACCACCAAGGAAGATCAGCTTCGGACGGGGTTGGGGCTGGCGGTGGCGCGCAGCATCGTGGAGCAGCACGCGGGAGAGATCTTGGTCCGGTCCACGCCGGGGGAGGGAACCGAGTTTACGGTAATGCTGCCGGCGGCCGCGCCGGTGGCAGCGGAGGTTGGGTGAGGCGGAATGAACTAACGGGAAGCGGGGAGGTAGGCATGGCAACCGTGGTGGATAATTCGTCGGCAGTCAAGACAAAAGGACGAATCTTAATTGTGGACGACGAACTGGTGGTGCGTGACTCGCTCGGGAAATGGTTTACCAGCGAGGGCTACACGGCGCTGCCGGTCGGGAGCGCCCGGGAGGCGCTGGAACGAATCCAAGAGACCGAGTTCGATATCGCGTTGCTCGATATCAAAATGCCGGGCATGGACGGGATGGAGCTGCAAGCCCGGCTCAAGGAGGCAGACCCGGAATTGACCGTCATCATGATGACGGGGTACGCGTCCGTGGAGACGGCGGTGCAGGCACTGAAGCGGGGCGCGTACGACTACATTACGAAGCCGGTGGACCCAGACGAGCTGTCCCACCTGGTGGGCAACGCGCTGGAACATAAGCGCGCGCGCACGGAAGTGGCGCGGCTGCGCGAGAGCCTGCAGGAGATTCTTCCGGGGACAGGGCTGATCGGCAGCAGCCCGGCGATGAAAAAGGTGTTCGAGCTGATAGAGATGGTGGCTCCCACCGACGCGACGGTGCTGATCACCGGGGAAAGCGGTACCGGCAAAGAAGTAGTGGCGCGAGCGATTCATGCCGCCGGCGCGCGGCGCTTCATGCCGATGGTGACCATCCACTGCGGAGCGCTCACCGAGACCCTGCTCGAAAGTGAGTTGTTCGGACACGAGAAAGGCGCGTTTACGGGGGCGCAATACCGGAAGAAAGGGAAATTCGAAGTAGCCGACGGTGGAACTGTATTTCTGGATGAGATCAGCGACATCAGCCTGAAGACCCAGACGGACCTGCTGCGGGTGCTGCAGGAGCACGAAATTGTGCGAGTGGGCGGCAACCAACCAACCAGGGTGGACTTCCGCTGCATCGCGGCGACAAACAAAGACCTGGAGGGGCTGGTGAAAGCCGGCACTTTCCGCCCGGACTTATATTACCGGCTGCACGTATTTTGCATCGAGCTGCCGCCCTTACGGGACCGGCGGGAGGACGTTCCGCTGCTAGCGTGCCATTTTCTGCAGAAGTTCTGCAAGGCGACCAGCCGGACCGTGCCCCAGATGGCGCCGGAAGCTATGGATTTGCTGGTGCGGCACGACTGGCCCGGCAACGTGCGTGAGCTGGAAAACGCCATAGAGCGAGCGCTGGTGGTGGGACGCGGTCCAGAGATCCAGGCAACCGACTTTTCGTTTCAGTTCCAGAACGCGGCGCCGGCGGCGGGCCGGACACTGGATGACGTGGAGCGGGCTCACATTGAACGCGTTCTGCGCGAAACGCAGCACAACCTGTCGCGAACCGCGCGCATTCTGGATATTGACCGAACGACGCTATACAACAAGCTGAGGCGGTACGGAATGCGTTGAAACCGATCCATCTCATCGCGTTGGCAAACGGAGAGGGCGCCGGACCGGCGTTGAGCATGCTGGAGTCGCTGGCGGCCGCATTGGTACGTGTGTTCCAGACGCCGTGCCAGATTCTGCCCGATCTCTTCAATATTTCCTTCGCGCGGGACGCCGGCCGGCGCCAGTATCATTCGACCGCGATCCTGCAACGGCTGGAGCGGCACTGCGATCTGGACGCCCGGGTGCTAGGCGTGACATCCTGCGATTTGTTTGTCCCGGTCCTGACGTTTGTGTTCGGGGAAGCGCAACTGGACGGCAACTGTGCCGCGGTATCGCTGGCCCGTTTGCGAGAGGAAGCCTACGGGATGCCGCCGCGCGAGGACCTGCTGCGGGAGCGTCTCCTGAAGCAGGCCGTTCACGAACTGGGACACACATTCGGGTTGCGGCATTGCGCGGACTGGCAATGCGTGATGACGTCGAGCCACGCGGTGGAGCGGGTAGACGTGAAGAGTGCGGAGTTCTGCGCGGTTTGCTGGAAGCGCGTGTTTCGAGGCGGCCGGGGCTGAACGCCGCGTTGCCACCAAGTGAATGCTATACTGCCAGCACCGATGCGGCTGGATCGAAACTCGACGTTGACGCGGCGCAACGCGCTGCAGGCGCTGGGCGCGGGAGCAGGACTGGGTACCGGAGTGAGCCAGCCAACCACGCCGGCTGCACTCGTCTTGTCGCAGATTCTCAATCGCATCCAGTTCCGCGAGATTCCATCGACTCCCGTCACGTACGCGAAAATGATTCTCGCGAGCACGCTGGCCAGCGCGGCGGCGGGGCGCGATATCGGTTCGGTGGCTATAATCCGCGACCTCGCGAAAGAGCAAGGCGGGAAGTCCGAGGCGCCAATCTGGTTCGACGGAACGCGGCTGCCAATCAACATGGCGGCCCGCGTCAATTCCATGCTGAGCGACGCGGCGGCGTCGGATGACAGCGACCTGCGGAACGTGGCGCATACGGGAACGTGTCTGACCTCGACCGGGTTGGCCGTCGGGGAACGTGTGGGGGCGACCGGTCCAGATGTGCTCGCGGCGATGGTGGCGGGCTATGAGGCGGCCGGACGGGTGGGCGCGGCGCTCGGTCCAGCCGGCGAAGCGGTCAGCGGCAGTTTCGGGAGCGGATTTCACGCGTCGATTATCGTGGCGTTCGGGGGAACCGTCACAGCGGGGAAGCTACTGCGGCTAACCGACGCGCAACTGGCCGAGGCGATCGGGATCACCGCGACCACGATGGGCGGGCTTTCGATCGGAACCAACAGCTGGGCCCGCGAGTATCATGCCGGGAATGCAGCGCTGTGCGCGGTGAACGCGGCGCTGGCGGCGGGGCGCGGATACACGGTGAACCGGGACATGGTGGAGGCGCGGCGGGGGTTCCTGGCGGTGTTCGGCGGGCGTGTCGAGACGGCGGCGCTGACGCAGCCCATCGGGAACGATTGGCAGATCGGGCGGTATCTGGCGGTGAAGCTGGTCCCCGGCGCGCACGCCCTGCAACCGGCGGTGGAAGCGGCAATTAATGCGGCGCGGCAGGCGGCGGTGTCCCCGGAAGAAGTGGCGCAGATTCTGGTTTCGGGGCCGCAGATTCGCGTATCGGCCGGAAGCCCGGCTCCGAAGGATATGATCGAGGCGATTCACAGCCTCGCCTACTTCGTGGCCTCAGCGGTGGCCGATCGTGACTTTTCGTGGGTACATGTCACGCCAGAGAAAATTCACCGGCCGGTGGTCGCTCGCCTTACCGGGCTGGTCGAGACAGACCCGGCGCCGGGGGCCGTGCACTACAACTGGGGATGGGGGGCTACAGTAACGCTCGTGACTACAGCCGGGAAGCGGTACAGCAGCACGGTGGATGCACCGCGCGGCTCGGCTCCGCGAGGGATCGAGTGGACCGATATCGATGCGAAATACCGGGCGCTGATGCCGGGGTCGCGGCTGGCGGCGGGCAGGATCGAACAGATCCTCCAGGTGGTTCATGAGTTCGAGCACGTGAAGAAGGTTGCGGATCTGGCGCGACTGCTGAGTTAGCCCGGATCACGCAACGGCGCCGCGGGTGACGACCGCTTCGGCGAGCGCTTCGAGGGCTTTTTCGCAGCCGGCGCGGTCGACATCGTAGTGCGTGACGGCCCGCATCTCGCGCTCGTTGATGCCGTTGATGAGCACACCCAGCTGCTTCAGGCGCAGGCTGATATCGGCGCTGACCAGGCCGGTACCGCTGACGTTGAACACGACGATATTGGTGGCCACTTTCGCCGGATCGACCTGAATCCCCCGGATGCGGGCGAGGCCCTCGGCCAGGAACTTGGCGTTCGCATGATCGTCGGGCAGCCGACGAGGCGTTTCCTCGAGAGCGACCAGGCCGGCGGCCGCTAAAACTCCTGCCTGGCGCATGCCGCCGCCGAGACGTTTGCGGTAGAGCCTGCCGCGCGCAATAGCCTCGGCCGGGCCGGTCACCAGCGAGCCGACGGGCGCGCCGAGGGCTTTCGAAAGGCAGAACATAACCGTGTCGACCGGGGCCACGATGTCGCGGACAGGCACCCCAGTCGCAGCTGAGGCATTGAAGACACGCGCGCCATCCATGTGGACTTTGAGTGCACGCTCATGAGCGCCGGCGCAGATTTCGCGGATGGCGCGGATCGGGTAGACGGTGCCGCCGGCCATGTTGTGCGTGTTTTCGATGGAGATGACGCCGGTGGGGGCCCAATGCGGCCCGAGCGGACGCACCTCGCGCTTGATCTGGTCCCAGGTGAGGATTCCGTCCTCGGCGGGGATCGGGCGCGCCACGCAGCCCGAAAACCAGGCCAGCATCGCCAGCTCGTAGTTGAGCACGTGCGAGCGCGATTCACAGATTACTTCCTGGCCGTGGTCAGTGTGGATTTTGACCGCGATGGTATTGCCCATGGTGCCGGTGGGGACGAACAGGCCTGCTTCTTTGCCGGTCAGCTCGGCGGCCCGCTTCTCCAATTGATTGACCGTGGGGTCCTCGCCATATACGTCGTCACCGACTTCGGCTTCCATCATGGCGCGACGCATCGACGGCGTCGGTTTGGTCACGGTATCACTGCGAAGATCGATCATGAGATGAGAAACTCCTGGAAAACTTCGTTGGAAAGTAAGACACCGCGGCCAGTGAGCCGCAGCATGCCGGCTTGGGTTTCGAGCAACCCGGCGTCGAGGAAGCGCTGAATGGGCGCGGCGAACCGCTGCCACTCGGTGGGGGCGGGACGTACCCCCTCGGCCAGCCGCAGGCCTACGTAAAAGCGCTCTTCGTCGAGGTGTGCCGGCGCCGACTCGGAGGCGCGGCCCTCGACATACTCGCGGGCCGATTCCGGATTTTGCCGCCGCGTGCAGCCGTCAAAGGAGTGCGCGTCGGCGCCGAAGCCGGCGTATGACTCGAGCTTCCAATACTTCAGGTTGTGCTGCGACTCGAAACCCGGCCTGGCAAAATTGGAGATTTCGTAGCGAGGAATTCCGAGGGCGGCGAGGCGCGCGGCCGCGGCTTCATAAAACGCGGCGGTCTGGTCGTCGCCAGGTGTTTCCGCAGCGCCGTAGCGCACGCCGCCGAGCAGCATTTCATGGCCGAGGCGGCTGTCCTCATCGACTTCCAGCATGTAGACGGAGACATGCGGCGGGGTGAGGCGCTCAATCCAATCGAGCGACTCCTGCCAGCCGGCGTCGGTTTGCCCGGCCAACCCGGCGATCAGATCGATGTTGATGTTGGTGATGTCGGCCTCGCGCAAAACTGCGATCTCGTCCTGCACGACTTGCGCCGTGTGCTTGCGCCCCGTACGGCGGATTTCGCACTCCACAAACGATTGCACACCGAGGCTGACGCGATTGATCCCGCAGGCCGCCCAGGCGCGGGCGCGCTCGGGTGTGATGGTGCCGGGGGAAGCTTCGAGAGTGGCTTCGGTCCAGGGCCGGCCGGGGATCAGCGCCATCAAGGCGCCGAGATCCTCCGTTCCCAGAATGCTAGGAGTGCCGCCACCCCAATAGACAGTTTCAGGCTTCCAGCCCCAGGCGTGGGCGCGCAATTCCGCCGCGAGCGAAGTCACATATTGCCGTTCCAAGTCACGGGGAAACACGCCGGACGCGAAGTTACAATACGTGCACTTCTGGGCGCAGAACGGATATGAAAGATAGACGCCGGGCACCGATGTAACCATCATAGCTGCCAGCAGTACACTGAAGAGGTCATGCCTAAACTGAACGCCCGGCCCGAGCCCGTGGAGGCCGATTTTCGGCAGTCGGCCTTGGTCGTAGTGGATATGCAGAATGCCTTCGCGAGCAAGAAGGGAATGCTCGATCTGGCGGGCGCAGATATTTCCGGAGCGCCTGGCGTAGTGCAATCAATCCGGGCGATTCTCGATGCGGCACGGCCGGCAGGCATACCGGTGGTATACCTGCAGATGGGTTACAAGGCAGATTTGAGCGACAGCGGTGGACCGGCCTCTCCCAACTGGCACAAGGAACTCGGCATCCGGATGATGAACTGCCGTCCGGAGCTGAAAGGCAAGCTGGTGACGGTCGGGAGCTGGGATTTCGAGATCGTCGATGAGCTGAAGCCGCGGCCCGAAGACCTGGTGGTTGTGAAGACCAGGTACAGCGGTTTCGCGCACACGGCGCTGGACACGCAACTGCAGAAACGAGGCATCCGGTTTCTGTTTTTCACGGGAATTGCCACCAATGTGTGCGTGGAATCCACGCTGCGAGACGCATTCTTCCTGGACTACTGGCCGATACTCATCACGGATGCGGCCATGGCGGCTGGCTCGACCGCGATGCATGACGCCACAGTGCACAACGTGGAGAATTTCTTTGGATGGACGATGCCGGCAGCGGAGTTCATCCAGAGCGTGCGCGCGGAAGCTCAGGCACCGATGACCGCGAGGTAAACGCCGAGAGCGGCGATCGCGAAACCAGAAACGCGCGTGACGAGTCTGCCGGCCGGCCCAAACTTTTCGAGCAACACGAAGACAGCGAGGGCGGCGACCCACACCAGGTTCATCACCCCAACCACGAACAATACTGCCATCAAGGCCCAGCAGCAGCCCAGGCAATGCAGGCCGTGATGCAGGCCCATCTGAAAGCCACCAAACGACCCGTCGCGCCAGTGGGTCATCAGGAAGCCGAGCGGGCCGCGGCAATGCGCCAGGCATACGTTCTTCCACGGTGTAAGCTGATATGCGCCAACGGCGAAAAGAATGAGGCCGCCGAAGCGGGTACTGGATGCCGCCATGGCCGGGGAGAGCATTGCGGTCTGGTGTAAGACCCACTGGCCGAGCGTGGCAATGGCGCTGAACCCGGTCCAGACGACGAAGTAGCCGAGGCCGAACGCCAGGACCTCTGGCGAGAAGCCCCTTTGGCCTCGGCCGGTTTTGGCGGCGGCGAACAGCAGGATCATCGGCGCCGCCGAGACCGCCATCATGCCGATCATCATCACCGCCCACATGGCAAAGTTGAAAAGAGCGTCGGTGACGGTCCAGGGCCCGTGCACGGTCATGCCCATCGCGGCCATGGCTTTGTCGTATTCCACGGAAGTGGCCATCTGGCGGTCGAGGCGAAATAAGTAAGCCCATGCCAGGACCGTGATTGACGCGATGCAGGCGGAAATGAGAATGCGATCGCGGCGCGGGAGCACGGCGATCGATGCGGCGCTAAGCACTCTTCCAGGAGAACGGCGCGTACTGGCCGTTGTTCCTCCCGGTGGTGTCGTCCCAAGAAAGGCCCAGCGCGTGGACACGACTTGTGGAGGGATGGGCGAGGGCAAAGCGGTCGGCGGCGGGATGTCCGGTGTTCTCGAGCCACATCGGCTCGGGGGCGCCCGGGTTGAGGCCCTTGGCGCCTTCGGCGGCCATATCAACGAACTGCGCGGCGCGCACCGCCCATTTCATCCCATCGCGCTCAAATCGGATCGGAGCAGGCTCCAAGCCAAGAAACTTACTCACGAGGCCAGCGAGGCCGGCGATGGGGCCGCCGGCGGATCCACTGCCGATGGCGGCGAGGGCGTCGCGCTGCTGGGCGCTGGCCCGGTCATCCACAATTAATCCGACCGACCAGTTGCCTTTGCCCATTTCCTGAGGTGTCAGGCCGAGTAGGATGAAACCGAGCCCGTCGAGCGAAAGGCCGCCGTAATCGCCGCGCTCGATTTGAAACGCCATCGCGAACGTGCACGATCCCTTCGTCGGTCTGGCAGTCAACTGTGACGGTACACAAGGACACACGAAGTCGCAATTGCAAGTCTCATAGTATTGCCCGTTGATCTTCCAAGCGATGGCGGCCATAAAGTCACTCCCAGGTGTTCATTATACGTTTGCGGCTCGTTGTAAGCTGGAAGTTTCGCTCTTCGTGCCCGCACTCGATCCTCTGCATGCGTCGGTCGCATTTGGCGCGGCCCTCCTGGCCGGGCTGGTGAATTCCGTGGCCGGCGGCGGCACGCTGCTGACCTTTCCGACCCTCATCTGGCTGGGCCTCAATCCGGTCACGGCCAACGCGACCAGCACGGTGGCCGTCTGGCCGGGCGTGGTAAGCAGCGCCTGGGGCTATCGGCGGGAGCTGCGGACCATCGAGTCGCGGCTATTCTGGCTGCTGGTTCCGAGCGTGATTGGAGGGCTCGCCGGGGCGTGGCTGCTGCGCTTTACGCCGCCCGCGTTGTTCGACCGGCTGATTCCCTATCTGCTCCTGTTCGCCACGCTGCTTTTCATGAGCCACGGCCTGGTGCAGCGCTGGATGAAGTCGGACGCATTGGTGCAGGGCTCGGCCCGCTGGCTCGGTGTTGTGCTGATTTTCCAGTTGCTGGTGGCGGTCTACGGAGGATATTTCGGTGCGGGCATCGGAATCTTCATGCTCGCCGCACTTGGCTTGATGGGCCTGACCGACATGCATCAAATGAACGGTCTGAGGGTGTTGCTGGGCGGAACGATGAACGGCGTCGCCATCGTTTATTTCGTGGCGCACCGGATGGTCTTCTGGCCGGACGTGCTGGTGATGGCAGCGGGTACGATCGCCGGCGGGTATGGCGGCGCCGGGTTGGCTCGGCGTTTGGGCCCAAGCGCGGTTCGCCGCATTGTAATCGCGATCGGGATGGCGCTGGCCGTGTCGTTCTTCGTAAGGAGGTAGCAGCTAATCGCCGGATTGCATGGCGTGCTCGAACACCGGATGCGGTTTCTTGCGCAGGCCGCGCCATTTGTCGAGGAAGCCCGCCATGTAGGTGTAAACCACCGGCGTCAGATAGAGAGTCATCAACTGGGAGAACGCCAGGCCGCCTACGACGGCCATGCCCAGCGGGCGCCGGGCTTCGCCGCCAGATCCGTACCCGAGTGCGATCGGGATGCCGCCCAACAGCGCCGCCATGGTCGTCATCATAATCGGACGGAAGCGAATGAGACAGCCTTCGTAGACCGCCTCCAGCGGCGACTTGCCGCTGCGCTCGGCTTCGAGCGCGAAGTCGATCTGCATGATGGCGTTCTTCTTGACGATGCCGATCAGCATGATCAAGCCCACGAAGCTATAGATGCTCAGTTCGATTTTGAACAACAGCAGCGTCAGCAGCGCGCCAAAGCCCGCCGACGGAAGGCCTGACAGAATTGTCAGAGGATGGATGTAGCTCTCATAGAGCACACCCAGCACGATGTACACGACCAGGACCGCGATCAGCAGCAGCAGGCCCATGTTCTTCATCGAGTCCTGGAACAGCTTGGCGGAACCCTGGAAGGTGCCGGTGATGTTCCCGGGGAGGATCTCCCGGGCGGCCTCCTCGATCTCGTCGGTTGCCTGTCCCAGGGAAATGCCGGGGCGCACACCAAAAGAAATCGTCACAGACGGCATCTGGCCGGAGTGCGGAATGCTATTGGGGCCGGCGTTCAGCTTCAGCCGCGCAATTGCATCCAAGGGAACCAATTGACCGGTGTTTGACTTCAGATACAGAAGTTTGAGCGAGTCTTCCTGGCGTTGATACATCGGCAGAAGTTCGAGCAGTACCCGGTATTGATTGTTGGTGCCGTAAATGGTCGAGACGAGCTGCGGACCGAAGGCATCGTAAAGCGAGTTGGCGATGTTGTTCCAGTCTACATTCAGAGCAGCCGCTCGGTCGCGATCAATCGAGATCTGGATCTGCGGGTTTCGAATTTGCAGGTCGCTGATGACGTCAACCAATCCGGGCAGCCGGCGGATGGCCTCTTCGAGTTTGGGAGCCTCGTTGTAGAGTTGATCTGTATCCGGCCCGTACAGCGTATAGTCGTAACTGGCGTTGGAATTGCGGCCGCCGACGCGAATCGCCTGCGGCACCTGGAGAGTCACCCGGAGACCCGGTATGTTGGAGATTCTCGGGCGAATCCGGTTCACAATCTGGTCGACCGTGGCCACGCGCTGCCGCCGCGGCTTCAGCATCACATTCAGGTTTCCGCCGTTGGCGCCTTGCCAGCCGCTGCCGCCGGTGTTCATGAAAAAGCTTTCGACGTCGGGATCCTGAATGACGATGCCGGCTACGCGGTTTCCATACCGCACCATCTCGTAAAAGGAAGTTCCCTGCGCGGCCGTCAGGCGCACATTGAACGCGTCGTTGTCCGTATTGGGAATGAATCCTTTGGGAACCACGAAATAGAGATACGCGGTAGCGCCGATCACTGCAAAAAACATCACCAGCATTACGGGCCGGTGCGCCAACGTCCAATGCAGCGTCCGCGCGTAGGTATCGCGCGTGGCGTTGAACGCATTCTCGATCCACCGGTACAGGAATCCGTGCCGTTCCGGTTTCGCCTCGCGCAGGAAACGGCTGCACAGCATCGGAGTGAGGCTGATGGAAACCAATCCCGAGATCAGAATGGCCGCGCAAATGGTGACAGCGAACTCGCGGAACAGCCGGCCGAGAATTCCGGACATGAACAGAATCGGGATGAACACGGCGGCTAGCGACAGGGTCATGGAGACGATGGTGAATCCGATCTCTTTCGACCCGAGCAAGGCCGCCACCTTGGGCTTTTCGCCCTTCTCGATGTGCCGGACGATGTTTTCCAGCATGACGATGGCGTCGTCGACCACGAATCCGATCGACAAGATCAAAGCCATCATCGAGATGTTGTTCATGCTGAAATTGAGCAGGTACATCACCGAGAACGTGCCCATGATCGAGAAGGGCAGCGCCATCGCCGGAATCATGGTGGCGGACAGATTACGAAGGAACAGGAAGATCACCATGATCACGAGGCTGAGCGTCGCAACCATCGTGAACTGAATGTCATTGAATGCTTCGCGGATGTTCTTGCCGCGGTCGCCCCGGATCACCAGTTTCGCCGCCGGCGGGATCTGCGAATTGAAATACGGCAGCAGCGCCCGGATGCGATCGATGACATCGATCGTGTTGCTGCCAGGCTGGCGTGTCACCTGCAGCTGGACGACATTGGCTCCATCTTTGCCGAACTCCCGTCCGTACATCTTGGCGGTCTGCTTATCGTCTTGTACGCTATCGATGACGTGGGCGACTTCATTCAACCGGATCGGGTTGCCATTCCGGTAGGCAACTATGATGGGTCCGTATTCGGCCGCGCGCCGCAATTGCCCGTTTGCCAATACATTGAAGGCCTGCTGCGGCCCATACAAAGTGCCGGTGGGAAGATTCGCGTTCCAATTGTTGATCGCGTCCTGGATTTCGTTGAGGCCGAGCCGGCGGGTGGCCAGCGCGTTTGGGTCCATTTGCACCCGAACGGCATATTTGGCGGAACCCCAGATATTCACCTTGGCCACGCCCGGCACCATGGAGATGCGCGTAGCGACCATCGTCTCGGCGTATTCGTCGATGTCGGACAGCCGCATCGTCGGCGAATACATGGCCAGCTGAATGATCGGTTCGTCGGCCGGGTTCTGTTTGTTAAAGGACGGAGGAGTCGGCATGCCGGGCGGCAACAACGGCATGGCCGCTGCGATCGCGGTCTCGACGTCTACCGCGGCGCCGTCGATATCCCGGCTGAGGTCAAAGGTTAGCGTGATCTGGGAGTTTCCCATGGTGCTTTGGGAAATCATCGAATCCAGGCCGGCGATGGTGGTGAATTGCCGCTCGAGCACCGTGGCCACCGACGACGCCATGGTCTGGGGGCTCGCGCCCGGCAAGCTCGCCTGGACATTGACCGTGGGATAGTCGACTTGGGGCAGGTCGCTCACCGGCAGTGCCCGGTACGCGATGACACCGAACATCGCGATCCCCAGCATGAGCAGGCTGGTAGCGATAGGGCGCCGGATGAATCCTTCCGAGAAATTCACGTTTTATAGTTGGGCGAAGGCCACTGCCCGAATGTTACCCCGGCGGCAAAAAATCCGTATCTAGCCTTTTAGAGTCAGTGTCTTGGAAGAAACACTAGGCGGCGGTGGTTTGGAGTGGAATCCCGGCCCCCGCTAGGGCGGCTTCCACCTCGGAGGGCCGCAGGCGGCTGGCGTCGTATTCCACAAACAACCGGTCGAGGGAGGGCGCCACCCGCACTCGCTGTATACCGTAGATGGCATGCACATCGGAAATGGCTTGCAGGAGCGAATCGTCGAGCGGCTGCCGCAGCTGGAATTGCATCTGAACCTTGGTCATGTTGTTGTTTCTACTATAATTACACGAACTACGGCATCGCGCACTTGAAGTTTGCTGCGTCATCGGTGCTACCCGAACCGCTGTACTGCGCCACCTGCGGATACGGGCAGAGTGGCCGGGTACGCTCCACGCCGCTGGCGGGGTTCCCGTCGGTCTTGAATCGCGTGGCGATGATCGAGCCCGGCGCCTGGCGGTTTTCCACCCAGCGCTCCAATGCTTTGCTGACGCTATGATCGGGCTCCGCCGAATCCAGTCCGTTCTGGCCGAAACTGTCCGGGCCGGGACCGCCGGCGCAATGCAACATGCCGGGCACCAGATAGAGCCGCACGAACGAATCGGTCTGCTTGGCGCCCATTTTCGCCTGCACGCTGTGGAGGTAATCGATCGAATTGAGCGGCGAAATCGCCGGGTCGTTCCAGCCGTGATAGATGACGAGCTTGCCGCCGCGGTCCTTGAAGCGCTTCAGATCGGGATCGGTCGAGTTCAAGGTGCGGGCGAGCTTATCATCGGCCAGCTTTAGATCGTGATCCAGCTGGAAGGTGCGGTAATCCCATGACGCATTGTCCAAAACCATGTTGGAGAAAAAGCCGGTTCCGAAGCCGTACTCGAGGCTGGCCGCCGGCCGCGCGCCGGTGATCCACAGCGCCCAGCTGCCGGGGGCCGCTTCGGCGCCGGGCATGTGTCCGGGGAAGACCAGCTTGCCGCTGGAATCGTGCGGGCCCTGATAGAGTTTCTGCAGGCTCGCCATTTGCGGCGCTGTCAGGCAGCTATCCGAGTCCGCCCCTTTGCACAGCAGCTCCGTGGGATCGAAGCGGCAACTGGCGGGATCGTTGAGCACGCCGTCCTTGACGCCATCCTGCGCATCGCATGCCGCCAGGACCGCCGCCTGAATCGCGGGAAGTTTGGATGGGGGAATGCGGCCCGCCGGATCATTGAGGAACACGTCTTCGGAGCCTGCCACCGAAAGCAAATGCGTCCAGTAATTGGCGGGAGCGCCGGCGAGGATGCCGTCGTAGTCTTCGGGGAAGCGCTGAGCCTCCATCAGCGCCTCTCGGCCGCCGTTGGAGCAGGAGCTGAAATACGAATGCCGCGCGCGGTTTCCGTAAAACGCGGCGATGATGGCTTTGGCGTTCTCGGCAGTGTTATGAATGGCGCGGTAACCGAAATCGGTGATCTTCTCAGGATGGTTGAGAGCCCAGGTAGCGTTCAGCGCGTTTCCTTTGTGTCCGGTGTCGGTGCCGGAGGCGGCATAGCCATTGGCGACCGCGTCGGCCATCCCGCTGTAACCGATGGTACCCGCGAAGCCTCCGTTGCCGAGTCCTTCGTAGCGGCCGTTCCACCCAGGGGTACCCTTTGGGTCCGGCATCCAGACTTCGAACTCGATGTGCGAATCGGCGGAAGGCGCGATGACGCCCTGAACGCGGCAGAATGCCGGCAACTTTTTGTAATCGAAACCTGGGCCTCCATCGGCCGGGCCTCCGGCCGGTACGAATCCACCGGCAGGCACCGTCTGTGCCGCGGTGATCGTAGTGTTGGCCACCTTTAGGCTGGACAGGCTCTCACAGGTGGTGGCCGCTATGACGGGAGCGGTCAACACAACGGCACATACGATGAGCTTCATGGCTTCCTCTCCTACGCGGTCGGTTCCTCAGAGGCTCCGAGTTCTTTTATCATACGCTCGCGCATCGCGAATTTTTGTACTTTCCCGGTTACGGTCATGGGGAATTCGTCGACGAAACGAATGTGACGCGGGATTTTGTAACGGGAAATCTGGCCGTCGCAGAAGGCGCGAACGTCGGCTTCGGTCACGGTCTCGCCGGCGCGCACCTTGATCCAGGCGCACACCTCTTCACCGAATTTTCGATCAGGCACGCCGAACACCTGGGCGGCTTCGATCTTCGGATGCCGGAAGAGGAATTCTTCGATCTCGCGCGGATAAATATTTTCGCCGCCGCGGATCACCATATCTTTGATGCGGCCGACAATGTTGCAGTAGCCTTCTTCGTCGATAGTGGCGAGGTCGCCGGTGTGCATCCAGCCGGCTGTGTCGATCGCTTTCGCAGTCTGTTCAGGATCGTCCCAGTAGCCGAGCATCACGGAGTAACCGCGAGTCAGCAGCTCCCCCGGCGTGCCGCGCGGCACGATGCAGCCGGCGGCATCGACGATTTTGACTTCCTGGTGCGGGTGAATCCGGCCAACCGTGGAAACGCGGCGTTCGATCGGGTCGGCGATCGCGGTCTGAAAACTGACGGGGCTGGTTTCCGTCATACCGTAAGCGATGGTGATTTCGCGCAGGTTCATCTGGCTGATGGCGCGGCGCATGACTTCGATGGGGCAGGGAGCTCCAGCCATGATGCCGGTGCGCAGCGAGCGGAGATCGAAGCGCCCAAACTCGGGATGCTCCATTTCGGCGATGAACATGGTGGGCACGCCATGCAGCGCGGTGCAGCGCTCGGATTCGACGGCTTCGAGCACCGGCAGCGGCGCGAATGCCTCACTGGGGAAGACCATGGTCGCCCCATGGGTGAGAGCGGCCAGGTTGGAAAGCACCATGCCGAAGCAGTGGTAGAGCGGCACGGGAATACAGAGCCGGTCGCCCGGGCGCAGCGCCATGGCCTCTCCCGAGAAAAGGCCGTTGTTCAAAATGTTGTGATGGGTGAGCGTGGCGCCCTTTGGCAGGCCAGTAGTCCCGCTGGTGAACTGGATATTGATCGGATCGTCGAACTGCAGAGTGCCCGCCAGTTCGGCCAGCCGCGCGCGCTCGGCGCTGCCGCCGAGGCACGCCAACTCGGAGAAAGCCCTCATACCGTCTTGTGGCTGATCGCCGAGATGAATGATGGTTCGCAACCGAGGCAGCCGGCCTTCCTCCACCAGCCTGCGGATCATGCCCACGTAATCGCTGCCCTTGAACGCGGTGGCGGTAATCAACGCGGCGCAGCCCGACCGGTGCAGCGCATGTTCCAGTTCGAGGAGCCGGTATGCGGGATTCATGTTGACCAGGATGACGCCGGCCTTGGCCGTGGCGAATTGCGTGAGCACCCACTCGGCGTTGTTCGGAGACCAGATCCCGATGCGATCCCCCGGCTTCAAACCGAGCGCGATCAACCCGGCGGCGACCGCATCGACACGCTCTTTGAGCTCGGCGTAAGTCCAGCGCACCTGCTGATGGCGGACTACTAAAGCCTCGCATGAGCCCCAGCGTTCTGCCGCGCGGTCGAAGTGGACACCGATGGTTTCGCCGATCAGGGGAACGCTGCTCGTGCCGCAGACGTAGCTGGGAGAGGCCATGAGTGCCGGTCGAGGGTCAAGATATCACAGGTGCGGCGGACCCCCGCTATGGAACCAACACCACCGGCGCTTGCCAGAACGCGGCCTTTTGGGTGGCCGGATCGAGCACCGTCACCTGACAGTTGTATTCGCCGGGCGGCAGCTTCGCCAGCGACAGACTGAACTTGAGCGGCATCGTCTTTAGCCGGTTGCTTAACGCCTCGGTCACCTTCATCGGCGACGTCTCGAAGGCTTTCGCCTGGCCGCGATAGAACGTGACGTAAGCCAGCAGCGGCTGGGCGGTAGCCGCGAATTGCTGATAGGCCTGCAGATAGATGTACATGTCGCGGTTCTTGCTGAACACGCGCGTCACGCTGGGAATCAGCTTCCGGCCTTCCTGAACCAAGGGGTTGACGGATTCGGCCTGGCCTTTATCCTTGGCTGCGTTAAACAGGGCGTTCTTTAAATCGACGCGCTGGCTGCTGAGTACCACCGTGCTGATGGCGACCCGCTTGTCTTCTTTGTTCAGGTCCGGAACGACGAACCAAGTTTCGTAGGTGCCGATGCGACCGGTCTCGGCGTCGCGGGCCAGGAATTTCAGTTTGTATTTGGCTGGCAGCACAGTGAAGCCGGTGTCGTATTGGATCGGACGTTTCGCGAGTTCAGCGGCGGTGGCGTCGCTCAGTTTGATATCCACCTTGTCGCGGACGTTGGAAATCGTCGTGCCGTATTCGTCCTTGATCTCGCCGATGAAATCGAGAAGCGTGTGTTCAGCGCCGCCCCGCTTGGCCAGTGCCAACTCGCTACCCGGGATCTTCACCACCAGCGGGACGAAGTACTCGGCGCGATTGAGCTGGAAGTAATCAAGTTCCATTGCGATTGTCAGCTCGGTGATGGGATCGCCCAGCATGAGGGCGTCTTCGAGCTGCCGTTCCTTCTCGACCGTGCTGAACCTGCCGAACTGCTTGCCCGCATAGTAACCCTGACGGAAATCGAGGCTGGCCGTCACGCCGTTGTTCAGCGTGATTTTGACGCGGCGGTATCGGCCGTCGAGAGCGGCGTTACTGGTGTAGTAGCCGACGATGTAGTAGCTCGACAGCGCCTCCTGGGCCTGCGCCATGCCGCGGCCGAGATCGTTGTAATCGAGCAGCGCTTTGCCGCCGGTGTCGGCGGCCAGGGCGTAAAGCGTGTCCTGCGTGCGCTGCAGGTTGGACATCACGCCCATCGCACCCGTGCCGTTGTACATGGCAATGCCGCCTTGCGAGCCGCGGCTGGCATCGCCGAGGGGCGCCATGGCCACCAGGCCGCGCGCGTCAATCGGCCAGAACGAAACACCGGCGCGGACGGCCGCGTTCTCGGTCGCATGGAGCTGCGCCTGGTTGTCGACACCGTTCAAGCGCAAGCCGCTGGCGAAATACACCAGTGCTTTCTTTTCGTTTAACGAGCCGAGCATCTTGGCGGCGGTTTGCAGAGCGGCCAACTGGCGGTCGGTGTTAAAGATGTTGAACTCGGCGTCATCCTGCCCGAAGGCGGCGCCGGTATCGGCGATGTTGGTGGGGTCGTCGGAGTTCTGGTCCTCGCCGACCACCAAGGTTTCGATGATGCTCAGCAGGCGATCCTTGTCGTTCGTGAAATCCTGCAGGACCTGGACGGCGGCTCCTTGATACGCCATCAGGCAGATCAGGTCGTCGGGCGTCAAACGGGTCTGAATAAACTTGCGGGCCGCGTCGAAGGCGCGCAGTTGATCGCCGATCGGCATCGCGCTCATATCGAAATACAGGGCGAGGAGACGGCGGTCGCGGTATTTCACCGTGCCGGGAGTTTCGGTCGCGATCTGTGTGCTGGGCAGCTTGGCGAGGGGCGTGATGGTCGCCGGCTTAGCGGGTTGTGGCTGCTCGACCGGCTCCGAAAGTTTCTGGTACTCGAAGACGCGGATCATTTGCGGCACGCCGTCCTCGGTCACTGTGAAATCCTGCGCAGTGAGTCCTTCCACCGGCTTGCCGCTCTTGTCTTTCACGGAAACCTGCTCGACCACGAGTTGCGTGCTAGTGGAAAATGTAGCGGGTCCGGTGGCAGGAGTGGCTGCGTTCTGGCCGATTTGCTGCGCGAAAGCCGTGAGGGCCACCAGCAATGCCCCGGAGAACGCCCGGGTCGGTCGCATCATCATCAGAACCTCACTCGAAGACTGGTTTGCAAGGTGCGCATGGCATTCGCGTACGGCGGCAGTCCAAACAGCCCGCCGGTCACAGTAGTGTTCCAAGTTGGATAGGTCACGTGGTTGAGCGCGTTGTTGGCATCGAAGCGCAGGTCGAGGCTGAAGCGGTCCGACAACTGAAACGTGCGCGCCAAGGAGGCGCCCAGTACGAATTGCGCGGGGCCCGTGATGGAGTTTCGTCCCGCATTGCCAAACTGGCCGGGAATCGGCGGGGCGAACGCAGCCGGGTTGAGGAACAGGCCCGCCGGCGCGGCGTAAAGCGGGGCTCCCGTAACCTGCGGCCGAAGATAGCCGGTGAATCCGGTGCCTGCCGAGTTGAACGGATACACCGGGGTCAGCGGCAGGCCCGTGCCGGCTGTGATCGTCGTCACCGCGGTCCACTGTTTATATAAAGCGCCGCGCCAGCCGTTGACCAGTGTGCCGCCGTGCAACCCCATACCGGTCGTGTATTGCATCTGAAAACTGACATTGTGGCGTTGATCGAAATTCGAAAGACTGCGCTCGGCTCTCAAGTTCAGCCAATTCTGCGCGACCGCCGCCGGTGCGGCGGGGGCAGACGGCGCACTGCCCGGGGCGGCGCCCGCCGGTCCATTCCCGCCCTGGTTTTGCGTCGGGTTATTCGGACCGGCCGTGCCCCCGATAGGTCCGCTTCCGCCGAGCAGCGCGTCATCGTCGATCGATTTCGAATAGGTGTACTGCAGAGAGGCTGCCAGGCCGCTGCGCAGGCGGCGCCGCAGTTGCAGAATACCCGCTTCCCGCGTTGAATTTCCGTTCGACGCCAGGTAGGTGAATCCAGTCGGGCAAGAGAGGCAGGGGTTCACGGCGCCGATCGGATACGTATTCGGCAGAAACTCTTGCATGCCGCGGGTGCCTTTGCTGCCCTGATACAGGGCCGTCATCACGAGCGACCCGGGTAGATCGCGCTGCACCGACAATTGCCAGTTCTGCGAATAGCCGATGCGGAAGTTCGGGTCGACACCAAACGTGTTCGGAGTAACCGTCGGAGAGGCGTTGAACCCGTTCGCCAGTGTGAGCGGGCTGTTCGCGCTGTTGGGAACGGTCAGGCTCTTCGAGAGCGGCGCCTGTTGCGCCATCTGTATTGCGATAGGCAGGTAGACAGACGTGTTGTAGTAGACACCGTAGCCGCCGCGCACCACCATCGAGGAAGCCGGAAACGGCCGCCATGAAAAGCCGACCCGCGGCTGGACACCGTGCCGGTCGGGCTGCATCAGCGAATTGGGATAGTGATTGCCGGTAAGCGCTCCGGTCGGGCTCGCAGCCACCACGGGAGCTTCGGCCGTGAAGGGGCCGGCGATATCGAGGTTCACCAGGCGTCCGTATTTCTCGGTGATCGGCGACCAGTATTCCCAGCGAACACCGAGGTTCAGTGTGAGACCGGGGCTCATCCGCCAATCGTCGACCACGTAAGCGTCGTAGGAGTTCGCGCGAAAATACTTGTCGGCATTGCCAAAGGCGATCGAGCTGGTATCGGGCACACCGAGCAGAAAGCCGGCGAAGTCGAAGCCCGCCGCTGCACCGTTGAAAGTGAATTGGCCGCGCGGGTCCTGCTGACTGAGCAGGTTGAACTGCTGGCGGCGCACGTCGCCGCCGAACGACACGTTGTGGCGGCTGCGATTCCAGAGATTGTCCGAGGAAACACCGGTGGTCTGATTGCGCGTGAACGACGGCAGGCCATCAGTAAGCGCCGTGATGCCGCTCGAGAAATTGAGAGCCGGCGGCCCCCAGTTCACCGCCTCTTGATTGTTCCCGGTGATTCCGGCCGCACCCGAAATATTGGCGCGGTTCTCGAAATATGGTTTCGCGTGCAGCGACATGCGGCTGTACTGAAATCCGAGGTTGGTGAAGAACCGCTGCGTGACGTTGTGCCGCCAGTTGAGATTGAGGTTCAGGCCGAGCGAATCGTTGGTATCGAGGAAGCCGAAAAGGTTCGGGTTGTCTGCGCGTGAACTCTGCATAGCAATAAGACCCGAAACCTGGTTTCTTCGCCCAATCAATTTGTTCATCCGGGATTGCAATGCATCCTGATGGGTGATGCCGACCGTGGCGATCTGGTAGTTGTAGCGGCCGCCATTGAAGTTGGGCTGCGGATACAATTTGAGCAATTCCTGGGCTTGCCGGCTGATCTGGTTTTGCGGAATCTGGTTGTTCGCGAACGGTGCACCCGAGACCGGATCGAAAATCTGCACCGGTTGCCCCGATGGAGTGAGCACGTGAGAGAAATCGCCGGCGCGCTCAAACGCATCCGGTACGACGCCGGGCAATGTCGAGTCGTTCCGGTTGCGCGTCCACTGGTAGTTGAAGAAGAATTGCGGTCCGTTGCGCGGCAGCAGCCCCGGAATCTTGAGCGGCCCGCCGAATGCAGCGACTCCACGGAAATTGTTATAAGCCGGCTTCCCTGTATTCTGGCCTGTGACCGAATACGGCGTGGCGTCGAGCGCAGAATTGTCCATGATAAAGCCGAGTGCTCCCGTGTAGAGCGACCGCGCGCCCCGGCGGTTGTTGCCAAAGGCTTGCGCCAGCGCAAAGGGGGAACTGGCGCCATTGTTGGCTGTGCCGTTGATGAGAAGGCCGTCCGCGGCGCGCTGGCTGAGTTCGGTCGAGGTCCCGGCGGCGTCTCCACCGGGCGCGGCGTTTTCGTTGGCTGGCGCGGCTGCCGTTCCGTTGGGGTTCGCCGCGTTGAGATCGGCGCGCTGGAAGGCTGTCTGCGTGTTCGTGGGGCCCACCAGAGTGTTCTTGCCGCGCTTCGGCGGTTTCGCGGGCGGCGCGGCGGTCTTGGTTTCCGCTACGCTCGCTGTCGGCGCCGAACCTGGCTCCGGCCCCGGAGCCACCGTCTGAATCTGCTCCATCGGCAGCATCTTCAATTCCCACTCCGGACTCGGCGCCTGCGGAATTACCGCAATTTCCTGTTGCAGCGCCGCGAAGCCCGGCATCTCGATCTGCAGCGTCCAGGTGCCGTCCGGCAAATCGGGAAACTGGTAGGCGCCCTGGGCGTCGGTGATCGCCCGGAACGCCTTGCCATTCTGCGTTGCCGTGACCGTCGCCCCCGGAACCGGCAGCCCGCCGAACTTCACCAGGCCGTGATGCTCCGACGCCGGCAGCAGCAGTGTGATCAATGACAGCACTGTTCCCAACTTCAAAATGTCTCGTCCCGTCATCGCCGGTTAGTTTTCCGAAGCCTTTTCCACGCGATCGATCACGATCATGTCTACCGGGCCTTTGTCCGACTCCAGCTTCAACCCAAGTTGCTCCTGCAAAGCGGTGAAGATGGTCGGTCCGTTGGGATCGGGCGGAGGAGGCGGCGGCGCACCGGCAGGCAGTTGGCCTCCGAGGAAGCCTTGGGGGCCATCCGGGGTCCAGGTGAGATGGATATCGTACTTACCAGTGAAGCCGGTCTTATCGAGCACGGGCCGCCTGACTTGATTCGAGAGAACCTGCGCGATGAAGTCCATGCCGGTGGCCTCGCCGGTTAACTCGCCGCGCCCCATCCGCATCCGCCCCGCGGTGGGTCCGTCCGACTTCGCCTCCTGGAACTTCGGTCCGCCTTTCGCAACTTGCAAAGTGTAGACCGGCTGGTCTTTCGTCTCGCGATGCACCACGAGTTGGAAGCGGTCGGCCAGCAGCGCGCGCAGCCGCTCGCGCATCTGCTCCTGGAAAGTCTTGCGCTGCTCGTCGGTCATGTTTCGCATCGCATCCGGTCCGTTGGCTGTGTCGGGCACGCTTCCCGAGCGCGCCTGAATGTCATACAACTGCGTATTGAGCCACGGAGGACCGCCGCTAATCTGAAAATCGCGGACGTCATAGGCCAGCGTAAGCAGCAGTCGAAGAGTGACGTTGCTCGCGCGCAGGCCGCCGCCGGGCATCAGCTGAATGCCCATCGGGACCGGGCCGGCGCCTGCCGGTGCAGCGGGCTTGATCGAGGCCACCTCGAAGGTCAGCGGGGCAGGCTGAGCGGAAAGCCCGCCGAATGCGGCGAGCCAGAAAATCGCCCCGGTGTATTTCCATTGCATGACAAGGTTCCCTCTCAATCCCGCGCCCCCCGGGCACACGTATCTTTTATATGACGATCTAGACGCAAGAAGTATGACGAAAGTGCCGGAAAAATTGTTAGTCACATTTGCCTTCTCCGTTAAGGCCGGGGGATTTCGAGTCCGGCGAAGATCGGCCATCCTTCTTGTAAGGCCATGAAAACGTTGTATCGTTGGGCCCAATATTCGGCCGCATAACCGAAGGGGACATCGAAACCTGAGACTTATCCGGGCTGGGTTAAACGAATACTTCAGTGATGCCCAGGTGGTGGTGTGCCTGGCTGATCTTGTCAGGGTCGGCCTTGTGGGCGGCGGCTGCCTCTCCTCCGGTCTATCGGATTGACACCGTGGCCGGAAGCGCGGACCGCGGGGATGGAGGACCGGCTCCGACCGCGGAGTTCGGAAACATCGAAGGCCTTGCCTGCGACCGGTCCGGCAATGTGTATCTCTCCGATACCGATTCTCCCCGTGTGCGCAAAATCAGCACCGATGGCGTGGTGACCACGGTTGCCGGGACCGGAACCGCCGGCTTTGGTGGCGATGGCGGACCCGCCACGCAAGCCCTTCTTAACATGCCATACGGCCTCGCAGCGGGGCCGGCGGGCGACCTCTATATCGCCGATTTAGGCAATCACCGCGTACGCCATGTCACTCCGGACGGAACCATTTCCACCGCTGCCGGCAACGGGGCATGCGGTTCAACCGGGGATGGCGGGCCAGCCACCGCCGCGGCGTTATGCGGTCCGCGAAACATCTTTCTGGACAGGGCAGGGAACCTCTACATCTCCGAGTTTGAGGGGCACCGCATCCGCAAAGTCTCTCCCGATGGAACCATTTCCCGAATTGCCGGCCTCGGAAGCCCGGGCGCCGGCGGCGATGGCACGCCGGCGGCGCTGGCGCAGTTGGCGTACCCGGCGGGTCTGGCTATGGATCAGCGGGGTATCTTATACGTCGCCGATTCGCAGAACCAGCGCATCCGCCGCATCACGCCCGACGGTTGGATCAGCACTATACTCGACGCCTCCAAAGGGGCCGAACTTCTGACGCCGACTGGCGTTGCCGTCGATCGCAACGGCATAATCTATGTTACCGATCAGAGCTATTCGGTCCGCAGTTTTGCGCCCGATCGCTCATGGGTCACGGTTGCCGGCACAGGCGTTGCGGGGTTCGCGGGCGATGGCGGAGCGGCGGCTTACGCACAATTGAACAGCGCCAACGACGTCGCCGTCGATAGCGATCTCACCCTCTATATTGCCGATGGCGTGCGCGTCCGGCGTGTGAACACGGAGGGAGTAATCCAGACCGTGGCCGGCGACGGCTACCGGAGCGCGGTTGGCGACGGTGGGCGCGCCACGCAGGCTCGTTTGTTCCGGCCTTCGGCAGTCGCGTTGGATCAAGCCGGCAACTTATACATCGCGGACACGGGTACCGAGCGCGTGCGCAAAGTCGCGGTCGCGGGCAGCATCGAGAGCGTCGCCGGTACCGGAACAGCCGGTTCGCCTGTCAATGCGCCGATGGGAGTGGCCCTCGATGGCGCAGGCAATCTGTTCTTCGCCGATACGGGTAACGATCGCGTCCAGCGGGTTACCGCCGACGGTGTGATCTCCACCGTGGCGGGAGCCGGCAGGGCAGGCGTAAATCTGACCGGGCCGCGGGGAATCTGCGTCGGTCCGAACGACGCGCTATTCGTCGTCGACTCCTTGAATCACCGCGTGTTGCGGGTCGGTCCGGATGCGCGCGCCGTGCCGGTGGCGGGCAACGGCCTTCTGGGCGATAGCGGCGACGAAGGGCCCGCCATCGACGCCCGCCTGCACCAGCCCACCGCCTGCGCGGTCGATGCGGACGGCAATCTTCTGATCGCCGACACCCTCAACCACAGGATCCGTAGAGTCACGGCGGATGGAATCATCTCGGCGGTTGCAGGCACCGGCCTGGCAGGGTCGAGCGGCGATGAAGGCCCCGCGCGCGTCGCCCGGCTCTCCGCCCCGGCCGGCGTGGCTGCGGATCGCGCCGGAAACATTTTTGTCTCCGACACCGGCAACCATCGGATTCGGCAAATCACTCCGGATGGCACGATCCATACAATTGCCGGCGGCGATGGGCCTGGTTTCGCCGGCGATGGCGGCCTCGCTTCCGCCGCCCTGCTCAATGCTCCGGGCGGGCTGCAGGCCGACGCTGCAGGCAATCTCTATTTCCCGGACACCAATAACAATCGCGTGCGGCGTCTGACCCCGCAGGCCGTGCTTCCCCCGCCGCCATTAGTGGAACTCTCAGCGCTGAATGCGGCCAGTCTGCGCGAAGGGCCCGTGGCTCCCGGCGAGATCCTGACGGTCTTCGGCCAGTCGCTCGGCCCGGCGGAAGGAGTGGCCGGCATTTTCGATGCCGCGGGTGTGCTCGCCTCCAACGCGGGTGGGACCGAAGTCCGTTTCGACGGCATCGCGGCTCCCGTGTTCTATGCGCAGGACCGGCAGGTCAACGTTCAGGTGCCGTACACGATAGCGGGAAGAGATACGACCTTATTGGAGATCCGGTATCAGGGTCGCATCGCGCGGATGACGCTGGCCGTCGTGGACGCCGCGCCGGCATTGTTCCCCGTGGCCGCAAATCAGGATGGCGCTCCAAACTCGGCTGCCGAACCCGCGCCGCGCGGCACCGTGGTGACGGTTTATGGAACCGGTGATGGTCTCACCGACGGGTCGAACCAGACAGGTCGGGCTGCCGAAGCCCCGTATGCTCACCCCAGGCTTTCGGTCAGTCTGACGATCGGCGGAGTCTACACAGAAATTCTCTACGTGGGAAGCGCGCCCGGTCTGGTCGGAGTCTTCCAAGTGAATGCGCGGATGCCCGGCGGATACCTGCAGCCGGGCGCAGCGTCGCTCGTCCTCACCGTAGGTCGTGCGAGTGCGCCGCCGCTTCCGATCTGGCTGCGCTGAGGTGGCTGTTATCCTGGGACTCATGCTCGCGGTTGCCCTGACGATTGCCGGTTCCGACCCGAGCGGCGGCGCGGGCATTCAGGCGGATCTGAAAACCTTCCATCAGTTTGGCGTCTACGGCGAGGCCGTGATCACGCTACTGACGGTGCAAAACACCGTGCGGACGGATCGGGTCGAGGTGATGGCGCCGGAATTGGTGTTCGAACAGATCCGGGCCGTGCTCGACGACATTCCCCCGGCCGCATTGAAGACCGGATCGCTCGGTTCGGCGGAAGTGGTTCGGGCCGTGGCTCGCGCTTTGCAGGGCTACCCAGCTCCGCTGGTCGTCGATCCGGTGCTCTTGAACAAACATGGGGTTTCACTGGCATCGGAGACCGCCTGGGACGCCATCCAGCGCGAACTGCTGCCGCATGCCGCGCTGGTGACGCCCAATGTGCCGGAAGCGGAGGCGTTCACCGGCGTCAAGATTGAAAATCCGGACGGCATGCGGAAGGCCGCGTTGCGTTTGCGCGAGATGGGCGCGCGCGACGTATTGATCAAAGGGGGCCATCTTCCCGGCCCGCCCATCGACGTGCTGCTGGCTGGCGATTCCTGGCATGAGTTTCGTGCGCTGCGTCTGGACACGCCCCACACGCACGGCACCGGCTGCGCCTATTCGGCGGCGATCGCCGCCTGCCTCGCCCGCGGAATGCCGCTCCGCGACGCGGTTGCGCGCGCCAAGCAGTACATCGATGAAGCCATCCGCACCGCGCCGGGACTGGGTCGTGGAAACGGCCCCGTGAACCATTACGCCGACGCGAAGTGAAGCCCTAAGGCGCCATCATTGTGTATGCGCGCTGATATTCTTGGGAATATGAGCAAGGCGCACAAAGTAGCTGTTTTCGATACCACCCTCCGCGATGGCGAGCAAGCTGCCGGCACGCGGCTGGGAAGCCGGGACAAGCTGACTCTTGCCCGGCAGCTCGCGCGTCTGAAAGTAGATGTCATCGAAGCGGGGTACCCGGCTTCTTCGCCTGAAGATTTCGAGGCCGTGCAGCGAATCTCGCGCGAGATCGAAGGCCCTACCATTTGCGGGCTCTCGCGCGCTGTGCCGGAAGATATCGAAGCCTGCGGCAAAGCTCTTGCCAAAGCCAAACGGCCGCGCATCCACACCGGCATCGGCGTTTCCGACATTCACATTCTCGGCAAATTTCGTGACGAAAAATATGGTAAGACCCTCGGCGAAAAGAAGGTCAAGATGGTGCGGATGGCCGTGGACTCCGTCAAGCGGGCGCGCACCCATGCCGACGACGTGGAATTTTACGCGGAAGACTCCGGCCGCGCCGAGCCGGCGTATTTGTATGAGGTGCTGGAAGGCGCGATTGATGCCGGCGCCACTGTCGTCAACATTCCCGATACCACCGGCTACACGGTTCCCGAGCAATATGGCGCGTTGATCCGCGGCATTCGCGAAAACGTGCGCGGCATTCAAAAGGCCACCATCAGCGTCCATTGTCATGATGACTTGGGCATGGCGGTCGCGAACTCGCTAGCCGGCATCCTCAATGGCGCACGCCAGGTGGAAGGCACGATCAATGGCATCGGCGAGCGCGCCGGTAACGCAGCCCTCGAAGAAATTGTGATGGCGCTCAAGACGCGCGCGGACTATTTCGGCTTGACTACGGGCGTCGACGCGCGCGAGTTGCATCGCACGAGTTATCTGGTTTCCGATCTGCTCGGCATCCTGGTACCGCCCAACAAAGCGGTGGTGGGTGGCAACGCGTTCTCGCACAGTTCCGGCATCCATGTGGACGGATTTCTCAAAGAGCGCACCACCTACGAAATCATGCGTCCGGAAGACGTGGGAATGACGCAGAGTAGGGTGGTGCTGACCGCCCGGACAGGCCGCGCCGGCCTGCGCGCCCGCCTCGAAAAACTGGGCTACACGCTCTCCAAAGACGAGCTCGAGGTGACCTATCAGCGGTTTCTCGCGGTGGCGGACAAGAAGCAGGAGGTGTTCGACGAAGACCTGGTCGCCATCATGCACGACGAACTCCACCCGGTCCCGGAGGCCTGGCAGCTCGAATACCTGCAGGTGTCCAGCGGAACCTCGGCCATCCCCACCGCCACCGTCCGGCTGCGCGTCCACGGCGAAACCCGCGAGACGGCCGCGATCGGCAATGGTCCGGTGGATGCCGTGTATAAAGCCATCGCGGCGCTGGCAAAAGACTCGGCCAAACTGGTGCGCTACGACATCCACGCCGTGACCAGCGGCACCGGCGCCATGGGCGAGGTGACCGTGCAACTCGAAAATGGAGTCCGCCGCGCGGTGGGCCGCGGCGCGTCCACCGACGTGATCGAGGCCAGCGCCAAGGCGTATCTGGACGGCCTGAATCGCCTGGCGCACGCAGGCTAAGTAGCGTACGGCTCTGCCTGGCGCGGCTCGCTAAAGCAAGCGTTCGTCTCAGCCGATCATTTGGTTGAGGCTCGATTTGAAATTCCTGGTTGCCGTCTGTCTGGTGCTGTGCTCCGTCGGTGCCGTAGCGCAGCCACCCATCCGCCTGAAGTCGCGGCAGATCGACACCGCTACGCCGCGCCCGGAACTGCGCGGCGGCCACTATCTGCTGCAGTTCGGCAGGAACCCAGGGCCGGAGGTCCACGCCGAATTGCTGCGGCGGGGAATCCGCGTGCTCGGCTCGCTCCCGGAATCGGCGCTGCTGGCGTCTTCCCCCAATGCGCCGGATCTCGAAGGGCTTGAGGTGACCTGGGCCGGTCCGCTGGCGCCTGCCGACAAGCTCAGCCGGGAATTGTTCCGGTCGCGGCCGGCCGCCTACCTCGTCATTTTCCACTCCGACGTGTCGAACCTGGATGCCCATACCATGATTGAGCGCCAGGGCCTCCCGATTCTCGATCACCCGGACCTTTTGCCCGGACATGTATTGGTCATCGCGTCCCACCGGCGCCTGCAGGATCTGGCCGCGCTCGATGAGGTCGCCTACATTCTGCCGGCTTCGCCGGATCTGGTGGCCGGAAACCGTCTCTTCGGGTGTGCCGGCCCTCTCACCGAAGCCGGACCCGCCGGCCAGTACGTGGAGGTCAGCCCCGGGTGGGCCAAGGATGCGAATGGCCGCGTCGCCTTGCACTACATGTTCGAGTCGCTCACATCCAAAATCGAAGAGAATGCCGAGCGCAATGAAGTTTCTCGGGCCTTAGGTGAATGGGCCCGGTACACCAATCTCGACTTCTCTCCCACCGATCGCTCTTCCGCGGAGCGCAGCATCACGATTCTCTTCGCGCACGGACCTCATGGCGATCCGTATCCCTTTGATGGTCGCGGTGGCATGTTGGCTCACACGTTCTATCCCGCGCCGCCGAATAGTGAACCCATCGCGGGCGACATGCACCTGGACGCGGACGAGAATTGGCAGATCGGCGGCGGAATTGACCTGTTCTCCGTGGCTTTGCATGAAGCCGGGCACGCGCTGGGGTTGGGTCATACCGATCGGCCGGGATCGGTAATGTATCCCTACTACCGGCTCCTCGCCGGGCTCTCGGACGACGATATCGCGGGAATCCGCGACCTTTATGGCAATTCCGGCGTACCCGGCGGGCAACCCGCTCCCCCACCTGCCGTCCCGGCGCCACCCGAACCGCCGCCGGCCCAACCACCGCAAACGGCCGCGCCGCGTGCTCCGGTCACGAATGACACTCCGCCCACCCTGCGCATTCTGCGTCCAGCGTTCACCATCGCCTCCACCTCCGAGCCGTCCCTTCTGGTCTCCGGCACTTCCGGCGACAATCTGGGCGTGGCTTCGGTCACCTGGACGAATTTGACGGGAGTCTCTGGCAAGGCGTCGGGTACGACGAATTGGTCGGCACAAATCCCCCTGCTGGTGGGGACCAATATGGTGATTATTCGCGCATATGATTCGGCGGGAAACTCGGCGTGGCGCGCACTCACCGTAGTCCGTCGCTAAATCCGAGTACCCTGTCCGAAATTTTAACCTTAGTACCCGCCTTATTCCTGTCAAATCGCCGATAGAACCAATAGGTCTATGAAGCCACCGACTCCGGAGATCTTGGCAGGTGCCGTCGAAGGAGCGCTCAATTACCCCGCTGCGGGAGATTCTGCGATCAGCGAAACCGAAGCGATTCTCATCGCCGTCGCCCAATCCGTGGAGCAGCGGGACCTGCATACCGCCCGTCACTGCGAACGGCTCGCTTTTATCAGTGTGGCATTGGGAATGGCCCTGCGCCTCGATCGCGCCAGCCTGATGGCCCTGTATCGCGGCGGCTTCCTGCATGATGTCGGCAAAATCGGGATTCCCGACGCGATCCTCTTTAAGCCGGCACGTCTCACTGCCGAGGAGTGGATCATAATGCGCAGTCACACCCTGCGCGGAGTAGAAATCTGCCGGCCGGTGAAGGCGCTGCACATAGTGCTTCCGCTTATCCGCAGCCACCACGAACGCTGGGACGGCTCCGGTTATCCCGACGGCTTACGCCGTACCCAGATTCCTTTGCTCGCGCGCGTGCTGCAAATCGCCGATATCTACGACGCTCTGACCAGTCCCCGCCCGTACAAACGTGCGTTCACGGTCAAGCAGGCTCTGCGCATCATCGAGAAAGAGACCGAACGGGGATGGCGAGACCCGCACATCGTCTCCCTGTTCCTGCAGATCCACCCTAAAGTCATTTCTCGGATTGACGATCTCAGCCTGGTTCCGCGAGGGCGGTTCGAGGCCATGCGCGCCGCCCTGAATCAGCTGGAAAAGACTCTTACTGAGAGTGCGTTCAATCAGTACGACTTTCCCGATTTCTCGGCTAGTGCCCGTACTTCTTTTCCCCTGCCTCGATCCGTACCGCAACCCGGTTCTCCTTAGGCGGTAAGGGACATGTGGCGTACGGAGTGAACGCGCACGGCGGGTTGTATGCCCGATTGAAGTCCAGAACCACGCTTCCGTCCTTCGGTAGATCGGTGTAGAGAAACCTTCCGGCTCCGTAGGTTTCCTTGCCGGCCGTCTCATCCCGGAAAATGAAGAACAGCTCCTGGGCCCCGGGCTCTTCCAGCACCGGATACAGACGGAATTGCTTGCCTTGCAATTGAAACTCCGCGTATCCCGGGCAGTCGTCCATTTCGGTTTGCCCGACGATGTTGGCGATCGGAATCTTGCGCGGCGCCGGCACGAAGCGCGCCGCCACGCGATATTCTTCGCGGGCAGGGAAGTACTCGAGCCCGTGAAAGTCCTTCAGATACTGGCTGTCCGGGTCCTTCAGGCGAATGCCGAACCGGTCGCCTCGCTGGATGACGTATAACCGCAGCCGGCCCACCGGCACCAGGTCATCGGTGTCTGCTTTCATCTCTCGGCTGCTTCCGTTGACCTTCGCCGTCACCCTGCCGTGATGCAGGTCGAACACGCCGGCCTGGGCCGGACCATTCGGCAAGACGATCTCGTTCGCCGCATTCGTGCCGAACCGGTTGGCTCCCTCACGCAACCAGAACAGACCGGTTACGGTCAGCCAGCCGCCGTCGCTCCGCAGCCCCGCTTCGCGCTTCTGCCGCCACGCGGCGATCTCCGATCGGTAGCTGGCAGCGGCCATCAAAACTCCTCCGGCCGAGAGACAAGCAAGGAGCATCGCGAGTTTCGGCGCCCTCATTAGGCATCTCCCGCTG
This sequence comes from uncultured Solibacteraceae bacterium, assembly GCA_964438005.1. Taxonomy (GTDB): domain Bacteria; phylum Acidobacteriota; class Terriglobia; order Bryobacterales; family Bryobacteraceae; genus PSRJ01. Next base: position 8,072 of record CAYTJD010000043.1, on the reverse strand, counting down.
CGGCCAGCACCTGCTCGAGCATGCCTGCGAACTCTTCCGATTTTCGGTCGACGCGCTCTTTGAGCGAATGGAGGTCGCGCTCCATGGTGCGCAATTTATCGGCAAGGTGCAGGCAGGCCAGCACCGCGATCCGCGTGGAGTCGGCGTTGGGAACTTTGGCCGCGATCGAGAGCATCAGGTCGTTGACCCCTGCGGCGACCTCTTCCACCTCGCGCGCATCTCCTGACGCCAGCAGCGTGTACGGCCGGCTCAGGATGGTCACCTTTACCGGCTGTTTTTCGCTCGTATTTGTGTGCATCCGGTCCCTCCGGACTGCTGCGGACGCCCTGCTCAGGCGCTCAACTGGTCAATCTGGCCGAGCAGTTTCTCGATTCGTTGCCGGACCTGTTTCCGCTCTGCTTGCAGCGCTTGTACTTCCTCGGCAAGGCGTGCCGCTTCCGCTTTCGCCTCCGCCGCCTCATCCTCCGCGGCCGTCTTCTCCGATCTCAACCGCGAAACCAGTTCAATCGCCTGTTGGATCCGTTGTTCCAGGCTTCCCAGCGAATCGATGTCTTGAACAGCAGCGCTACTCATGATTTCTCCAGCCCCGCTTTGGCCGTCGCCACCAGTTGTTTGAATGCAGCATCGTCGGCCAGCGCCACTTCCGCCAGCACTTTGCGGTTCAGATCCAGCCCGGCGGCCTTCAGACCATGCACGAATTTGCTGTAGGAAATGCCTGCTTCGCGGCAGGCGGCGTTGATGCGAACGATCCACAACGACCGGTAGTCCCGCTTCTTGTTCTTGCGGCCGGTGTATGCAAACTTCAGACCGCGTTCCACCGCCTCTTGGGCGGCCCGGTACAGTTTGCTCTTTGTCAGGAAGTAGCCCGAAGCTTGTTCGAGCGTCTTCTTGCGCGACGCCCGCCGGTGGGTTCCTCGTTTGACTCTAGGCACGTTTCGTCTCCTTCATGCGTATGTTCTAGCCGGCGGATCGGGCACGTGCCGCGCGCTCCGTCCGCACTAACCGGCCGCTCCCTTTTTAATAAGGCAGCATGCGCTTCAATGCGGGCTGATTGGCCGCGTCAGCCACTACGCTCTTGTGTAGTTTCTTCTTCCGTTTGTGCGGCTTCGAGGTCAGAATGTGACGGCCAAAGGCATGGCTGCGAACCACTTTCCCCGTGCCCGTCTTCTTGAACCGCTTGGACGCACCTTTATGGGTCTTCAACTTCGGCATAAAATGATTCCCGGATTTCAGCAGGAAAGACTTCCAAAGTATAACACGTCTCAGCTCTTCCACAGAGGTTCCGTGCGAGATGCGCGAGATGCTGGAGAGCTCTCCCGTAACTTTTTCACCGCCTCCACCACGCGCCCGGCTGCGAAGTCGATTTCTTCTTCCGTATTGAACCTTCCCACGCCGAAGCGCACCGACGCGCGGGCGGCATCTGCTCCGAGCCCCAATGCGCGCAGCACGTGGCTGGGCTCCGGCGCCGCCGAGCTGCAGGCCGATCCGGTCGACAACGCTACATCGGGCAGGCTCATGAGCAGCGCCGCTGCGTCGACTCCTTCGAAACTCAGATTCAAATTGCCCGCCAGCCGATTTCCGAGGCATCCATTCACCGTCACACCCGCGAGTGGGCCCCTCAATTTTTCGAGCAGCCGGTCGCGAAGCCCTCGGATGCGCTCCGCTTCCGCCGTCATCTCTTCGCCGCAAATTCGGCACGCCGTGCCGAAACCCACAATCGCCGGAACATTCAACGTACCCGAGCGGAACCCGGACTCGTGACCGCCTCCGTCGATCTGCGCCACCACCAAGGGTCGTGGCGGGCGTCGCCGGATATACAGTGCTCCCAGTCCTTTGGGGCCGTATATTTTATGCGCTGTCAGCGACATCAGGTCGATATTCTGATCTTCCACTTGAATTGGAATCTTGCCGGCGGCCTGGGCGGCATCGCAATGAAACAGGATGCCGCGTTCGCGGCAGATCGCGCCGATCGCGCCCACTGGCTGCAGCACGCCGATCTCGTTATTCGCCGCCATCACACTCACCAGCACGGTCTCCGTTCGGATCGCCTCGCGCAACCGTTCCAAATCGATCCGTCCGTCGGGTTGTGGAGCCAAAAAGGTGGCCGCCACCCCGTGCCGTTCCAGATGCCGGACCGGATCGAGCACCGACCGGTGCTCCGTAGCCACGGTGATGATGTGATTCCCACGCTCCCGGTACGCCTCCAGCACACCCTTCAGCGCCAGGTTGTTGGATTCGGTTGCGCCGCTCGTGAAGACGATCTCGCGCGGCTCGGCTCCGATTAACTCAGCCACCTGCCGCCGCGCCTGCTCCACGGCCTTCTCCGCCTCCCAGCCGAACCGGTGCGTGCGGCTCGCCGCGTTTCCGAATTGCGGTCCGAAATAGGGCAGCATCGCTTCCAGCACACGCGGATCGACCGGTGTGGTGGCGTGATGGTCAAGATAAACCGGTTTCTGCATGCCCATCTTCCATTGTGACCCACGCGCGCCGCCGCTTGTCCCGTGCGCGGCAAATGGCGGATACTGGTCTTGCCGGGGCTTCTTTCGTGCCATGCCCAAACCAACGGTTTCTCCAGACGTCGAAATCCTGGAGCGGGACCAGTTGGTTCCCCTCTATCGCGTCGTCCTGCTCGACGACAACGATCACACGTACGACTACGTCATCGAAATGCTGCAGACGATTTTCATCTTCACTACCGATCAAGCGTACCGGCACGCGGAGGAAGTAGATCGCCGCGGCCGCACCGTGTTGATCACCTGCGAGCTGCCCCAGGCCGAATTCGCCCGCGACCAGATCCGCAGCTATGGCCCGGATTGGCGTTTGATCCGCTCCAAAGGCTCCATGTCCGCGATTGTAGAACCCGCCACCCAGGGCGCGGAGTCGTAGCAAGCCCCGGCGCGTGAGCGCGGGCTTTCATCGGCGGTCTTTGCTCCCGCCGAAACCTACAGCTGGAATTTGTATCCCACCCACGGTTCCGTCAGGATGTGCTTCGGGTGCGCCGGGTCTTTCTCTATTTTTTTCCGCACCTGATTGATAAACGTGCGCAGGTATTCCACCTCGCCCCCATAGTCCGGCCCCCAAACCGCCTGCAGCAGCTTGGTGTGCGCGATCGTCACATTCGGATTGATTGCCAGGTAATGCAGCAGATCGAACTCCTTCGGCGTGAGCCGCACTTCGCGCCCGCCGACCTTTACGCTGCGCGCCGCTGGCTGAATCTCCAGGTCGTCGGCCTGGATGATGGCCGTATCGCCCGTCACCGGAATTCTCCGTAGCGCCGCACGGATTCGGGCCAGGAGTTCCGGCATGCTGAACGGCTTGGTGACGTAATCGTCCGCGCCGGCGTCCAAAGCCGCCACCTTGTCCGCCTCGGCGCTGCGCACCGTCAGCATGATGATCGCCGCTTCGGAGCTGGCGCGGATGTTCCGGCAGGCTTCCAGGCCGCCGATGCCTGGCATATTCGCGTCTAACAGGATGAGGTCGAACCGCTGGTCGCGTACCGCATCGAGTGCTTCTTCCCCCGATCGCGCATCGTGTACTTCGTAGCCCTGGGCCGTCATGGTGGTCCGCATAATCCGCCGAATCTGCGGCTCATCGTCTACCACCAGGATTTTCGCCGAACTCATTTTGTCTCTTCTCTCGCCAAGGGCAGCGTGATCACGAACCGCGACCCCTTTCCTGACTCGCTCGCCACCGAGGCATCTCCGCCGTGCGCCCGTGCAATTTCACGGACCACCGAAAGTCCGACTCCCGAACCCGGAACCGCATCCCGGTTCGCTTGCCCGCGATAGAATTTTTCGAAAATGTGCTCTTCCTCGCCCGTGGCAATGCCCGGCCCGTCGTCGATCACCCAAAATGCGAAATCCTTCTGCCGCCCTTCCGCGCCGATCCGAATCGCCGTATGGCCCGGCGCGTGTTTGATGGCGTTGTCCACAAGTTGGCGCAGCGAAAGCTGGATCAAATCTCGATCCACGTAGACGTCACTCACCCCGGCGCCCAGGTTTTTCTCCACCGGCCGATCCTCCAACCTCGTCCGCATCTGCGTGATCACGGTGTCAATCACGTCCTTCGGTGAAACCAGCGACCGGTGCAGCGTCACCTTTCCGGCTTCGATGCGCGAGATTTGGATGGCGTCGCTCACCAAATGGTTCAGCCGGTCCGTTTCCTCGTTCACAATACTGAGCAGCTCCCGGTACTGCCCGGTCAACTGCTCATCGGCAAGCACGGTGGTGGTGGCGGCTTTGATCGAGGTCAGCGGCGTCTTAAACTCGTGGGCAATCGCGTCCAAAAGCGTGGACTTGAGCTGTTCGCTCTGGCGCGCCGCCTGGGCCCGGTTCTCGATTTCTTGCGTGCGCGCCCGCTCCAGGCCGATCGCCACCAGGCTGGAGATCGCATCCACGGCGGTGGTGGAGACCGCCCCGCAAATTGCGAGAACGCCCGTCGGCTTGGTCCCCAGCCGGATCACCGCAAACCGGCAATCCGCGTCCTCGGCCTGATCCATCTCGCCGGCTAGACCGCGCTGCAGGATATCGGCGGGAATCGTCACGTCCTCGGGGCCAGCCAGGTATACTTGGCCCGAACGCGCTTCATAAAGTGCCACGCCGCGCAACTCAAAAGCCTGCGCCACATGGCGCGCCAGACGCACCGCTGCCGGCCGGTCTCCGGTGCCGATCAGAATGGAGCGTCCCAAGGTATACAACCGCTCCAGCTCGAGTTGCCGGCGAATCGCCGCAGTTGCCTGATTTCGGGCGCGCGCCGAAAGCTGGCTGGCGACGATTGCCGTCACTAGGAACGCGCCGAGCGCGATCCAGTTTTGCGGATCCGCAATCGTGAATTGACCGACCGGTGGCAGGAAGAAGAAATTGTAACTGAGCATCGCCACCACCGACGCCACAATTGCCTCGGTCAGGCCCCAACCGCTGGCGATGAACAGCACTGTGATGAGGTAGGCAAATCCCGTGGTAGTTTGGTTGACCCCGGCAAAGAGACACCCGGCGGTCACGGCGCCAACCGCCGCCACCGTTGCCAGCAGCTTTCCGCCTGTGGCCCAGGAAGACGAGCGCGAAACCACTACCCGCATTTTAAGCCCGGCGCGCTTACTACGTTTTCCATCGCCAATGACGTCGCGAAATATTTCGCGATTCTCCCGGCGATGTTCTCCGCCACCTATCCGGCCTTGGCGGCCCTCAATATTATGGGCCTGCGCAATCCCGAGAGCGCTGTACTGGCCTCGGTGATTTTCAACGCGCTGATCATTATCGCGCTGGTGCCGCAGCCCGGCTTAGGCGGAAGCCCAGGTGGCTCGGGTAGCCGCCGCGCGCGGGGTCTCCCCCGGCCGCATCACGGAGCTGGTCGCGAAGCACACCCAAGGCCGTCAATGGGGTGTCTTCGGCGAGCCTCGCGTGAACCTGCTCCTGCTGAACGTCGATCTCGATCAATCCGTCCCTCTGCGAAAGTAAAATAGTCGATACGGTGACCGGACCGGCCGATCGTAGACCCAATCCCGAAGAACTTCTCCGCCATCTTCAGGATGATGAGCGCCGTGAACAGCGTGGGCAGCTGAAAGTGTTTCTTGGCTACGCTTCTCGTGTCGGCAAATCCCAGCGCATGCTGCACGAGGGGGTTCGCCGCAAACAGCGCGGGCAGGACGTGATCGTTGCCGCGATCCAGCCGGTGGTGCCGCCGGATGTGGCGGAGATCCTCGAGAAGCTCGAAGTCATCCCCACCGTTCGCTGGATGCACGCCGGGCGGCGTTACGAAGTGATCGATTTGCCGGCCGTCTTTCGGCGTCATCCCGCCGCCTGCCTGATCGACGGTCTGGCCTATGACAACCCTCCGGGCAGCCGGAATCCCAAGCGCTGGCAGGACGTCAACGATCTCCTCGATCGCGGAATCTCCGTCATCACCGCCGTCAATCTCCAGCACATCGAAGAGCAGCAACCGGCCGTCGAACGGATCACCGGTAAGCGCGCCACGCAGTGTATCCCGCAGGCGTTTCTTGCTGAGGCCGATGAAATCGAAGTGGTCGATGCGCCTCCCGAAGAGCTCCACCCGGCCCCCGGCGAGCCCGATCCCCGGCGCCTCGGCGAACTGCGCGAGCTCGCGCTTCTGCTGGCAGCCGATGTCGTCGACCAACAGTTGCTCGGATATTTGGGCTCCCATGGTTTGACGCCCCAGTGGGGCGCCCAGGAGCGCATCCTCGTCTGCCTGACTCCTCATAGCGACCCCGAGATGTTGCGCAGCGGCCGCCGCAATGCCCTCCGCTTCCACGGCGCGCTTCTGGCCGCTCATGTCGAGCAGGCCGGCCTCTCGGAGCAGGATCAGAAGTTGCTTTCGGAAAAACTCGAGGCGGCGCGCGAGGCCGGCGCCGAACTGCATACGCTCCAGTCCGGCGATTTCGTCGACGCCGTCCTCGAACTCGCCCGGTCGCAGCGCGTCACCCAGATCTTTATTGGCCACAGCCTGCGCCGCCGCGGCTGGCTGACGCGTAATCCCGTCGATCGCTTGATCGACGCCTCCGAGTCTTTCGACGTCCGCGTCTTCCCGCACCGGGGGATGGCGTGAGCTCTGCCGCCCGCGGCCGCCTCAAAGTCTACATCGGATACGCCGCCGGCGTCGGCAAAACGTACCAGATGTTGGCCGACGCGCAAGACCTCCGGCGCCGCGGCGTCGATGTGGTGGTCGGCTATTTCGAGCCCCACGGCCGCCAGGACACCATCGCCCAGATCGCGGGTTTGGAAGTTATCCCGCGCCGGGTCCTCGAGTATCGCGGCACGCGTCTCGAAGAAATGGACACGGCGGCCATCCTGCTCCGGCGGCCGGCCGTGTGCGTCGTCGACGAGTTCGCTCACACCAACGTGCCCGGGTGTGACCGAAACAAACGATGGGAGGAGGTGCACGTCCTCCTCGACGCCGGCATTGACGTCCTCACCACCATGAATGTCCAGCATCTCGAAAGCCTCAACGACCAGGTCTGGAACGTGACCGGCATTCGAGTCCGCGAGACCGTCCCGGACTGGGTCCTCGATGAAGCCGACGAAGTGCGGCTAATCGATGTCACGCCGCGCGCTTTGCGCAACCGCCTGGAGCGCGGTGTGGTCTACAGCACGGAAAAGGCGCAGCAGGCGATGGATCATTTCTTTACCGAGGCCAATCTCGCCGCGCTGCGTGAGATTGCCTTGCGCTACGCTGCCCACGAGATTGAAGAGAAACTCGAAACGGCGCCGGCCGAAACAGTGGACACCGGCCGCCGCGAACGGATCCTGATCTGTGTCACCGCCAATCCGTTCTCCGCATCTCTCATCCGCCGCGGCAAACGAGTGGCCGATTATCTGCGAGGGGATTGCCTCGCGCTTCACGTCCTGCCGCAAGGCGGATGGGCCGAACTTCCCGCCGCTACCCGTGAAGTCATCGAGCGCCACCTGCATTTCGCGCGCAACCTGCGCATCGATACTCACGCCATCGCCGGCGGTCACGTCCCCAGGAGCATCGCCAATTTCGCCCGCGAACACCAGGTCACGCAGGTCTTCGTCGGCCGCTCCCTCCCGCGGCCCTGGTTCAAGCTTCTGACCGAGACGGTCGTGCAGCAGATCGTCCGCCTCTCCGCCGACACCCAGATCACCATCGTCTCCCAGCGCCGCCGGTGAGACCGTAGCGGGACTTCGGAAAACGCCCCTCAAGTGATCTATGAGATTTAGTGAACACATAGCTGAACGAGGTTACTGGCAAAACGTAACTCAAGTCGGCCCAGCCGAGAAGAATCGTTCGCGACAGGAACCAGATCAAAAGCAACGTGGTCCCCAGCACAACCCATGGATCGAAGATTAGACGTAGATAGACCAGCGGCGAAATACCAAACACCGCGCTTTGGTGTTTCAGGCCCCATGACATCGTAAAGTTCCCAGAGACATCTGTCAGCACCACAAGCATCGTAAGCACTCTGGTCTTGAGATCAAGCGTCCACTTGGGACCGCCGGCATTCTCAAACGACGGGCGGTTCGGAAATAGCTTTCTCATCCGGTGCGCCGTCAGGGACAACAGGCATTGATCTTGTTGAGCAGCGTTTCAGCTTCCTC
>CAYTJD010000042.1:0-16732 GCA_964438005.1 uncultured Solibacteraceae bacterium | reverse complement strand
GCCCGTACCCGGATCCCGAAGGTCGATATACTGAAGTCAGATGGAGCCGGGGGAATTTCTCCGCGCGCCGCTCGGCGCACTCCGTACTCCGGTTTGCCGCATCGGGCTTTCGGCCAGCTATCTGCCGGGACGCGAGACCGTTTACAGAGCCCTCGAGGAAGGCCTGAATTATTTCTTCTTTTCCGGTGTCGATTACCAGTTTCGGAGACGCGGTGTATCGGCAGCAAAAATACTTCATGTGACTTTGAGCGGCGTCGCTGGTGCTACCCCGCTTCGTGTGGCGGGCGCTACAATGTAGCCGGAAAAGGGGGAGAACATGCTTGCCATTACGGCCGACAGCGCCTCCGTCCGATGGGACAGCAAGAAGAAGAACTGGACCGCAAGTATTAAAGTAGGTGCCGAAGTCATCCGCCGCTCCCCCGAACGGCCGATGGCTGCCGACTCCGGCGACGAGACTCTCCGAACCTGGGTGATTCAGACCGCCAAAGACGAAGGCTACGAGATTGCGGCCGGGCGCGTGAGCATCGAGCGATAGGCGCTCCTTCGCATGTGTGCGTGCCAACCCCGCGCTCATGCGCGGGGCTTCCATCGGAAACTTGCCACGAGGCTGACTGTTCGCGTGTCGGAGCGCGGCCGCTATACTGCCCAGGAGGAATCCGCGCCCGTGGGTAGAAGCGCCGCGCCGCGTTCTTGATGGCGCATGAGCGCCAGACGAAATCCATCCAGCAGCGCCAGCCAGGCGGCTTCGATCAGGTCCTCGGAAACCCCCGACGTCACCCAACGCTCGCCCGATTCGGCCCACTCGACAGTCAGGCGGATCCGCGCCGCGGTCCCGCGCCCCGGCTCCAGCGTCTGGACGGTATACTCTTTCAACCGAATCCCGGCGATCGCCGGATACATCGCGAACAGGCACTGCCGCAGGCCGCGCTCCAGGGCGTCAACGGGACCCGTACCTTGCTCGGATTCGGAACGAACGGCGTCGCCGACACGGATGGTGACCGACGCCGTCGTCACGGCCTCGCCGAATAAGGCAAGATGGCTTGTGATCTCGTAGCGCTCGGCTTCAAACGGCCGATCTTCGGGGGCGAGGGCTTCGCGCACCAGCAACTCGAGCGTGCCGCGCGCGGTGCGCAACTGGTAGCCCATCGATTCGAGCAGACGGATGCGGTCGAGCGCCGCGCGGCGCTCGCGCGACTTCAGCCTGGAAGCGAGACGCTCATCGACCGACGCCAGCAGCGCTTCGGGATCCGGCGCCGGCTGCCGTCGCGCCACCGGCATTCCCGCATCCGCCAGGAAGCGCGCCACGCCCGGTATGGCTTCGAGGTTGTCGGTGCCGATGACCGTATGGCCCAGGTTGTACTCCAGGTTGTTGATGATCGAGCACAGGTTGGCGGCGCCATTGTGCCGGCCGTATGCGTTCAGGGAGCCTTCGATGTGCGTGAAGCCCTGTTCAACGGCCTCCAGCGTGTTGGCGCACGCCAAGTCCCGGTCATTGTGCGCGCGAATGCCGAGAATTCCTTCGAATCGCTTGCGCACCTCCAGGCACACCTCACGCACCAGGTGCGGGAGCGTGCCTCCGGAGGAATCGCAGAGACACAGCACGTCGGCGCCGGCAGTCTTTGCCGCTTCCAGCATACGCAGCGCAAAGGAGGGATCGGTGCAATAGCCGTCGAAGAAGTCATCCGAGCGGAAGATGACGAACCGGCCCTTGGACTTGAAATATTGCACCGCTTCGGCGATGCGGCGGCAATGTTCCTGTAGGCCGATCGGGCCCGCGTGCCAGTAGCAACTCGACAAGGCGACGGCCGGCGTGCGCGCGTCCACCACGCTCTGAATTCCCGCGTCCCGGTCCAGACATTCGCGGACGGCTTCGAGGCGCGCCGAGGCCACCAGCGACGCATGTCTCAGAACGCATTCCTGATGCGCGCGCGCGAAGAACTCGCGGGCGCGGTGGTCGGCGGCCGGAGAGCCGCCGTCGACGTAGTCGATGCCGAGCCGGTCGAGACGCCGCGCGGTGGCCAGCCGGTCGTCCGCGGAGAAGACGAGTTCCTGCCGCTCGGGATCATGCCCGAGCGTATGGTCCAAAGCCGAGACTCTCATTGCGCTACCTCCTGTCTCGCGGCCTGGCGTCCGCGCGCCAGTGCAGCCAGATCGATCTCCAGCCATTTCTGGTTGCGCACCAGCCGGCGCAGCACTTCGGGAATCCGGCCGGCGAAGGGAAGATGCGCGGCTTCCAGGAGCGCGCCGAGCATCGCGATATTGCCCGCCTTGGCGCCCCCCAATTCATCGGCGAACTGCGTAAAGGGCGCCGTGATCATGGTGACGTCGCCACGGGCGCAGTCGGACGGGCACGTGGCGCTGTTGTAGAGCACGATGCCGCCGGGTTCGACTGCCGGAAGGAACTTGCGCAGCGACGGCTCGTTGAGCGCCAGCAGCGCGTTCGGCCGCGCCACCAGGGGCGAGGCGACCGGCCGCGTGGAAATACGGACGTGGCAGTTCGAAGTGCCCGAGCGCATCTCGGGGCCGTACGAGGGCAGCCACGAGACCTCCAGGCCCGCGTCCAGGCCTGCCTCGGCCAGCACTTCGCCCAGCAGCAGAACGCCCTGGCCGCCGAATCCCGCCACCTTGATGGCCCAGTCGATTGGTTCGCGCGCCACCGCGCCTTGCGCTTCGATCTCACTCTCCTCCCGAAGCCCGAGGAGGCGCGGTATCTCCGCGATCGCCGGCGGCGGCGCCGGAGCGGGACGCACGGGCGCTTCCTTGGTCCGGTCGCGCACCACTCCCAAAGGGAACGTTTTGGACAGCTCCTCGAGAACGAAGTGTTGGGCCAACACCGGGTCCATCTTCCAGATGGTGGGACACGGCGACAGCACTTCGATGAGCGAGAATCCCTGCCCGCGCATCTGGGCTTCCAGCGCCCGCTTCACGGCCCGCGCCGCGCCCATGATCTGCTTGTTGTTGCCGAGCGCCACGCGTTCCAGGTACACCGGCGCGTCGAGGGCGTTGAGGAGTTCGCAGACCTTGATCGGATTGCCCTCGTTCCAAAAGTTGCGGCCGAACGGGGACGTGGTGCTCTTGCGGCCAACCGGAGTGGTGGGCGCCATCTGCCCGCCCGTCATGCCATAGATGGCGTTGTTGATGAAGAACACGGTAATGTTCTCGCCACGGTTGGCGGCGTGCAGGATCTCGGCCGAACCGATCGCTGCCAGGTCTCCATCGCCCTGATAACTGATGACGATGCTTCCCGGATGCGCGCGCTTCACCCCGGTCGCAACGGCGGGCGCACGCCCGTGCGCCACCTGTACGTTGCCGACATCGAAGTAGTAATAGGCGAAGACGGAACAGCCGACTGGGCTGATCAGAATGGCGCGGTCCTGGATCCCCAATTCATCAATCGCCCGGGCCACCAGCTTGTGCACGATGCCGTGCCCGCATCCGGGACAGTAATGCGTCTGGTGCTGCAGCTCTCCTTTGCGCTCGTAGTGGTCGTAGAGGCTGTGGGGCTTTCCATGAAGCAAGGCAAATTCAGGCATGCACCACCTCCCGCAAATGTTTCAGCAACGCCTCGCGCGCAAACGCCAGCACCGCGTCCGTCGCGGGGACATTGCCGCCGACGCGGCTGTAGAACTCCACCGGCCGGCGCCCTTCGAGCGCCAGGCGTACGTCATCCACCAGTTGGCCGGTGCTCATCTCGACCACGGCAAACGCGTGCGCGTGCCGCGCCAGCCGTTGGATTTCCGCGTTGGGGAACGGGAACAGGGTGACCGGCCGCAGCAATCCCACGCGCAGACCCTGCTCCCGGGCTGCTTCGACGACCTCTTTCAACACGCGAGCGACAATTCCGTAGCCCACCAGCACCACGTCGGCGTCCTCGGCTTCACGGCTTTCGAACTGCACCGACTCCTGCTCGGCGCAGCGGTACTTCGCTTCCAGCTTGCGCACGTGGGCTTCGAGCACATCGGGTTCCAGGTAGATGGAGGTGACTAAGTTGGCGCGCGTCTCCGCGGTCCCGGTCACCGCCCAGGCCGGCGGGGGTGGCGGCGCTTTGGCTCCGGGAAACGCCACCGGCTCCATCATCTGGCCGATGTATCCATCGGCCAGCACGACCACCGGATTGCGGTATTGATCAGCCAGATCGAAGGCGCGTATTGTGAGATCGCACATCTCCTGCACCGAGTCGGGCGCCAGCACGATGGTCTTGTAGCAACCGTGGCCGCCGCATTTGACGATCTGGTGGTAGTCGCTCTGCTCCGGCGCGATGTTGCCCAGGCCGGGTCCGCCGCGCATGATGTCGGCCACGACGCAGGGAAGCTCGGAGCCCGCCAGGTAACTGAATCCTTCCTGCATCAGACTCAGCCCCGGACCGCTCGACGCCGTCATGCTGCGCACGCCGGCGGAAGCCGCTCCGTAGATCATGTTGATGGCGGCGACTTCGCTTTCGGCTTGCAGGAAAACACCGCCGGCCTGCGGCATATAGAGCGCCGCGGCTTCGGCGATCTCGCTGGCCGGCGTTATGGGATAGCCGTAAAACGCGCGACAGCCGGCCAGAATCGCTCCTTTGACAATCGCCTCATTTCCCTTGATGAGTTCTTTGCGCATGGAGAGTCTCCTATGCCGCCTTCAACCGCCACACCACGATTCCACCCGGCTCCGGACACGCGAAAAAGCAGATGCCGCACCCGGTGCACCCCGCGCCGACATAAGTTACCGGGTGGTACCCGTACCGGTTCAGGAAGGGCGCCAGCTGCAACACTTTTGGCGGACAGGCCTCGACGCACAAGCCGCAGCCCTTACACTCTTCGGGGTTGAGGTCGAGACGTCCGCGGTCGGCCGCGTTCATACTTCCCTCCCCCAGATCCAGTACATGTACTCGGCCTCCTCGAGGTCCTCCCAAACCGGCTCAAATCCGAATTTGAGCAAACCTCGCCGCGCACCCAGATTGTGGGTGTTGATGAAGACCGAGACGCGCTGGTATCCGCCCTCTTTGGCGTGCTCCATCGCGGCGCGGGCGAGCGACGTGCCGATTCCCTGCCGCCGGAAATCCTGGTGCACGAAGCACATGAACTCGGCGGCATCCTCATCGACGGCGAGCAGCGCCGCGTGCCCGGCCAGCTTGCCATCCGCGAACGCCACCAGGTTGTCGGCCGTGCGCAGCGTCCGCAGCCACGCGGCGCGGCGCGACGCTTCTTTCGGCGGCAGCCCCAAGGCTTCGCTGTAGGGTTCGAATGTTTCGTACATTGCTGCCAGTTGCGGCTCGTCGGCTCGCTCCATAGGCCGCACGGCAATTTCATGAGCGCTTTGAACCGGCATACCTCCTCCTTACGCCACCAGCTCGGGCTTGCGCTCGAGGTAGTGGACCTTGGCCGCGAAGTCGTACAACTCATCCCGGAACTTGGGGTGCGCAATCGCAATCAACGCCTCGGCGCGCTGCCGCAGCGTTTTGCCGTGCAGATAAGCCACGCCAAATTCCGTCACCACGTAATGCACATCGGCGCGCGTAGTCACCACGCCGGCGCCGGCATCGAGCACCGGGGCGATCCGCGAGACGGCGCCGTCTTTGGCCGTCGAGGGCAGCGCGATAATCGGCTTGCCTCCCTTGGACCGCGCCGCGCCGCGAATAAAATCGAGTTGCCCTCCGAAGCCGCTGTAGGGCTTGGTGCCGATGGAATCGGCGCAGACCTGACCGGTGAGATCCACCTGGATCGCCGAATTGATCGCTATCATCCGGTCGTTCTGAGAGATGACGAATGGGTCGTTGGTGTATTGCGTCGGATGCAATTCGAAGATCGGGTTTTCGTGGATGAACCGGAACAGCCTCTCGGTGCCGAGCACAAACCCGACAACGACTTTGCCGCGGTGCAGGGTCTTCCGCTCCCCGTTGATCACGCCGGCTTCGATGAGGGGAATTACTCCATCCGAGCACATCTCGCTATGGATGCCGAGATCTCGCTTGTCGCCCAGGCACGCCAGCACCGCCGACGGAATGCCGCCAATGCCCACCTGCAGCGTGGCGCCGTCGGGAATCAGGGAGGCGACGTGCTCGCCGATGCGACCTTGCAACTCGGTGAACGGTTCCGGCTTCAATTCCAGCAACGGCCGGTCGGTCTCGACGATCGCCTCGACTTTACTCACATGAAGGAAGGAATCGCCCAGCACACGCGGCATGCGATGGTTCACTTCCGCGATTACGTGCCGCGCGCAGCGCGCGGCGTTGAGCGTGCAGTCGACTCCGACTCCCAGGCTCATGAAGCCGTATTCATCGGGCGGCGACAGTTGCATTAAGACCACATCGAGCGGCAACTCTCCCGAGCAAAACAGCTTTTCGATTTCTCCCAGCATGATGGGCGTGTAGTCGGCGCGTCCGGCGACCACTGCCTCGCGCACGTTCGAGCCCAGGAAGAGTCCGTTGTGACGAAAATGGCCGTCGTACTGGGGCAGGGTGTAGTCGGCTTTGCCGAAGGTCAGAAGGTGAAGGATCTCCACATCGTGCAAGGAGGGAGCGCGTTTCAGAAGCGCCTCGGTGAGCACCGCGGGCGCCGCACAACCCGGATGCACATAGACGCGATCTCCGGATCGGACTATTCCGACCGCATTATCCGCGCTGGTGAGCTTTCTCCGGTACAGTTCGCTCGGATTCAGCACCAAGCACCTCCTGGGCGTGGAGCTTACCCGCGCCTAATTTGATTATATCGAAAAATTCGGATAAGAGGACCTGATATTCAGTACTAAGGCTCTACCAGGCCACACGGGAAGCGGCCACCCAGCCCTGTTGCCCGGCCAGCGGGCCACCGGTGATGACCACGTCCACGACGGTCCGCTGTTTTTCGACGATCCGGACAGGAGTGCCGCGCGAGACCGAGAACAGCGAACCGCTCTGGACCAGTTCGGGGAGTTTGCCGGGATGTTGAGCAACTTCCAGAGCCGCCGCGGCTTCATGTGCCAGCACGACCGTGCGTCCGTCGCTCTCCAGGCGCGGCGTTGGAGTCGGGCGATGGGCCTCACCAACCGGTGCCGGCATCGGGCCGGAAGCGTCCGGCAACGCCGCCGGGATCGCTGTCAGCTCGGGTTGTGGCGCCCTTGCGGCGTGGGTTGTGACCCGGTTCTCCGGGCCGGCCTGCTGCCGGCCGGAATAAAAGATCCCACCGGCGAAGCCGGCCGCCAAGAGGCCCAGCCAGACGCCCTCCCGGGTCCACTTTCGCAAAGTCGAGTTCATCCGCGAAGAGTTAATCCTGGTTCCGGGCTGCTTAGGAACCGGGACTTTCCCGACCACCTTTTTACACGGCATTCCGGCGCGCAGCGAGTCGAGACTATACGGTACGCGGCCGCCGCAATCGAGGCAGGTTGCGAAGGTTTCGCCTTTGAGGGTCATGGGGCTGGTCTGGTGGCGGTGCGAGCACCGCAAGAGCCGATTCAGAATGCGTTCCAGCCCAGGGCTTTCCATGATCCGGCCTTAGTCCAGTAGCCGGTATGCAGAGCACCTCCGGGGCCAATCGGAGCAGTTATCGGCAGGGAGGCGGCGCGTCCTATCGAATGAGAAAAGGGAGTTCCCGCCGGCCGCGCGTCACGATCTCCTCATAATAAGCCGAGCACCCGCCGGTAGGCCCGGCGGATATTACCGGGAACCACGTAGCGTTCGAAATCGCGAGGGTGGCACCAGGCCACTTCGTGCGACTCCGCGGAAACCTGAAGGCGGTCCGACGTCGCGTGAAAAAGGAAAATCAAATCGTGATGCAGGTGGTACGGCTCGCTGCCCTTGGCCGGGATGCCGTGCACGTCGATTCCGGCCAGCGGCGGATCGCCGCCACGCAGCGCCGCGCAGGTTTCCTCCACCACCTCGCGCCGCGCCGCGGCTCCCGCCGTGGCGTCCTCGGATTCGACGTGACCGCCCGGCAACAGCCATCGCGCCAGACGCCGATGGTGAACCAGCAGCACTCTCTCGTCGTCCGGCGCCAGGACCAAGCCGCTTGCGGTCACGTGTCCGGGAGTGAACTGATGGCGTGAAAACGGAGCGGGCGTGCATTCGAGCAGCAGCAAGACGAGGTCGCGGCTCTTGAACGCTTCGCCGTCGGAAGGGTCCGAAAAACTGCTTGCCAGCGTGATGACCGCGGTCCGGTCGAGCATCCGGCTATTTCTCCGGCTCGTGCAAATAGACCGTACGCGTGGGATACGGGATCTGGATGCGCTCCTGGCGGAAGCGGAGAAAAATCCGCTTCCGCAGCTCATTGCGCACCGCGAACTGGCTGGCGAATTCGACCACCTGATAGTTCAGGCTGAAGCCGACGGAGAATTCGCCCATCCCGGGATCGAAGGCCACCGAAGGCGCCGGATCGGCCAGCATTCCGGGAATCTTGCCCGCGGCCTCCCTGCCGATTTCGAGCAGCACTCGCTCGACTTGGTCGGGATCGCAATCGAGAGATACATTCACTTGCAGGCCGACGCCCATGCGCTTTTCCGGCAGATGGAAATTGGTGACGATTGCCTGGCCGAGCTTGGAATTCGGCACCACGATCAGGTTATTCGCCAGCGACCGGATGGTCGTGCTGCGCCAAGAGATGTCGCTCACATAGCCTTCTTGCCCGCCGTCCAGCCGGATGTAATCGCCGAGGCGAACCTGCCGCGCCACCGATATATAAAAGCCGGCGAACAGGTTCGACAGCGTGTCCTGCAACGCCAGCGCCACCGCTATGCCGCCGACGCCTAACGCCGTCAGAATCGGCGTAATCGAGAACCCCAGCTGGTTGAGGATCGCCAGCGCCCCCAGAATCAGAACGGCCAGCTGTGTCAGAGTCTCCGAAAGCGTCGAGACGGGGAGCGCCCCGGGCACCTGCGCGCCATAATGCCGCACCAGGTTTCGCGACAGCTTCATGCACATGAGGGTCAGGGAAAGGACCCAAAGCGAGGCCAGGGTCCGGGCGCTCCATTGCGTGTAGCGCGCCGGGATCGCCGAGAGCTGAATGGCGAGGTGCACCGCCAGGATCAGTCCCCAGATGGCCAGCGGCCCGCGCAGGGCCTCGGCCAGAATGCGGCCCGGCAGGCTTCCGGTGCGCTCGGCCCATCCGCGCAGGGCGCGCAGAACCATGCGGCCTGCGATGTAGGCGACCGTCAGCGTAACCGCGAAAACGATCAGCGGCGTCACCAAGACCATCGGGTCGTTGATCAGCATGCGCTGGAACGCCTTCATTCCGTTTGCCCTCCGGGCTGGGAGACCAGCCCTACCTGATCAGGTTCGCACAGGTGGCCCGCTTTTTCGATTGCACGGAGAGGCCCTCGGGATCGTCAGTACATATGTGTGGAGTCGTGTCTCCTTACTCGGCTTGATCCTGGCGGCGTGCCTGGCAGCGGATAACCCGTCGGCGGCGGAATTGTTTACCCGGGCGCGTAGAGCCGAGAAACAAGGCCACATGGCCGAGGCCTATATCCTCTATTCCCAGGCCGCGGCGCTCGATCCCAAGAACGAGCAGTATTGGTTCCGGAGCCAGGCCGTGCGGGCGCGCGCGGCCCTGGAGGCCAAGCCCGTGCCGCCGCCGGCCACCGCCGGCCTGCTCAATCCCGAGCCTAGCGAAGCCCCGCACTTCGACTCTGTTACGGCGCGCGATCTCGCCGACGCCCGCAAACCCTTGCCGCCTTCCGAGCTGAAAGCGCAGCCCGGCACGAAGGACTTCGACCTCCGGGGCAATGCGCAGGTTCTGTTCGAAACGGTGGCGCGCGCCTTCGGCCTGGATTGCGTCTTTGACAGCGAATACCAGCCTGGCGGCGCCATCCACTTTCAGATGCAGGCGGTGAACTACCGCGAAGCGCTGCGTGGTCTGGAGTTGGCAACCGGCTCGTTCCTGGTGCCGGTTTCCAGCAGGGTCTTCCTGGTGGCGAAGGACACGGCGCAGAAGCGCGCCGAGGTCGAGCCGACCGTGGCCATCGAGGTCCAGCTGCCGAACGTGACCAACACGCAGGACCTCACGGCATTGGTGACGGCGGTGCAACAGGCCATGGCGATCGAAAAAGTCGCCTTCGACCCGCAAAACAACACAGTGATTCTACGCGACCGGTTGTCGAAGGTTCTGCCGGCCCGCGCGATTTTTGAGGACCTGATGCGCGAGCGCGCGCAGGTTTCGGTCGAAATGCGGTTCTTGGAAGTCAGCCGCAACGACATGATCACGTATGGCATCGACTTCCCGACGCTTTTTTCGCTGACGCCTCTGACGACCTGGATGAACAATACGCCGCAGCTGGCGCAGAACCTGGCGGGACTGCTGGTTTTCGGGGGCGGCAAGACGCTGATGGGCATTGGCGTGATCAACCCATCGCTGGTGGCAAAGATGTCGGATTCCACCGGTAAAGTGCTGCTTGATTCCGAATTGCGCTCGATAGACGGGCAACCGGCCACGCTGCATGTGGGGGACCGCTACCCGATTCTGACGGCCGGCTATTTCGGTCCGGCGAGCTTCTCCGGCCCGGGCGCTTACACGCCGCCTCCGTCCTTCACTTTCGAGGACCTCGGCTTGACCTTGAAGATCACGCCGGCGGTACAGAACGCGGAGAACGTCAGCCTGGATGTGGACGCGGAATTCAAGGTGCTTTCGGGAGCGGCGGTGAACGGCATCCCCGTCGTTTCCAACCGCGCAATCAAATCGAAGGCGCTCATGAAAATGGGCGAGTGGGCGGTGGTCGCGGGCCTGATCAACGCGATGGAAGCGCGCACGCTGTCCGGACTGGCCGGTATTTCGCGGATTCCCGGACTCGGCGCGCTCACCAGCACCCACGAGCATGACAACAGCAACGATCAAGTGCTGATCCTGATGCGCCCGACGCTGCTGAACCTGCCGCCCAACTCCGAAACCACCCGCACCTTGTTCGTCGGCTCGGAAACCCGGCCGCTCATGCCTCTATAATCGACTTTTGCGCACAACATGTCGCGGATGATGGAAGAGATCCGGGAACAGCCGTCTGCGCTCGCCCGGACATTGGCTGGCGGCAAGCGCCGCGCCGAGGCGTTCCGGAAAATCGTCACCCGGCGGCGGCCGAAACTGGTCGTGCTGGTGGCGCGCGGCACATCCGATAACGCCGCTCTATTCGGGCGGTATCTGCTCGAACTCACCACCGGTATTCCGGTTTCGCTGGCCGCGCCTTCCATCGTCACGTTGTACGATGCCCGCCCGGACTATCGCGACGCGCTGGTGGTGGGAATTTCGCAATCCGGGGAGTCCACCGACACCAACCTCGTGCTGGAGAGGGCACGCGCCCGCGGCGCGCTCACCCTGGGTATTACCAACGAGCGTTCCAGCTCGCTGGCTCGGATCGCCGAACATGTTTTTCTGGTGCGCGCCGGCAAAGAAAAGAGTGTGGCCGCCACCAAGACCTACACGGGTCAGATGCTGCTCCAGTACCTGCTGGCGTACGCGCTCGGCGGAAAGATTCGGGTCGCCGATCTGGAACGGCTGCCGGAGTTCGTGGAAGAGGCTCTCAGGCTGGAAGGCCAGATCAACGAATTTTCCGAACGCTACCGTTTCATGAGCCGCGCCGTCGTAGTGGGAAGGGGCCTGAACTACGCCAACGCGTTTGAATTCGCGCTGAAACTGATGGAAACGTGCTACGTGGTGGCGGAGCGCTTCTCGTCGGCTGATTTTCTGCACGGCCCCATCGCCCTGGTGGAACCGAGTTTCCCGGTATTCGCCTTTGCGCCGCCGGGAGTCACGTGGCCTTCAGTCGGAGAAACTCTAGCGAAGCTGCATGGCTTGCGGGCGGAGGTGGTCGCGATTAGTGATAGCGGCAACCGCGAGCTGGAGCGCCATGCCACGCGCGTTATCCGCCTGCCGCGGCAGATCCGCGAAGTTCTGACGCCGATTCCGTACATCGTGCCCGCGCAGATCTTCGCGGCCAGCCTGGCAGCGCAGAAGGGGCTAAATCCCGACAAGCCCAGGACGCTGAGTAAGGTGACGTTGACGCTGTAGGCGCGGACGCTAGTGCGTTTCCCGCGGCGAGTACTTGTTCAAATCCGCGAGCAGCTTTGAGGCCGCGGCCGGCGGTTTCGCCCCGCTGGTCAGAATCTGCTTGCTATCCCAGCGCTGGCCGTACATCGCCTCGTTCTCGTCGATATCGTTCCGGAGCGTCGATCCATCGAGCGAAATGCCGGCGAACAGCCCGCGCGACCGCGACCACGAAAGAATCTCGGCCGTCAGCAACGCGTCGGTTTGTGCCGTCGCATCGCGTCCGACTGGGCCGGCGGCCGCCGTGGCTTCGCCGCCGATCGTAAACTTACTCGTGGTGAGCCGATTCATGCCGCGCTCGTTCATGACCAGCAGAATTACATCGCTCGAAGAAACGCCGATCTGCAGGCCAAAGCTACCGCCTTCAATGCGAATCGCCGCCGGCGCGCCCCAACCGTTGGCGTTGCCATGGCGGCAGATCGCGAAGCCTTTGCCGTATTTGGCCGCAAGCACAAATCCGCCTTTCTTCAGCCCCGGCACCAGGACAATGCAGTAGGCTTTGTCGAGGAGGCTCTGCGGGATAGCCTTGTCGGGCGTGCCCATGATTTCAGAAAACAGGGCGGCGGAATCCGCCAGCCGCTCATTCGTTTTGGCTACGTCTTCCTTGGCCAGCAGAGGAGCACAGGCCGCTGTCAACGCGAGTGTGATCGTGAGCAGTCGCATGGGTATATAGTAGCGCGAGCCTCGCGCGGACGACGGCGTGCGCCCCCGGTCCCCGGCGTGAGGGTTCGATTCCGTACATTGGTTGCTCTTACTACGGTTTGCCCAAAGCCGCGGTGGCCTTCTCGTCCAGAATGCGCTGCAACTCGTGACCGAGCATCTCGCGCTCCGCCACCATCTGGTGCAGTTCGTGGCGGCCGATCGATTCCCGCAGCGCCGTCTGCGCACCCAGCAAGATGGCCTGCTCGAAATCCTGCACTTCCCGAATCGATTTCTCCGCGTTCCACACCATTCAAAACACGATCGCATCGACATTCACTGGCACCGTGTCGCGCGTCAGGGTCGACTCCGCGGACACGTATCGCGCAGTTGTTCGATCAGCTCCTTGACCGTATACCCGCCGGCGCCCGCGCGCCCCACAAATTCGCTTACCAGTTGGTTGAGCTGCCGCTGGCGTTCGACTTCGTCGCGCTTGACCTTCTTTTCGCTGATGAAGGTGCCGGAGCCCTGCTGGGTCTCGAGCACGCCGCGAATCTCGAGCTCCCGGTACGCCCGCACCACGGTGTTGGGATTGATAGCCAGATCGACCGCCACCTGGCGGACGGTGGGAAGCTGATCGGCGGGCCCCAGCGCGCCTGATGCCATCCCTCCGGTGACCTGGTCGATCAGCTGCCGGTAGACCGGCACGCCGCTGTGTGAATGACACTTTTTTTCGGGATTCGGTCCGCATCCGTATCTTGCGGCAAGGGGAGCGCGTGTTGGCGGCGTTATCCTATAATCTGTTGCGGACAGAAGGGAAGTTGGGGGGAATCGCTTCGATGACACGTTTCAGGAGCCGTAGCCGGGGGACCAGCGTTCTCACACTGCCAATTCTATGGATCACGACCTGCGGTCTGATTGGCCAGGCGCAGGCACCAGCCGGCGGCGCCGCGGCATCCGCAAAACCTGTATTGGCGGGGGAGTTTTTCCGCAACGTCAGGACGAGTACGCTGAGGGAGCTTACGGTTGACGACTTCCTGGGCGCCATGGGAGTCATGTCCGCGGGCTTGGGCTTCGATTGCTCCAACTGTCATCCCGGAGCCGGTTTCGAGACCGTGAATTGGACGGTGGATTCCATGCCGACCAAAGTCATGGCGCGCAAAATGATCGACATGGTGGCCACGATTAATCGCAACAACTTCGCGGGCGCACAGATGGTGACATGCTGGACCTGTCACCACGGCCGCGATGTTCCGACCACTGAGATCGCTCTCGATCATCTGTACAGTGATCCGTTCGACGAGAACGACACCGTGATTACCAGAAATCCCAACGGGATTGCTCCCGAGCAGATTCTCGATAAATATCTCGCGGCACTGGGTGGATCCCAGCAATTGTCCAAGCTGACCAGTTTCATCGCCACCGGCACGCAGAGCGGGTATGCCAGCGTGAAGGGCGGGGGCGTGGTCCGGATTCTGGCCAAAGCTCCGGACCAGCGTGCGGTTCATATCACCTTTCCGCAGGAGCCTGAGCGCGGAGAGGAAACGAGAGCTTATGACGGCCGTGTCGGCTGGGTCAATACGCCGCGATCTGTGATCGGGGAATATCAGGTGACCGGAACGGAATTGGACGGGCAACGGCTGGAAGCGGAACTGGCCTTTCCCGGGCAGATCAAGCAGGTTCTCACCGGCTTGCGCACGGGTACCGACGACAACCTCGACGGTCACATTGTCCACGTGGTACAGGGAAACGGCCCTCGCGGCCTTCTAGTCACGCTGTATTTCGACAAGGACTCGGGCCTGCTTCGGCGGCTGATCCGGTATGGCAAGTCGCCGGTCGGGCGCATTTCCACGCAGGTAGACTACGATGACTATCGGAGCGTGAATGGAATCAAGTTTCCATTTAAGGTTCTCTTCTCGTGGCTCGACGGGAGGAATGGGTTTCTGATCAGCGACGTGAAGACGAATGTCGCCGTCGATGCCGCGGAGTTCGGCAGACCTCGCCGGGCAACCATCACTGGAAAGACAGCCGGTCCGCGATAAAGTCCCCAGCGGGTGCTGTCCCCAGCGGGTGCTTGTGTACGGGCTCCGGATGTGATAGCGTCCCCTCCACTCGGGTGATGTAAGGAGGGTGACGTGCGTCATCTTTTGTTTCTTGCGGTTTTGGGCTTGCCCTTCGGCGTAGCCTCGGCGCAAACGTTCGGGGATATCACGGGGGAGGTGCACGATCAAAGCGGCGCGGCCGCGCCCAATGCCAGCGTGACCGTCACCAATACCGCGACGAGCGCTTCGCGTTCCACGACCACGAACGATGTAGGCATCTACAGCTTCCCGTCACTGGTCCCGGGAACGTATCAGATCCGCGTCGAGCTGCAAGGTTTCCAGCCCATCGTACGCTCCGGCGTCGAGCTCGAGGTGCAACAGACCGCGCGCGTCGATTTCACGCTGACTGTCGGTCAAGCCGCGCAAGCCATCGAGGTCACTGGGGCGGGAGTAATTCTGGCCACCGAAAACGCCACCGTGGGCACGGTGATCGGACAGAAGAGTATCGAGGATCTGCCGTTGAACGGCCGCAACTATCTCCAGCTAGTGGCGCTGAGCCCCAACGTCACGTATGGTTTCATGGCTCCCAACAACGAGCAGCGGCGCCAGGGAGGCACGCGCACGGATCAGAACATCGCGGTGGCCGGTATGCGCGGTGTTTGGAACAACTACACACTGGACGGCATCGCGAACACCGACGTGAATTTCAACCTGTACATCCAGCTTCCTTCGGTGGATGCGCTGCAGGAATTCAAGGTGCAGAGCGGCATTTATCCGGCCGAATTCGGCCGCGAGGCAGCCCAGATCAACGTCTCCACCAAGAGCGGAAGTAATGAATACCACGGCACCGTCTACGAGTTCCTGCGCAACAGCGATCTCGATGCCAAGCCGTTCGATTTCATCGGCACCTCCCCGGCCAAGGCGCCCTTCCGCTGGAACCAATATGGCTTCGTGCTGGGCGGCCCAGTCCGCATTCCGAAATTGTTCAACGGCAAGGACAAGCTGTTCTTCATGTCGAACTTCGAGGGATTCAAGAGCCGCCGGACGGACCTGGGCCTGTACACCACGCCGCCCGATTCGTGGCGGCACGGAGATTTTTCTTCGTTCACGACGCAGTTGTACGATCCGCTCAGCCGAGCGGTCGGCCCGGGCGGCGTGGTGACGGCCACTCCGTTCACCAACAACCACATCGATCCGGCGCGTTTCGATCCGATCTCGATCAAGCTGCTCGAGTTCTGGCCTTCTCCCAATCTCAATACGCCGGCGGTGGCGAACAACTATCAGAATCCGCAGAAGACCAGCATCGACAAGAACCAGTTCAACCAGCGCATCGACTTCAACGAAAGCGCGAAATCGCAGTGGTTCGGACGCTTCGGCTGGACCGATGAGGTCACCGTGCAGCCCGGGCTGCCCTTGAGCGGGATCACTCTCTTTACCAGCTCGAAGCAGTACATGGTTTCCAACACCCGGGTCCTGTCGGCCGCGAAAGTAAACGAGTTTCGCTTCGGATATACCACGCTGGTCAACAACAGCTCGCAGGAACTGGCCAACAAGCGCGATGTGATCAAGGAGCTGGGGCTTCCGTACTCGACAGGCCCTGCCAGCTACGGAATTCCCGCGATCACCGGCTTCAACCTCGGCCTCAGCCCGTTCGGCAATGACAGCAACGGCCCGTTCCTTCTGAATGACAAAATCGTGCAGGCGCTCGATAACTTCTCGTGGATCCGGGGCAAGCATTCGCTCCGCTTTGGCGGCGAGTATCGATGGGATGTCTACAACAATTACGGCAACCAGTTCGAGCGCGCGCAATTCCAGTTCACGGGCGCGTATAGTGCCAACCCGATCGGACTGGTCGGCGGGAATGGCGCGGCTGATTTTCTGCTGGGCAATATCGCTCGAACGGACTTGGCGCTCGCGCCGGCGGTGGGCGATTTCAAGTCCAACAGCCTGGCGTTCTACATCGACGACACGTACAAAGTCACTTCGCGGCTGACGCTGACCATCGGGATGCGCTGGGAATACGTGCAGCCGTGGAAAGACAGCTTGCAGAACGAAGTGAACTACCAGTTC
>CAYTJD010000041.1:0-45852 GCA_964438005.1 uncultured Solibacteraceae bacterium | reverse complement strand
GGAATCGGCCAGATGAACCACTCCGCCGCGGGTCCGAACCGTAGCACGATTGCGGTGGCGCAAACGCCCATCGCAATGCCGAACAGGAAAAGCACCACCAGAAACGGAATCACCAGCACACCATAGGCAAAGAACGAGAGGCCAAAGACCGTGGTGGCGAGCAGAATCATCGCCACCAGGCCGACTATGCTGGTGGTGACACTGGAGAGCACGAGGCCGCTGACATATTCGGAGGTGGCGAGCGGGGTCGCAAAAAAATTCAGGAAATTTCGCGACCAGACGTCCTCGAAAAATGCCAACGTCACACCCTGCATGACGCGAATGAAGAAGTCCCAGAGCAGAACCGCGCCGAGAAACGCAGGCACGAAGTTGAAGCCGGGAGCGGCTATGCTGTTGAGATAGCGGGTGAGGAAGCCCCACAACACCATGTCGATGGCGACCCACGCGAACAACGGCAGGATGCGTGCGGGGCTACTTCGCAGCAGATAGAAGTGGCGGAGCACAATTGCGGCGGTACGGTGAAACCGCATAAGCTAGGCCTGCTCCAGCGCGAGAGGCTCCCGCGCTATGGTGATGAACAAGTCTTCGAGGTTGGCCTTGCCGTACTCGGCGGGCAGAGTCTTCGGATCGCCTTCGAGCAGGATCTTTCCATGAGAAAGAAAGAGGACGCGATCGCACACCTCTTCGACTTCATACATGTTGTGCGACGTCCACAGGACGCCGCAGGAGCCCTGGGAGGCGAAGCCGCGAATGCGGGCGCGGATATCACGCGCGGCCGAGGGGTCGAGGGAGGCCGTGGGCTCGTCGAGCAAGAGCAACTGCGGCGCATTCAGCATGGCTTTGGCGAGACTGACGCGGGTCTGCTCGCCGGAGGAAAGTACGCCGCACTTGACATCGCGAAACGACTGCAAGTCGAACTGGCTAAGCAAAGTTTCGATGCGCTCGGTGAGATTGCGGACTCCGTAGATCAGCCCGAAGACGCGCAGGTTCTGCGCGACGGTGAGATTGCCAGGCAGCGGGGCGTAGACGGCGGCGAAATTGGTCCGCTCGAGAGCTTGGGAGCGGCGGGTGGCGAGGTCGATGTCTCCGATGCGCACCGCGCCCGTCGTGGGCTCGAGAACACCGAGAATCATGCTGATGGTGGTGGTTTTGCCGGCGCCGTTGGGCCCGAGCAGGCCGACGATTTCGCGGTGCCGGACTTCGAAGGAGATGCCATCCACCGCGAGGACGTCGCCATAGCGTTTGCTGAGGCGATCGACGAAAAGTACCGGGGAAGGCTGATGCACGCGGGTTTCCTGTAATTATCCTACGATGCGGGCAAGAGACACGTGGGCCAGGTGGAAGAAGAAGAGGACATTGCGGGGCGGCCGGGCGCCGGGATCT
Organism: uncultured Solibacteraceae bacterium; assembly: GCA_964438005.1. Lineage (GTDB taxonomy): Bacteria > Acidobacteriota > Terriglobia > Bryobacterales > Bryobacteraceae > PSRJ01. The sequence goes on along the minus strand of CAYTJD010000041.1, from coordinate 44,469 downwards.
TCAAATCCCGCGGACTTCTCGCCGTGCGTTGTCGGCCGCCCGATGGTTTGAGCCTAATCTTCGAGGCCGGCGGTCTCGCTTTTTGGCGCTACAGTAACTCTGATTTGAAGGTAGCAGACGAAACCCGAGCGGCGAGGTCAAGTGATTGAAACGAATCGCCAAATTACTTGTGACTCCGGCTCGTGTGTCAAACGCCCGGTCCGCCGGGATAGCTATAAACGTTGCCTTTCCGCTTCCATGCGTCTCCCACATTCCTCACAGAGTCCGTGAGTGAACTTCGCGCCAGAGTGTATGCTGATGTACCTCTCGAGTTGCTGCCACTGACCGTCTTCATCGCGTATCCTCTTGCACCAGGCGCAGATGGGCAATAACCCGGTCAATGTTCGAACTTGTTCCAGCGCATCCTCGGCCCGGAGCCTGGCCGCGTGAAGTTGTTGAGCCAGCCAAGTAATTCCCGCTCCGACAAAGGCAAATAGAACGATTTCAATAAGGTCCGTCAGCCTCTCAATTTCATCGCCCGATGGCCCAAGAAAGACGACAATGCCCGCCAAAATACTGAGTATGGTGGCAATCGCGCCGGAGAGGGCGCCGCCAAAACGGACGCAGATCATAACCGCCAGGGTGAACAAGATGAATGTAGATCGGTCCCTGAGAAACCCGTGCAATAATATCCTGGGGACGAGAGCGGAGGCGACCACAAGAATAGAGAAGGCAACACTGCGAAGCCAGGCTGGTGGCGTTGCAGTGAGCGCACGTGAATCTAAGCGCGGTGGGGACACAAATACCGCCTCGTGCTTGCGCCGTGGGGCCTTAAGGACTCCTCTCCGACTAAGGCAGCCATGCCTTTACGTTCTTACCAGGATTGGCCTGGTAGGTAAGGTCACGCGAGATAGAGGACCGTACAATTTGGCTCGTCGTGCCACCAGGAGTGGTGAACCGAAGCAAATTGCCCTCACGCCACACCATCGTTGCGTAATGGGTAGTGCGGTCATTTGTCACTATTGAAAAATAGGGTGTCGAAGCATCCTGGTCTGAATTTGGCCAGTGATATTCGCGAATCACGGGGTTGGCCGGAGGCTCAAGTGGCATTGGCGGTGGAACGACGATAACGCTAGGCCCGGGAGCAGGGATTCCAAAGTCGGCCGGGTATCCCGGCCCTGGGTCTGCGAATCCGCCGCCCCAGTCGCCACCACCAAAGAAACCATTGCCGATGAACGACTGATTACCGCGACCAAACCGGCCGAACCCGCCCCGGAAACCGCCAAACCTATGCGGGAAGCCACCTCGGAAACCGCCAAACCTACCCGGAAACCCTCCTCGGAAACCTCCGGCCATGCCGCCGAATCCACCACGTCCGCCACGCGCTTCGGCGCTGCCGGCGACTAGAAAACAGAGAGCTATTCCCAAAAGAACTCTCATGGCTAGACGCTCCTGACTATAGAAGCAGATTCCGAACAGGTCATTTGGACTCACCGGATTTAACAGCGGAACTGGCGACACGCGCGCACGTCCCCCGAAACATCGCCTCAGCGAGCATCAACGTCGGACGCGCGGCGCTCGGGCGCAGTGTCGCAAACGCCCGGTTTTCGGCGAGCGCAACGACCCGTTCAGTTTTCAGAAACGGTGGAAAGAGTTGTTCCGGACGCGCGGCAGATCGAGGTTACGAAGGGAAATCACTTCCCGATGTGCGACGCGCCCGACTTCGTGGACGAGGCGATCGAGGCGTGTTATCGGGAATGCTTGGAGTATCCGCCCTCCCGCGCCGGCCTGTCCTGCACCTCATCGCAAGCGAACCGAAGCGCGCGCCGCTTCGAGCGCGCGGCCCCACTCGAGGTACGTCAGGCGGTCCCCGTCGACGACACTTTGGGCGCGTTGCAACGCTGCTGCGGCTTCGGAACTGTTGCCCTGCGCGGCCGCGGCGCGCGCCAGCCCCACCAGGGCCTGCAGGCTGGGGCCCTGTTCCGGACCAAATGCGCGCTCGGCGACCGCCAAGGCCTGCCGGAAGCGCTGCTCGGCGCGGGCATACTGGTGGTTCGCCAGGTACACGGAGCCGACGTTCCCGAACATCGCCACCAGCGCCGGGTCCTCGCTGCCGCGGGTGCTTTCCACCGACGCAATAGCCCGCTCAAAATAGTTTTCCGCGGGACCATACTTCCCCTTTTTGAAATAGAGGTAGCCGAAGTTGTTCAACAAGGTGGGAAAGTCGGGTGAATCGGGGAATGCGTCATCGACGTGGAGAGCTCGGCGCAAGAGCCATTCGGCGTGGCCGAAGTCGCCTTCGTTCACGTAAACCAGGCCGAGATCACTCAAACTGCGGGCCACGTCCGGGTGTTTCGGGCCGAGCGCTTTTTCACGGAGGGAGAGCGCCCGCGTGCACAAGGGCTTGGCGTCGAGATAGGCCGGCAGATGGCTGGAGGCGCTGCAGAAATTTCCCAACGTGGTGATTGTGGCCGGGTCTTCCGAGCCGAGCGCCTTTTCCATGAGCGGCAACGAGCGGCTATACAAGAGGCGGGCTTCTTCATAAGAGCCGCGATTCATGAACTGCTCGGCGGAATGATTCCAAGCCTTGGCGAGAGCCAAGTCAGCGGCTGTATCCGCAGCCACAAGTTTGGAAAGGAGAAGGGCCCCTGTTAGAACGAATCGGACATTGATCATATCGGCGCCTCCGGAGTCAGCATGCCGCGCGGGGGCGCAAAGCTCCAGAGAAATCCGCCAGACGCGGATTTCGGGAGATGAGCGCGGACAGTCCGTTGTTGCGTCCCGGAGACGCAAATCCGCACTCGCCGGCGTCAATCCGCGCTCAGTTCGCGCTTTCCGCGCTGGATCCAGTCTTTTGGCGTAAACCAATACGCTGGATTATGCTGATGTCATGCGCGTGCCGGGCGCTATCGACGCGTTTATTGCGGGTAATCTGATCGGGTTCACCGTCGGACTGGTGATTTCGATCTTGCTGCTCGCGCTGACAATCCGGTCCGCGAAGCTTCCCGGGACGGCGGTTGCCAACATCGTGCTCGCGATTGCTGCGCTGCTCTGGAACGCCGGAGGGATGGCGCAGGTGATCCTGAACCCGCAGAGCATACCGAACTTAGCGGGCCGGTCGCGGATTGCGGGGGCGATCCAATTTACAGGCGCCGCCATCTGGCCGATCCCGATGCTGGCGATCTGGCGCTACATGGCAACCGGGCGCTGGCAGGGCGTTTGCTGGCGCACCTTGCAAGGTATCGCATTCGCGGACGCAGCCGTAATCATCGGCGGCATTTGGGCTATCGCAGCCGGCACTCCCTGGATCCCACTGCAAACGGTGCATCAGCTTTCAGCCTATGGCGCGACCTTCCTGGGACTGGCAGCCGGCGGTGTGTTTCTGCGAAGCCGCGCGATTCCGCGGACTCTGTCGTTTTCCTCGGCCATCGTCCTGACCGGGCTGTTGCTGACGAGTCTCGCGATGATCGTGGAAACCGGCATGAAGCTGCCGGATTGGGGGCGTTGTGTTCTCGGAGTGACCGGCCAGCAAGCAGTCCTGCTCGTGATTGTCGGCTCCTTCTTCTTATTCTCCCGTTTTCGTTTTGCCGACGTGTTCATCGGCTACAGTGTGCGGCTTCTGCTGGCGGGGGCTTGCGCGTCGGTCCTCATCTTGGTGATCAACGCTCCCTTTATTCGCGAAATCGCCGCACGCGCGCAATTTCCGAGAGGCATCCAGTTCTTCCTCATGGCGATCCTGGCCACGGCGATATTGGGCGCTTTTGCCCCGTTGGACCGGCGCCTCGGACAGCTTGTAAATCGCTGGGGTTTTCAGGCGCCCGATTTTCGAAACGCGGTTCGCGAGTTAGGCGAGGCGCTGCGGCGACTGTATAGTGAACCCGAAGTGACGCAGACTGTGGAGCGGGCAGTGTCACAGACGCTGGCGCTCGAGGACGTTCGATCGATCCCGCTCCGCAGGCTCCCCGCCGGGTTGTGGCCGGCGGAAATTCAGCAGGGGGAAATCATCGAGCTCGATCGCTGCCATGGGCTGCCGGCGCTACTATCCTTAAAGCAGCTCGAAGTGCTGGTTCCGGTTCGCGCGGAAGGACGCGTACACTCGATACTCGCGATCTCGCCTGGGCCGGCGCGGCGGGGCTTGGTGAGCTCGGAATTGCGCTACCTGCGAAGCGTCGCGGAGCAACTCGGCAGCCGGCTCGACCTGCTGCGCCTGGAGCGCGAGATGATGGAGCGGCAGAGCCGGGAAGCGGTGCTGCTGCAGCAAGTGACCGAGGCGGAACTGCGGGCGCTGCGCGCTCAAATCAATCCGCATTTTCTTTTTAATTCGCTGAACTCGATCGCCAACCTGATCGTGACCGATCCCGCGCGGGCTGAGATTATGACCTTGCGGCTAGCCAAGGTCTTCCGCCACGTCCTGGCGCATACATCGCGACCGCTGGCGCCGATACAAGATGAAATGGATTTTCTGCGCTCGTATCTGGAAATCGAAGAAGCGCGGTTCGGCAGCCGGCTGCGGGTGGAGATCGATGTGGCTCCGGAGGTCGCGCTCGACCCGGTGCCGTCGCTGATTTTGCAACCGGTAGTCGAGAACGCGCTGAAGCACGGGCTGGCACCGAAGACCGGACCGGGCCGGATATGGATCTCGGCAAAGCGCCAGGGGGATCAGATTTGCCTCGCGGTCGAAGACGACGGAGTTGGCCCAGACTCCGCCGCTCCGCGCAATGGCGATGCGGCGCAGACCGCGGGCGTGGGCCTGAAAAATATCCGGCAGAGATTGGCCACACTCTACCACGACCGCGCGCAGGTGAGTTTTGAAGCGAGGTGTCCGGAAGGAACGCGCGTCACCCTTCTGGTGCCCCGGGATTCCGGGTGGAACGGTGATGAGAAGCCTCATAGCTGACGATGAAGGGGATGCGCGCGCGCGGCTGGGCCGGCTGCTGAAGAACCATCCCGATATCGAGATCGCCGGAGAAGCGCAGGACGGGTTGGATGCTCTCGAGAAAATCGAGGAGCTTCGGCCGGAGCTGCTGTTTCTCGATATCGAGATGCCGGGCTTGACGGGATTCGAGGTGGTACGCTCGATTCCGGCCAAGGCTCCGCTTCCGCTGGTGATCTTCACCACCGGCTACGACCAGCATGCGCTCGAGGCATTTCAAGTGAACGCTCTGGCGTATTTGCTGAAGCCGGTGGAGCCCGAGCGCCTCGCGCAAGCCGTGGAGCGGGCGCTGCGGTTGAACACAGTTGCGGAGGACCGCGAGGCCGAACAAAAGAACATTCTGCGGGCGGCCCGCGAGGGCCCAAAGACATTACGGCGCGTGGTGTGCCGCGCGCGGGACCGGCTGGTCCTGCTTCCGGTGGAGCAGATCCTATGGTTCCAGGTGGAGAGCGGCGTGGTGAAAGCGAGGAGCGTCGCTGAATCCTTTCTGGTGAACTATCAATTGAATGAGCTGGAGGCGGCTCTGCCGGAGGACCTGTTTTTCCGCGCGCGCCGGGACGTGCTGGTCAACCTGACGCGGATCAAAGAAATCCGGCCGTATTTCAAGAGCGGGTTCTTGTTGATCATGGCGGATCCCGGAGCGACGGAGATCGTGGTCAGCGAGCGGCAGGTTCCTCCGTTGCGGCAGAGGCTGCCGGGGTTGTAGAGCGGGGCCGAACACACGGGCGGGGAGATGGCTTGTGAATCGAGTCGAAGCGGTGATTCTGGACTGGGCCGGAACTACGGTTGACTGCGGTTGCCTGGCCCCGGTACGGGCGATGACTAAGCTCTTCGAGATTCACGGAATCGCGCTCAGCGAAACCGACGCCCGGCGGGACATGGGTCTTTTCAAGAAAGATCACATTCGCCGGATCCTGTCATTGCCAGAGGTGCGCCGCGCGTGGCGCGAGGCTCATCGGCAGACACCCGATGAAACAGACGTCGCCTCGCTGTTCGTTGAGTTCGGGCCGATCCAGCAGGAAATTCTCGAGGAGCGCGCAGAATTGATCGGCGGCGTTGCGGCATTGGCCGGGCGGCTGGCCGTCTGCGGCCTCAAACTCGGCAGCACGACGGGATATACGAAGCCGATGCTGAGCGCCCTGCTCGCTCGCGCGACGAAGCAGGGATACCGGCCGGATCTCTCGCTTTGTCCCGACGATGTTGGCGGCGGCCGGCCGCATCCCTGGATGTGTTGGCAGATCGCACTCGAGTTCCGTCTGTCGTCGACAGCGGCCGCAATCAAGGCGGGCGACACAGTCAGCGATATCGAAGAGGCGCGGAACTCCGGCATGTGGGCGGTGGGAGTGGCCGCGACGGGGAATGAAGTGGGACTCAGCGAGCCGGATCTGGCGGCGCTTCCTCCCGAAGAGCGGGCGCGGCAGGTAGAAAAAGCCTGCCATCGTCTGCGAGCGGCGGGTGCGCACTTCGTGATCGACAGCGTCGCAGAACTGGAGCCGGTAATCGAAGAGATCGACCGGCGGCTGAGTGCGGGAGAACGGCCGTGAGGTGCGGGAGCTAGAAGCTCATGCGGTCTTTGGCGGCTTCAATTTTGCGGCCGTCGACGCCGTAGATGGCGAGAAGTTCGCCCCATTCGCGGAAGGTGCCGTGACGCTGGCGATAATCAACGACGGCTTTCGCTTCATCCGGAGTGAGACCGAGACGCGCGACGATGTCCGACGCGGTAGCCTTGTTCACATTCAGCTTGCCGGCGTCGTCGAGTTTCGGAAAATTGGCGGCGAGGTATTTCAGGACGGTGTCGGTTTCTTCCCTGGTGATAGCGCGAGTGCGCGGGGCCATGCGAATCACGATGGCCTGCCATTCTTCATTGCTGTGACGGTACTTGACGAAGTGGTCGGGCAGGTGGCAGGCGGTGCACTCGCGGAGAATGATCTGCTTACCGGTGCCTTCGGGCATCACGGTAGCGGCTGCGTTCAGAGAGATGGCGTCATCGGGCCCGAAGTGCGCGGCGAGGTAGTTGACGATGGCGTCGAGCTGCTCTTTCGAAGCGGTGGCTCCTTTGGCGACCATGGAATCGACAGTAGATTGCCAGCCGGCGCGCGGCTTCTTCTGACTGGTGGCGAGGTCGAGCGCGTGACACTCGCTGCAGACGCCGGAGAAGGCTTCTTTGCCAGATCCGTCGGGGAGCGTCTGCGCCGGCGCGAACTGCGACAGCACTATACCGACGAGCATGCAAGACTTGATCATTGCAGCCGCGCGACGTTCTTGGTCGCAGCGTTATCCATCAGTTTGCGAATCAGGTCGGCCGTGCTCTGATGCGCGCTGCCGCCAGTGTTGGCGACGCCCCCAATACCTAAAGCCATATCGAGCGGGGTGCGGCCGGATTTATTCTTTACATCGAGCTTCGCGCCGTGATCGGCAAGAAACTGGACGATCAGATCGGCGCCGCGCTGGGCGGCGGCGTGCATGGGAGTATCACCGCGATCGTTGGCGGCATTGACGTCGGAGCCTTTGTCGAGGCACACGCGGATGGCTTCCACGAATTCGGGCTCGGGGCGCTCCTCTCCGCCGGCGAAGCGCGCGCCCTGGCCGGTAGCGGCGGCGAGCAGGGGCGTGGTGCGATCGTCCGACGCCTTGTTGGGATCGGCGCCCTTCTCGAGCAGCAGGCGCATGACGGCCACGTCGGCAGACCGCGCGGCGCGATAGAACGGCGTAGCTCCCTTGGGCACCGTGATGGCGCCTTGCGCCATGCGGCCGGGCAGCTTGGTATTGAGGACCGCGTCCGGGGCGGCGCCGTGATCGAGCAGGAACTGGATGAAGCCCAACTCGTCGAGCTTGCCGGTTACGGGTTTGCGCGGACGGTTGCCGAAATAATCGAGGTTGCGCATTTCGACCGCGAGGTAGAGCGCGCCATCGAGCTTCGCTTTCCGCTCCGCGAGCAGCGCGGCGAAATCGTAGTGGTCGTTGTAGATGGCCTCGAGCAGCGGGGTGAATTTGTATTCCGGCTCGGGCAGGTTGACGTCAGCACCGGCATCGAGCAGGATCTGCGCCGATTCCACGGCGCCCTGCCGCGCGGCGAACAGCAGCGGCGTGAAGCCGCCGCGAAAGTAGATGGCCTGCGTACCGCCGGATGCGACTTTGCGGAAGTTGAAATCGTAGAAGGTGGACTTGGCGTTGACATCGGCGCCGGCCGCGATCAAGAGCTTGGCCACCCCGGCGTGGTTCTCGGCAACAGCCCACATCAAAGCGGTTTCGCCGCGGTACGACTCCTTGGTGTCAGCCTTAGCGCCGGCGGCCAGCAACGCCTTCACACCGGAGACGGAACCGGTGCGCGACGCGGTCATGAGCGGGGTTTCGCCTTCGCCGACGGCGGCGTTCGGGTCGGCGCCCGCCTTCAACAGCAGGGCGATCATTTCGCCGTTGCCGAGGTTGGACGCTTCGGAAAGCGCGGTGACCTGGTAGCGGTTGGCGGCTTTGGCATTGGCGCCCGCGGCGAGCAGCGCTTTCACCAGATCGAGATCGTTCTGGTGCGCGGCATAGATGAGTGCGGTGGTGCCATCCACATCGGCTGTGTTGACGTCGGCGCGCTGCTGAATGAGCGAGCGCACGGAGGCGGCGTCCTGATTCCTGACGGCATCGACAACGGACTGACCGGCGGCGAACCCGCTGACAACTACACAGGCGAATAGGGCACAAAGTCGCATGGCTCTCTCCTTAGATTTCGACCCGCCCGCTGCTGTCGCCCAGGTGGTCGGTGGGTACACCGGCCTTGTCGAGGAGGCTGACCAGGACGTTGGCCAACGGCGTCATGAGCGGCGCCTTGACGTGGCGATTCCCCCTGAGTTGGCCCGCCGCGCCGCCGACGATCACGGCCGGCAGGATGTCGTGACTGTGCACGTTGCCGTTGCTCATGCCGCTGCCGTATAGAATCATCGAGTGGTCGAGGATGCTGCCGTCGCCATCGGGCGAGTTGCGCAGCTTTTCGAGGAATCCGGCGAACAAGGAGACGTGGTAGGTATTGATCTTGGCGTGCTTCTCGATCTGCTCGGGCACGTTCTGGTGATGCGAAACCGGGTGGTGACCTTCGGCGACACCGACCTGCGGGTAGGTGCGCGTGCTCAGCTCGCGGGCCATCATGAACGTGGTCACGCGCGTGATATCGCCCTGGAAGGCGAGCGCCCAGAGATCGAACATGAGCTTCGCGTGCTCCTCGAAAGAATCGGGGATGCCCACGGGCGTGTCGGGCGCGGCGAGGTCCGATTCGCGGTTCTTCTTTTCGGCTTGCGCGATCCGACGCTCGATTTCGCGAACGTTGTCCAGGTAATCCGTGAGGCGCGCGCGGTCGCGCGGATCGAGGTTGCGCGAAAGGTCCTTGGCACTGGCGGTGATGCCGTCGAGCAGGCTGAGATTGTCCTTGAGGCGCGCCAGACGCTCTTCGGCGGTGGCGCCATCGCCGCCGAACAGGCGCTCGAAGACCACGCGCGGATTCAGCTCCATCGGATTCGGCGTGGTGGGATTGCGCCAGGAGATGGTATTCATGTAGGCGCAGGCGTAGTCGCCCCCGCAACTGCCGAGTTCGGCGGAGTGATCTTCGGTGGCAAGCTCGAGCGAAGGGTAGGTCGTGTCCTGGCCGATCTTCGCGGCGATCAACTGATCGACGGTGGTGCCGGAGCGGATTTCGGTGCCGTGCGCGGGCTTGACGCCATTCAGCCACATCGAGTTGCTGATGGCGTGTCCGTTTTCGGCGTTGATGGCGCAGCCGGTGACCACGGTGACGCGTTCGCGGAAGGGCTCCAGTGGCTTCAGAATTCGGGAGAACTTGAAATCGGCGCCGTCGCCGATGGGGGTCCACTGGGGCAGGATCGCGCCGTGCGGCACGTAGATGAAGCCGGCGCGGAGTGTGCCTTTCGGCGCGCGCGTCTGAGCAGGCACCATGGAATCGAGGAGAGGCAGCGCAACGGCAGCGCCGGCGCCGCGGAGGAGCGTGCGGCGCGAGAGGTGGTTCTTCGTGAGGAATGTCATCGGAGCGGCTCCTTCTGCAGGGACGCAACCGCAGCCGCCGGCTCGGGCTGCGATTTTACTTTCATTTGGAACGGCGGGCTTTTGACAATGCCCAGCACTAATTCGGAGAATTTGTAGTTTCTCTTGGCGGCGTCGCGAGCGACCGTGCGCACTACGGGCATATCGTAATACTCGAGGCCGCGGCCCAAACCATAGGTGAGCATCATTTCTGTCATGGTGCGAACAAACTGCTCGGGATGCTGGGCCAGTGCCGCGATCACCGTGGCCGGACCGTCAACCTTGGTGCCGTCGGGAAGCGCGCCGGAGGCGTCGATGGCGGCCCCGCCATCGCGCGTGCGCCAGTGGCCGACCGCATCGAAATTTTCGAGCGAGAAGCCGACCGGGTCCATCACGCTGTGGCAACCGGAACAGGCCGGGTTGGTACGGTGCTGCACCATGCGTTCGCGCATGGTGCCGCTGGCCTGCTCATTGAACGGCGGCACATTCGGCGGAGGCGGAGGCGGAGGGGTGCCCAGGATGTTGGTGAGAATCCATTTGCCGCGCAGTACGGGCGACGTCCGGTTGGCGTAGGAAGAAACGGTGAGCACGCTTCCCTGCCCCAGCAAGCCGCGGCGCGCGGGATCGGTGAGAGTCACGCGGCGGAACTGGTTGCCGTAAACGTTCGGGATGCCATAGTGCTTGGCGAGACGCTCATTGACGAACGTGTAGTTGGCGGTGATCAAATCGACGACGCTGCGGTCCTCGCGAATGATGCTGCCCGTAAACAACTCCGTTTCGCGTAGGAATGCCTGGCGGAGGTTGTCGTCGAAATCGGGAAAGACCTGCTGGTCCGGCACAGTGGCTTTGAGGTTGCGCAGGTAGAGCCACTGGCCGAAGAAATTGTCGATCAAGGCTTCGGAGCGGCGATCGGAGAGCATGCGGCGCACCTGCTGCTCGAGCACGATGGGTTCGTGCAGCCTTCCGCGCGTTGCAGCGTTCAGCAGTTCGTCGTCGGGGATGCTGCTCCACAAGAAGAACGAGAGGCGCGAGGCCAGTTCCAGGTCGCTGATGCGATAGGCAGAGCCGGGAGCCGTTTTCGCGGGATCGGTCTCGGCGCGGAACAGAAACTGGGGATTCACCAGAATGAAGGCGAGCGCGCTCTCGATTCCGGCGTCAAAACTGCCGCCATTGTTCAGCCCGCGCTGATAATAGCCGAGCAGGCGCTCCATCTCGGACTCGGCGAGCGGCCTGCGGTAAGCGCGGCGGGCGACAGTAGAAAGAATCTGGCGGGCGCAGGGGACGGCATCGCCGCCGGCCGGCGGACGGCACGTGAACACGCGGCGGCGACTAGGCGTTTCGCCGGAGCCCGTCGCCTTGTACGGACCGGAGACCGAAACCCAGTCGATTTCCGCTATGCCGGACGTGTTGATGGGATCGACCTTTTCGCGCTGGTACGGCTGCAGAATTTCGACCGTAGGCCCCGTGGATTGCTGCAGAAACGTGAAGCCCACGTTGTGCGGGCCGGCGGTCACCGGGATCTGCAATTCGACGCGCTTGGCGAGTTGCTCGGCCGAGGCGGTCGGGTTGGTGTTGCCGAAATCGGCATCTTGCTGGCCGCCGATCGTGGCCAGCTTGACGCGGGCGCCATCGAGCGTGACTTCCACCTGACTGGCCAGTTCCAAGCCGCGCACCGTGTTGACGGTATTGCCCCAGAAGCGCACCTTGAAGCGATATTCGGCGTCGAGCGGGAAATCGTACTTGACGAGAATGCCGCCGCGCGTGCCGAGGGGCAGGCCTTCGATATGGCGGTCCTGCGAAAGATCGGGGCGGTTTCGGAAGGTGTAGGTGGTCGGCGGGGTCTTGGGATCGCCGACCGCGAGGCCGCTGATTTTCCACGCTGCCGTCACGTAGCGCTCCATCAGCATGGGCGAGACGCTGAGCGAATCGGCGATGTTGTCGAAGCCGAAGTTGGCGTCATCGGCGGGAAGCAAAGAAGAGGCGTCGACATCGAGCGCGAGCAGCTCGCGCACTGCGTTGCCGTATTCGGCGCGGTTGAGCCGGTGCAGGCTGACGCGGCCGGGATTCACCTTGGCAAAGTAGGCCTGGTCGAGTTGGCTCTCGAGCGATGAGATGAACGCGTCAAGCGCGGCGCGATCGGGGCGCGGCATGCCAACCGGCGGCATCATGCCGCCGCGAATCTTCTGGATGACCTTTTCCCAGGCTTCGGCGCCGGCGGCGACGTTATTCACATCCAGCTTGTCGAGCATCAGGCCGGCGGTCTTGGTCTTCTGGTTGTGACACGTGACGCAATATTGGTCGAGCAGCGCGCGTTGCTCCAGGGCCGGGGGCGCGGCATAGAGCGGCGCGGCAGCTATGAGAACGACGCCCGCGGCTGTTAACACTTTGATTTTGTTGAAGGAGACAGACCGCCAGACACCCTGCATGCAGGCTGAATTATATGTCCTGGAAACACCGGTGTCAAGGCTCGAAGGAGCCGTAATCGACTGATTCTTTTCAATTTATAGTCTAGAGGCCGCCCGATACGTCGAGGATTGTACCAGTCACGTAGGAAGCCTCGGCGGACAGCAGCCAGAGGATCGCCGCGGCCACTTCGTCGGGTTGGCCGCCGCGCTTCATGGGCACGCGCGTCTTGACGCGTTCGACGCGCGCCGGTTCGCCGCCTTTGGCGTGCAGTTCGGTGTAAATGAAACCCGGGCGGACAGCGTTGACGCGAATGCCTTCTTCGGCAACTTCTCGCGCGAGACCGACGGTCAACGTGTCGACCGCTCCTTTGCTGGCGGCATAGTCAATATATTCGCCCGGAGAGCCGAAACGCGCCGCGCCGGAAGAGACGTTGACGATCGCGCCGCCATCGCCGCCATGCTTTTGCGACATCCGCCGGACGGCTGCGGCGGCGCAGAGGAAGCTGCCGATGCTATTGGTGGCGAACATCCGATGGAGACGGGCGGCGTCCATCGAGTCAAGACGCATTTGCGGTTCGAGCGTGGCGGCGTTATTGACCAGGGCGGTGAGCCGGCCGGTCCGATCGATAGTCTCGAACAAACGGGCGACCTCCGGCTCGGAACTGATGTCGGCTTGAACGGCAAACGCCTGACCGTCTTCGGCTTCAATCGCGCGAACTACATTTTCGGCGTCGCTCTGCCGGCGCAAAAAATTCACGCAAACTGCGTAGCCGCGGCGGGCCGCAAGTCGGGCAGTGGATGCCCCGATGCCGCGGCTGCCGCCCGTGACCAGCAGAATCCCGGATGTTTGCATGGTGTGACCTACATCGTAGCGGGAGAGGCCCGCGAATTGCAGCCGGAATTGCGGGTTGGGCGAACCATGGGACCTCGCGTAATCGTGCTGGCGATCCTGCTGGGGAGCTACGCGACGGCCGGCGCGGCCGAGGCAGATGCGCTGGCGATCTCGAAAAACATTCAAAATCGGCACTTTCCGCATTACACGCTGCTCGATCCGATCTTCGCCGGCCCGGCCGGCGATCAAATCGTCAGCTACACGCGATGCGGGGACTCGGCGCTGTGGACGGGATTCGACCTCGCGGCTGAGTCGTTTCGCTACAAAGTGACACAGTCGGCGGACGCGCTCGCCGCTGCGCAGAGAGCACTTGCGGGGATTCAGTCGTTAATTGATGTAACGGGCAACAATGTGCTGGCGCGCTGTTTGATTCCGGTCGGCTCGCCGTATGCCGAGGCGATTCAGAATGAAGAGGCGGCCAACGGCATCTATCACAGCGGCCCGGAAAACTTCTGGGTGGGCAACACATCCCGGGATGAATACTCAGGCGTACTATTCGGCCTGGGCGTGGCGTACGACCTCATGGATGATCCCGCGATGAAGGCGACCATCGCGGCTCAGGTGACGCGGATGGTGCAATTCCTCAAAGATCACGGGTGGAGCGTCGTTCTGCCCGACGGCACTACAACGACAACGTTCCTCGACCGGCCGGATCAGCAACTGGCCTTCCTGCAACTGGCACGGCACGTCAACCCGGATCAATTTTCGACGGCCTACGACATCGCCCGCATACTCCTGTCACCGGTGACGGCGCTCCCGATTGGCTTTGACACGTTGAGTAACGGCTCGTATTTCAAGTTCAACCTCGACAGCATCAACCTGTACACGCTGATTCACCTGGAGAGCAGCTCGTTCGGGAGCCTCTATGACAGCGCATACAGTGTTCTGAGAAATCATACAGCGGGCCAGGGCAACGCATTTTTCAATATGATCGATGCGGCGCTCCACGGGCCTAACGCGGCGCGTGACGCGGAAACGCGACTTCTGCTCGATCAATGGTTGCAGCGGCCGCGGCGGGACCTGCATGTCGACAATACCGGCAAGTACGCGACCTGTGGCGACCCGACGCAGGCGTGCCAGCCGATTCCGGTGCCGGACCGGCCCACTACTGATTTCCTGTGGCAGCGCAGCCCGTATCAGCTGGCAAATAACGGCGGTAGTAACATCATCGAAGGAGCGGGCATCGACTATATCCTGCCGTATTGGATGGCGCGGTATTACCAGGTGATCGCGCCGGACAATTTGCGTGAAGGCTCAGCGGCGAGCTACGCGCCCACGTTGGCTCCGGACAGCATCGCCACCGTGACCGGGCTGAACCTGACTTCGACAAGCGGCCTGACGGTCACGGTGAAAGACAGCGCAGCGGCGGCCTGGCCGGCGACTGTGTTCTACAGCTCGATGAGCCAGGTGAATCTTCTGGTGCCGGACGGGACGGCGCCGGGAACGGCATCGATCACCATTCAGGTACCGGGGGCACCCGATACGGTGCTGTCGGCGGAAATCCGGGCAGTCGCTCCCGGCCTGTTCACCGCGGATGCGAGTGGGCGAGGGGCAGCGGCTGCCACCGTCAATGGGGCTCCGGTATTCACATGCAGCGCGAGCGGATGCGCAATGGTGCCCATCAGTGTGAGCGGCGCGAGCGTCGTATACCTTTCGCTGTACGGGACCGGGATCCGGCATCGCTCCTCAACCGCCAATGTGACGTGCACGGTGGGTGGAGTGACCGTGCCTGTTCTGTACGCGGGCGCACAAAATGTGTACCCGGGACTCGATCAGGTGAATGTGCAACTTTCTGGATCGCTGCGCGGGCTGGGCACGGCGGACCTGATCCTCACCGTCGACGGGCAGGCCGCGAATACGGTCCGTATCGCCATCCAGTGACCGGTCAACAAATGCGAGAATGGCCTAAAGCGACATGGGCGTTCGCAAGGCCATCGCGTGCGTGGGCTTCGGCATCGGCGCTTTGACTACGCTCTGGGCCTTCCAGCTGCCGTTTCGCGAATACCCCGGGGTGGAGTACCGTGTGGGCGAAGTGCCCCTGCCCGCGGACTGGCAGGAGAAAACCGAGTGGGTGTTCGCGCGGCTGATGTACCCGCCTTCCCGCTATGGCCGCGGCGGCTTCTTCCGGTTCGGCGGCGGGGATTGGCGGGAAGGCTTTTCGGCCTGGACGCAGGATTACCCGCGCGCCGACCGGCACTTCACGCCGGCGGTGCGGCGCTTGACTCGGATTCATGCCCGGTCGGTGGAGCAGCCGGTGAACCTGGACGACGGCGACGTCTACGACTGGCCGTGGCTCTACGCCGTGCAGACCGGCAACTGGAACTTGACCGACAGCCAGGCTGCATCGCTGCGCGAGTTTTTGTTGCGCGGCGGCTTTTTGATGTGCGACGACTTCTGGGGCGACCAGGAATGGGAAGTGTTTATGCAAAGCATGCGGCGCGTGCTGCCCGGCCGGCCCGTGGTCGATCTGCCCGACGGCGACCAGATGTTCCACACGGTATACGATCTGAACGACCGCTACCAAGTGGCGAGCCGCGGGTCAGTCAATCGCGGGCGCACCGACAAGTGTTATCCGTGCCCCGCGCGCTGGCGCGGCATTTACGACGACAAAGGCCGCGTGATAGTGGCGATGACATTCCAATCGGACGTGGGCGATTCCTGGGAATGGGCCGACGATCCGACGTATCCGGAAAAGTACGCTGCCCTCGGTATTCGCATCGGTGTCAACTACATCGTGTATTCGATGACGCACTGAAGAAGGCGCTAGCGCTGCTCAGCGCAGGCCGCCGGCAGCCAGCAGGGTTTCGCCCGTGAGCCAACCGGAGTTGGCGGACGCGAGGAAGACGGCGATGGGCGCGATGTCGCCGGGCTGGGCGATGCGGCCGAGCGGAGTCTGGGCCTCCATCTGCTTTTGAAAATCGCTGCCTATGAAACCGCCGCTGTGGGCGCCCTCGGTTTCGACCATGCCCGGATTGATCGAGTTGACGCGAATCTTCCTTGGCCCCAATTCCTTGGCCAGCACCCGCGTGACGGTGTCTACGGCACCCTTAGTGGCAGAGTATACCGCCGAAGCGGGCGGCGCGAGTTGGCTGGCGGCGGATCCGATGTTGATGATGCTGCCACCTTCAGGCCCGAACAGTTTCGCCGCTTCCTGGCTCGCCAGGATGACGCTCAGCACATTGGTGGTGAAAAGGCGATGGAACTGTTGCTCGGTGGCGTCGGCGAGCGGCGTGAACTCATAGACTCCCGCGTTGTTGACCAGGACATCCAGGCGGCCGAACGCCTTCTTTGTCTCCGCGAACAGGCGCTTGACATCGGCGGACTTGGACACATCACCCTGCACGGCAACGGCCTTGCCGCCCTGATTGGTGATCTCGTTCACAACGCGGTCGGCCCCCTCCTTGCTGGAGGCGTAGTTCACAACCACGGCAGCGCCCTCCGCCGCCAGGCTCCTGGCAATACTGGCGCCAATACCCTTCGATGCGCCCGTGACCACAGCCACCTTATTCTTCAGCTGGCTCATTTTCGTCTCCTGCAAAGAATTGGACGACTTTCACTGACTCCGCAACTAAGCGATTGGATGAAAAGCCGGAGGGAAAGATTCGATAAATAGCTTGGCTTGCGCCGCGAAATCCTATACTTTGTGGATCAGGAGCGTTGCGGGATGAGGACCAATTTCTGCGCGACCGTTCTGCTGAGCGGCGCCTTGAGCGTGATCGCGGCACAAGCGCCGCCAAAGCTGATCCCCGAGGTGCCGTACGTCCCGACGCCGGCACCCATTGTCGAAGCGATGCTGAAGCTGGCCGGCGTGACGAGCCGCGACAACGTGTATGACCTTGGCTGCGGCGACGGGCGCATCGTAATCACGGCGGCGAAGGAGTACAAGGCGCACGGGGTCGGAATCGACATCAACCCACAGCGTATTCGAGAAGCCCGCGCCAACGCCAAGACGGCCCTGGTCGGACCGCGTGTGCGCTTTGAGGAAAACGATTTGTTCGACGTGGACATTCACGATGCCACCGTCGTCATGCTGTATCTGCTGCCGCATGTCAACATGCGGCTGCGTCCGAAGCTGCTGAAAGAGCTCAAGCCGGGGACCCGCGTCGTCTCCCACAGCTTCGACATGGGCGACTGGAAGCCGGAAAAGGAGCAGGAAGTGGAGGGCGGCGACACGATCTACCTGTGGACCGTACCCGGCAAGTGACGCGTTAGGGCTGAGCTGCAGCAGGCACGGGCGCTAATTCCGACGCAGCTGGCGTGGCACTGTGGAATCGGAGGATGTAGCGCCGCATAGCGACTTCGAACCAGTGCATGCCGTTCTCCTGGGCTTCCTGAAGAGCCCGGGCGTTCGACCACGAGTAATGGGAAATGCGGTAGCAGGCGACCACCGTGCCGGTCCGGTCCCTTCCATAGTGGCAGTGCACGAAAACCGGATCCTGTGAACCAAGCAGCGTCAGGATTTTGGTCATGGCGACGCCGGAGGGCGATTTGATTCCGCTGAGGGGAACGTTGATGTAGCGCATGCCCTCAGCCTCGGCGGCCCGGGCTTCGGCTTTGGCCGAAAGCGCACTGCGGGACTGCAGATCAAGAACGGTTTTCACGCCCAACCCGGCCAGTGTCTTCCAGCCTTCAGCCGTAGGCTGCGCACCGCGATAGACGTGCCCGTCGACATCGTGAAAATTCGAGATGCCGGGCGCTGCCGCCGCCGAAGCCGCAAGTACGGTGAATAGGACAGCCGAAGTGGGCAGTCTGAGAAACCGCATGGGGACGTCTTCTCCATTGTATGCCGGGCTTTTTCGAGAAGCGTCAAAACAGTGTAAGATGTGCGTCAGACCGGCGGCTCGCGAACGCAGGCCGCCGCGGGGAGGTGCAGATGCGGGGTGGACTGGCGGCCGTCGCATGCGCCGCGGCGCTGGCCGGAGCAGCCGCGACCGGCTGGGCGGATGACTTCGACGGCAAGCAGGTGGGCGCCGCGCTGAAGCGCACGGATATCCGGCCGGCACCGCGCCTGGCGGACGGCCATCCGGACCTGGGAAATTCCAAAGGCTCGTGGGAGCCGCCCGGCATCGGAGACATGGCAGGCAGCGGAGGCGGGTTTGCTGGAAGCGCGCAGCCGGATCGCAAAGTCGACGTTTCCTTCCTGCCGTGGGCGAAAGATGCCTTTGCGTCGCGGAACGCGAATTTCACGAAAGACGATCCCGAGGGCTATTGCCTCCCGCCCGGCATTCCGCGCATGTACGCCACCTCGTTTCCGTTTCAGATTTATCAGCTCCCCGACCGCATCCTGTTTGTCTTTGAAGGCGGCGCGCACATGTGGCGCGTTGTGTACGTGGACGGCCGCAAGCACACGCCGCCGGACCGCCTGAATCCCACGTATCTCGGAGAGGGAATCGGCCACTGGGACGGAGATACGCTCGTCGTAGATGTGACCGGTCTGAACGACCGGAGTTGGATCGACGCCGCCGGGCATCCGCACACAGAGAAACTGCACGTGGTGGAGCGCTTCACGCGGGTGAATGAACTGATCCTGCATTACGAGGCCACCATCGAAGATCCGGGCGCGTACGCAAAACCCTGGACGACCAGTTGGAATATTCTGTTTCATCCCGGCATGGAACCGTTCGAGTACATTTGCCAGGAAAACAACGCCGATCTGAAACACATGGTCGGCAAAAAGCCTTGAGCGCCCGCCTGATTCTGGTGGCCGCCGCGGCCGTGTGCGTTGCGTGCGGGCCGGCGCCCGCGCCGGTCGCTTCGACCAACGGAGATGCCGCGCAACAGAAGTGGTACGCGGAGACGCTGACCGAACTCACCAGGATGAACCGCAACGCCGAGCGCGCGTTCCAGGCGGGCAAGCCCGACGAAGCAGCCGCGCTGCTGCTCAAAGGGCAGCCGCTGGCGGACAGCCTGGTCGGCGTGCCGCGCCCGGCGCTCGCAGCGGTAGAGGCCGCGTCAGATCTGGACCAGCTCTACGGCCAGATGCTGCTCTCCAACCGCAATTACGGCTGGGCGCGGCTGGAATTTCAAAAAAATCGGGCGCGATGGAAGACCTGGCAGCCGAAGACCGAGGAGACCGCGCGCCGCCTCAAACTAGCCGAAGAGGCCATCGCCGAATGCGATCGCCGCATGGCCGAATAGCCGCGATTGCCATCCCGCGTGCAGTGTGGGATGCTCGGATTTCACGGAGGAATTTGCCATGAAAACTGTATTGTGCTGCGCGCTTGCGCTGTGTTTGCATCCGCTGGCCTCGCGGGCGGCGGATGAGTTCCAAGCCATGAACGTGAAGCCGGGTTTGTGGGAGACGACGATGAGCACGCAGATGTCGGGGCTGCCGCCGATTCCGCCGGAAGCCTTGGCGCGGCTCACTCCGGAGCAGCGGAAGCAGATGGAGTCTGTTCTGAGCCAGCGCGCCGGCCGCGGCACGGCGACCACCACCAAGGCTTGCGTCGCGAAAGAGGACATGAACAAGCCGCTCGGGTTGAACGACACGGTGAAGCAAAACTGCAAGAGCACCATCGTTCGCTCCTCCGGTACCGAGCAGGAGATCCGTCTCGAATGCAACCAGGGCGCGATGCAGGGCACGGCGACCGTGCACATCGAAGCCGTCGATTCGGAAAACATCAAAGGCACGATGCAGATGAATGCCAACGGCGGCAACAACAAGATGTCGATGCAGTCGTCATTCACCTCGAAGTGGATCGGCTCGGACTGCGGCGATCTGAAGAAGGCGCAGTAACACAGATCCGATCGGTACGCTATCGCTTCGCAGACAGCGCGCGATAAGTGCCGGCCACGTTCTGCGGGCGTTGCACGTCGTAGAACTCCCAGTCTTTGTAATTCTCCATCAGGACGCTGGCCTGCGCCTGCTCGAGAGTCTGGCCGGCGGCGATGGCGCGCGCCACGGCATCACGCAGTTCTTCGCGATAGCGGAGGTTCGCGCTGACATCGGCCTTCTTGCCGAGCGCGCCGTGGCTGCAGACGAAGTACTCGAAATCCATGGCTTCGACGGCCTGGACCAGCGGGATCTCGTCGGGTGAGATGGCGCCGAACGGGATGCGGTGGACCGTGATCCAGTCGGAGGCGAACAGCACGTTGCCGCCATCGACAAAGCGGACCAACGTGTTGTCGTCGGCGTGCGCGATCGGCCGAGAAATCACTTCGACGCGCTTGCCGCCCAGGCGGATGGTCAGCCGGTCGGTGTAGGTCACGTCGGGAGCGCGGACGAACTCGATCGGCCCGCGTGCAATCTCGCCGCCGCTCAACGAGCCGTCATGATCGGCGTCGTAGAGAGCGAACATGGTCTTCAGGTTGCCTTGCGCTTCTTCGGGCTCGATTTTGCCATTGCTGTTTTTGTCGAGCGCACGCACGTTCGCCGGCAGCGGTGTGTTGGCCGGCGGCATGGCAATGTTCCTGAGCATGTTCTCGTGCCCGATGAGCCGCGCGGTGTCGGCATAAACCGCCGCGCCCGAGGCGTGGTCCCAATGCGAGTGGCTGTAGATGACATATTTCACCGGCACGTGAAAGCGCTTATCCAGTTCGGCCTTGAGCCAGGTGGCGAATTCGGTGCCGATCGGCTCCGCCAGCACGATGCCGTCGGGCGTGACAAGGAAGACCGAGACGTAGTCATCCATGCGCGCGTAATAGACATCGCCGGTAAGCTTGCCGATCTCCTGGCCTTTGTACTGCGTCTGCTGGTAAAACGAGCGCTGCTGCGCGGCCAGCGTCAGACCGGCCATCAGAATCAGTGCCAATTTGAGTTTCATGATTGTCTATTTGTGATGATGCTCCAGATGATGGCGGCGCAGCCAGTCTTCGCCGAAATCGTTGCCGGGCACGCGCACCACCGTGTGGATGTGATTCGGATCATTGGGGAGTTTCGTATTGGGAGGCACGATCGAATCGTACTCGATCAGCAGCGTGGGGCCGTGCACGCGATAGTACATGGCCTTGCCGGGTTCGGGCGGACCCATCCAGGCGAAGTGCAGCTTGTCGAACCCGGCGCTCTGGATCGCGGCGCGGTAGGAACGCCCGACCTCTGGGCGCAGGTTGCCGAGGTACTCGTCAACGAGGGATTCCAGGAGATCGCGCTGGCGGCCTTGCAAGGACGCCACGCCGGCAGGCATCTTGAGCGCTTCGTCGCGGCCCGGCAAGGTAAAGATGTCGGGCGGCGGCGTTTCCATGAGCACGGCGCGGCGGGCCTGCTCGGGCGTCAGCGCATTGCGCAGCGCGAATCCCTTCGCGGTTTCGCCGCCCAGAAGGCGCCAGCCGGCATGGGGGCCGGACGGAATGACGGCGGGGTCGGCGCCCATGTGCGCGGGAGTCATGGTGACCTGGTGATCCACCACCGTAACGTTCACCGCCAGGTGGTGGCCGTCGATCTGGACGCCCCACGGGGCCGCGCCGCCGGGCTCGCCGAACACATCGAGGAAATAGAACTGCGCGCCATAGTGCGGGCGCATCTCGTCGGAAGTGGAGCCGAGAAAATCGTCCAGCGCCATGATGTTGGTGGCCTTGTAATAGCCCTGGCTCGACAGCATCGCCTGCAGCAGGCGGTGCCCCGCGGCGCGCTCCGCCGGAGTCAGTTCTCCCAACTGAATCCCCTTACGCGGATGCAGGTAGTGCGGCAGGTTGCTCCAGTCTTTGCGTTCGGCGTCATCGATAGTGAAGCGCAGGCGGCTGCGCATCTCGGGCCGCAGGGCCGCGACGAAATCCTTAGCTGCTTCGGCGAGCGCCTGATCGCCGCTGTCGCCGAGCCCTTTCGTTTGGGCCCGCAGGCGGGTGAAAGCGAACAGCAGCACGACGGTTTCCAGAAAACTCCGGCGGCGCATGGGTTTCACCGTACTTCGATCTCAATGACGCGGGTATCCGCAGCGGCCGACACGTGGTGCTTCTCGCCCGCAGGTACGAGCGCCCACTGGCCCGGCTGCTCCAACTTCTTCGTGCCGGCTTTGGCCTCGCCCGATACCAGCACCACTACCGCCGGCACTTCGTGGACGTGTTCGATTGGCCCAGGGCCGGAGAACTCTGCGTCGTAAATCCGGAACGAGCGGTTCTCGCGCACAACTTTCAGTCCGGGCGTGTCGAGAGCCGGATTGTTTTGCCAACCACTCTCACGCTCGTTCTCCACCAGAAACAGGCGGAAGAGTTCAGAGCCCACGTTCTGCACCGTGTGCGAGCGCGGCTTGCCCGTGTATTCGGTGAGTCCCGCGTTGCCGGGGACGCACGGCATTCCCGCCTTACCCCACTCGCCATCGTGCGGTTTGCCGCGCGTGGACGAGCCGTGGATGCAGATCGTGGTCTCGTCGCGCATGTGGATGTGCTCGAGCGTGGTATCGCCCGGGGGGATCTGCGGCGAGATCACGCGCAGCGCGTCGTTGGCAAACTCGATATGATGCCGGGGTTCCTGGTCGATCGGAACCTGGGCGGCCGCCAGGCCGGCATACAGCGCCGCGGCGCAGAGACAGGTCGTTTTCATCCGGCGCACCTCACTGGCTCTACATTCTATGCCAAGCGACGCCTCCCGGGCATATAATCTCTTGGGAACCGCGGCGACAATCGCGGAGGAGGCGTGTATGGCACGCAGTCGGATCGTATGGGCCGCAGGAGCGGCGGTGGCGGCACTGGTGACGGGCGTCTTGTTGCTCGGCGCGCAGGAGCCTTCCGTGCCCAAATTGAAGTTCGACCCGGATTGGCCAAAGCCGCTGCCCAACAAGTGGAAGATGGGCGGGGTCACCGGCCTCGCCGTGGACAAGGACGACAACGTCTGGGTACTGAATCGTCCCAACGATCTGACCGATGTGGAACTCGAGGCCGAGCTGAATCCACCGCTTGCCGATTGCTGCGTGCGGCCGCCGGCGATGATCCACATCGATAAGAGCGGCAACGTGATCGGTTCGTTCGACGCGCCGCAAGGGCACGGCATGGCGGTCGACAGCAAAGGCTTCGTCTACATCGGGCAGGACACGGTGCGGAAATATGACTCGAAGACCGGCAAACTGGTGGGTGAAGTGCCGCGCACGCCCGAACGGCAGCCCGGCGCGGGCAACGGCGATGCCGCGCCGCCCACCTCCGAGCACGTCCCCGGCCGCGGCAGCAGGGGTCCGGTCGCGGGCTTTCTGCCGGGGGGACGTGGGGGCGGGAGAGCGGCCGACGCCGGCGCGCGCGCGGCTCAGCAAGCTGCCATCGCGGCGTTCCGCGCCAAGTATCCGCCGACTACGCCCATGATCGTCGGCGGCATCGAAGAGATCCGGCTCGACGAACCCGCGCACGAACTCTACGCCGCCGACAATTACCTGGGCGGGCGCGTGATGGTGTTCGACCTCGACACCCTGCAATTCAAGCGCGGCTGGGGCGCCTATGGGCACAAACTCTCGGAGATGAGCACCGACGATGCCGACCGCGCCTATACGCCGGGCGGGCCGATGCCCAAGGAATTCCGCGGCCACCTCACGCTGAATATCTCGCACGACGGATATGTCTACGCCGCCGACCGCAACGCGAATCGCATCCAGGTCACCACCAAGGACGGCAAGTTCGTCAAGGAATTCATCCTGGCGCCGACAACCGGCGTCGGCGGCTCCACCGGCGGCGTGATGTTCTCGCCCGACAAAGCACAGCGGCTGCTCTATATCTCCGACCTCACCAACAACCACATCTGGTTCCTCAACCGCGAGGACGGCAAACTAATCGGCAAAATGGGCAGCATGGGCGAAAATGGCGGCCAGTTCTTCGGCCTGCACATGATCGCGGTGGATTCCAAAGGCATCGTCTACACTGGCGAGGTCTTCGCCGGCGAACGCGTGCAGCGGTTCTTGCCGGTGAGATAGACGCTTCCGCGCCGCTTGGAACGGGGGATAATTGGGGATTATGAAATCGAGGCGCATGGCGATTCTTGCGTTGGCGATTGCGGCCGTCTTGCTTTCGCAATGTACGCGGCAATACACCGACGGCAGGACCACGCTGGAGGGTCCGACTCTACGGCCGGGAGAAGCGCCCATCGGCGCCGGTGAGAGGATCCCAGCGAACGACACGCGGGCGCGCGACGCCAGCACCGATTTGACCACCTGGCGCATCGATCCGAACGCGCCCAAGCAAAGCAACGGGGGATCCGGCAGCGAAGTCGCTCCGCCTTTGGATCAGCCCACGCGCTGACGCCGTCAGAACTTTACTCTGGAATCAGTCGTAAACTTGCGGTAGTCGCGAAACTCGATCAGGTTACGCGTGCAGGTGCCGCTGCCGCTCATGCATCCCACATTCTCGCCCGATGCCGGCAGCAGGTACGTGCGCTGGTCAATTGAGGCAAACGCATAAACGAGAGTCGCCTCGGCCTTGCTGACCGGGAAATCGGAAGGCAGAGACGACGCGCGCTGCTCAATGCGGAGGACGCGGCCGGTTTCTTGGTCGATCCAGATGGCGCCTTCATAGGCCGTGTTGTAGCGCCGCCCGTCCGGCGCCGCCAGCGTCCAATGGGAATTCGGCTGGGTCACCGTCAGGTCAAAAGCAATCGCCTGGCGCGAACCGATCCGCTCTTCGCCGCGAAGGCGGAACGTCGCGTTCGTTAACGGAGACAGGACATCTTCCAGCGTGCTGCCGAACTCGCCGGTGGACCACAAGCCGTTCCCTTGGGGACGGTCGATGGGCTGGCCGTTCATGCGAAAATCGCGGTAGTCTTCCCTGCCGCCGGTGTATGTCAGTTCGGCTGTGATGACATCAATCGGCTGCCAGCCGCTCAGGCCGGCGCGAAAATAACGGCTGGTCACCTGCTGTGCGAGATAATCCGGCAGGCCGGCGCTAAATGCCGCAGCGGCGGCCCTCGCGTCGGCGATCCATTGATCATTGGAGGTCCCTCTCGGATCGCGCCGGATCGCCGGCGGCCCGGCCTCGCCGGCCGGTGCAGGCGCTCCGTCGGTTTCCGCTTCGGCGGGAGCCGAACTCTGCGTCGTGATGCTGCGAGGCTTGGTCAGATCTTCGGTGCGCGGCGCGCGAATCGTGGCTTCCTCGACCGGCTGTTCGGCCGCCCCGCGCTCGGCGGACGTGCCGGCCCGCAAAAGAATCACGCGCAGCGCCGTCTCTTCGTCGTCGGGGCTGACTTCCACAGAAAGCTGATCTCCGGGATGTAACAGCGAGTCACGAATCGGATCGCCGGCTTTGTTGCGAAATTGCGTTTTGGCCAGCAGACGGAACCGAAGCACGGCCCCGCGCGCGATCTGCAGCAGCAGGTCCTTCTCTCCCATCCGGCGCAGGCTGCCATCGGCTGAAATGACCCTTGTGATCTGCTGGGAGGATTTCTCCTGGTTCTTGTCTTTGGATTGCTTCTTGGGCAGCTTGATTTCGGGAACCTGGATGCCGATCGGAATGCCACCGGGACCTGGAATGGGATATTGTCCCGGCGGATAGGTCCCGGGCGGATATTGCCCCGGTGGGTACTGGCCAGGCGGGTATTGTCCGGGGGGATACGGACCGGGAGGAACTTGGGCCTGCGCGAGTGCGGCTAAAAGCAACAACCCGTGGGGCCAGCGAAGTGCCACCCGTGCGCCTCCTCCTGCAATTCTAATCCAACCCGCGCCAAAGAGAGACGCGGGACGCTTCAATCAAGTTGCGTTAGCATGTGGCATGCTCCGAGTTTCTTGCGCAGCCCTGCTGACATTGGCCGCCGCCGGCCGCGCCGTCTGCCAGACCAGGCCCGTTCCTGTGAAGGTGGTGGTGGTCGCCATGTTCGAGCGCGGCGCCGATACGGGCGACCAGCCAGGCGAGTTGCAGTACTGGGTCGAGCGCGATCACCTGAACCAGGTGCTGCCTTTTCCCCAAGGCTTTCATGATCTGCGCATGAATCGCGACGGAGTGCTGGCCGTTCTTACCGGTGTCGGCACCGCCAAAGCCGCGTCGGCGATCATGGGGCTCGGCATGGACCCGAGGTTCGATCTGACCAAGTCCTATTGGCTGGTCGCCGGTATTGCCGGCGTCAACCCGGAGCGCGCCAGCCTCGGCTCGGCGGCTTGGGCGGAGTGGGTCGTGGACGGCGACCTGGCGCGCGAAATCGATGCCCGCGAAATCCCCGCCGGATGGAAGACCGGCTATTTGCCTCTGCGCGGCTCGGCGCCGTACGAGCAGCCGCGCGACTCCAGCGAAGGCGAAGTCTATCAACTGGACCCGGCGCTCGTGGACTGGGCGTTTCACTTAACGGAGCGCATACAACTGGCGGACTCACCAGCGATGCAGGCCGCGCGTAGCCCCTATCCGTTTCCGAACGCGCGGCGTCCGCCATTCGTGCTGAAGGGCGACACACTCTCTTCTGGGACCTTCTGGCACGGCCGGCTTCTTGACGAATGGGCCCGGAATTGGGTTCGCTATCACACCGGCGACAAGGGCAACTTTGTCACCACCGCCATGGAAGACACGGGCACGCTGCAATCGCTCACCCTGCTGGCGAAGGCCGGCCGCGCCGACCTGCACCGCGTTCTAGTGCTCCGCACCGTGAGCAATTACGATCAGCCGCCGCCCGGCATCACCGCGGCCGAGAACCTGGCGCGCACCAGGATTGGGCAATACTCCGCGTATCTGCCGGCCTTGGAGGCCGCATGGCGCGTCGGGAACCAGGTGGTGGAAAATCTCGTGCGGAACTGGCAGAAGTACCGGGACGTCACGCCGGCCGGCGCGCGTTAGCTCACCGATTGCCGCCACGAGCCGGGAACGGCCCCAACTCCGCTACTACGAGGTCGCGCTCGTCCCGATTGTCCAGAACAAATACCCGATACTGCGCGCCGCCAGGCTCGACGCGGATGACGATGTGGCCCGGCGGAGCCGCCACTTGCATCGCGCGCGCTCCGATCACGGTGCGCGCCGAAGGGCGCAAATCCGTTGCCAGCACGTAGCGCCGCGCCGGCGGCAGCCGGCTGTTGATGATGCGCTTGAGTACGTCGGGCGCGGGATGGCTCGGCGCCCAGGCCGGCACGATCAACACCGTGGATTGCAACTCTCGCAGGAAGGCTTCGCTCTCCTCCTCCATTGAGCCGTGCTGGTTGACCACGTGCACATCGACGCGGCCGATTACCGCGGCGATGGCGGGCTCGACGCCGTGCCAAGGAGGAAAACCCGGATCCGCAAGCCCGGGAAGATCGCCGCCAGTGAAATAGCGGAACGCGCCGTATTGCAGACGGATTCCCAGGCTGCACATGTTTTCTGAAGGCAGGTCGGCGGCCGCGAGGCCTTGCACCGGCGGGAACAACTGCCGCGTCTCGTCGCCGGCGCCCGTCCAGACTTCGCCGTTACCGACGATGTTGCGAATCTCGAACGCGGGATGCTTCGCAGGCTCGTGCCGCAGCGTGATTTGCGCCCGCGATCCGGGGTGAAATCGTTCGACGGTCATTCCGCGCGCCCGCCGCGCCTCGACGAACCGGCGATAGTTTGCAGCCGATTCATCGGTGAGGGCGGCCGGATACGAGTAGTCGGGGAACCCGCGATCGAGCAGAGTCTGAATGGGTAATTCCTCCGCCACGTCGGTAATACCGCTCAACCGGTACGTGCCGGTCCGATCCATCGGCGACGACGGCGTGACCTGGCCCATGTGGTCTCCGTGAAAATGTGTGATCAGCGCGTAGTCGAGACCGCTGACTCCGGCAGGCAGGCGCCGCCGGATGTAGCGGGCGATCCATTCGCCCGGCCTGCGGGAACCATCCGGATGCGCATCCACTTCACCGCTTCCGGCAACTGCGCCGGCATCCACCAGCAGCGTCGTGCCATCCGGCAGGATGAAGAGCGCGGCGTTGCCCAGGCCGGTTGAAATCTGATGAACGTCCAGCGTTCCGGGAGTCCACGCCGCTAGCGGCGTTCCCGTCTGGGCAGTCAGGCACAAGGCCACTGGGGCGAGCCAGAGCGGCGCCCATCGCGCGCGGATCATCTCTCCAGCTTAGCCTTGCCAGTCTTAGAACGCCGGCAACTCCAGCACCGCGTTCTTTAGATATCCCGTGCCGGGAATCGGTCCTGTCGCGGTCACCCAGATTTTCGTGCTGTCCGACGAGCCCGCGATGCCATTGAGCCGAAGACCCCCGAGCGGCCGCCCTCCGGCCAACTTCACACGGCGGATTGCGACCACGGTGCCATCCTGGCGCATACGCACAATCGTATTGTTTCCCCGATTCGCCACGTAGAAATCAGCCTGGACATCCAGAGTGGTATTGGCGGCCCAGTTTGGGTTGGTGGTCTCAATCTCCGCCGGCGCCAGATCCACCGGTTGATCGAAGACCTCGGCGTGAATGCGGCGCACACCGGCAACATGAAACACGGTTCCGTCGTCAGAGAGGTTAAGCACGGCAATCGTATTCTCGAAGGGCTCGCTCACGTACAGGATTCGCGTGGGCGAGTAGTTCAGCAGAGCACCAAGCCGCGGTGTCGCGCCACGCGTGTTCTCCTCATCCTCATCGTCCCAATGCCGCCCCAGCAGCGGGCTGATGGTGCCGGCGGGCGCTAAGCCGTCGAGGGCCTTGCCGGTGTGCTCCTGGACGATGCTGCCATCCGCGCAGACCACCGCGAACACGGCCCGGGTGCTGCCGTCGGGTGAGTGCCCCAGAAACGCGGTGCCCACCGCCCCCGTGTTCAGCGCTCCGGGAATCACTTGCACTGGCAGGCGCGGCGTTAGATTGCCGGCGTAGACTCCGCCGAGCGCGGGGTCCGGCGCGCCTGCGAGCGGTTCTCCGGTTGGATCCAAGATGCTGGACGTGCCGATCCCTTCCAGGCCGTACGGCGCATTGGCAGGCCACAGGCGTCCGAACGCATTGTTGATGGAAATCGCGAGCGGGTTGCTGACGCCCGTGTAGTTGGCTGTGGCCGCGCCGCCGTTATGGATCGAGTTGAGGAATGCGGGATTTTGCGCGGTGTAAAGGATGACCGCCCCGCCAACCGCGGACGCCTGGCCTCCCCCGGCAGCGAATTGCGGCGGGATCACCAGGCTGCCGGATCCGCTGCCGTCGATCGACAGGAACGATCCCGGAGCTTGCCCCGGATCCGCCAACGGTTCGCCGAAGTTGGAGCTGCTTCCCACCAGAATCCGGATCGGGTCGAGCACCTGTCCGGGCTTTGTGAAGGCAGCAAGGGCCGGTTTGTCGTGGATCGGCCCGCCCGGCAGGAAGGTTCCCACCTGGCTGATCGCGGAGATGCCAGGGATTCCCGCCGCCACGATGCGAGCCTCCACCGTCGGAATCTCTTCCCCCTCATCGGCCTTGATCGCCGAAAAGCCTATGACCGCGACGATCCCCGCAGTCACACCAATACTCAATACCCCGCGCCACTTTTTCATGGAAACCCCTCCAAATTAGATTGCGCATTTTGAGGCGTCCAGGAAGTCCTTTTTTCAAAGATGCCGGGCAGGACATGTGCGATTTTGCACGGTTTGTCAGCGGTTGCCGACTTTGCGGTAGAGCGCCTGGTAAAACGCAAGCTGCGATTGATTCGGCTCGGGGCCCAGTTCGACTTGATCGCCCAGCACGAGCGGCCGATCGCTCTTCTTCTCGTCGTAAGCCGGCCAGCGCGGCAGATCCTTCCCGTTGGGGTCGCCGGTCGTGGCGAAGTTCACCCAGTATGACGAAATTGTATCGGCCACCTGCCGGTCGAGCGCGGTCCACGGGCGATTCCCCGTCAGGTTCTCAAAAACGTACGCAGCCTCGGCGCCGTGGGTCGCGCCGCTCCCTTGCCCGCCGCGCGGCGAAGCCTGCGCCGCCGGGGGCTCGTGCGTGAAGTAATAGAGGTACGCCTTCGATTTTCCAGTTTTGGTCTGCAGCCGTGCCCAGTTGCGCATCACCCATCCGAGTTCATCGCGGAAGGCAGTGAGTTGCGAGGCATTGGCTTCCTCGTCGGTCCCCGCGGGATACAGTTTGAGAAACGTGTCGGCCAGGTCGCCGAAACGGAGCCGCGCCTGCTCCAGGAAGCGATCCGCCCCGGCGGGTCGGAGAAAGAACGTGCCTTCGTCTTTGTTCGAGCCGACCAGGATCGGCACATCGACCTGCTTGCCTTCTTCAAAAATTGTCCCAACGTCTTCGGGAAGGATCCAGCCATCGATCACCGGACCGCCGCCGCGGCCGGCCCTCAGCACTTCGTCGGCCGGCTTGGCGCGCAATTCGACGAGCGACTTCGCGCCGAGCGCCTCCTCAATCTTCGCTCCCGCCTGCTCGGCATCCGCGAGCTTGCGCATCGGATTCACGGAGAGCCCCAGCCACGCTCCGCTTTCGGCAATGACGCGCTGGAACAGGCCGCGGGCTTGCGGCGAACCGACCAAGTTCGAGATGCTGGCGGCGCCGGCGGAATCGCCGAAGACTGTCACGCGTTTCGGATCGCCTCCGAACGCGGCGATGTTCTTCTGCACCCATTGCAGCGCTGCCACCTGGTCCATGAAAGCGTAGTTCCCGGAGGCGTGCCGGTCGGATTCCTGGCTCAACTCGGGGTGGGAAAAGAATCCGAAGATGCCGAGCCGGTAGTTGATTGTGACGAGCACCACGCCCTTCTGGGCCAACGCCTCGCCGTCATACGCAGGCGAAGAACCGGAGCCGCTGGTGTAACCGCCGGGATGCAGCCAGACCATCACCGGGCGGCGGTCGCTCGCGGATTTCGCGGCCGTCCAGACGTTCAGGTACAGGCAGTCCTCGCTCATTTTCGGAGCGGGACCGCGCCCGCCCCCAGCCTGCATACAGATCGAGCCGAACTCATCGGCTTTGCGGACACCCTGCCACCGCTCCACCGGCCGCGGCGCGCGCCAGCGGAAATTGCCGGTGGGAGGTGCCGCAAACGGAATGCCTTTGAAGACCCGCACCTCGGCGTGGCTTCCAGAGGTCCCAGTGATCAGGCCGG
The DNA here is from genome assembly GCA_964438005.1 of uncultured Solibacteraceae bacterium. Lineage (GTDB taxonomy): Bacteria > Acidobacteriota > Terriglobia > Bryobacterales > Bryobacteraceae > PSRJ01. The sequence goes on along the minus strand of CAYTJD010000041.1, from coordinate 13,409 downwards.
AATCGGTGCGGACCGGATCGCTGATCGCGCCCCAAACGGTACCGGCCGCACACAAAGAAATAAGGAACCCTGGTCGTGGCATAGAAGCTCTAGGCGCTAAGGTTTCGCTCTTGGTTACCGGGCTTCACACGCGGAAGGACTCCAGCCTGCCGCGTCCGGTTGCTTGCGCAGGTTGGTGCTGGTCACGAACGGACGGATGAGATAGGTAGGATCGGTGACAATCGTCTTAACCACCACCCAGGTGCTGCCGTCGCTCTCATGGAGCAGATCGTACCATTCGGTCACCGTGGCATTGGCGCTGTACGGCGCGCCGTTCTTGCGCAGGTAGCCCGGCTTCAGATTCGACGTAGTGACCTTGAGGGAGCCGCCGCGTTGAGCGGCCGCGCCCGGCTGCCCTTCACCGCCGCGTCCGGCGCGGCCGCCTACAGCGAAAACCCATTGTGCCGTGGAGTACCCTTGCAGGTTGGGCGCCGCGCCAGGCGGCTGCGCGTCGCCAAAATGTAACACTCGCGTCTGCGTGCCGGCGTCGGCCTCAATTTTGAGCGTGGTATCGTCCTGCCAGGTAATGTGGAATCGCCCGGGCACGCGCATGATGGCGGGGGCGCCGTAGGACTTGCACTGCTCCCCGGCAGCTTCGTCCTTGGCGGGATCCCACGCGGCGGCGATCTTTTGCCCGGCCGGGTTGAGAGGCACGCCTTCGGTGTCGCCTTTGGGCGGCGTGATCATGCGGAACCGCCAGTCTTCGGTGACAATCGAAACCCAGTAACCGGTGAGATCGATGGGGGCCACGGTTTTTGCCGGCCCGCGCGGGGGCGGCGGCGGACCGCCGAACTGCGCACTCAGGTAAAGCGGAGCCGCGATCAATAGGGCGATCTTTCTTAGAAACGAGGAGGTCACTTCTTGCCTCCGCTGAGCGTTTTGTAAACCGCCTCGACAAACATGTCCGCCGTCCAGAAGCCGCCGTTGTTGTACAGCGGATCGTAATCGAGAGTCGGCTTTGCCGCCTTCACCTGTTCCAGCGTCATACCCTTCTTGGTCATGTCCTGGATTCGGTCGCGGATGATGGTAGCCATTTCGCGGAAGTTCAAGACGTCGCCGAGGTCGCACACGCGCCCGTGACCGGGAACCACCAGCGTGCCGCCCTCCTGACCGTAGACCGGAACGATCAGATCGACAATCCGGTTCAATGCCTCCAGATAGCCGTTGATGGTGCCGCCTGCCGCCACATCGATGATCGGATACGTGGTCGTTACGAACAGATCGCCGGTGCTGATCACGTCCGACTTGCGGAAAAAGACGATGCTGTCGCCGTCCGTGTGCGCGTTGGGAATATGGATGATCTCGATACCTTCGTTGTTGAACCAGAGCTTCTTTTCGTTGCCGATGAAGGTGTCGGTCGGCCAGCCGCCCTGCGGCGCCGCGGCTTGCCGTCCCGTGGGCGCGCTCATGCGATCGAGCACGTTTACGTGCGCGATGATCTGCGCACCTTCGCTCGCCTCCGCGCCGAGATCGCCCGCCACGTTGCCGCCCGCGATGGTGGCGCCGGCCTTGCGCAGCCGCTCGTTGCCGGCCGTGTGATCGGCGTGATAGTGGGTGTTGATGATGTACCGTAGCGGCTCATCGGAAATTTTCTTTACCGCAGCCAGAACTTTGTCGGCCACTTGGGGGTATTCGCTGTCGACTAGCAGCACGCCATCCTTGCCCGCCTGCACCGTGATGTTGCCGCCCGCGCCGACCAGCATATAAATGTTGCCCTGCACCGGCAATGTATGAACTTCGACGTTGTCGAAGTTCTGGGGCGCGCGCGCCGGCCGAGCGGGCGCTTGCGCAAACGCCAATCCGGCCCCGGCGAGCACGGCTGCGGCCGCGAATCCTCTGGTTCCTGTGTATTTCATCTCTGGCTCACTTGGGCTGGACGCCCGCGCCCTTCAGCTGGGCGCGGTATTCCGGATACATGGTCTTGGCGCCGCCCATCGCCGCATCTGCCGGAATGCCGTGCCGGTCCTGATACTCTTTCAAGAACGTGTTGGTGCCTGGCAGGTGATGGGGAATCACGCCGCGCGGCCGGATGATCTCTTCCACGCTCTCGCACGGATAGGGTGCGATCTGCCCCGCCACGCTGAAAGCGTAATCGCGTGATCGGAACAGCGGCTCTTCGAGATACGCGGGATCGTTCACCATCGTCACCCACGTGAGCTGGTCGTCATGACGAATGAAGTGCTCGGTGACGACGGCGCGATCGCTGCGCGCCAGCCCGTTACGCCGGAACCATCCTTCTTTTAAGTGGTCGGTGGTGACCGTCAGAATGTCGCCCTCCCATCTACCCGTGGAAAACCCCATGGCGGTGTGCAGCGCGTAATCCGGCGGGTGCGGCCGCCCGTCCATCCAGATGGTGCGCTCGGTGCCCCAGGCAAAATGGTGCAGGTGGATGGCGATCAGGTTCTGCGTGTCGCGATCGTACTCTTCCCAGATGCGGATGTCGGCAAACGCCGAGGCGTAATCGGAGGGATGCACGCGGCACTGATAATCGGGCAGTGTGATCAAAGACGCGTCCCAAGTCTCGCCCCGCAGCCGGTCCGCCGCATTGATGGGCAACCCGGCGTAGTCACCCAGTTCGGGACCCGCCAGGCGATCCGGGAAATCTTCGTCCAGCCGGTTGGACCAGACCCCGGACAGGTTGACCTGAGCCAATGCGGGAAGGCTCAGCAGGACGGCAAGGAACCCAAGCACCAACCGGCAGATGATTCTCTGGCGCTGCCAATCGTTCATGGCATGACTCCTGATCAGGACAGATTTCACGGAAACAACTGTTTACTGTATCAAGGCCGTTCCCGGCCGCGCACCAACCCCACGTGGATTTGACGGCGTTTTGACCGCTATCCGACACCGGTCTCTTCCGGGTGTGTTAGCCTATTTTGCGCCGTAACCGAAGGGGAGAGTGCATGCGATTCACCTGGTTCAACCTGATGCCGTGGCCCTACCTGCCGGACGATTTCCGCGAGAAGAACCGGTCGGTCTGGGTCGATATCGATGCCAGGCTGTTTGACCCCGTCAAAGGCCACGAGCTCTACAACACCTACATGGACCTGCTCGAGTATGCCGGGACGCTCGGATTTGATGGCATTGGCGTCAACGAGCATCATCAGAACGGCTACGGCCTGATGCCGTCCCCGAACCTCATCGCGGCGGGCCTCGCGCGGCGCACCGATAACGTCGCGCTCGTGGTGCTGGGCGCTTCGATCGCGCTTTACAATCCGCCGCTGCGCGTGGCCGAGGAATTCGCCATGCTGGATTGCATCTCGGGCGGGCGGTTGGTAGCGGGCTTTCCGGTCGGCACGTCGATGGACACCAATTACTGCTACGGCACCATCCCCGGGCTGACCCGCGAAAAATATGCCGAAGCGCACACGTTGATCCGGCGCGCGTGGGCCGAACGGGAGCCGTTTGCGTTCAACGGCCGCTACACCAAGCTGCGCTACGTGAACCTCTGGCCGCGCCCGGTGCAGCAGCCGCATCCGCCCATCCACGTTCCGGGCGGCGGTTCTGTCGAGACCTTCGATTTCTGCATCGACAACACATACTCGTATTCGTATCTTAGCTTTGGCGGCTATATCCGCGGCAAGCAGCTGATGGACGGCTACTGGCAGCGAGTCGCCGAGCGGAATGCGCCCGACACCTCGCCTTACCGTGCCGGCTTTGCGCAGTTCATTTGCGTGGCCGATACCGACGCCGAAGCCGAGCGGCTCTACGCCCCGCACGTTCACTACTTTTATAACCGGTGCCTGCATGTGTATCCGGGCTTCGCCGACGCGCCCGGCTATCGGACAATCAAAACCATTCAGAAAGGCGTGCTCTCCCAGTACGCGCCGGGCACCTTGTTCCAGGAGCACCCTTGGAAAGACCTGGTGGACAACGGGCACGTGATCGCGGGTAGCCCGGAAACCGTCCGCCAGCGCATGGAAGACCTGATCAAAGGCTTGCGGGTCGGCAATGTCTTCTGCCTGATGCAGATCGGCGACATGCCGAAAGACAAGTGCATGTACTCCACGCGCCTGTTCGCCGAAAAGGTGATGCCGAAGCTGCGCAATATGTTCCCCGACTACGCCGACGACCACCGCTTCTGGTGCCGTCCGCTGCCGACTCGCGCCGTGCCGGCGGAACTCAGCCAGCCGCTGGTAGGAGCCTGAACATGGAACTCAAAACCATTGCCACGCACCGCGTTCCGGTCCGCTATTATGAGGGCGGCCAAGGCCGGCCGTTGGTGTTTCTGCACGGCGCCGGCGGCGTGGACGCCGACCTCGGATTTCTCGACGCGCTCGCCGCCCGCTTCCATGTTTACGCGCCGCTGGTGCCGGGATACGGCGAAAGCGAAGAATGCCCCGAGCTGCGCGACATGCTCGATTTCACCCTGCACACGTGGGACGTGATCGAGGCTCTCGGCGTCAAAGATCCGGTGCTAGTGGGCTTTTCCATGGGCGGCATGATCGCCGGGGAAATGGCGGCGCTCGCCCCGCACGACGTATCGCGCCTGGCATTGATCGCGCCCGCCGGCCTCTGGCTCGACAGCCACCCTATTCCCGACTTCTTTGCCATGATGCCGTATGATCTGCCCAAAGTCCTGTTTTACGACGAGGAGGCGGGCGCGAAAGCGATGACCGCCGGCATGGATCTCGGCGATCCCAAATTCCTGCAAGCGTTCCTGGTGCAGAATGCGCGGCAACTCGGTGCCGCCGGGAAAATCCTGTTCCCGATTCCCGAGCGCGGTCTGGCAAGCCGCTTATATCGCATCCGGGCCAAGACGCTGCTGATTTGGGGCGAAAGCGACAAACTAATCCCGCCGGTCTACGCGCAAGCGTTTCAGGAGAATATTCCGGGCGCCGACTTGGTGATGATTCCGCAAGCCGGCCATCTGGTCGCGTTCGAAAAACCGGCGGAGGTCGTGGGCGCCCTGTCGCGTCTCCAATAAGCGGCCTACTGCGCCAGGCCAGACCGCTTCAGCAGTTCCGGATAGCGCGCGTCGGCGCGCAGCGGATCCAGGAATGGATGCACTTTGACCATCCAGCAGGATCGGCGCTTCTCGCATGCCTGCCGCAGCCATTGAAAGCCCCGATCGCGCTCGCCCAGCGCGCCGTACGTTGCCGCGAAGTCCAGCGGATCCGCCGCCGGTTCGGTCTTCTCGACTTGAGCGGCTAACCGCACTGCCTCCTCTTTCTTCCCGCAAACCGCCAGCAGGTGCATCATCCGCAGCTTCCAGGTAAGCGGAAATTGGGCAGCGAGGGCCTTGTATTCCTGCTCCGCGGCGGAATAATCGCCTTCCGCCTCCAACGCCATGCCGATCAAGGTATGGAACGCAGGCGCGTCCGGATGCAGCGCAGCCAGGTTCCGCCACTCCGCCAGCGCCTGTCTATACTGGCGCTGCATGAAGTAAACCATACCGACGGAAGTGCCCGAAGCTGGGACCAGCGGATCGAGTTGGGCGGCGGTGCGCGCTTCGGCCAGCGCCTGCGGAAAACGCCCCTGCACCAGCAGAACCAGCCCCAGGTGTTGATGGATCGCGGCATCCTGCGGCAGGAGCCGGAGCGCGTTGCGCAACTCCTGCTCTCCCTGTTTCCAATCGTTCAACACCATGGCGTGCGCGTAGCCTTCGGCGGCATAGGCGGTCGCCGCCGCCGGGTCGAGCTGAATGGCTCGGGCGGCCGCGGCAATGGCTTCATTGGCCGCGCCGAGCGGATCGACAAACGAATTGGTGGCGGCCGCGGCATAGGTGCTGGCTAATTCGGAGTACGCCTCGCTATACTGCGGATCTTTCTGGATAGCCTGATTCAACAGGCCGACGGCCTGGTCAAACTTGTCCTGCATACCATAGCCGCGCAACGCTTTCGCCTTTAGTACGAGGTCGAACGCCTCTGGATCCGGGGCGCGCCCAATCGGCGGCCGCACCCGCGGGCGCAGAGTCGCCAACACCGGCAGCACCATCTCGTGCTGAATCCGGCTTTCTTCTCCGGCGCTTCCCCTAAAGACTTGGGAAAGCATGTGGTAACCATCGGTGGTGCGGTTCAGCTGGACGGTGACCAGCAACTGCCCGCCGTCTTTACGGACACTGCCCTCGATGGCGGCGTCGGCATGCACCTTGCGGCCGATTTCCCGGATGTCGGCGTGGGTTCCCTTGAATTGGAACGCGCTGGTGCGCGCGACCACGCGCAGGGAGCCGACGCGGGCCAAGGCGTCGGTCAAGCCTTCAGCCAGGCCGTCGGCCAGGTAGTCGTTGCCGGAATCCCCGGTCAGGTTGATGAACGGCAGGACCACCACCGATTCAACTGTGGTGGTGCCGCGCTCCCAACGCCAAATCGTCACCGCCGCCAGCGGAATCAGGAGAGCCGCAGCCAGCCAGGCCCAGCGCTTCGAACGCCGTTTGGGTGTTTCGGAGAGCTCTTTGGTGCGAACGAAAGCCGGGGCGTACCCCCCTGCGGGAAATTCCAACCGCATGGAGTCCCCGGAGCCGCCGTTTTCGTAGTATTCAGCCAGCGCCTTGCGGACCCGGCTCATCTCGGCCCGCACGGTAGATTCTCTCCGCGGATCGAACGATTCCGGCTTGCCGAAAACGTCGAGCGCAATGCTGTACTCGCTCAGCGCCTGGCTGTCGCCCGCCAAGGTGCGCTCCACCAGATAGCGCAGCAGGTCACCGCGCCGCTTGGACGAGAAGCCTGGCGAACCGAGCACGCGCTCGAGCGCCGCCCGGACCTCGTCCGCCGAAGGGCTGCTTCCGCGCTCGCTTTCAAAGCCCATCTCTTTGTTCTAAGGAGGATAACACGCTGATCCAAAAAGGCTGCAACGTTGCCGTGCACGTTGCACATTGCCGTCGTAAAGGGCCGGAACCATAATCAATCGAAGCTCCTCCGGGAAAGACCCTGGCGATTCACCGTTTCATAACAAAAAACCGATGACCCTGCCCTTGGACGAAGCTTACCGGGACGAGTCTGGAACGATCACCATCTGCATGCACTGCGGTCGGACGCGCCGGGTCGCGCCCGGAGGGGTTCAGTGGGAGCTGGTGAGCGAGTTCCTGGGCCGGCCTCCCCGGGGCCTCAGCCACGGGTTGTGCCCCGATTGCCTGGAAAAGCATTACCCTGCCAAGGAATCGTAGGCCGCTCTCAAAGGCGTATACTCCCAAGAGGACACAAGGAGGCTCTATGAGACTCTCGCTTCTGCTCGCCGTCGCCGCGGTTGCCGCATCCGCGCAAACCGACATCCAACCGCTCAACGACCTGCCCAACCCATACCGCACCGTCCGCGACTGGGGGCATCCGCCGAACGGCGCGCCGTGGGCGGCGACGACCGCGGTCGAAGTATCGCCCGATGGCAGCATCTACGTGATCCATCGCTGCCACGACAATTCCTGCGCCGACCGGCCGGAGCCGCCGATCCTCAAGTTTGACCGGTCCGGAAAGCTGCTGAAGGCTTGGGGCCAAGCGATGTTCATCTTCCCGCACGGCGCGACCGTCGACCCCCAAGGCAACCTTTGGGTGACCGATGAGCAGATGAAAGACGGCAAAGGGATGCAGGTCTTCAAGTTCAGTCCGGAAGGAAAAGTACTCATGACGCTGGGCAAGGCAGGCGTCGCGAGCGCCGACCCAGGGCTGTTCGACGAGCCCACCGACGTGGCAATCGCGCCCAACGGCGACATCTTCGTCTCCGAGGGGCACTCCGGCCCGCGGCACGGTAATGACCGCATCTCGAAATTCTCCAAAGACGGCAAATTCATTAAGTCCTGGGGAAAGCGCGGCTCCGGCAACGACGAGCTGAATGCGCCGCACACGCTCGCCTTCGATTCCCAAGGGCGGCTCTTCGCCGGCGATCGCAACAACAATCGCATTCAGATCTTCGACCAGGACGGCCGTTACCTCGACACGTGGCGGCAGTGGGGCCGGCCCAGCGGAATCTTCATCGCCAAGGACGACACTATGTACGTGGCCGATTCCGAGTCATGGGGCAAGGACGAACCCGGCTGGAAGAAGGGCATCCGCATCGGCAGCGCCAAGACCGGCCAGGTGAAGTATTTCATCGAAGACATGGAATCGACCACGGAAGAGCACAGCGGCGCCGAAGGCGTGGGCGTGGACTCCGCAGGCAATGTGTACGGCGCCGTAGTGCGCCGCCAGATGTTGGAAAAGCACATTCCGAAATAACTGGCTCTGCTCGAGCTCAGGCCCACCGGCCTACGGTTTACTGGAAGCGCTGCTCCGGCGCCGGGCCCGCGCTTCCAGGCTCCAGAGCAATCCTTCGTCGCCCAACGGAAAGCCGCTTTGCAGGGCCTCGCTGATGTGACGCCCCACGCCGTCCACGCTTGGGAACAAATTCAGCGCACCGACATTCATGCGAAACAGTTGATGTCGTAATTCCCGCTTATGCTGCTTGGGCACGATCACACGCACGAGTTGCCACGGCAGAGACAGCGACCGCTGCAAGGCATCGTCGTGATGCATCAACGTGCCGCATATCGTGAATAAGCTTTGCTGGGCGCCCATTTGCGGGTTGGCATATTCGTAACGGAACATGTCGATGTAGGGACCGGAATTGGCCGCGTGCCAGGCCCAATCCGCTACGCTCGCCGCCGACAGGAGCCCCTGGAACGCAGCGAAATCCCGCAAGTGCGAGCGCCGATTGGAGTGATTGGCGCGATCCAGCTCCTGGCGGTTAAACGCCCAAATGGCCGCGTCTTCATCGCGATCTTCCCGCACCGCAAAATAGCAGGCCACCCAAGGCGAGAGCGTCCAATCCAATAACCGGGTCGGCGCCCCATAGTGTTGCATCAGCGTGACGCTCCCCAGAATTAGGTTGAAATAGTCGAGCTCGGATACCTGCAGCAGGGAACGTCCATGGCGGCGGAACTCCCGGATGGCTGCCGCCTCCAGGTCAATCTGCTCCGCCGTGGTCCGGCCTTCGCCCAGCACTCGGTGGAGCGACGGCCGGAGATTCTTCCAGGAGGCGCTCGCCTGCCCGCGAAAGACATACAATCGCGCGTCCGAGATCCGGTTCAGAACCGAATACACGTCGTCGAGTGTCCGCGGATACAGTTCGGTCCAAGGCATGGTCTATTTCGGCGGTGTTCCGAAATCCGCAATGAGCTTTTCCAGGATCGAGCGGGCGTACAGTCCGTAGGTGTCGCGCGCCTCCCGCATCTGCTGCAAGGAGATCGACGTCAGAGTCTGGCGCCGGCGGCGGACGGCAGGCTCGGCCTCATCGCTGGCATCGCTGTCGAACACCCCCAGGTCCCGGTATTCCGGTTTGGCGCCAAAATACACCTTTTGCCACCAGTGGCGGGTGCCCGGATCGATCCAAGTCAGATATCCTCCGGCAAGCACCTCGAACGGCTTCGAAATCGCGCCCGTAAAACTGTAACGGGGGTTGCCCGGCTTCTCGAGGTAGAAATCGGGTGTGCAAAAGTCGGCCATTTGGAACCCGTCGATCTGGTAGCCGTTCGCCCGGTCGGCGCACGGATCGCACACTTCCACCAGATAATTCACCCTCTTTTTCTGGCCCCGACGCGGATTGGGCCCGCTGATCAGCCGGTTTGCGTTTGGGTCAATCAGCATCTCGACCAGATCATGGCTCGCCATGAACGGCCAATCCGAGTTATACGCGATCAGCGCAAAGGGCATGCCCTTGTTGGTGGAATGGTAGGAGGCGGCGCCCGGTTGTCCGATATCGTCGCGCACGATGACCGGCCACGCGTCCCCAATCTTTTGGCTGTCTCGATAGGATTGGATGGCTGCTCCCACGTCCCAGATGGGGGCCAGGTCGCGGCGCACCCGCGTCAGCAGTACTTGCTCCACGCGTTTAAGCTCCGCGTCGTCGATCTTGGCCGTATCGGCGACCAGAGCGACGTTCCGTTCGACCATGAGAGCTAAAATATCACCTTACAAAACCCATCGTGCCTGGTCTGATTCGGCGCGGGACCGAACGGACTACGCCAGCACCTTCATCGATTCCGGGTTGAACGCTTGCAGCTCGCTGGTCCGCCCATCGCGGATTTTGGCGGCCCACGCCGCGTCGGCAAGGAGCGCGCGGCCGACCGCGACCAGATCGACTTCCTCGCGCGCAATCATCTCCGCAATGCGGTCAAGCCCGGTCACGCCGGCGTTCTTGCCTTCGCGGAAGGAGGTCATGAAATCGTTGTCGAGCCCCACCGAGCCCACTGTGACGGTTGGCTTGCCGCTCAATTTCTTCGTCCAACCAGCAAGGTTTAAAGATGAGCCCGGGAATTCCGGCTCCCAAAAACGGCGCGTCGAACAATGGAATATGTCGACGCCGGCATCGGACAGCGGCGCGAGAAATCGCTCCAGTTCGTCCGGCGTGGCGGCCAGGCGCGCACTGTAATCGGCGATCTTCCATTGCGAGAAACGCAGCAGGATCGGGAAATCCGGCCCCACGGCCCGGCGGCACGCCGTGACGGCTTCGGCCGCGAACCGCGTGCGCTCCGCCACGTCTCCGCCGTACCGGTCGGTGCGCTGGTTGGTCACGGACCAGAAGAACTGATCGATCAGGTAGCCGTGTGCGCCGTGTAGCTCAACACCGTCGAAGCCGAGCCGCTGCGCCTCAGCCGCAGCTCGCGCGTAAGCCGCGATCAGACCGTCAATTTCGGCTTCGCTGAGGGGCTCGCTCAATTTGCCCGCGGGAACCGCAATCCCGGACGGGCCCACGGGCGGCGCCTCGGGATTGGGCTCGTCGCCAGGCTTACGCATCATCCCGACATGCCACAACTGCGGCATGATACGACCCCCGGCCGCGTGCACGCCCGCTAAAACGTCAGCCCAGCCTGCCAGTGCATCGGCGCCATGGAAATGGGGAACTTTGGGGCTGGAGACCGCGGCTGGATGCGCAATCGCAGTGCCTTCGGTGAGGACCAGGCCAACGCCGTTTGCAGCGCGCCGCCGGTAATATGCCGCGACGTCGGGGCCGGGCACGCCGCCGGGCGAGAAATTGCGTGTCATCGGCGCCATTACAATGCGATTGGCCAGCGCCAGATGATGAATGCCGAAAGGGCGGAACAGCGGCTCTGCGGAAACCATGAAGTAAGTTTGATGGTAGCTGTACGCGGCCGGATTCACAATTACAATGCAAGTGATGCTCACCGCGATCACGCGCGCCGTCAGCCCCGAGATCAACAACTGCGAGCTCGGGTATCTGCCGCGGCAGGAGATCGGCGTCGCAAAAGCAGTGGAACAACACAGGAACTACGAGGTATGCTTGCGGGAACTCGGCGCGGAGGTCATCTCCCTGCCTGCCGAGCCGGGCTCGCCCGACTGCATGTTTGTGGAAGACCCGGCGGTGGTGGTCGAACAGGTTGCCGTCATGACGCGGATGGGCGCCGCATCGCGGCGGCAGGAAGCGGAAAGCCTCGCACGCGTGCTGGCGCGTTTCCGGCCGCTGCAATGGCTGCGCGCCCCCGCCACACTGGAGGGCGGCGATGTGCTGCGGGTCGGGTCCACATTGTTTGTTGGGCTGTCGGCGCGCACGAACCAGGCGGGCCTCGAGCAACTGGCGGGCTTCTTAAGTCCGCTCGGCTACTGCGTGCGCGCCGTGCCGGTCCGCGGGTGTCTCCATCTCAAGTCGGGATGCTGCGCGATTGGCGACCGCCGGATTCTAGCGAACCGCGAGTGGATCGACACACCCGCATTCGACGGCTTCGAGATCGTCGATGTGCCGCCCGAAGAGCCGGGCGCGGCAAACGTCCTTACGATCGGCGATACCGCACTGCTCCCCTCCGCGTATCCGAGAACGGCCGAACTGCTCGAGCGCCTGGGCTGGCACGTGCGGCAGCTTGATATTTCGGAGCTGATGAAGGCCGAGGCGGGCCTGACCTGTTCGAGCATTCTGCTGGAGAATTGAGGATCCATTATGGAAAGCAGCAAACCACGGGCCCTGGTAACCGGCGCATCCGCTGGGATCGGCGCCACCTTCGCGCGAAGGCTGGCGCGCGAAGGCTACGATCTGATCCTCGTGGCGCGCCGGCGCGACCGGCTTGACCAACTGGCGCAGGAGATCGGCGGCGCCGAAGTCCTCGCCGCCGATCTGACGAACGATGCAGACATGAAACGCGTCGAGGATCGGATTGGCGCCGAGACGCGGCTGGAACTCCTGGTGAACAACGCCGGCTTTGGCGTACTCGGACGGTTCTGGGAAATGCCCGTGGAGGGCCAAGACCAGATGCACCGGCTGCACATCCTGGCGACTCTCCGCCTCACGCACGCGGCGTTGCGTGGGATGGTGGAGCGAAACAAAGGCGCGGTGATCAATGTTTCCTCCGTCGCCGGTTTCGCGCAGAGTCCGGGCAGTGTCAGCTATGGAGCCACCAAAACCTGGATGAATGCCTTCACCGAAGGCCTGGCGATGGAGTTGCGAAGCGCCGGTTCGGCCGTCCGGGTGCAATCGTTGTGCCCCGGCTTTACCCTGTCCGAATTTCACGACGTGGCGCACGTCGACCGGAAGACGATTCCGGCGCGGTTGTGGATGAAGGCGGAAGACGTTGTGGACGCGTCCCTCGCTGGTTTGGCGCAAGGCAAGATCTTCGTCGTGCCCGGGAACGTGTACAAAGCGCTGGTTGGGGTGGTCAGTTGGATGCCGCGGTGGCTCTACCGCGCCGGTGCGTCGCGCTATGCGGATGCGGCGAAGCGCAGCTTGCCGGCGCGCCACTAGCGGCCCACGGGGCGTCGAAAAGCGCTGGCTCCGGCCGGGCGAATTATAATCAGTAGGAGCCAATAAAGGAGATATATGGCGCGATCCAGGAAGATCTCGGTAGGCCGGCGCGGCTTTTTGAAGAGTGCAGCGACGGGAGCGGCGGCGCTGGTCGCCACACCCGCCGTTCAGGGGCAAACGCCAACACCTGCAGCGACGACAGCGCAGGCCGGGAGCGCGCCCAGCCCCACGGACGCGCAGCTGGCCCGAGACGCCGGAAATGTCCGCCCGCCGGCGGTGACGCGGACCATTACACGGCCCGGCTCGGACCTGATGGTGCAGACGGTTCGCGACCTCGGGATCGAGTATGCCGCCGCCAACCCTGGATCGAGTTTCGAAGGCCTGCAGGAATCGTTCATCAATTACGGCAACCCACCCAACCGGATGCCCGAGTGGATTACCGCCCTGCATGAAGAGTCGGCGGTGACCATGGCGCATGGCTACGGCAAGGCGGAAGGCAAGCCGATGCTGGCCGTGCTCCACGGGACCATCGGCATCCAGCACGCGGCCATGTCGATTTACCAGGCGTACTACGATCGGACGCCGGTTCTCATGATTGCCGGCAACGATCCCGACTTCATCGCGGCCCACACCGCGCACGACATGGCAGGCATGGTCCGCAGCTACACGAAGTGGGACGCGGAGCCGAAGACGATCGATGAAGCGCTGGTGGC
>CAYTJD010000040.1:0-46066 GCA_964438005.1 uncultured Solibacteraceae bacterium | reverse complement strand
GGCAGTGAGAACAAATAGGTGGTGATGTTCTCCAGGTCCCGCGCGGAGAACTTGAACGGTGGCATTGACGTGCCGGGCGACAATTTATCGGGTGCGGCGAAATGCTGCTCCACCCAGCTCCGCGCGCGGCGCTTGGATAAGCCGTTCAGAGCCGGGCCGATGTCCTGGCCGGCGCCGTTTACCTTGTGGCAATCGTTGCAGCCGTTCGATTGATAGACTAGCGCCCCCTGCACCGCGAAGTCCGGCGCATTGTCCAGCGCCGATGCATTGTCCGGGTTGAGTTTTAGCAGGTATGCTGCCAGCGAGTTCAACTGCGAATCGCCGAGCTGAATCGGAGGCATCGAGCTGCCGGGGCGCACCCCTTGCGGCGATTTGAAATGTTGGATCATCCAAGCGGCGTTGCGCTTGATCGCCGTGTGCGTCAAATCCGGGCCGATCTGCGCGCCGCTGCCGTCGATGGCGTGGCAGCTCACGCAGTTCTCGCGCCGGAAATACCCGATGCCCGCCAACTCTTCGGGAGACAGTTGCATCCAGTCGGTCGGCGCGGAGTAGTCGACCGCCGCCTCGGGCGGCTTTTCGGTAGTGACCACTGCGGCGGTGGTCAAGCCGGTCCAGCCGAGCGCCGCCAGCGCCACGAACCCGAACGCAAACCCGCGCCGCGTGACTTTCACCATCTGGCTGCGGTCGATAAACGGAACCAGAATCAGAAGCAGAACCGCCACTCCCGGCAACACCACGCTGCCCACCACTTCCATTGGCCCGCTGAAGAGTTTCAGGAACTGGAACAGGAACAGGAAATACCACTCCGGCCGCGGAATATACGCGGTATCGGTCGGATCGGCCAGTTGTTCGAGCGGCACGCGCACCGCCACTGCCATCACGAACAGAATGATGAACGCGGCAAAGATCGCAACAGTGTCCTTGAAAACCTGCTGCGGATAGAATTTCTTTTTCGGAACCAGTTCGTCGCCGGGTACCGGCGCCACGCCGTGCTTCCGTACCAGGTAGACGTGCACGCCGATCAGCAGCGCGGTCAGCGGCGGCAGCAGCAAAACGTGCAGTCCGAAAAAGCGGGCGAACGTCACCACGCCGATCCCGTTCTGGCTGCCGAGCAGCCGCACCAGGTACGGGCCAAGCACCGGTGCCGTCGCCGCAATTTTGGTGGCCACCACCGTGCCGAAGTACGCGCGATTGTCCCAGGGAAGCAGGTATCCCGTCAGCCCGTACCCGAGAGTCAGCAGAAGAAGCACCACGCCCACCATCCAGGTGGCTTCCCGCGGCTTCTTGTACGCCCCGTACACGAAGACCTGGATCATGTGCAGCACCACCACCACGATCATCACGCTGGCGCCCCAGTGGTGCAGCCCGCGCATCAGCCGCCCGCCGGTCAGTTCCGTCAGAATGTACCTCAGGCTGTTGTAGGCGTCGCCCGGCGTCGGCGCATAATTGAAGGCCAGCATGGCGCCGGTGAAAGCTTGAACCAGGAACGAGAACAACGCGATGCTGCCCAGCACCTGGTGCCACCCGCTCGAGGCGGGGATCTCTTCGTACAGAAAATTGCGCGCCGCCGTCTGAATGCCGGTCCGGTGATCGAGCCACTCCAGGATTCCGCTCAGAAACCTCATGCGCTCTTCTCCGGAGAGATTTGCAAATGGCCGATGAGCAGCTTATTTCCTTGGATTCTGGTTTCGTACCGGTCCAGCGGACGCGGGGCCGGGCCTCCCAGCACCTGGCCGTCGATCGAGAACAGCGAGTTATGGCACGGACACACAAACTCGCTCTTGGCCGAATCCCAATGATAGGCGCAGCCCAGATGCGTGCATTGCGGCCCGTAGGCGATTACCTGGTTATTGGCCGTCTTGAGCACCCAGGTGGTGTCTTGCTCGCTCGAAACCTTCCAGCCGTCCACGCGCATGCGCCGAAACGTCATTTCCACCGGCGTGCCGGTGGGCACCTGGGAAAGGTCGCCGGCCTCGATCCAGTCGCTTTGCTTCCGCATCCTGGGCGGAACCAGCAGATAAATAAGAGCGGGCACGGCCAGGGCGGCGCTGATGAGGCCCCAAATCCCGTAAATTGCTGCTACGTAAAAGGTTCTCCGCGTCTCACCCGCCCCTGGCTGCGGATTTTCGGTGCTCCCCACATGGTCCATGGTACAAAAATTTCCCCTGTGAAATGCCTTTACGTTGTAAAGGATTTGCAAAACCCGCGAAGGTTACACCCCCGCAAGTGATGGTGCTACTTCATTTCCGGGCTGTTGGTGGTGGCTGGTTCGGGGCCGTAGTTCTGATGGATCACCATCGTCTGATCCGAGAAGAAGGTGCGGCTGCCGCTGCTGTTGAAGGCGACGGGCTGGGCATTGATCACATAGCCGGCCTGGTTGCCGGTGAGGGTGAACTTATATCCGCTCTTGTCGCCGCCCGACAAGTCGTTGCCGATCAGATCGGCGGCAGAAGCGTTGGCGGAACCGCTGGCGGGGGGGCCCAACTCGGCCAGAGAGGTGGCGAAGCGATTGTAGGTGGAATAGTATTGCACCTGGGCCGTGTGCAGCGTCCGGATCGCGGCGATCGCCGACACTTCCTGCGCCTGCATGCGGGCCCGGCTCAGTTTGGGCAGCGCGATCGTGATGATGATCAAAATAATCGCCACCACGATGAGCAGCTCGATCAGGGAAAATCCGCGACGACGCTTTTTCAGGTTAAACATATCCGCCACTTACATTTTATGACGCTTCACCCGCGCGAAGCGTGCAGGGCATCCAGCGATTTTACCGCATGGTGGACCGCTTCCAGCTGTTTTCGGAAATCGGCTAACAAACTGAGGCGCAAGGCATTAGGCCCGTCCGAAAGGGCGTTTTCCGGCCGGTCGTGGACTTCGACGAAAATGCCCGACACACCCACCGCCACCGCCGCCCGCGCCAACGGAGCAATGAACTCCGGCTGGCCGCCCGACGCCGCGCCCGTGCCGCTGGGAAGCTGGACGCTGTGTGTGGCGTCGAACACCACCGGCCAGCCGGCGTCACGCATAATTTTCAAACCGCGCATATCCACCACCAGGTTGTTGTACCCGAACGAAGTGCCGCGTTCCGTAAGCACCACCTGTTGGTTGCCGGTTGCGGATACTTTATCGGCCGCGCGGTGAATATCATGCGGAGCGACGAACTGGCCTTTCTTGATGTTGACAATGCGTCCCGTGCGGCCGGCCGCCAGCAGCAAGTCTGTTTGCCGGCAGAGCAGCGCGGGGATCTGCAGAATATCCGCGACTTCCGCGGCGGCCTCGGCCTGTCCCGGTTCGTGAATATCGGTGAGGATGGAGAAGCCTTCCTTCTTGACGGCTCCCAGGATGCGCAGACCTTCCTTGAGACCGGGGCCCCGGTAGGAGCCGCCGCTCGTGCGATTAGCCTTATCGAAAGACGCCTTGAATACGAAATCGCCCAGAGCCTCGCGAATCCCGCCCGCCATGCGGTGGACGTGCTCGTCGCTCTCGATAACACACGGTCCAGCGATCCACACCAGGGAGCCGCGAGAGAACGCGCTGTACTCAATGGGCACGCGAGTATTGAGGCTCCGCTTGCAGCTCGTTGCCAAGCCGGCGTTGGCGATGCTCGTAGGAGGCGCCGATGAACGCTTTGAACAGCGGATGCGGTTCCATCGG
Organism: uncultured Solibacteraceae bacterium; assembly: GCA_964438005.1. Taxonomy (GTDB): domain Bacteria; phylum Acidobacteriota; class Terriglobia; order Bryobacterales; family Bryobacteraceae; genus PSRJ01. Next base: position 42,415 of record CAYTJD010000040.1, on the reverse strand, counting down.
CTTGGATTTGAATTCGGGATGGAACTGGCACCCGAGATACCAGGGATGATCGGGGATTTCGCAGATCTCGACGTAGGTGCCGTCCGGAGTCTCGCCGGTGATGCGCAGGCCGGCAGCCTTCAACCGATCTTCGTATTCCCGGTTGAACTCGTAGCGGTGCCGGTGCCGTTCGTTGATTTCCCGTGTCCCGTACGCGCGGTGCGCGAAGCTATCTTCGGCCAGGCGGCAAGGCCACCCGCCGAGCCGCATGGTGCCGCCCAGTTCATCGACGCCCTTCAATTCGCGCAGTTTGAAAATGACGCGGTGCGGCGTTCCGGGATTGAATTCGGTGGAATCGGCGTCTTCGAGTCCGCACACGTTGCGGGCATACTCGATGACCAGCGTCTGCATGCCGAGGCAAATGCCGAAGTAGGGCACCTTGCGCTCGCGCGCATAGCGGATCGCGTTCAACATGCCGGCGATGCCGCGCTTGCCGAACCCGCCCGGAACCAGAATGCCGTCATAGCCTTCGAGCTGGCGCTCCCAACCTTCGCCGGTCACGCCTTCGGCCTCGATCCAGTGGATATTGACTTTGAGTTCGTGAGCGAGGCCGCCGTGCAGCAACGCTTCCTTCAGGCTCTTATAGGAATCTTCGTACTCGACATACTTGCCGACAAGGCCGATGGCGACTTCGTCGCGCGGGCGCTCCATCCGGGCCAGCATCGCGTTCCAGCGGCCCAAATCGCGGGGCCGCGCGTCCATGCGCAAAAGACGGAGAACGATTTCGTCCACGCTTTCGGATGCGAACATGGCGGGTACTTCGTAAACCGATTTCACATCGCGCGCCGTGATGACGGCCTGGACGTCCACGTCGCAGAACAGCGCGATCTTCTCTTTCATCTCCTGGGGAATGAAACGCTCAGAGCGGCAAAGCAGGATGTCGGGCTGGATACCGATCGCGCGCAATTCCTTCACGCTGTGCTGAGTGGGCTTAGTCTTCAGCTCCTGCGCCGCCGCAATCCACGGAACCAGCGTCACGTGAACGAAAATGCAATTGTCGCGCCCCTGTTCGTGGCGCATCTGACGGATCGCTTCCAGAAACGGCAGAGATTCAATATCGCCGACCGTGCCGCCGATCTCGACGATGACCACATCGACATCCTGCGCGACCTTTTTCATGGCCGCCTTGATTTCGTTGGTGACGTGCGGAATGACCTGGACGGTCTTGCCCAGGTAGTCGCCGCGCCGCTCGCGGGTGATGATCTGCTCGTAAATGCGGCCGGAGGTGAGATTGTTGCTTTGCGTGAGCTTGGCATGGGTAAAGCGCTCGTAGTGGCCGAGATCCAAGTCAGTCTCGGCGCCGTCGTCAGTGACGAAAACCTCGCCGTGCTGGAAGGGACTCATGGTCCCGGGGTCTACGTTCAAGTACGGGTCGAATTTCTGACAGGCGACGGTCAAGCCCCGGCTCTCGAGCAGACAGCCGATGGACGCCGCCGCAATCCCTTTCCCCAGCGACGAGACGACGCCGCCCGTTACAAATATGAATTTAGCCATTCGTTTTCACCCCCTGCATGAGCGAAGCTTCAAAAAGTTGAGTGACCCGTTCCAGGTCGTGCGGCGTGTCCACGCCGATGGAGTCGTAATCGGTTTCCACCACGCGAATGGGATAACCGTTTTCGAGCGCGCGGAGCTGCTCGAGCCGCTCGGACTGTTCCAGCGGGCCGACCCGCAGAGACGGGTAGGCCAGCAGAAAGTCGCGGCGGTAGACGTACAGGCCGATATGCTTGAAGCGCACAGGGGGAGCGGCCTGGTCGCGAACGTACGGGATCGGATACCGGGAGAAGTACAAGGCGTCGCCGGCGTGGTTGGTTACAACCTTTACGACGTTGGGATCGGATACCTCGGCGGGATCCTCGATCTGTTTCTTCAGCGTGCCCATGGGAATTTCGGGATCGTGGACGAGCGGGAGGAGCGCCGCGTCGATGGCGGCGGGATCGATGAGCGGCTCGTCACCCTGAATGTTGACCACCAGGTCGGCATTTTCGGCGGAAGCGACTTCCGCCACACGGTCTGTGCCGGCCTGGTGATCGGGGCGCGTCATGCGCACGCGGGCGCCAAAGCCGCGTGCGGTGTCATACACCCGCTGATCGTCGGTGGCGATGATCGTGCTCGTGAGATAGCGCGCCAGCGAGGCTCGCTCGTAGACGTGCTGCAGCATGCTTTTGCCGGAAATGGGAGCGAGAACTTTTCCTGGGAAACGAGTGGAGGAGTACCGCGCGGGAATTACACCCAGGATTTTACGTGGCACAAAAGATCATACCACAAAAACCGTGTGATAGACTTGAGGAAGAAAGCTGGGAACCACGATGCTGCCGTTACATCGTAAGTTGTTCCTGATCAGCGCCATCCTGGGGCCGTTGGCTGCCTTGGCCTGGGGCGCTGATGGGCCGCCTTCCGCCCCCAAAGTTTCCATTGAACCGCGCGCGAAGCCGGAAGCGAATCGGATCGTCACGCCCCGCGCAAACATACGCGTTGATACCACACTGGTGCTGATTCCAGTCACCGTCACCGATCCGCTCAACCGCTTTGTGACAGGGCTGGAAAAAGAAAACTTCAAAGTTTTGGAGGAGAAAAAAGAGCAGGAAATCGTTTCCTTTACCAGTGAGGATGCGCCGCTTTCGATCGGTCTGGTGTTCGATTGCAGCGGCAGCATGGGCGGAAAGCTGGAAAAGTCCCGCGAGGCGGTAGCTCAATTCTTCAAGACCGCCAACCCGGACGACGAGTTCTTCCTGGTTCAGTTCAATGACACCGCGGACATGGTGGTGCACTTCACAACCAGCCTGGAAGAAATTCAGAACCGGCTCACCTTCACACAGTCGAAGGGCCGGACGGCGCTACTCGACGCCGTGTATCTGGCGCTGCACGAGATGAAAAAGGCAAAGAACCCGCGCAAGGCTCTGCTGATCATCTCCGATGGCGGTGACAACAGCAGCCGGTACACGGAAGGCGAAATTAAGAACCTGGTGAAGGAAGCCGACGTCCAAATCTACGCGATCGGAATTTACGAGCCCATGGGATCGCGCTCGCGGACGCCGGAAGAGATGGCGGGCCCCGGATTGCTCACCGAAATCGCCGAACAGACGGGAGGGCGGCAGTATCCGGTGGGGAACGTGAACGAATTACCCGATATTGCCGCGAAAATTGGAGTTGAATTGCGTCATCAATATATCCTGGGATATGCCCCGCAGAACGCGCTGCACGATGGGAAGTACCGGCGGGTCGAAGTGAAATTGATCCAGCCGAGGGGCTTGGGTCCGCTGAGGGCCTTCTGGCGACATGGTTACTATGCTCCTCCTGAATAAAACATCAATTACCATTTCCGGTTTGGCTGCCCTGGCGGCCGGCCTTTGTGTCTGGGGCCAGCAGTCTCAACCCGCGCCACCGGCCGGGCAGGCTGAAGAGAGCGGCACGGTGTTTCGCGCCGACACGCGCCGGGTGGACCTGCATGCCACCGTCGTGGACAAAAACGGCCACCTGCTGACGAACCTTCCCCGGGAAGCCTTCTCGGTTTACGAGAACGGTGTCCAACAGCAAATCGTCAGCTTTAAGCGCGAAGACGTGCCGGTCTCGATGGGATTGATCGTCGACAACAGCGGCAGCATGCGGGATAAGCGCGCAAAAGTGGAAGCGGCAGCCCTGACGCTGGTGAAAGATTCCAACCCGGAAGACGAAGTCTTCGTCGTCAATTTCAATGACGAAGCGTTCAACGATCTGCCGCATGGCAAGGACTTCACCAACGACGTCAAAGAGATGGAAGAAGCGCTGACGCGCATCGATTCGCGCGGCGGGACCGCCATGCGCGATGCCATCCGGATGTCCATCGATCATCTCAAAGAGAAAGCCCACAAGGATAAGAAGGTGCTGGTGGTGGTGACCGATGGCAACGACAATAGCAGCCTGGTGAGCCTGGAGAACCTGGTAAAAGCGTCGCAGCAGAGCGGTATCCTGATCTATTCAGTAGGCTTGCTCAGTGAAGAAGAGCGGCGCGAAGCCAAGCGCGCGGAACGCGCGTTAGAGGCACTGGCCGAGGCCACCGGCGGCGAAACGTTCTTCCCCAAAGAAGTCTCCGAGGTCGAACGGATCGCGCACCAGGTGGCGCGCGATATCCGCAATCAATACTCGATCGTCTACGCGCCCGCCAATCAATCAATGGACGGGACGTTCCGCCAGATCAAGGTAACGGCAAAAGGTCCGGGCGGCCCGACGGTAAGGACGCGGAGCGGCTATTATGCCACGCCGGATGCGGCTAACTCTCCGGCCCGCACATCGCTGAACAAAACGCCCGAAAAGTGATACGCCTGCTGTGGGGTCTGACGGACGGCTACCGGCTGCGGCCGTGGCGCAGTCCGTATCTGCGGTGGCGCCTGGAGACCTACTGGGGAATGCACGCAGCCGAGATCACGTTTGCGCAGTTCTGGAAATTTGCCTGGAGCCAGCGGCGCGAGTTGCGGCGCTACCTGGAGTGGGCGGACGGAATGCGGAAACGGGCAGGAGAGCAGGGAAGCCGCCGCGTTACGAGCGCGGCTCCGTGGCAGACTTAAGTCCGCACGGGACCGCGCGCGTAAGCAAGTGACCGGTTACTTCGAAGCCGGTTTGGCCGGGGCAGCGTTGGTAGGGGTTGCACCCTTCTTCCCGCCCTTGTGGCTTTTCTTGACGTGCTTTTTCGGCTTCTGGGTCGCGGCGGGGGTGCTGTTGCCTGTCGCCGGTGTGGAAGCCTGTGGGGCGGCAAAGCCCAGAGTGGCGGCCGCGAGCGCGATGGTCAGTAAACTCTTCGTCATGGTTGGTTCCTCCTGAGGGCGGGTTCTTCTCGGCCCGCCTTACAGTCCCATAGTGCGGCAGAATCGCCGGAAACACGATAGCCTGCCGCGGCTAACGCCGCACCCGAATTTGGGTCTATGCGGATTAACGTTCTTTAGTCTTGGGAAATAGCCGATCCGGGGGATGCCCCAGGGAAGCTTTCCGGGGGGATACTGAAAGCGGCAATGGTTCCGCGGCAGATTACGCATCAGAACATTTACCGGGTTTTGATCGGCGGATTCGGGTTGGTCATCCTGCTGCTGTTGGCAGCGGCCTTCGTGGGAATCCGGAACATCCAGTCCATCCAGGAGAATGCCAGCAGCCTGGTGCGCGAGCAGGCTGTGACCAACCGGCTGATCGACGAACTGCAACAGCAGCAGAGAACGCTCACGGAAGTGTTTTCGATTTTGGCGCGCGATCCGGACTCGGTGGACTACGACCACATCCTGGCGCAGCTGGCGGAGGCCGATCGCGATATCGGACGGATCTCGGCTGAAGGCGCCGCGACTGCGGAGCGGGGCCAGTGGAGCCGGCTGGAGCGGGCGGCGCTGACGTTTTCGGGCGAAGCCCGCCGGCTGCTGATGGATGAGAACACCGAATCGTATGCCACCGTGGAATTGTTCCGGGACCATGAGGAGTTTGTTTCGGTGGTGGAGAGGCTGATCGGCGCCGAGTACCGGAAAGTGAGTGCCGCGCAGGCGCAGATCGATCGGCGTTCCTCGCGGCTGCTCTCCGCGTCGCTGCTGTTTGGCATTGCCAGTATGACGCTGGCTCTGGTCTTCGCGATCGCGACGGTGCGTCTGGTCTCGAATCTCATCCGGCAGATGGAGTGGCAGACGGCCGAACTGGCGCGAGTTTCCTGGCACATGCTCGAGGACCAGGAGGCCACGGCGCGGCGGTTCTCGCATGAGCTGCATGACGAGCTCGGGCAGTCTCTCACCGCAGTGAAGACCAATCTGACGGCGCTCGACGCCCGGGGAACGGAGGAACCGCGCGTGGCCGATTGCTTGCGGCTGGTGGATGACGCGATCGGCAATGTGCGCCAGATGTCGCAGCTATTGCGGCCGACGATCCTGGACGATTTCGGATTGGAAGCGGGTTTGAAATGGCTGTGCGACGGCTTCAACGGCAGGACCCGGATTGCGGTCGATTTTCGATCGACCTTCGCCGGCCGCTTGCCGGAAGAGACCGAGACGCATCTCTACCGCATCGCCCAGGAGGGGCTGACCAACGTGGCCCGGCATTCCGGCGCGAAACACGTGGAGGTGAAGCTGGAGGCGCAAGGCGACGAGATTCATCTTTCGATCGCGGACGACGGCCGCGGTCTGCCGGCGGCGTCAGGTAATGGCCGAGGGATGGGGATGATTGGAATGCGGGCGCGCGCGCGGAGCGCCGGCGGCGATGTGACGGTTCATTCTCGCTCCGGAGAAGGTGTATCGATCGAGGTACGGGTTCCACTCCAACATGGCACGTATTCGCATACTTCTGGCTGACGATCACGGCGTGGTGCGGCAGGGATTCAAGATGATCCTGGGCGCGCAGTCCGATATGGAGGTGGTCGGAGAGGCGGCCAACGGGCGTGAAGCGATTACGCTCGCCGATCAGCTCAAGCCGGATGTCGTGGTGATGGATGTCGCGATGCCCGAGTTGAACGGCATCGAAGCGACGCGACGGATCGCGCAGGCCGACTCGCACGCGCGGGTGCTCGCGCTGAGCATGCACAAGGATTCCGTCTATGTGCGCGAGGTTCTGCGAGCGGGAGCGCGCGGCTATCTGCTGAAAGATTCAGGACCGAACGACCTGGTTTCCGCCGTCCGGGCCGTGGCACGCGGCGAAGGCTATCTTAGCCCAGGCGTTTCCGACGCGGTGCTGGACGATTACCGCAAGCACGTCACGAATCCGATCGACCTGCTCTCAAGCCGCGAGCGCGAAGTGCTGCAGATGCTCGCCGAGGGCAAGACGAACAAGGAGATCGCGGGCGCGCTCAATCTGAGTGTGTACACGGTCGACGCGCACCGCGGACGCATCATGGAGAAACTGAATCTCCACAGCATCAACGAGCTGGTGCGGTTCGCAGTCAGAAACGGGCTCGTGGATTAGTCAGCGGCCCAGGCATTTCCAGGCAAAGTGTACAGGCAAAGTGTACTTGACAATCAAGTGGAGCGCCATTAGACTGAGCAGCGAGATTACTTGAATGTCTAGTGAAAAGGCGTCGGTGGAGCTGTTGCAGGGGACGCTGGATCTCATCGTGCTCCGCACGTTGCGGACGATGGGGCCGATGCATGCCTACGCCATCGCATCCCGGCTGGAGCAGGTTGCCGAGCATCAGTTTGCATTGAATCAGGGAACGCTGTACCCGGCGCTGGTGCGGTTGGAGCAAAGAGGTTGGATCAAGGGGGCCTGGCAGAAAACGGAAAACAATCGCGAGGCGAAGTATTACAACCTCACGAAGGCCGGCAGCCGCGCGTTGCGGAGCGAGACAGGGCGCTGGCGCAGGTTGGCCGGCTTCGTGGAGAAGCTGCTGGAGGGCGAAACATAGATGCGCGCTTTTTTTCATCGGTTATGGAATACGTTCCGGCACACTCGACGCGAGCACGAACTCGATCGTGAGGTCTCTTCTCATCTCGGTTTAATCGAAGACGAATACAAACGCCGCGGCCTCTCCGACGAAGCAGCGCGGCGGGCCGCAAGACTGGCGCTCGGGGGCGTCGAACAAACCAAAGAACTGCACCGCGAAGCCCGTTCTTTTGGGCTGATCGACGATCTGAAGCGCGACGTGCGGTATGCACTGCGGACGCTGGCCAAGTCTCCGGGCTTTAGTTTCGCAGTCATCGCGATCCTCGGCGTCGGCATCGGCGCAAACACAGCGATGTTCAGCGTGCTCAATGGAGTTGTCTTGAAACCGTTGGCATATCCGGATGCCCGCCGCATCGTGCGGGTTCAGAGCCGCTCGACCACCACGGGACGCACGCCTGACGCAATGCCCGGCGGAGACGAAATCGATATTCGCCGGCTTGGCGGTATTTTCGAGGCGCTGGCTTACTATCACGGCGGAGAGATGGGCGTTCAGATAGCCGACCGTGCCGAATTCGACGGTGTCCGCTTGGTCCATCCGGAGTTCTTTCGCGTCTTTGGGGTTCCGCCGCTCGTTGGCCGCATTTTTACCTTGGAGGACGCGCAACAATCCGTAATCGTTGCAGCCGCCTTCGCACGGAGGCACTTCGGCACGGCCGATGGGGCTTTAGGGCGATCAATATTTATCGAAAACCGGTCGTACCAGATCGTGGGCGTCATGCCAGAGGCGATGCAATATCCGGCGAACGTTCAGGTCTGGGCAGCGGACTCGCTCGAACCGGAGAATAAGAACCGGTCCGGATACAACTACCGGATCGTGGCGAAACTGGGGCCTGGCGTTTCGGATGAAGTAGCGGGGACCAGGCTATCTGCCCTGGCTAACCGGCTTGCAGCGACATATCCGGACACGAACAGCAAGAGGACCTTCGTGATCGTGCCGCTGCACGAGAGTCTCATCGGCAACGTTCGTTTGACACTGTACATGATGATGGGCGCCGTCTCATTTGTGCTGCTCATCGCGTGCGCAAACGTCGCGAATCTCATGCTAGCGCGCTCGTTGGTGCGGTCGCGCGAAATTGCGGTCCGCGCCGCGCTGGGGGCGAGGCGCCGGCACCTGATCGGACAACTGCTAGCGGAGAGCATGCTGCTGGCTTTAGTGGCGGGCGCGATCGGCATCGTCGTGGCGCGGCTGGCAACTGCGACGCTATTGAACATCGGCACGCGTTACCTGCCGGTTCCACGAATCGGCGGGATTCCGATCGACTGGCGCGTGCTATTGTTTGCCGCGGCGGTTTCGATGCTGACGGCAATCGTTTTCGGACTGATTCCTATTCATGAGCTATCGCGGCTCGACATTCGAGACGCGATCAGCCGCGCAGGTTCGCGCGGGAACATCGGCGCCGGGACAACGCGCATGCGAAGCGCGCTCGTCGTCGCTCAAATCGCGCTGTCATCTGCGTTGGCGCTCAACGCCGGTCTCTTCCTTCGGTCGTTTGGCGCGTTGAGCGACATCTCGCTCGGTTTCCGCAAAGATCATCTGCTCGTGACGTATGCACATGCGCCGGCACGGGGTTCGATTTTCGAGCAATCCGGTCTCGAGAATTATCTTCGCGCGGGGCAAGCGATCGACGATATTGTCGAGCACCTACGGCATATTCCAGATGTTGCCGCAGTGGGCGCGGTCATGGGACTGCCAACCGGTCAGTACGACTCCAGCGGCGCATATGCGGTGGAAGGCAAGCACAGCACAAAAGGTGACTTCCGGCTTCTGCCCCAGGCCGGGTTTCGGTTGAGCGGACCGGGTTATTTCCGAACGATGGGCATGGGACTTCTCCGCGGGCGTGACTTTACGAGTGCCGATGTGTATGGGCGCTCGCCCGTGGCCATCATCAGCGAAGCGCTGGCACAGAGAACATTTCCGGGTGAAGATCCGATCGGTCATCGCATCCAGTGGGGCCTGGATTTGCCGTTGCGGTGGGCCACGATTGTCGGTGTGGTGAGTGACGTTCGCCAGTACTCCCCGGCGTCGACTCCGGACCCTCAAATCTACATGCCGCTGCGGCAACATCCCTATGCGGCGAATGAAGCGCAGATCGTGCTGCGAACGGGCGGCAACCCGGAGGCGTTGATTCCCATCGTGCGTGAGACCGTTCGATCGGTTAGCGCGGACGTGGCCACGAAGTTCACGACAATGGAAGCCTCAGTCTCGGACTCCATAGCCGCGCCGCGCTTCCGCACGACTTTGGTTTCGACTTTTGCCGCAATCGCGCTGCTGCTCGCCGCGGCGGGCATGTACGCCGTAATGAGCTACACGACCGCACAGCGAACATCGGAATTCGCGGTCCGCCTGGCGCTGGGCGCCGAAGTGAGGAGCATTGTCCGGCTTGTCATGGGCGGCGCGGCACGCCTGGTCTGGATGGGCATTGTGTTGGGGCTGGCGTTCGGTGTAGCCACGAATCGGATCATCGCCACCATGCTATTCGGCACCAACACCCACGATGTGATCGCGTACGCCGGAGTTCTGCTCGCGATGCTTCCGGCCATCCTCGTGGCCGCAGCAATACCGGCAATTCGCGCTGCCTACGTGGATCCCATAGGCGCCTTGCGCACAGATTGAGTAATCTCAACGAACAAAGGCGCCTGCCGCCGGCCTTAACGCTCCGGCACCAATACAGCGTCTTCCCTTTGACCAGCACGCGGGCGCCTCTGACTTACGCGCGCGGCTTCCGAGCGCTCCCGATTGGGAGGCCGGCCGCGCCACTCGCGCTCTAGCCGCGGTCTCCGAAGCTGTATCCGACCCAGACGGTTCCTTCCGGAACGGCATTTCTTCCGAACTGTTGATCGAAATTCGGCACGTAGTGCAGGTCGAATTGAGGACGGATGAAGATGTGCTCCGTCAGGAACAGTTGGACGCCCACGCCGACATGCAGCTGAAAATGGTTCGCATTGCCCACAGACTGGGTAACGGAAGAGCAGACCGCCGTCCCCACGCACGAGCTCTGCGTAAACGCGAAGCCGGTTCGAGCGCCGCCAATGCCGCCTTGCACTTGCAACAGGGCGCGCTTCACATTCACCGGCGCGAAGATGCCGTTGAAATCGTAAAAGGTCTGCCTGTATTGGAGAGGACCAAAGTCGCTGCGTGCCGGCTGAAAGTTCACTTCGGCGCCGGCGCCGAAGCGCTTATTCAACATGATGTCGCCGCCGAGGCCGAGGAAGAAGCCATTCAGTGCCGGGGTGGCTTGACAGTTGGGGTCGCCTACGCCCGGTGCGCAAGGGCTGAAGGGGTTGAAGGCGAACGCATTGTCGATGCCGCCGCCATTCGCCGAGGCGCGGGCGGTACCGAAGCCGATGTTCAGATCGAACGCGCTCTGTGCGTTCGCGTACGGAATCGCCGCGAACAGGAGCGGAACCAGGGCAAGAGAATAAGTCATTTTCACGTCGGAAATCTCCTGTATCTCGCGGGAATACGCCCCTCGTGAACTTGGGATTCCCGCGATGAATTGACACGTATTTGGTTTGCTATGTGGCTGGACGTTGCGTCCAATTGGCGGGTTTCGTAGCAGGCGCCAGGTCCCCGGGAAATCCCTGCATGGGGATGGTTGGAAGATTCACCCAACGAGCGAGTCATATCGAATGGCAGCTTGTTCCACATACGGGAGGGAATACAACCTGACTGCAGGAGGTCAACGGAATATGTCGATTTCCGGCGTTGCAAACACCGGCCTTCTACAGCAAGGGAACGCTGTCTCTCCGCAACAGCAGTGGCAGCGCGTGTTGCAGGTGCGGCAAGACTTCAGTCAACTGGCGCTCGATCTGCAGAGCGGCGATTTGGCGGACGCGCGGAAGGCCTATGCCGATCTGCAGACTTTGCAAGCGTCGTCAGCGGGCGGCATTTCGATTCCCACCGATCTTGCCGGGCTGGGGCAGACGCTGGCGACGAACTCGCTCTCCGAGGCTCTCACCGACTCGACACTTCTGCAGGGCGATCTCAGCAGCGCGTTGCAGAACCGATTCGCGGCGCCGGGGCATCGGGGCCATCGGCACGAAGACGGCAGTAGTCAGACCGGCACAACCATCGATCTGACTGTGTAATCCCAAGCCCCTCTCCCGACGCACGCCGGGGCCGCTACGATATCATCGAATCTGATGACTATCGCCGAAAAGATTCTGGCGGCAAAATCGGGGCGCGCGTCCGTGAGGCCGGGTGAAATTGTGGACGCCTACCCCGACCTTGTGATGAGCCACACGGCGACCTGGCGCTCGGTGAGCGTCATGAAACGGATCGGCGCCACCAAGCTGTATGATCCGGAGCGGCTGGCGATTGTTCTCGATCATATTTCTCCGGCGAAGACGGAGAAGTACGCCGCCGACCAGCAGACCTCGCGCAATTTCGCCCGCGAGTTCGGCATCGGCAAGTTCTACGATGTCGATGCCGGAATCGCGCACCTGGTATTGATGGAGGCCGGGCATGTGGCGCCGGGCGATCTGATCGTCGGCACCGATTCACACTGTACGATCTACGGGAGTCTCGGCGCGCTTGGAACGGGAATCGGCTACACAGAAGTCACGTCGGTCTGGCTTACGGGCAAACTGTGGATGAAGGTTCCGGAGAGCGTCAAGATCGCTTTGAGCGGGCGCTTTTCCGGCGGCGTGTATTCCAAAGACCTGATGCTGTTTCTCATCGGCAAACTGGGGGCCGATGGGTGCAGCTATCAGTCCGTTGAGTTTTATGGCAGCGCGGTTCCCGATCTGACGGTTTCCGAGCGGATGACGATGGCTAACCTCGCCATGGAAATGGGCGTGAAGTGCGTCTTCGTGCCGCCGGACGAAAGAACGGCGGACTACCTGCGGGAACGGTTGCCGGATGGCCGCTATCATCCGGTCTATGCCGACGCGGATGCGGCCTACGGGCGGGAGATTTCCGTGGACCTGGCGGCGCTCGAGCCGATGGTCGCCTGTCCGCACGAAGTCGAAAACACCAAGCCGATCGGCGAAGTGGCGGGAACGCACATCGACCAGGCGTTTCTCGGCTCTTGCGCGAACGCCAAATATGATGACCTGGTGGTGGCTGCGAAGATTCTGAAAGGCCGCCGCGTGCATCCCGGCGTGCGGCTGATCATCACACCGGGTTCCAAGAAAATCATGCTGGAGGCCATGAACAGCGGCGTGCTGCAGACGCTGCTCGAAGCCGGCGGCATGGTGACCAACCCGGGATGCGGCGCGTGCGCCGGCGATGGCGGGATGCTGGCCGACGGGGAAGTGTGCCTTTCGACGGCGAATCGCAATTTTCTCGGGCGGATGGGCAGCGGAAAATCGGCCATCTACCTTTCCAGCCCCGCGACTTTGGCGGCCTCGGCGATACAAGGCGCGATCGCCGATCCGCGGGATTTCGAGTAACCATGGAATCGGTCATTCAAGGAAAGATTTATAAGTTCGGCCACAACGTCAATTCCGATGTCATCATTCCGGGGCGGTATCTGATCTACATCGATAAGGAGCGGCTGGGCCAGCATGCTTTCGAAATGCTGGGCGAAGGCTTCGGCAGCAAGCTGCGGAATTTCGACATCCTGGTAGCCGGGCGCAATTTTGGCTGCGGCAGCGCGCGCGAGCAGGCGGCCACGGCGATTCAAGGCTTGGGGATCAAGGCGGTGGTGGCGTGTTCTTTCGCGCGCACCTTCTACCGGAATGCGATCAACGACGGCCTTCCGATCGTCGAATGCCCGGAACTCTACGACGCCGTTTCCGAAGGCGACGCGATCCGGCTCGACCTGGCAGCCGGCAAGATCCAGCATGCCGGCAAGGAATTCGCGTTCCCAAAAGTTCCCGAATCCGTGCAGAAGATTCTGGAGTTGGGCGGGCTGGCCGAGTATCTGAAGACGCAACTGGCGCGGTAAAGCGGCGCGGGTATGCGGCCCACGACAGTTTTGCAGGAAATTGTTTTTAACTTGTGAAGCGTTGTTCATAAATCCGCAACGCGGCCGGTGTTAAGATCCAGGCGAGGTTGAGCATGGGCAGCGAGAAGCCCAACGTTCCAGACTTCACTTATCACACTCAGGGCACTGAGATGAAGGCCACGTGCAAGCATTGCGGGCGAGAGATGGCCGCCGCAAAAACAATCCTGCATAAGAAAGTCTGTCCGGGGCGCCCTGGCGGCGCCTAAAGCGTTGGATGCCGCTTGCCGGCGATTTGCTAACACTTGCCGCAAGTCCCGATGGGAGTAGCATCGGGAGGCAGGACGCTTAGTCTACGCGTTTCACCGGCGGAGACGTCCAGGAACCATTGAGCACTTCGGTTTTCGGCCAGTAAAGCCGCAGGTTCATGGAGAACGCCCCACTTTTCGGGGTGGGCAGCCAGTTGGATTCGTCATCCTTGCCTGGCGATTCCCGCTGGATGTAGAGGTCGAGCGAGCCGTCAGGGTTGAATGTAAGCTTGTCCCGGTCGCCGATCGCGTATCGCCCGATAGGATTTTCGGCAAAGAGCTGTCGCTGGTCATACATAGTCAACGACCAGAACGCGCGTGCGGGCGGGATCTCGTCCTTCGCAAAGTGAAGCACGTAGCGCTTGTCGCTGTCGAAGGGTTGGCCATCAGCATCCGTAAGGGCGGTGGGATAAACCGCATCCTCGATCACATTGGCGCCCAGTCCCGCATAGGCAACGCCGGCGCGATGCAAGTAGTCGGTGCCATAGGTGCCGATGGCAGTCAGGTTGGTCCGCCATCCATTCGCCAGGACGCCGGAATTGGCCCAGGTGGCTTTAATCAGCTGGAGCGCCTCCGCGGACGCCTGATTGACTGCGTCCTGCAACTCTTTCGGTCGAGATGCCAGGGAGAAGCTTTTGCCGGGTTCGATGCCGATCCGCTTCATGCGGTCGATGATGGGGTAGTCATTGGGATGTGGCGGGTTGTCTTTCAGCAACTGCGCCAATAGGGCGAAGAAGGTAGCCGCGTTCATCTTCTCGATCTGCTCCGGCGGCGCGCTCATATCCTGGTTCGGGTTCACGGTGCCTGCCGGCGGTTTATAAGGCCTGCCGTATGCGCGGAGAGGGACGACCTTGATGCCATCCTGAAATTGATGGACAGCCGGATAGTCGGCCTGACCATCGGTCTGCGTGCGGCCGATCATCAAACCAGACGCCGTGGGGCTGGTGTACCGGTCGACACGGGGCGGCAAAGTTCCATGCCAGTGCGGCCCGACTATGGCGAAGGTCTGCGCGCGGTTGCCCGTAGTCCGGGTACCTGGCGCCGTGAAGATGTCCGTCCAAGAATCCAACCAAGGCAGCAGGAAATAGCGGCCGCCGGAATCGGGAACGCTGACGATGAGCGGCTCCTTGGACACGTCATAGCTCAGAGCAGTGTAAAGCGTATCGGCATTCGGGCGAACCACGTCGGTGAAGGAGGCATCCGGAAATTCACGGCCATGAGCAAGCTGGTTAATGGGAGCACGCAGGCCAATAGGTTTCGGAACATTGCACGCGACTCGCCTCGTGATCTGCATCAGCACCAACGGATATGCGTAGATATACGCATCGCGGGCGATTTCTCGCGCTTCTTCATGCGAGACGGTCAGCCGTGCGGCAATGGCAGGTCTACTCAGGATTATGGAACTGGCGCACGCAGCGAATAGCGCGGTTTTGGTTCTGTTCATCTGAGATTGCCTCCAGAGCGCCGCCGCGGCGGTTGCTCATTCGATTCTCTTGATGGGCGGCGGCGCCCAACTGCCGTCGAGCACTTCTTCCCTTGGCGAGTAGATGCGCATAGCCGGCTGAAACTCGCCCTTTGGCGCCGGCAGCCAGTTCACTTCCTTGTCCTTTCCGGGCGAGTCCGCCCGCAGGTAGATGTCCAGCGAGCCGTCCGCACGGAAGGCGAGCTGGTCCTTGCTCCCGATGGCAAAGCGTTCCATCCGGTTCGGAACCTGGAAGCCATCCTTGTCGTACATCGTGATCGACCAAAAGGCGTTGGCGGGCGGCAACTTTCCTTTATCGAAGTGCAGAACGTAGTTGTTGGCGCCGCTAAGCGGCTTGCCGTCTCCGTCAACGAATGAGACTGAATAGACTGCGTCTTCCGGTAGATTGGCGCCAAGCCCACCCAGGGCGACGATCGCGCGCCGCCGGTAGGAAGTGCCATAGGTGCCCATGTTCTCCAGCCCAATATTCCAGCCGTTGACCATCGTTCGCTCGGTCCGCATTTTCGCTGTCATATACAGGAGCGCATCCTTGGCTGCTTTGTTGATGATGGAAAGCGTCTGCGTGTCGAGAGCGCTCACGTCGAAGGGTCTGCCCGGCTCAACGCCGAGCGCGCGCAGACGGAACAAGATCGGATAGTCGTTGAGGTGGGGCGGATACTTCATCATCAGATCGGCAAGCCGCGACAGCATGGCCACTCCATCGAGATTGCTAACCTGAACGAGCGGCGGCGTTTTGTCGTCCACAGACGGGTCGGTGTCCGCATTTGTTGGCGGCGTATAGGCCTGGCCCCACTGCGATAGCGGAGTCAATTTGAAGCCGTCCTGCACCTTGTGAAGGTTGTCATAATCCGACGGATCATTTGTCTGCGTTCGACCCAGAATCCAAATCGTTGTCGTCGGCGCCTCGATCTTCGTCACGCCCTCGGGCAAGGCGCCGCTCCAGCCTGGTCCCACAATGGCGTAGGCGCCGGCCTTGGCGCCGGTTGTCCGGCTGCCCACTACGGCGAACACATCGGTCCACATATCCAGCATGGGCAGCAGGTAGTAGCGGCCGTGGGTGTCCGGGACGGAAAGGATGACCGGTTCCCGGAAGAGGTCGAGCCAGGCAAGCGAGTAAAGAGTATCGAAATTGAACCGTACCACGTTCTTTTCGGCGGCCTTCGGATAGGCCCGCGCGTGTGCAAACTGATTGACCGGCGCGCGCATGTTGACCGCGGCGGAATTCCTCACATTGGTCGCCTGATGCATGGTGATGTCCATGCTAACGAGGGGATACGCGTAGAGATAAGCGTCTCGCGCGAGTGCGTAGGTCTGCTCCGGGGTGAGGGCGGCGGGGCCAGTTTTTGCTCTCGCGGTGGCATTGAAGGCGGCAGCAAGGGCTGCAAAGATGGCAACCAGGATTGCGAAGGTGACAACGAGGACTGAGCCAAACGCCGCTTTCCGGAGGTCTATGGTGTTGATCGGTCTCATCCGTTGCCTACCAACGGCACTTTCTGGCGGGGACAGGGCCGGCACATGTAATATGCCCCGTCCTTCCTAGATTCTTGACCGATGCGAGGCGAACGGCGGCTCAAAAAATAAACAGCGGAAGGTCAATGCATTCGACGGAATTCGAGAACAATTTGAGAAAAGAACCGCTGTTCTGACACCGGGCGTCAAACGGCCTGGCGATTCTTGCGAATGGCCCTGCCGATGAGAGTCGCGATGACGATGAGGACTGCGAGGAGCGCCAGGCTCTCAGCCCGCCCGATTCTTGCGGCGAATTGCTCCCAATACGGGCCAAGCAGCCGGCCGGCGACGACATAGCCGCCACTCCAAGTGATCGCCGACAGGATCACGGCGGGGATGAAAATCCTTGGCTGGATCGGCAGAATGCCGGCCGCCACTGAGGCATATCCGCGAAGAAAGGGAATGAGCCTTCCGATATAGATGCCCCATCGCTGCCGTTCCGAAATTCTTCGCGCAATCCGGTTCAAGTGAACCGGTGAGACCGGGAACCATCGCGGACGATGGCTCATGATGGAATCTCCGAACCGGTAGAAGACGGCGTAGAGTATGGTGGTGCCGATGCAGTCCGCCGACACAGCGGTCAAAATCACCAGCCAGAGATTCAAGGCCCCGGAAAACGCCAAATAGCCCGAGAACAACAAGACGAACTCGTTGGTGACTGGATTCGGCACGCCGAGCTCCTGCAGGAAGACAAGCAGGAAAATTGCCAGATAGCCGTATCTTGTGATCTGCAGGGCGAGGTCGGAAGACACAATCTACTTCGAGTGTAAGGCAGCAGGTCAATTTCGGCGCCGCTAATTCGCGCCGCCGAGGAGAAGTAATTGTTCTGTAACGAATCAGGCGGCCCCAATGACGCTACGCTCACGGAACGGGGCTGCCGATCGCATTAAAGCAGGGTCCGCGGGTCGGTGATGCGGCCGTGTAAGGCTGCCGCGGCCACGGTGAGAGCCGATCCGAGGTAGTGCCGGGCCCTGGGGTGGCCGTTGCGGCCGGGGAAGTTGCGGGCCTGGTTCGAGATCATGACTTCGTCTTCGGCCAGCGCACCCATGTTGAACGCCTGGTTGGATCCGGCGCTCGGCGGAAAGACGTTCGCGCCCGCGTCAAACAAGGTCTCGATGAGGCCTTCGCGCAGGGCGCTGCGATAGATTCCTCGCGAGGCCGGCACCACTTGCAGGCGCACACCGGGATGCACTTTGCGGTTGCGGAAGACCGCCGCCAACTCGCGGATATCGCAAAGCCGTCCTCCTGTGCTGCCGCCCACTTCGGCTACATTCACCGGCACGCCGGCGGCCGCCTCCACCGCTTGCACATTTCCGACAGTGGGCGGGCATGCGATCTGCGGCTCGATCCGGCTGACGTCGATTTCGAGCGTGTCTTTGTATTTCGTGCCGGGATCGTTGCGTAGGAGTTCGGCGTGCCTCTGAGGGGAAAAGGACTGCGCGAACTCGGCCGTCTTCTCGTCGGGATTGACGTAGCCGCACTTGGCGCCGATATCGATCGACATCAGCGGGAACAGCACCCGGTCTTCTATCGTCAACGACTCGATGTACGGTCCCGCGTATTCCAAAGCCTGGTAGACGGCGCCATCTTCGCCGATGCGGCCGACCATGTATTGTGCGATGTCGCGCGCTGCCACGCCCGGGCGCGTATGGCCGCGAAAGTAAATCTGGCGCGTATCGGGCACGCGGAACCATGCCTGGCTGCGCGCGAATCCGAGCGCGGCCATGGAATTATTCCCGACGCCGGTGGCAAAAACGCCGAGCGCCCCATAAATTGGCGTGTGCGAATCACAGCCGATAATCACCTGGCCGGGCGCCCATAGCCCGCTCTCGATGATGGCGTGGTGGACGCTGCCGCTACCCGAATCCAAAACGTGGCGGATGCCGTGCCGCGCCGCGAACCGCCGCACATTGGCCAACGTTTCCGCGGCCAACTGCGTCGCCGGCGAGAAATTGTGATCGAAGACAAAGACGATGCGCGACGGATCGTGGATGGAAGCATTTTCCATTTCAGTCTCCAGAACCTTCATCACCATGTTGGAGCTGATATCGTGCATCACCATCAGGTCGACGTTGCAGACGACGACGTCTCCCGGCTCGACCTGCGCGCGCCCACTGGCTCGCGCCAGGATTTTCTCGATCATGTTCATAGCAACTCGGCTCCGTGCATGCCCTGGCAGTATGTGTCGCCGTGAAAGAGGCGCAGACCTTGATGCTTCGTTTCCCAGCGGGCGGCGAAGATGGGTCCGGCGCCGGACTCAAACGGGTAGGGTCCGGAGAGGGTTTCCGTAAAGGCATCGCCGGGCAGGGAAGAGACGGGCGCGGCCGCGTTGCGCACCACCTTGGCCCAGTGGCCGCGGTACTCCAGCGCCAGCGACACCGAAAACGAGCCGGCGAGCTGCTCGCCTCGCGGCGGCGCCGGCGGGGTACGGCCGTTCGTCAAAAGAATGACGAGGTCTTCGGCGCCGGCATGACGAAACCGGCGCTCCAGCCGGCCCGTGAATTCATGATCGGTCAGGCCGGCCGCGGAAGGCATCTCGCTTGCCAGGCCTGCGCGCGCCATCTGCGCGGCGTGCCGGCGCATCGAAAACTCGAACTCGTCGGGCGGTTCGGGAAGGGAGATGTCGTCTGCGATGTCTTGCAACGGTGTGAACAAGTCATGGGGGAACGACGCGAAATCGAGCGCGCCGATTCGCTTCCATCCGCGTTCCGCGCAAAGCTGGCGCAGCCGTTGCGGCAGGTTCGGGCTGGGCAGAATCTCGTCAAGAATCGTGACAGAACGGATCCAGGGATAGACGCGCGGCGACAACCCGCACAGCAGCGAGGGCGCCCCCTCGCGCGGGATTACAAGCAGCGCCCGGTTCCAGTACGGCATGAAATTGGAAAAATGGCGCACGCGGTTCGACCGCCAGATATCGGTGTAGACGACAACAGCCGGCAATTCGCGCGCCCCCATCTGCTTTCGCGCCGTATCCAGGCGCGCTTCGAACGCCGTTCGCGGCAGCTCAGTTCGATCCCAGGTGATCCAGCCTCGCTTCACTTTTGAAACAGCTTCCTTTCCGTGTGGTTGAGGGATGCGCAGCCGTTGGCCGTCACCACCAGCGAATCGCCGAACACCATGTATCCGGAAAGAGGCAGATAGGTGTTGGGATGCGCGATCAGCGTCATGCCTTCCTTCACCGTGTAATTCACGTCCTCGAGGACATACGGATTCTCGTCGCAGTGCAGCCCGATGCCATGGCCGCGGACGCGCGTATACTTCGGCCCGGTATATTCGCCGTAACCGTATTTGCGAAACACGTCGTTCTGCACGCGCGCCACGTCGGCGATGTTGACTCCGGGTTTCAGAAAGTCCTCGGCGGCCTGCTGGGCCTCGCGAAAAATCGAAAAGGACTCGCGCTGTTTCGGGTTGGGATCTCCCAGAACCAGCGTCCGGCAAATCTGCGCCCAATAGCCGTCCACCTGGGGCGTGAGCTCGGTCGTTACCGAGTCTCCCTCAAGAAATGCGCGCTCGGTCGGAGGCTTCATGCCCGTCACTTCGGTGCCGCCGGAGGCGATCAGCATGAAATTGTCCTCGGCGCCGTGCGTTTTGAGAAAACCCTCGACTTCGGCCACCAGCTCGTACTCCTTCATTCCGGGCCGGATCACATTGGCGAAATGCTGATAGCCGCGGTCGGCCAGATCGGCCGCCTTGCGCATCAGGTCCATTTCGCGGGGCGTTTTTACGCGGCGAATCTCTTCCACTTCGAACGTCGCCGACACGGGATTTGCGAACGCCTGGACAAAGCGTGCCTCCATCATTTCCATCCCGGCAATGGCGACTGTGCCGCCGCGCGCCGCCAGGCGTCTCAGGCCGCCGGGGAAATCGGCCGATGCCGGGCATGCGGTGACGGCTTCGGCATCCCACGGGTCCGACATCACGGCCTGGACTTCGCCGGAACGGTCCACGGCTGCCAGCGCGTGCGGCCCCGAGAAATTGACGTTGACGAGACAGCGGAAGAAATCCTTGCGCCACGTATGACCGTAGAGCAGGAGCAGATCCCAGCGCCGCTCCGCCAACAGATCTCTCAATTGCGAAAGCCGTTCCCGGTTCAGCATTACGGCGACACGTCCTCCAAGAACCATTCCGTGGGAATTTCCTGTCCTAGTCCCATCGCGCGCGCTTTGCGCAACACGGCCGCGCCGAGCGCCGCGAATTGGGTGCCGGCACCCGTGTTGTTATTGAACACCGTGACTTGATCGGCGCGCGTCCGGCCCGCCACTTTGCCCGCCACCAGATCCTGCACCTCGTGGATCGATTCCCAGGCTTTGATTCCCTTTTGCGCCACTTCCCAGACATCCGGCGATTGATCGAGACGAGCGACTTCCTTGGAGTGGACGACGTACAGGTCGGCCCGCCGGATGGTTTCATCATCGATCTCGCGGCGCTTGTTGCTGGCGTCGGAGCCGCCGATCGAACACACGTACATTCCGTTCTCGACGAGGCGCCCGTCAAAAACCGCGTCCCACGCCGCCGTGGCTGCCTGCACGAATTCGCTGCCGGTGACGGCCTTCGCCGGCGCGTCCACTGCTTCTACCGCGCGCCCCAACTGCTCGCTTTTTTTGTGGCAGAACTCCCGGCAGTGCTGCTGGTTGGGGCTGAACACCTTCACGCGCTCGAACGGAAATTGATGGCAGAGAAAATCGATGTGCGCGTCGGCCTGCCACCCGCTGCCAAAAAGCCCCAGCGTCTTCGGATTCTCCGGCGCCAGGTACTTCGCTCCCACCGCGCTCAGGGCGGCCACGCGTAGTTTCTGAATCACGCCATCGGGCATGAGGGCGACCGGCTCGATCCGCTCGATGTCGAACAGGAGTACCATCCCGCAATAGCGGTTTCCCGTGGCGACTGGCAGGATGCGCCGCCGCTTCACGCCCGCGGTGTAGGAAAAGCCCGCCATATCGGAAGTGATGCGGAGCGCCCACACACCGCTTGACACGCCGCTGCCTTCCTGGGATTTGAACCGGTAGCGGAAGCCGGGGTGCTCGCTGGATTCCACGGGCATATAAGTCTGGCTGCGGGGCCGATTGATCGCTTTGCCTTCGGCCAGTTCGCGATAGATCGCCTCGGTGGCGGCGATGGCATCCTCGGGAGTCAGCGCGCGCTCGACGTCGGAATTGCGGAGCAGCAGGCTCATGACCGGGCAGGGAAGAACCGCGAGCCGGCCTTCAACAGAGGAATCAGCCCGCCGGCCTGCACCATTTCCAAAAGGAATTCCGGCGGAGGGGCGCCGCGCAGAGACTTCCCGGAGGTGAGATTCTCGACGACGCCGCCGCGAATATCGACACGCACGCGGTCGCCGGTTTCGACCAATTCGTGCACGCCTGCCACTTCGAGCAACGGCAGCCCGATCTCGTGGCCATTGCGATAAAACGTGCGCGAAAACAGCTCGCAGACAATCGCGCTGATGCCCGTCGCCTTGAGCGCTTTAGCCGCGATCGCGCGCCCGGAAGAACAGCCGAAATTCCGCCCGGCCACCAGGATGTCGCCCGGCTGCACTCGTTTCGGAAACTCCGGATTGGCTGTTTCCAGGACGTGCTTCGCCATTTCGCTGATGCTGCGCAGCGTGATGTTGGTGGGCGTGATGAGGTCGGTCGGGATGTTGTGACCAAACTTCCAGCAGTTGCCTTCAAAAATCAAGATGTCCGTGTGCTCCTTATTCTCCGGTCAGGCCAGGGAAGACTCCGATTGCAGGGAGGGAACAGTAGCGGTGCGCGTCTGGCGGCCGCTCACCAACAACAATAGCAGCCCCGCGCCGGCAAGGGCCAGATCGAGGCTGAATGGCGTCGCGTAGCGATGGGTCTGATCGAAAAGATAGCCGGCCAGCAAACCGCCGCTCGCGGTGCCGAGTCCGAAAAATACAAGCAGCAGCCCCATGACGGAGCCGACCCGCCGCGTGCCGAAGTACTCGAAGATGATGGTCGGCGACGCGTTGAAGATGCCGCCGTAGCCGAACCCGAAAATCACTGCCACCGCAAAGATCAGACCAGACGCGGGGGCCACGGTGAGCACGCCGGCTACGCCCAACCCGACGTAGAGGACGCTCATCATCATGGCCAGGCGCGCCGAGTAACGGTCTGCCGTCGCGCCGCTCAATAGCTTGCCCACGGCGCTCGACCAGATGGCGACACTCAACGCGAGGGCCGCGCGCGGCGCAGCCACGCCTTGCCCGGTCAGATAAAGCACCAGGTGCTGCTGGACCGCCAGCATCGAATGAGCCGCGAAGAACAGGCTGATTCCGAAAATCCAGAACATCGGCATGCGCACCAATTGGCCTGCGGTGGGTGCGTTCCGCGCCGGCCCGCTCGGCGTTTCCCGCGGAGCCGAGGCGCCAGGCGACCGAACGGCGAGAAGCGCCAGCAGGAACGGAATGGCGAGACAGCACGCCAGGAAGAGGAACGCTCCGGAAATGCCCCGTTCCCGGATCTGCGTCGTGGCCACAAGGGGCGCGATGCCGCCGAGCCCGATACCTGCGTTCACGAATCCCACGGCGATGCCACGCCGCTGCGAAAACCACGGAGCGACCAAAAGCGAATTCGGCAGAATCGAGACGGCCGACGTACCGAGTCCTAACAGGATACAGAACGCATAATACTGAGTGAGAGACTGGGTTATAGAGAGTAAGGCCAGTGCCGCCGCTCCCAGACAGATACCGCCCAGCAGCACGACCTTGGGCGAGTACTTATCGGCCAGCCAGCCCACTACCGGTGACATGACTCCGATTAACAGCAATACGATCGATCCGCCGCCGGCGACGCTGGCGCGGTTCCACCCGAAGGCCTTCACCAGGGCGGGATAAAACACCGGCAGCGAGAAGAGACCAAACGAAAACGCTACCGCCAGCGTGCAAAACGAGGAAAATAAGGTAAGCCATGCCGGCGCCGGAAGCGATTTGGTCATCCGCGAATTCCTCGTGAGGGGGTGGAGCGATTTTATCATAGAGGCAGTTAGTAGCGTTTCCGGTTGATCTATCCCTGAATTCTGGCTCATAATCGAGATACAAGTGCGAACGAAAGGCTAAGCGCAGAGGGTATGGTGTGTCCGCATTGCGAGCTCGCGCATCCCACAGGGACGGCTACCTGTTCGCGCTGCGGCCGCGCGTTAACGCGGCCGGATGAAGAAGATACCCTCGGCTTCGATACCGGCGATGTGAGCCCGGCTGCCAGCAAAGCGGCGCCGCCTCCGGCTGTGGCGTCCAGTGTCCTGTCGCCAGCGCCGTCTCCCCGGCCGGAAGCCCACACGGCAATCCACTTTTCCGGGGCATTTTCTTTAACGCTACAGCCGGGCACGGACTTTGGTCCTCGTTACCGCATCGAATCGCTGCTGGGCGAAGGCGGGATGGGCACCGTCTACAAGGCGACCGACAAGGAGCTGGGCCGTACCGTGGCCCTGAAGCTGGTCAGGCCGGAGTATGCCGCCAGTCCGGCGGCCATGGCGCGGTTCCGCCAGGAACTGCTGCTGGCCAGCAAAATCTCGCACAAGAACATCCTGCGCATCCACGACCTGGGAGACGCCGGCGGCATGAAGTTTATCACCATGGCCTACGTCGAGGGCCAAGATCTTGGGCGGCTCCTGGAAGCGGGCCGCCTGCCCCTCGACCGAGTCCTCGGTTTCGCGCGCCAATTGTGCAGCGCGTTGGACGCCGCGCATTCCGAGGAAGTGGTCCATCGCGATCTGAAGCCCAACAACATCCTTGTCGATAAGGCCGACAACTTGTTCGTCATGGACTTCGGGCTGGCGAAGTCGTTCGAGAATGACGCGACCATGATGACGCGCACCGGCCAGATTCTGGGCACACCGCGCTACATGGCGCCCGAACAGGTGGAAGCCAAACGGGTCGACCACCGGGCCGATATTTATGCGCTGGGCTTGATCCTTTACGAAATGGCGACGGGCGAAATTCCGTTCCGGGCCGAGTCGACGCTGCAGCTCATGTACCAGCGGGTCACCGAGGCGCCCAAAGATCCGCGCACGGTTGCGCCTGACGTCCCGGAGTATTTGGCCAAGATCATTTTGAAGTGCCTGGAAAAAGATCCGGTGCAGCGGTATCAGAGCACTCGCGAAATTCTGGCCGACATTGACGCGCAGAGCGTGCCGGTACTCAGTGCGCCTGTATCCGCCGGGGCGCAGACCATCAGCATTCAGCTTCCGAAACCCACGCGCCGCTCGTGGCTTGCTGCGACGGGAGCCGTGACCCTGGCCGTCGCTGTGTTGCTGGCAATTCCTTCGACGCGGCAACGCATTCTCCATCCGGGCGGAGCCAAGACTGGCGGTGGCCCGGCGATCCGGCACTATATGGCCGTGTTGCCACTCAAGGTGGTCGGCGACTCGGAAACGACGCAATATCTGGCAGAT
Organism: uncultured Solibacteraceae bacterium; assembly: GCA_964438005.1. GTDB lineage: Bacteria > Acidobacteriota > Terriglobia > Bryobacterales > Bryobacteraceae > PSRJ01. The sequence goes on along the minus strand of CAYTJD010000040.1, from coordinate 17,423 downwards.
GGCGTGGTCGATTCGGTGTCCGCCAAGCTTTCCGGCCTCAGCGACGTGTACGTCGCTTCCGCCGGCGCGGTGAACGGAGCGATCAGCCAGGGTAATCCCGCCAAAATCGCGCATGCCTTGGGTGTGACACTCCTGGTGCAGGGCACCGTGCAGAGTTCGGCCAACCAGATTGCTGTGACGATTTCGCTGGACGACCTAGGCAAGAACGGCAAGAATCTGTTTCACCAGGAGTTTAAGGGAGTGCGTGACGATCTGCTCACTCTCGAGGACAAGGTCTTCGACTCTCTCGTCTCCGCCCTGGAGATCAAACAAAGCAATGAGGAGCTGGCGCGCAGTTCCGTGCGACCCACGGAGAACATCAGCGCCTACGATTTGTACCTGAAGGGGCAGAACTTGTCCCGTGGAAAATCGCCGAACGGGCCGGAAGAAGCGGCGAAACTGTTTGAGCAGGCAATCCAAACCGATCGCCGTTTCGCCTTGGCCTACGCCGCCCTGGCCGAGGCCCAACTCAAAATCTGGGACAAAACCAAAGACAGCGCCTGGACACAAAAGGCGCTGGGCGCCGCCCAGCAGGCGGATGCGATCAACGATAATCTTCCGGAAGTTCACTTCGTTCTGGGAAGCGTCGATACGCAGACCGGTAGAACCTCCGAGGCGATCGCCGAGCTGCAACGCGCGCTGCAACTTGCGCCGAACTCCGATGAGGCGCTGCGCCGTTTGGGTACGGCGTACACCAGAGCGGGTCGCCCGCAAGATGCCGTCAACGCATACATCAAGGCCACTGAGGTGAACCCATACCTCTGGAACAATTACAACTTGCTGGGTGCGGCGTATGCCGCGCAGGGGCAGAACGAGAAGGCCCTGGCGGCGTTTCAGCGAGTCACCGAACTGGAGCCCGACCGAGCGAACGGCTGGGCCAACATCGGCATTATCTATAAGCAGCTGTCGCGGTGGAACGACTCGATCGCGATGTTCAAGAGGGCGATCTCGCTGGCTCCCATGTCCCCATTGCATTACTCCAATCTGGGAGCGGCCTATCTCGTACTGGGACAATATGCCGACGCAGTACCGCTGTTCCAAAAGGCGGTCGATCTGGCCCCCAACGACGTGTTGTATCAGCGAAACCTGGCGGACGCTTTCCGGCTCATGGGCCAGCGCGACAAAGCCATGGCGGCTTATGATAAGGCGATTGCCCTGGCATTTAACGCGTATAAGGTCAATCCGCGGGACGCCAAGAATCTGGCCCAATTGGCGACCTGCTATGCCAAGAAGGGCGACGATAAGCGAGCGATGGAGTTCATGGGGCAGGCGACGGCAATCGACCCCAACGACAACTCCATCCTATTTAAACAAGGCATCATTCACGCGCTGGCCGGCCGCACCAGCCAAGCCTTGGCGAGTCTCTCGGACGCCTTGCATAAAGGCTATTCCGTGCAGGAAGCCAAAAGCGATCCGGAACTGAAGGCTTTGCGTGAAACGCCGGAGTTCAAGAAGTTGCTGGCAGATCTGGCACAACCTGCCAGTAAGTAGGGTTGGTACCTGCGCTCCAGTACGGATCTTCGCGTCCGGTACGAAAGATTCGGACTTACAGACGCCTAAATCAATGTAAACTCGGCATTAATAACGAGTGACAGATCTCTGTGTAAGGAGGGACGAATGCTGAAGCGGGTGCTTTTGGTTATCTTTTTGGCTGGATTATTTAGTGCGGCATGGGGACAGGACTTCGGGCTGGACGTCGGTTGCTGCAGCGATCCGATCACCGGGTTAGCTCCGATTGCACTCGACACCACGGGTGGCGGTGCGCACGATTATTACAACGACACTGCAAACAGAATCACGGAGTTGGCGTTTCAAACCAACATTGGCGCCGGGCAGCTGGAGTTGCAGGATACGACTCTGGCAGCTTTCCTTGCGACCTTCGACTGCATGTCGAAACAATACTTTAAGTTCTGCACAACAAGTTACGATGACACTACGGGACTCCTGACATTTGACTTTAACGGCGTCAATCCCGATGGCGACGACTCCGGAAATCCTCTCGACCCCGAGTTGAACATCGGGGCCACGATCGAGGACGAAGGTATTCCGACGCTCGCGCCGGGTTGCCTGGCCACGCCCGATGCTGCAGGTTGCACAATAAAGGGCCACTTCTTCCTCTCATTGAATACGGACGTTTCCAGCAGTCAAACCGGTGTCGGCACATGGAACAAATACCTGCAACCGGGCCAGGATTTTAGTCTCGTTGAATTGAACAACGTCGCCATTCCTGAACCGGCTGCGTACGAATGGGCCGGGCTCGGTCTGCTTCTGGTCGCCGGTTTCCGCGCCCGCCGCTTCAGGCAGCGTTGAGCACGAGAGGCTAAAGTGTTCGCCCCGGCCGATAACCCGGCCGGCTGTGCACGCGATACTTTTTGCCCGGGTCGTTCACAATCTCCACGGCGATCTTGCGGAATCCTTCGTTCGGGTTCGGCGCCGGGTAATAAGTGACGGTGTACGAGTTGCCGAGATCTTCACGGATGTCTTCGAACGCCTCCACCTGCTTTTGCCACGTGCCGGCCCAATAGGCCTTCCCGCCCGTGCGTTGCGACATGCGCTTGAACACATTGCTCGAGACCGGGTCCTTGTTCACTTCATTGGTGGAAATCGTATAAATCGAAATGCCTTCGTCTTCCGCCACGGCGCGCACGTCGTCCGGCGCCACCATGCTGGCGTTATCGGGTCCGTTCGAAAACACGATCACAACCTTGCGGCCCGGAATCTTGGCGGCGTCGCGCAGAGTTAACAGCAGCGCGTTGTAAAGGGCTGTGTCGTCACCAGCCACGGATTTGCGCAACCCGGAGATGGCCGTATTGTGGTCCCGGGTGAGGCCGGCGGCCCGCGAAAGATTACGGCTGAAGGTGTACACCGCCACCGAATCGGCGCGATCGAGGCCGCGTACGAAATCGGCAATCGCGTCCTCGGCGTAGACAAAGCCGCGATACATGAAGTTGCTGGTGTCAAAGAGAACGAAGACGTTGGTGCCGACGAAAGCGTCCGGCCGGTCGAGCCCGGGCCCGCCCCCTTCCGTCTTGCCTTCCAGCAGAGGCTGCGTGCGGCCATCCTCCAGCACGCCCAGGGGCGGCTTGCCGCCTTCCGCAAACGTATTCAACTTCTGTAAAATGCCGTCCTCGTAGATTTTGAAATCCGAGGGCTTCAGTCCGTTGATGTAGTGATTCCGGTTGTCCGTGACGGTGAACGCCAGGACCACCATGTCGACTTTGACCCGAAACACGGGCCGCTGGCCGCCTTCTTGGGCGTGGAGCAATACCCCGCCGGCGGTTACTCCGAAAAGTTCTCGTCGTGTCAGGATCATGGAATTCTACCGGGAGGGTGCCTCCAACAACGCGGTCGCCTTGGGTTCGCCGGCATTGGCGGCGCGACTCTTGGAGCGAACATCGTCCCCTACCAGCCTAAGCGATTTCAGCACCGCCGGCCAGTCCTCCAGGTGCGAGGCGAAGATGTGCTCCACCAACTGCTGCGTCCATTCCGGAATGCGCACGTTCAGCGCGGCCGGCGGCAGCGACAGTTCGTCCGCCAATGCCGCCCAGTACAGCGTGTTCGATTCCCAGCTCTCCGCCATGATCCGGCTCGAATATCCCATCAACGTCGGGAAGGTGCGCAAGTTCATCAGCTCGGGCTCGTACGAATTGGCCAGCGTAGGCTTCGGCGTTCCAAACGCGCGGGAAACGACGTCGTAGTTGATCCCCTTGGGATCGCTCTCTGCCAGTTGCCGGATTTCGGAGCCGACCGCCGAGCCGATGTCCCGCCGCTTGGCGCTCACCTCGCGGCTCAGCAGGAACAGCTCCGACGGGGTCACCCGCTCGGCCGCACCCTTCGCGTCGCCCTCTTCGAGCAGACGGTTGACGCTGTCGGTGCGCGCCGGAGCGGCGAGGATTCCCAGCGCCTCCAGAACTTCGCTGCGCATTTCGGCGTCGAAGGTGGCTTGCGCCAGCAGTTCGCGGCCATATCGCAGATGCAGCCCGACCCAGTGCAATTGGGACGGTGTCACCGTCCACCAACGCGGAATCTTGGCGCTGAGAATCATCTGCGGCACCAGATCTCCCCAAATCAAGGCTTGGGTTTGCGCTGGAACCAGGAAATTTTGCTCGGCTTCGGCCAGTGCATACGGCAGTGTGGAGAGCGATCCGATCAGCCGCCCGCCCGCGCTCGTCGGCCAGCCGCCTCCTGCCATCTCGGTGGCCCGCCATGTATGATTGGCTCCTTGCGCTCCGATGAAATCATGGCTGCGCACGAACACCGGGTTGGTGTAGAGGATCTGCGATCCCGGCGGCGCATAATACGCGTAGTTGTAGGCCAGCAACGTGTCCCGCAGCAGCGGCGCCATCAGCCCGCGGACGTCTTTCACTTTTTCGGGATCGCCCGCCGCCTTCTCGATCGCCGAACGGAGATTCATCTTCCGCTGGCCCTCGATGTGTTTCTCAGTCCAATAGCCGAACGCAATCGTGTTCTTCTCCGTCTCCGACAGCGATGCGCGCGGCAGCTGGATTTCGGAAATCCGGCTCGAGAGTTTCGCCACCAGCGCGGTATTGAGTTTCTCCCCTTTGGAGATGCTCTCGATGTGATCGGCCAGCTGGAACAGCGTGTCCAGCGAGATGATGCGCTGCGCTTCCAGGATGCGCATCAGCTCCTGCACAACCTGGTCGCGCGCCTCCGCGCCGTTGGGGACGGCGGCGCCGGCCAGCAGGTCGATGATGTGCTCTTGTGGTTCGGCCGCGGTGGCTGTGCTTTGGCCGGCCGGGACCGCGTTCAACAGAGTCTTGGTGCCCTCGCGCCCCGCGTCGAAAAGTTCCCGGTTGTTCCGGACTTTCGCGAACGCCATGGTGATGCTCGCAAAACTGGCATCTGCTTGCGACTCGGGCAGTGTTCCCTGGCGCACCAGAATCTGCCACAATCCGATCAACGATTGGAACGTGCCCGCTGTATCCGATCGAAGGTCTTGCTCGCGGATCTTGGAAACGGCGTCAGCGGTGTCCAGGAACTGAGTGATGGAGGTGTCGCTCAAGCTGCGCGATTCGCTGAAGATCGAATACTGGCTGCCATATAGCCGGAAGGAACGCGCCAGGCGGTCGACTGTGGCAGCCTCCAGCGGCTTCGTTCGGTTACGGTCCAGATCGGTCAGAGCCATGAAGATCTTGAGCGGCTCGTTTTCCACGGTCTTGCGGCAGAGCGCAAACAGGGCTTCGATTACGTCGTCAGGATCCTTCCACGAGGCGGCCAGCTTGGAGAGCTTGGCGTCATATTTACCCTGCGGATGGTTGACAAACAGGCTCTTCCAGATTTCGAGGCTGCCGGGAATGTGCGGCTTGCCGTTGGCGTCAAGGCGCAGCCGGGTGGTGAGCAGCATCATATCGGTGTTGGAGCGGAACACCGGGCGCGCGGGGCCAGGACTCGTCACCCGTCCGCGGATCGCGGAATAAAATCGCTTCATGTGGGCGGGCTCGACCAGGTAATCCCGAACCGGCCCGCGGATTCGCGCTAAGGCATCGTACAGGCTCGCCACCCAGCCGTCATCCTTGGCCATGAGCTTGTCGAAGAACGCGCCGCCCTGGTCGGGCGATGCTCCAACCAGGTCCGCCCAGGCGCCGGCCGAACGCGCTCCGCCCGGAACCACGGCTTTCCCGCCGTGAATCTCAAACATGCCGCCAAAAAAGTCGAGAACGTTGGAGTACGCGCGCAAACGTGTGGAAGTGGACGCCTTCCGCAATCCCTCCCCCGTCTCCTGATCCAGCTTCGAAAAACCCAGATACAGCCGGCACGTAGCCGGATCGGAGATGAACGCCTCGACAAACCCGGCTGGATCCTTGTCTTTGGGGTCCTTGGATGCCAGCCAGTAGTCGGGGGTAAACATGACCGGGATCGGCGTCGGTTGGTACGGGTACGAAAACGGCCGATTGGTACGAAGCGCCTGCTCCAGATCGTTGATCGGAAAACCGGAATCGGTGGTGATAAACGCCCGGCGCTCGTTGACGGTCTCCAGCACGACGTCCGACCCGCAGCCGCCGCGCATCCGGAAGCCCAGGATGCGGAGCAATTCCGCGCCGTTGGGCGAGTCGCAAGCCGGGATTTCGATGACTTTCTTGTCCCCGGCCAGCCGCTCCAACTCGCGGGATTGGGAGATGTACCGGTGGAGCAGCTTCAGATACTCGGTCTGCTCCAGTTCTTCATTGCCGCGCGAGGCCTGGTAGCCGTTCGTTACGATGTTGCGCGCCAGCGCAGGCAGGATTTCGTCGGGGCTGATATCGGAGGGAATGGCCGCCATGCGCGCGAACGAGCGCAGCGGCCCCGACAGGGGTACGGTGGGCCACGCCGAGGCGGCGGTTGCCCCAGCCACCACCCGGACCGATCGTCCGGAAAGGCTGCGATAGGCCTCCAGGTCGCGGTCGGCCGCGTCCTTGTCCCCCGCCAACAAATCCAGAGCCGCCAGGCGCCGGGCAATCACCGCGCCTCGTGGAGCGTCTCCGTTTTGGCGCAGTTGCGTCAGGAGCCTGCTATAGGCTTGGCGGCTGCCGGCATCTCCATACCGATCGAGGAACTCGGCATAGTCGGTCAGTGCCGCTACGTCGTTGGGACGGTTTTCGACAGCGCGTTGCAGCGCTGCCCGGGCTTCCTCGGTTTCCCCCGAGGTTTCCATCTTGCGGATCTGATCCGCGGTTTGACTGTAAAGAAGACTGGCGACGGATAGCGAAAATAATGCGATTGCCTTCATAACGCCGCTCCCGCTACGTTGGTTCAATTTAGCATGTTCCGAGCTGATCTGGACGATTCTAGCCGGGACGTCCCATCCAATTCAACAAGCAGGTTGTTAAAAGCGGAGGCGGCGCGAAAGATAGTCGCCGCTGTTGAGGTCGATGGGACCTTAGCGCATTTTGTCGGCTTCGGTCTTGATGTTGTATGCGTTTTTGGACGCCTGCTCCTGCTGCGGACCCGGAATGGCGGCGGCGTCCTGGCTGAACTTGACGGCCTCGAGCATTTTCGCCTTGTTCAGAGTCGCCTGGCCGATCTTGTAATTCACAATACCCAAGTAGAACAACGCCGGTCCGGCCATAGCATTGTTTCCTTTAATCAGCGGCAACGCCGCGCGCAAGTTCCGGTCGGCGTCTTTTAACAGGCCTTTATCGGCTTGGATCACGCCCGCGGTCCAGTATCCCTGGGCCAGTGCGGCGTTCTTGCGCGCTTCCCAATCACCGGCCGCGCCTTCCGGCTTCCGGTTCCCGGCGGCGATGAGCCGGTTGGCGAAGCTCAGAGCGCGGTCATTTTGTTTCCGCGACAGGGCACTTTCTGTCTGAATCTCCAAGGACTCTGGTTCGTCCAGGTATTTGCTCTTGGGATTCTGTTTCTCGAGAGTGGAAATCAGGTCTGGCGCGGCGGGCTGGCCCCGCAGCTGCGAGGCCAACGCGAACAGCGCGTACTCGCTGTAGGTGTCCTGTTCCTTGGCGTAGGCTGCCCGTGCTTCAAATCCTTCTTTGTCGCTGTTGTCGGCAGGCGGTGCTTGCATCTTCTGCGCCGCCGCATGAACGGCCGCGGCCAGCTGTTTGATCTTGGCGGGATCCTTGGAAGACTCGGCTTGTTTCAACGCGGCCATCGCGTCTTCCAGGTCGTCGGCGACAGCAACACCGGTACCGGCCATCAGGATTAGTGCGACACTGAGTGCGGATATTCTCATAGGGACCTCTCGAATGGAGAGATTATACCTCCGCGCTTACTGTGCGTGGAAGCGCCTCGAATGGGCTACGAACCTGGATTGAGCGGGCCCCCGCAGGGGGAGCCCGCCCTGATGACTACTGCGGAGGCAGCTGGAAAGGAACCTGGCGTTCGCGATTGAGCTGCGTGCTCAGCGCGCGGTCCACCGTGTTGAGAGGCACTTCCTTCTCTTCTTTTTCGGGCGTGGTGTAGTGAAGGGTGTTGCCTTCGACCCGGTAGGCAGTCGCTGCGCGGATTGTGTGGTCGGTGAACGCGATCAGGTACAGCGGAGAACCGGCGGGCCGGACTTCCTGACCGTATTGATCGTATTCCCGCGTCATGGGCCGGGCGCGCTCCGCGGACAGGGGCGGTGCTTGCGGCGGGTAGACCACGGTTACGTTCGGTGACGGCTGATAGGCAGTGTATCCGTAGTCAGGGGGGTAGTAATCGTAACCGGGAAAATACGAAGAATCACCAAATCCGTATCCGGGCCAAAAGCCGATTCCCCCGAGGAACGGCCAGCCTCCAAAGAAGCCGTTATTAAAGCCAAAGCCGCGGCCAAAGCCGAAGCCAAAGCCGAACCGGTTGTTGAAATTGCGAAAACCGCCGCGAAACCCAAAGGAGCCGAACCGGCCGCCACCAATGAAGCCGCCGCCGGAGTTGAACCCGCCGCCGGAGTTGAACCCGCCTCCGCGGAACCCGCCCATGTTGCCTCCCCCGAATCCGCCGCCACCGCTCCGCATGCCGCCGCCGTAGCCGCCACCACCGCCCCGCATGCCGCCGCCACCACCGCGCTGTGCCATGCCCATACCGGCGGCCAGCACACAGCATAGGCAAACCTGCCGAAGAAGCCTCATGGGAATATCCTCTACTTCGGAGCTTACTCCTCGTCCTGGGCCGTGGCAACAGGAGTGCCCCCGTGGGCAAGCGCCCAATCCCTAAGTGCGGTACCATGACCCGCTGGGACAATTTCTAGAAATGCCATTGAAGGTTTTTTCCAGTGCTTTTAGCGATGGGGGATGGATCCCCGACCTGCTTACCTGTCAGGGAGCCGATGTTTCCCCTTCGCTGGAGTGGACGGGCGAGCCGCCGGAAACCCGCAGCTTCGCGCTGATCCTGGATGATCCCGATGCCCCCGGCGGCGTCTGGGTCCATTGGCTGCTCTATGACATCGGGTCGCGAGTTCACAATTTGGCCCAAGGCCAGAGGCCTGGAAGCTTGGGCGTGAGCGGACAAAACTCCTGGGGCAAGCCTGGATACGGCGGGCCCTGTCCGCCGAAAGGCCATGGTGCGCACCGCTACTTCTTCCGCTTGTATGCGCTGGACGTGCCGACACTGGGCCTGGCTCCCGGCGCCAGCCGCGATCAATTGCAGCACGCCATGAAAGGCCATGTCCTTGGCGAAGCGCAATCCATGGGGCGGTACGAGCGAAAATAAGCCTTCGGCTGAAGCGGATGGTCTACACCTGCTACGACATGATTCAGGATTGCCGGGCTGATCGTCCCGCCGGCTGGTCGCATTTCATCTCTCATTACGTGCCCGTGATTCGAAAGATCGCGGCCCACTACCGCCCGGGGCAGGCAGCCGACAGCGTGCTGCCTGCTCTCCGCCGGCCCGAATCCAGCTTGTTTGCGACGCTGGAACCGGCACCCGAGCGCTGGTTCGTCGCCGAGTTGCGGCAGCGAGTTCTCGCCACGCTCGACAGTCACGCCGGCGATCGCGCGGCCGGAGAGCTCGATCTCGAAACCGTTTCCAAGGCTCTCGAGCCGTTGACTCTTCTCGAGAAGCAAGCCGTATGGCTGGAAACCATGCGCTACGCGCCCGAGCGCGCCGGCGTGCTCTTGCGCATGGATCCGAGCACGGTACAGAAGATCCGTGAAAAAGGCGCCGACCGCCTTCGCGGCCAGTTGGACACCTGGAGCCGTACTCTGCTCCCTGACGCCGGCCGGCCATTGGGGCGCGCCGCCGCCGCAGCCCGCACGCCGGGATGCCTGCCCGCCAAAGCGTTCCTCGACGTCTTGGACGGCCGAACAACCTGGGGCGGCCGCGAGCAGTTGGAAAGCCACGTCGCGGCGTGCTGGCACTGCATCGACCACTTCTGCCGTCTGGCCGAAGTGCTCGACCTCCTGCGCGGCGTGGTGCCGCTCGCGGAATCGGAAGTCGAGCCCCTACGCGCTCAATTGAGTATTCCCAGTTCGAAGAAGGCTGGCTGGCGCCGTTGGCTCGGGACCGGCTGATTGCAGTCGCCGCACGCTATCATAGGCAGGGGGCGGTTCCCCTTTTTTCTTTCTCGGTGAAACGATTTCCTTTTCTTGACTGGATGCGGGGCTTGGCCGTGATCGTCATGATCCAATGCCATGCCTTCAATTCCTTCACGCGCATGGATCTGCGCGACGGCAGCGGCTACATCTTCTCGCAGTTTCTCGGCGGCATGGCGGCCCCCCTGTTTCTATTCATGGCCGGTATGACGTTCGGCTTTCAAATGGAGAGTCTCCAGACGCGCATTGCCAGCGCCCGCCGGCGTTGGATCATTTCGCTACGCCGCGCCGCCTACGTCCTCGGCATCGCCTATGCGTTTCGCATCACCAACTGGGTCGGCGGCCTTCCGAACGCCAGCCTAGAGGAGCTGTTAAAGGTCGACATTCTGAACTGCATGGGCCTGGCCCTGGCTGCGTTTGCCACGGTCGCCTGGTTCGATTCGAACCAGCGGATTCGCTACGCACTGCTGGGTGCGCTCGCTGTCGCTGCGGCCGCACCGATTGTGAGCGGCCTCCAATGGGGAGGGGTGGCACTTCCTCTCCGCGATTATCTGGTTCCCAGCCCGTCGCGGGGGCGCTTCCCGTTTTTTCCGTGCGGGGCCTATGTCGGGTTTGGGCTGGCGGCCGGCGCCATCGTCAGACGCACCGCCGCGGAGCGTATGGACCGGCTCATGCAGTGGGTCGTGTTGATCGGTTTCGGATTGGTCCTCGCCGCCCAATATTTCGCCAATCTTCCGTATTCGATCTATACCCAGGTGGATTTCTGGCGCACCAGTCCGGCTTTGATTCTGATTCGCGTCGGAGTCGCTTTGGTGCTGTTGGCGGCCGCTTATCTGTGGACGGAATACTGTACCAATCGCGGCTGGAGCTGGGTGGAGAATTTCGGAAAGACGTCACTGCTGGTCTATTGGATTCACGTCGCGATCGTTTACGGGAACCTCACGAATCCCATCCGGCGCGCGCTCACTGCTTCTCAGGCGGCGCTGGCCACGCTGATCGTGATTCTGTTGATGATCGGGTTGTCCGAAGTGCGGCTGCGCTGGCGCGCGAGACAAAGCGAACGCTGGAGGTCAGCCACCACCGTCGCGGGCGCCTCCGCTTAGTCCTTTTCCTGCGAGCCTCGGAACGAGAGAGCCACCACCAGCAAACCGAACACGATGATCATCGCCGTCACTAAATTCAAGAAGGTCCCGGAGAATTTCAGAACAGCGTCGATTGTGGCTGCATCCGTTGCTGGCATGGCTCCCTCAATTCGGTCTTCGTGAGTCGGTCCCTTTCCCGTTGCCCCGGGTGTCAGCGGCAATTCGGGCGAGCTCCCCGATGTTGGCTCTGCGCAGCACACCGGTCAAGGCGGTTTGCGCATCGTTCCAGACGGCGTAGGCCGGGCACCATTGCTGACGGCTGCACTCATCATCTGAGTTGAGGCAGATGTTCAGGTGGATAGGGCCTTCCACGGCCTCCACGATCTCCAGAATCGTGGCGCCGCGGTGCGCGGGCGCCAGCTCAAACCCACCGGTGTTTCCCCGATGGGAAATCACGAGGCCCGCTCGCGTGAGACTTTGCAGTACTTTGGACAAAAACTGCTCCGGACATTCCGAGGCCGTTGCCAATTCGGCCCGGCTGGCGCGTGTTCCAGGCGCAAAGCCCGCCAGGTGAATCATCACCCGGATGGCGTAATCCGCCGCTCGAGTCAGTTGCATGTCATTGCCGTGGACGGTGCATCTGGAGTGCCAGGAGCCAAATAGTTGAAAATGTGGACATTGAGGACCCAGAATAGCCCCGGCCGGGCGCCGACTTTGGGGGGCAGGCACCCACGTGGGTGAAATCGCGGATGCTCCAGCTTATATTGGAGTTATGGGCGACTCACCGGAACCCTGGCTGCGGGGCCCAATCCCCGGTGTTCATCCGCTTCTCGCCCCGATTCTCTATTCGTTCCAGCAGGCTCGCGAGGATCTGGCGCACTACACCAAACCGCTCACTCCGGATCAGCTCTGGGCCAGCCCGAATGGATTCGGCTCAGTCGGGTTTCACCTGCGCCACATTGCCGGCAGCACCGACCGGCTGATGACCTACCTGCAAGAGGGGCCGCTCAGCCGCTCACAAATGGCCGCGTTGGACGCCGAGAAAGATCCCGGCGCGAGCAGGGAAGAGCTTCTCGCCGCACTGGACCGGGCTTTTGCCGAAGCGGAAGCGATGGTCCGTGCTCTCGATCCCAGCCACCTCGCCGAACCCAGGGCAGTAGGAAGAATGCGGCTGCCCACCACGGTTGGCGGTCTGCTGACCCATATCGCCGAGCACACCCAGCGGCACGTCGGGCAGGCTATCAGCGCCGCCAAATGGGCTCTCGTTTACACTGGAAAATAGGAGCGCAGGCCCGGCTTTGACCACGCCCACCTCGACAGACTCCGCGATCGCCAGCCGCTTTGCCGGGCTGGAGGCCGAGCAACTCATTCGCGCGTTCCGCATCATGCACACAGCCCGGCGGCTGGATGACCGCGAGATGGCGTTGAAGCGCCAGAATCGGATCTTCTTCCAGATCAGCGGCGCCGGGCACGAGGCCGTCCAGGTGGCGGCGGGAATGATACTGCGGCCGGCCGAAGACTGGGTTTACCCGTACTATCGCGATCGCGCTCTTTGTCTCACCTTGGGCGTGACGCCGTATGAAATGCTGCTCGCCGCGGTGGGCGCGGCCGACGATCCCGCTTCCGGCGGACGGCAGATGCCGTCCCATTTCAGCCAAGCACATTACCGGATCGTGAGCGCCTCCTCCCCCACCGGGACGCAGTTCCTGCAGGCCGTCGGTTGCGCTGAAGCCACGCGCTACGAGCACAGCGCGCGCGGTGAGATTACGCTGGTGGCGGGCGGCGACGGATCGACTAGTGAAGGCGAGTTTTGGGAAGCGTTGAATGCGGCATGCTTGAAAAGCCTGCCCGTCCTGTTTCTGATCGAAGACAACGGCTATGCGATTTCGGTGCCGGTGGAATGCCAGACCGCCGGTGGGAACATCTCCGCGCTGGTTGCCGGTTTTCCCGGCCTGTTTCACCGCGAGGTTGATGGCACCGAGTTCCTGGCTTCCTACAAAGTACTGGCGGAGGCTGCCGGCTATTGCCGGGCGGGACGAGGTCCCGCGCTAATCCACGCGCACGTCACGCGGCCCTATTCGCACTCGCTGTCGGACGATGAACGGCTGTATAAACCGGCAGCGGAGCGGCAGGCCGAAGCCGAGCGCGACCCGGTGCTGCGGTTCCCGAAATACCTGGTTGATGAGGGCGTGCTCGATCGCCACCGCTTGCAGTTGGTGATTCACGAGGTGGATCAGGAAGTGCAGGAAGCCACCCAGCGTGCGCTCGAAGCCCCGGCGCCGGATCCGGCCTCGGCGCTGACTCACTTGTATTCCGAGACTGTGGACCCCGCCTCGCGCGAGTTCGCCGCGGAGCCGCGCTTTCAGGGCGATCCGATGACGATGGTCGATCTGCTCAATGCCACGCTGCGCGAAGAGATGCGCCGGAATCCGAAGATTCTGGTTTTCGGCGAAGATGTGGCGGATTGCAGCCGCGAAGCCAATTTGCGCGAAGTGAAGGGCAAGGGCGGCGTGTTCAAAGTCACCGCGGGACTGCAGACGGAATTTGGACCCACGCGCAGCTTTAATACGCCGCTGGCGGAAGCCGGCATCGTCGGACGCGCCATCGGCATGGCGACGCGCGGGTTGAAACCGGTGGCCGAAATCCAGTTCTTCGATTACATCTGGCCCGCCATGATGCAAATTCGCGATGAACTGGCCACGCTGCGCTGGCGCTCGAATGGCGCGTTTTCCTGCCCGGCGGTGATCCGCGTGCCGATCGGCGGTTATCTGAACGGCGGCGCGGTTTACCATAGCCAGTGCGGCGAAATCGAGTTCACGCACATTCCCGGCCTGCGGGTGGTGATGCCGTCGAATGCGCTGGATGCCTGCGGTCTGCTGCGCACGGCTTTGCGGGCCGATGACCCGGTGTTGTTTCTCGAGCACAAACGCCTCTACCGCGAGCCGTACAACCGCTCGCCGCATCCGGGCGCGGATTACACCATTCCGTTCGGGTGCGCGAAGGTCGTCAAGCCCGGCCAAAGCCTGACGGTGATCACGTACGGCGCGCTGGTGCAGAAGGCTCTGCTGGCCGCGACACAGATCGAGAGGCGCAACGGGCGGGCGAGTCTCGAAGTGATCGATCTCCGGTCCCTCGCGCCGTACGATTGGGAGGCCATCCGCCGCTCGGTGGAAAAAACCAACCGCGTGCTGGTGGCGCATGAAGACACCGTGTCCTGGGGGTACGGCGCGGAGTTGGCCGCGCGCATCGGCAGCGAGCTGTTCGGCCACCTGGACGCGCCGGTGGGCCGCGTCGGCGCGCTCGATACGTGGGTGGGATACCATCCGCGCCTGGAGGCCGCGATCCTGCCGCAAACCGAGACGCTCGTCGCTGAAATGGAGAGACTCCTGGCGTACTGATGGCGGCGCTGAGCCGGGAAGCGGGCCGCGGGTTGTTATACTAGGGCTGCATGATCGCAGCGACTCAATTACGCCCGGGAATGGTCATCAAGTTCAACAACGATCTGTATTCCGTGTTCAGTATGACCCATCGGACGCCCGGAAACCTGCGTGGGTTTGTGCAGGTTCGGATGCGCAACCTGCGCAGCGGCTCCATGATCGAGCACCGTTTCTCTTCCGAAGATCGCGTCGAAAAAGCCAATCTGGAAGAACATGAGATGGAGTATCTGTACGACGACGGCGAATACTACTATTTCATGAACACAGAAAGCTTCGAGCAGATGCACCTCATGAAGGACTTGCTCGGGGATTCGACACAGTACCTGATTCCGCAGTTGAAAGTGACCGTGGAGTTCTACGAAGGCAAGCCGATCAGCGTGGAACTGCCGGCGACCGTGGACTTGATGGTGGTGGAAACCGAGCCGGGCCTCAAAGGCGCCACGGTTTCCAATGTGACCAAGCCGGCGAAGCTCGAGACCGGACTCGTGGTGCAGGTTCCGCCCTTCATCACCGAAGGCGAAAAGATCCGCGTGAACACCGCCGAAGGAACGTATCAGGAACGCGCGTAGGCGGCCCGCAGCGCGGCGGCGAGTTCGTCTTCTTCCGCGGGCAGAACCGTTCGCAGATCCAAGACCAGTCTTTCATTTTCAATGCGCGCCACTACCGGCGGATCGCCCGCGCGCAAGCGCCGCTCCACGTCCACCAGGCCGGGCACGGTCACGGCAATCAAGCACGTCGCAATGGATTGTTGCGGAGTGGCGCCGCCGCCGATGACGGAGAAGCCGTCCTGGAGTTCGGCCGTCAGCCCGGTGCGTCTCAGGAAGCGTTCGGCCCGCGCGCGGAGTTCTTGCGCCGATTGGCGGATCATCGCCAGCGCCGGCAGTTGGTCCCAGCGTTCGAACAGAAGGCTGCGCAGCGCGGCCTCCAGTGCTTGAAACACCATTTTGTCGAGGCGCAGCGCGCGGAACATCGGATTCCGGCGCAGCCGCGCGACAACCTCCGGCTTACCGGCCAGGATGCCGGCTTGCGGTCCGCCGAGCAGTTTGTCGCCGCTGAAGGAGACCAGGTCGGCGCCGGCGTCGAGACTGTCGGAGACGAGAGGTTCGTCGATCCCATAAGGGCGCAGATCGGTTACGCATCCGCTGCCGAGGTCTTCGTACACGGGAACCGCGTGCTCGCGGCCGAGCATCGCCAGCTCGCGCAGCTCGGGCCGGGCGGTAAAGCCTTCCATGCGGAAATTGCTGGGATGCACGCGCAGCAGCAGCCGCGTGCGTTCGTTGAGCGCCTCGCGATAATCTTCGATCCGCGTGCGGTTGGTGGTGCCGACTTCGCGCACCACCGCGCCGGAGCGCGCCATGATATCGGGGATGCGAAAACCGTCGCCGATCTCAATCAACTCGCCGCGGGAAACGATCACTTCGCCGCCGGCGGCCAGCTCGTGCAAGGCCAGATACAAGGCTGCCGCGTTATTGTTCACTACGATCGCGGATGTGCCGAGCAGGCGTTCGAGCAGCGGCGCGATATGGTGGTCGCGCTTGCCGCGGCGCCCGGAGGCCAAATCATACTCCAAATTGCAATACCCGGGCAGGATGTCGATCGGACCCAGTGGAGCGCGCCCCAGATTCGTATGCAGCACGACCCCGGTCGCATTGATGACCCGGCGCAGCGAATTTCGCGCCAACCGGTTCAAGGTTTGCTCGACACGTGCTTCAATCGAGGGACCGGGCGGACCGCCGGCGCGCAGTTCCTGACGCGCGGCTTCGACGGCGCGCCGCACCTCGGCCACCACCAGCGGCCGCGGATAGCGGGCGAGAGCCGGCGAGAGGCGCTCCAATACCTCGTGCACGGACGGAAGGCTGCGGAGCAGGTCGGCTTCGGCCACGACTTCGATGGTAGCGGTAGAAGTAGCTGTAAGGCAAGCACTTACGAGAGCTGAAAAAAACTCTCAAAAACCGCCGCGGGTCGGCCGATAAGCGCCGTATGGAGATTCTGGCTACCGCTCTGGAAGGGTTGACCCGCGCCGAAGCCAAAGTGGATCAGGCCGCGGCGCGCATCAGCCACGCCGGAGTGGCTCCCAATGGATCTGCGGGCGATACAGTCGACCTGAACAAGGAAATCGTAAATCTGGCGGTGGCCAAGGAAGACTTCATGGCCAATCTCAAAGCGCTGCAGGCGGGCGACGAGCTGACCAAGCACACCATCGACATTCTGGCGTAAGCGGGCGTCTGGTTCGGATCAAGGCTCCACGGTATCGGGGAGCGTCACACCGAGAGATCGCAAGAAACGCAGATCGTTTTCGCGCAGGAGCGCTTCCGTTACGCTGGGAGTCACTTCTTTCCCTTCCTCCTGCTGCGGGCAGTCGCGCCAGCAGTCCGACAGCGACTTGACCACATACACATACTTCTTGCAGGCCAAGCAGCGCCAGTGGAGCACCAGTTGATGATCCGCTGTGAATCCCACCTCACGAATTCGCGTGGTGTGCTGTCCGCATTCGCAGCTCAATTGAAGGGTTTCATACCGCATAACGTGATCCTTTGCATTATTCGCATGGATCGTTGAAGCGGGCTAGTCCTGGAGCACCAGAAAAAGTACCAGGACTGCCCCAAAGGAGTTTGGTTTGGGACGGGTTTGGCAGCCTTATCGACAGGTTGAGGACGGGTTTCGGGGCGGCCCCGGGATGCTATACTGAGGGCACACGTCAACTGCGAATGTTCCCCGCGCAAAGCGAGGTGCGGCAGAACTTTCGAGGTTGGCGCGCAGTGTCGGGGCGTGGCTCAGCCTGGCTAGAGCGCCTGGTTCGGGACCAGGAGGTCGGTGGTTCGAATCCACTCGCCCCGACCATTTTGTTTTCAATAGCTTATACATTAGGCGCTTCCCAAAAAGTGGTCGGAACTTATCAAAGCTCC
>CAYTJD010000039.1:0-16787 GCA_964438005.1 uncultured Solibacteraceae bacterium | reverse complement strand
CAGGCTGCCCGGGGGGCGGTGGAGGCCTATAACCTCCTCGTGTCCCGGTGGGAGAAACGTGTCTACAATTACCTCCTACGCATTACCGGCAACCGCGAAGACGCTCTGGATTTGACGCAGGACGTGTTCTTGAAAGCCTATCAGAACCTCCGCAAGCTCGATGATCCCGCACGGTTCGCCCCCTGGCTGTACCGCATCGCGCATAACGAGGCCTATTCCCTGTTCCGCAAGCGCCGGCCCGAGAGTGATGTCGAAGAACTCGAGCAGGAAGCCGCGGAGACGGGAGTGCTGGTAGGCGGCAGCTCGGTCTTCCCGATCGAGCTGGGCCTGGCCGTGGCCAGTGCTCTGGAGCGGCTTTCGCCGGAACAACGCGAAGCCGTGGTGCTGAAGATTTACCAGGGCTTCAAGTTCGAGGAAATGGCCGAGATTCTGTCCTGCCCGGTTTCTACCGTCAAGTCCCGTCTGTATACGGCGCTCGAGCTTCTCAAAGCCGAGCTGGCTCCCATCAAGGCGCGAGGTTTGTCATGAGTTGTTCACCATTCGACTTAAGGGATTTCGCCCTTAAGGAACTGTCCGAGACCGAACGGCAGCAGGTGGAGGCGCACGTTCGAGGCTGCGCCCCCTGCCGTGAAGAAGTGGAACGGCTGCGGCTGACCGAGGCCGCTCTCTTCGCGCTGCGCGACGAAGAGATCCCGCAGCGCATTGCGTTCGTGTCGGACAAAATTTTTGAACCGGCGCCGTGGCGGCGCGCGTGGACTGCGTTCTGGGGCTCCACGGCGCGTTTGGGATTCGCCTCGGCGGCCATGCTTTCCACCGCGCTGGTTGTCTTCTCCTTGGCGCGCCCGGCCGGGACCCTTCGGGGTCCCGCCACCGCGCGCGTGAACCCGCCGGCCATCGTGGCGCCGGTTTCTGAGGCGGAGATCCAGCAGCGCATCCAGGCCGCGGTCGACAAGGCCGTCACCGGTCACGAAGCACGCCTGCAAGAAGTCTTCGACCAGCGCGTCGCCGAAATTGAGCGCCGCAACGAGGTGACACTGCTGCGCGCGGCCAGTGAACTGAACTTCATGCAGAGGGAGCAAATGGCGCTGGTGCGCAGCTCCTACACCCTTCCCCGCACCGGAAATGGAGAATACAAATGAGGCTCCCCATCGTCTTACTCGCTGCGGCCGCAGTTTGGGCGCAGCCGCCGCTCAAAAGCGTGACCGCGGTCACCACCGCCGAAAAACCGTCGCTTTCGTTCGCCGCCATGGCCGATCTGGAAAAGCAGCTGGATGACAAGGTCAGTATGGCCGGCGGCGCCACCCCCATGCAGTTGCTCGGGTTGGCGCGCGCGTTGTACCTGCCCGGCTACGGCGCCGTGGTCACGCAGGAAGTCAGCCTGACTGTGACTCCCACCATCACGCCGTTCCATCAGTCGATCTCGCCGCAGGAAGTGGCTCAGGTCCATCAGCAGAAAACCGCGCGGCTGCCGTTGATGCGGCAAACCCTGAAAGACATGTGGACCCACACTGCGAATACGCTCAGCATGGTTCCGAACAACGAGCAGATAATCGTTGCCGTGCGTCTGCTTTATAAACCGTGGGAAGACACCAAAGGCCTGCCAGGCCAGATCGTCCTCAAGGGGTCGCGAAGCACCGGGATCGCCGGTGCGCAGATGGATGAGCAGTAGTGATTCCCACGCAGCCTTCCTCTTCGCAGTCCGAACCGAAGCCGGAATTCCGCTACCAGCGTCTTGGCGAGATTCTGCTCGAGCGGCAGAAGATCGCTCCGGACGAATTGGAACGCGCCCTGGAGCTGCAGCGCGAGCGCGGCGACAAGCTCGGCAAGATCCTGGTCGATATGGGCCTGATCGCGCAGCGCGACGTGCTGGCGGCGCTCTCCGATCAGCTCGGCATTCCGCTGGTCACGGTGGACGGCGCGCCGCCCGCCGCCGCTGAAATCGAAGGTCTCTCCGACCGCTTCCTGCGGCAGTGCCGCGCGTTTCCCGTAGCGCTCGCCGATTCCGTCCTCACGCTGGCGATGGCCGATCCGCTCGACTTCGAAACCGTTGCGGCGGTGCGCGCGTTTTCGGGCCTGCAGATCCGCACGGTTCTCGCGGCCGAGCAGGAGATCCTCGACGCCATCGACCGGCACTACGGCGAGAGCGAGCAGAAAACATTCCTCGCCGAAGGAAGCGACGAGGAAGCCAACGCCGACCTGGAACACCTGCGCGACATGGCGAGCGAAGCGCCCGTCATCCGCCTGGTGAACAACATGATCGCCGAGGCGATCGAGAAGCGCGCCAGTGACATTCACATTGAGCCGTTCGAAAAGGAATTCCGCGTCCGCTTCCGCATCGACGGCGTGATGTTCAACCAGGAGCCGCCGGCCCGCGAGTTGAAGGCGGCCATCATCTCGCGCCTGAAGCTGATGGCCAAGCTGAATATCGCCGAGCGCCGCCTGCCGCAGGACGGCCGCATCAAGATCAAGGTGCTCGGCCGCGAAGTGGATCTGCGTGTTTCGACTCTGCCGACGCTCTACGGCGAGAGTGTCGTGATGCGCCTGCTCGATCGCTCCGCCGGCGATTTTTACGACCTGCGCCGGCTCGGGTTCGACGAGCGCATGCTGGCGCGCATGGAGCATTTCACCGGCCTGCCGCACGGCATCTTCCTGGTGACCGGGCCCACCGGCAGCGGCAAGTCCACCACGCTCTACTCGGCTTTGAAGCGCATCAATCTGCCGGACAAAAAGATCATCACCATCGAAGACCCGGTGGAATACCAGATGGACGGCATCAACCAACTGCACGTGAACCCACAGATCGGCCTGACGTTCGCATCGGGCCTGCGGCACATCGTGCGCCAGGATCCGGACGTCATCATGGTGGGCGAAATCCGCGACCGCGAGACGGCCGATATCGCTATCCGCGCTGCCCTGACCGGCCACCTGGTCTTCTCGACGCTGCACACCAACGACGCGCCGAGCGCCATCACGCGCCTGGTCGATATGGGAGTGGAAAACTATTTGATCACTTCGTCGCTGGTCGGCATCTTGGCGCAGCGCCTGGTGCGTGTGATCTGCAAAGAGTGTAAGGAACCGGCCAGGCGGGCGATGTCTCCCGAGGGAGAGAACATCCCCACGTTCCACGGTGCTGGCTGCGCCGTGTGCAACGGCACGGGCTTCCAGTCGCGCATGGGCATCTTCGAGATGATGGACGTCAATGATGAGATCCGGCGCCTCATCATGAATAATTCCGACGCTTCCGTTTTGACGCAGGCAGCCCGGCGCAACGGCATGCGCAGCCTGCGCGAAGACGGCTGGCTGAAAATCCGCGACGGCATCACCACGGTATCGGAAGTGATGCGCGTCACGCAGGAACTGTGAGGAAGGCCCGCTGATGGCCTCCACCTTCTTCTTCCGCGCCGTGGCTTCCGACGGCCGCGTGCGCTCCGGCAGCCTCTCCGGTGACAACGAAAAGCTGATCGCGCGCGAGCTGCGCAAGCAGGGGCTCACGCCCGTTTACGTCGGCGTGGCGCCCAAGCGCTCCGCGCTTGATGTCAAGCTGCCATCGTTTGGCAAGGGCAAGCGGCGTGACGTTCTGTTCTTTACTCAGGAGCTTTCGACGCTGCTGAATGCCGGCATTCCGCTCGACCGCGCGCTCTCCATCACGGCGGAGTTGACCGTGCGGCCCAACTTCCGCTTCATCGTGCTCGATGTGTTGCGCGTGCTGAAGGGCGGCAAATCGCTGGCGGACAGCCTGGGCACGCATCCCGACTATTTTTCCGACCTGTATCTCAACATGGTGCGGGCCGGCGAAGCGTCGGGCGCGCTCGCCGTGATCTTCGAGCGCCTGAGCGAATTCGAGCGCTCCAAGGACGAGCTGCACAGCTACATCGTTTCGTCGATGATCTACCCGGCCCTGCTGGCGCTGGTCGGTTTCGGCTCGATCTTCATACTGATGGAATTCGTGGTTCCGCGCTTTGCGACCATGTTCGCGGACTCGCGTATGAAGATCCCGGCCCCGACCCAGTTCATGCTGTCGGCGAGCCAGTTCGTGCAGAACTACTGGTGGATCGGCGCCGGCGCGCTGGCGGCGTTACTGATCTTCTTCCAGGTTTACACGCGCACCTTGGCCGGGCGGTTGTGGTGGGACGGAACGCGCCTGCGGATTCCGCTGCTGGGCGACGCGCTCCGGAAAGCCGAGACGGCACGGTTCGCGCGCGCTATGGCCACTCTGGTCGCCAACACGGTGCCGCTGGTGCAATCGATCGGAATCTCGTCCGCGACCCTGGGCAACCAGACGATTTCGCGCGCGCTGGTGGGCGTGGCGCAGGGCGTCAAACGGGGCGAAGGCATCGCCGGACCGCTGCGGAAGGCCGGCGTGTTTCCGCCGCTGGCGGCGCATCTGCTCACCGTCGGCGAAGAGACCGGCCGGCTGGACGCCATGTTCAATCGCATGGCCGACATTTACGAGAACGAAACGCGCGCCTCCATCAAACGGTTCACTGCGATTTTCGAGCCGGTGGTGATTCTGGTGATGGGTATCATGGTAGGCGCGCTGATCCTGAGCATGCTGCTCGCGATCACGAGCATCAATGACGTGGCGGTGTAACAATGACGAAAACGAAAAGACGGAAAAGCGGGCAAGCCGGCATCACCTTGATCGAAATGCTGGTGGTGATGACCATCATCGCCCTGTTTGTGGCATTGGTTGCGCCCAACGTGATCAAACATGGCGATACGGCGCGCATCACATCGGCGAAGGCGCAGATCCAGAATTTCCAGACCGCGCTCGGCTCCTACAAGCTGGACACCGGGACCTTTCCCACCTCTGAGCAAGGCCTGCAGGCGCTGCGCGTCAAACCGGCCGACCTCAATCAATGGAATGGACCGTACCTGCCTAAGGACGTCCCCAAGGATCCCTGGGGGCATGAGTACGTCTACAAATATCCCGGCGAACACGGCGACGAACCCGACATCACCTGCTACGGCGCTGACGGCCAGCCGGGCGGCGACGGGCTGAATGCGGACCTGGTCAGCTGGAAATAAGGCCGGCGTCACGCTCATCGAGATGCTCGTGGTGATGAGCATCATCGGGCTGATGGCCGGCATCTCGTATCCGTCGGTAGCGGCGGGCATCGATAGCGTGCGCATGCGCTCGGCCACCGACTCGGTCTCCACCATTCTCAACTACGCAGCAGACCATGCCGAGCGGCGCCAGCAGCCGGTCGAGATCGTCATCGCGCCAAAGGAAAATACGATCGCCCTGCTTTCCACCGAGCCCGGCTTTCAGCGGCAACTCAAGTTGCCGGATGGCATCGCCATCGAATCGCTGCTTCCGGAAATTCCCGACGAAGAAGGGCCGCGGCGCGTGATCGTCATGCCGGGCGGCACCGCGCCCGGGATCGGCGTGCAGCTGGTGAATCGGCACGGCGCTCACCGGCTGGTACGCCTGGATCCGATGACCGGCTTTCCGCGGGTGGAGAGCGTCTCCGGGAAGTAGGCATGCGATCCGAACGCGGATTTACGCTGCTGGAAATGATTGTCGCCACCGTAATCCTGGCGGTGGCGATCGTGGGTCTGCTCGCCGGCATTTCCGGCGCTCTGCGCAACGCGGCCCGGCTGACGGCGTACGACCGTGTCGTGGAGCTGGCCCGGCTGCAGATGAACAGCCTGCTCGTCGATTCGCGACTGCCAGGCGGCCAGGTGGTGAGCGGCGGGTTCGATTCCTCGCAGACCGGCGGCGTGCCGGCGGGCTGGCAGGCGCGCGTCTCGCCGTTTGAAGGACCGTCCAACCCAGGTGCGGGGCAAACGGTGCTGCAGCGCGTCGAGCTCCAGATCTGGTGGATGTCGGGGCCGGAGCGGCGCACCTTCACGCTCGATGCTTACCGGCCGCACACGCTGCGCGCGGAGGAGATGCCGTAATGAGGCCTGCGCAACGAGGCGTCACGCTGCTCGAGCTGCTGATCGCGGTCACTCTGCTAAGCCTGCTTTCGGTGGCCATGTTTACCGCCATGCGCCTCGGGCTTTCCGCGTTCACCAGGGCGGACAGCAAGCTCATGCTGAACCGGCGCGTGGCCGGGGCGCAACGCATTCTGCAATCGCAACTGGAAGGTCTCGTGCCGGCGACGGCGTTGTGCGGAGCCGGCCCCGCCGGCGGCGGCGCCCGGTACACGTTCTTTCAAGGCGACCCCGCGGCGATGCGGCTGGTCTCCACGTTTTCGCTGCAGGGAGGATGGCGCGGGCAGCCGCAGATTCTGGAGATCTTTGTCATTCCCGCCGAACAACGCGGCGTCCGGCTGGTGGTCAATGAGATCCCATACACCGGCTCGCGGGGCGCCGGGCGCCTGTGCACACCGGGCAGCAACGTGCCGCAATTTCTGCCGGTGGCCGCCGCGCCGACCTCCTTTGTGCTCGCCGACGAATTGGTGTTTTGCCGGTTCTTGTATCTGGGGCACGCGCAGGATCCTAATCAGCCGGACGTCTGGAGCGCCGCCTGGCGGAATAACTTGCTGCCCCTGGCCGTACGCATCGAGATGGCGCCGCTCGATGCCGACCCTTCGCGAGTGCAGCCCACCAGCATCACGGCTCCCATCTACGTGCGCCGCGACCCGGAGATTCCGTATGAGGACAAGGAATACTAGCGCGCGTCCGCGGCGCGGCAGCGCGTTGCTGGCCGTGCTGTGGGTGTCGGCCGCACTGGCCGCGATCGCGTTCTCTCTGTCCAGTACCGTACTCGGCGAGACGCAGCGCACCTCCACCAGCGTGGACGGGCTGCGGGCGTATTACCTGGCCAGCGGCGGCCTGGTGCGCGCCGAATACGAATTGCTCTGGGGGCGGTATTCCAATCAAGCCAAGGTCCGCGTGGACTCCGGCCGCGTGGACTACACCTTTCCTTCGGGAGACGTCCGCGTGGAAATCATTCCCGAGACGGCCAAGCTCAATGTCAACGAGGCGCCTCCGGAAGATTTGTATAAGCTCCTGATAGCTATGGGGATAGAACCAGCCCGGGCGGGGTCGATCGCGGCCGCCATTGTGGATTGGCGCAGTGGCACGCCCGGCAGCCCGTTCGATCAGTATTATCTGTCGCTCACGCCGTCTTTTCTGGCCCGTCACGCGTCTTTTGAGGAGATCGAGGAATTACTGTCGGTGAGAGGCGTTACTCCGGAGCTATTCTACGGCACTTACGTTCCCACCGCCGACGAGGCGGGCGGTTCGCGTTTGACGGCCCGCGTCGGCCTGGTGGACTGCCTGTCCGTCTTCGGCACCACGGAAGGAATTGACATCAACACCGCGGCGCCGCCGGTTCTGGCGGCGATTGGGCTGAGCCCGGACGCAATCAATGCCCTGCTCGCGCGCCGCCGGGAGAGACCGTTCAGCGCCCCGGAGATGGGCAATGTCCTTGCCCTGGTGGGCAACGGCGGCGGCCGGCTCCGCGTGGGCGGCAAATCGATTTTTACGCTGCGCGCGACCGCGCGCCTCCGCCTCGAAAACGGGCAAGCGTCGGACCTGCGCCGCACCGTGGCCGCGCAGGTGAAATACATGCCGGACAGCTCCGACGTTCCGATTTACACGCTGCGATGGTACGACACCACCTGGAGCTACTGACCGGACTCATGGCGGCCTCTCTTTCCCCTTCGGTAGACCTGCGGAAGCTCCTGGCCTTCGGCTCGGGCATCGGCATCGAAATCGGTGCCGCCGATCTGGAAGTAGCGGCCGCGCGCGTGCGGCCCTCGGGCATTCAAGTACTCGGACGGATCACTCTGGCAAACTACGCCGAGCGGCCCGCGGCCGAATGGGGCGGCGAGTATCTGCGATTTGCCAGCCGGGTGGGCATGAGCCACCTGAGCGCGACGGTGGCGCTGCCGCGCCGCGACGTCATCGTCCGGCAGGTGGCGCTTCCCGGCATCGCCGCCCGGGACCGCGAATCGGCGATCCGCCTGCAGCTGGATGCGCTGCATCCCTATGGCGACGCCGATGTGTGCTGGGGCTGGTCGCCGGCCGGAGAGAATGCGGCGCTGGTCGGCATCGTGCGCCGCGAGACGGTCGATCACTACGTGCGGCTTTTGGTCGAAGCCGGCATCGCGATTTCCAGTTTTACTTTTTCGGCCGCCGCCTTGCACGCCGCGGTCCGGCTCAATGGAGCCGCGGGGAAGAGGCACGCCAACGGCGATGGCTTTGTGGCGATGAGCTTCTCGCCGGCCGGCGCGGTCGAAGTTTACGGCGAGAGCCCGGCGCGGCCCGTGTTCTCCGCCGAATTCGACCTGGCGCCGGAGCGCGCCGTGACGCTGGCGCTGGCGGAGCTGCGCCTGCCTCCGGAAACGGCGGCGCGGAGGCTCGAAGACGTCCTTCCCGTCCCCGGCGTCAATCCGGTGGAAAACGATTTATCCCGCAACGCACTGCCGTACGCGACGGCGCTGGCTGGGGCTTGTCCCCGGCTGGCGCCCGCCGCGAACGTGCTGCCGCCGGAACACCGGCGCGCCAGCTCGCGGGCTCTGTTTATTCCCACGATTGTGCTGGCGGGCGTTCTGCTGCTGGCCGCGGCGGCGTTGATGGTCTATTCCAGTTACGCGGACCGGCGTTACTTGCGGGATCTCGACGCGGAAATCGCCAGACTGGAGCCGCAGGCGCGGCGCGCTCAGGCGCTCGACCGCGCGATCGATAATACCCGCGCGCGGGCCAGCCTGCTCGATCAGTTTCGCAGCCAGACGCGCAAAGATCTCGACGCGTTGAACGAGCTGACCAAATTGCTGGCGCCGCCGGTCTGGACCAGCTCCATCAACCTCACGCGCGATTCGGCTCGGATCATCGGCGAAGCGCCGCAAACCGCGCCTTTGTTAAAGCTGCTCGATTCGTCGCCGGCGTTTGTGAATTCCGAATTCCAGCAGGTATCGCGGAGCGGCGCGGTAGAGGCGTTTCAGATCCGCACGGTACGGAGGCCGGGGCAATGAACTTCGGCAAGCTCGGCCGATGGAAGGCGGCGATCCTGGCAGTGGGTCCGGTGCTGATCCTGCTGCGGCTCGGCGTGTTCCAATCGAGCGACACCAACGTAGTGGCGCCCAGCGAATCGATTCCCGTGGCTGAGCTGCGGCTCGACCGCCTGCGGAAACTCGCCGCCACGGTCCCCGGCAAGGAAGCCGTGCTCCAGCAGGCCACCGCGGAACTCAACGCGCGCGAAGCCGGCGTGCTCAAAGCCGATACGGCCGCGCAGATCCAGGCACAGCTCTTGGACACGATCCGCCAGGCAGCCACTGCCAACGGCATTGATGCGCGCGGCGCCGAAGAGCTGCGCGTGCAGCCGCTGGCGAAGGACTATGGGGAGGTCTCGGTGGTGGAAACGTTCACGTGCGGCATCGAGCAGTTGGTGAATCTGCTGGCGGATCTGGCGAACCGGCCGCAGATCATGGCCACCAACGAGATCACCATTACCGGCGGCAACGATAAGAAGAAGAACGTGCAGGTGCGGCTCAGCCTTTCCGGCGTAGTATCGAAAAACCTGGTGCCTCAGCCCAAGAAAGGATTGGCGTCATTTTGAAGCGGAAGCTGCTGGCGTTAAACGTGGCTCTTGGGGTGCTCGTGATTTATGCCGGCTGGCAATTGCGGCAGACCCGCGAGGCCGCCAGGGCGCGAGAAGCCGGCGTCTTGAAGAAAACGGTGTCCCCGGCGCCGCCGCCGCCCTTCAGACCCTTGCCGGCCGCGCCCGCGGTGATTGCCGGCGGGTACTCGAATGTCGTGCAGCAGACGCTGTTCGACCGCTCCCGCAACCCGACGGTGCCGATCGAGTTGCCGCCGCCGGCGCCCGCGCCGCCCCCCAAGCCGATGCCGCCGCTGCCCGTGTATCACGGCATGATGAACATCGGTGGTATCACGGTGGTCTTAAGCGCGGACGCCACCAGTCCGCAGCAGGGGATTGAAATTGGCGACTCGATCGGCCAATTCAAGCTGGCAGGCGTCAATACAGAAGAGATCACCTTCGAATGGGACGGCCAGAAGATCACCAGGAAGCTGGACGAGTTGAAGGATCACGGTGCGACGCCGCAACAGGCGGCCGCTGCTCCCGTCGCCGCGGCCCCGGTTCCGGTTCGCTCCGAGACGCCTGCGCCGCCGCCGGTACAGAGCCCGTTAGGCCCCGGCCAGGATATCGGCGCCGGGTTTCGCGCCTGCCAGCCCAACGACAGCAATCCCGCCGGGGCTGTGATGGATGGGTATCGCAAAGTGGTCTTGATCAGCCCCTTCGGCCAGACGTGCCGCTGGGATCCCGCGCGGTGAAAAAAGAGGAAACGCTTCGATGAAGATATTGATCGTCCTTTCGACAGCGAGCATGTTGCTGGCAGCCACGGCAACCCTGCCGGCGGGGATACCCGCCGGAGCCGTGCCAATCGGCCAGAATTTGTACCGCGCGACGCGTACCGATGGCACGGCGTGGATCTATCGCGTCTCGCCGTTCGGGATCATGAGCCGCGAGGAAAAGCCGGCGGCGGCGGATGCGGCAAATCGCCCGCCGGAGTACGTGAAAGCCACTGCGGACGGCGAGATGGTGCGATTCGAACGCGCTACCCCGATGGGCATTGTGCGCTGGCAGAAGAACAAATCGGAACTAAACAAAATGGAACAGGCCGTGTGGGAACGGGACAGCGCCGTCCGTGGCGCGGCCCAGGAATAGGGGATGCGTCGCGTTCTCGCAACCTCGATCACGGCCGTTGCAGCCGTCTCTTTGATGTTGGGTCAGGGAGCGGTGCCCTTCCCGAACCCCCGGCTGGGGAACCCCGGTCCGCCACAAGTTCCGCCAACCCCCGCCCAACAGACACCCGCCCAACCACCGCCGGCCCAGCCCACTCCGCAGCCCCCGGCGCCGAATCCGCCTACGACACCGAATGCCGCCGCGCCCGCGCCGCAAGCCAATCAAGCGCCGCAACCCAATCAAGCGCCGCCAGCCAATCCGCCCGCCGCGCCGGCCGCGCCGCCGCTGGCCGATAACGGCGCGTTCATGGTGCCGGGCGCGTCGCTGACGGAAATGATTGACATCCTGGCAAAGCGTCTCAGGATCAATTACATTCTCGATCCGCGCGTGAAAGGCACGGTCACCATCTACACCTACGGAGAAGTGCGGTCCGTCGATCTGATGCAGTTGCTGCAAACGATCTTGCGGGTGAACGGCGCCACCATGGTTCAGGTAGGAGATCTGTACCGCATCGTCCCCATCACCCTGGTGGCCCAATTGCCGGTGGCGCCGCAAGTGAACGCCGACCCCAAGACCCTGCCCGATGACGAGCGGATGATTCTGAACCTGATCTTCCTGAAATACACCACCGCATCGGAAATCGACAAACTGATCACCCCGTTCTTAGGAGAAGGCGCGGCGCACTCGGTGTATGACGCGGCGAATCTGTTGATCCTGCAGGATAACAGCCGGAGCATGAGGCGGACGATGGAATTGATCTCGCTGTTCGACAGCGACATATTCGCGGGCCAGCGCGTGCGCCTCTTCGACGTCAGCAACAGCCGGCCTTCAGATCTGGTGAAAGAGCTCGACTCGGTGTTCAAAGCCTACGCGCTCTCCGAGAAAAGCTCGTCGGTACGTTTCCTTCCTGTGGATCGCATTAACACGCTAATCGCCGTCGCGCCAAATCCGGGAATCTTCGTCCAAGTGGACGAGTGGATCAAGAAACTGGACATTCCGGTAAAGTTGAGCGCTGGTGGCCTGAACAACTACGCGTACCGGCTGCGGTACGGGCGCGCCGAGACGGTCGCCGCGGCAATCATGGCGCTCTATACCGGAAATGTTCAGGCGTTGATCGCAATGGCGGCTCAGGCCAATTCGGGCATGGTCGCAGCCGGCATGGGATACGGGAACATGATGCCCGGCGGGTTTGGAGCAGGGGGAGGCGGCTATGGCGCCTACCCGGGAAGTCCCGGCGGCGGCGCGTACGGCGCGAATTACGGCGGGTACGGCGCGAATTACGGATACGCCCAGACCGGCGCGGGGAGCCCCTACGGCGGCGGAATTATCGCGCCTCCCTCCGCGCCGGCAGGGGCCGTTGGGGCGCCCGCGGCGCCGGGCACTCCGGGAGCTGCTCCCGGCACCACGGATTTGAGCGGCACGTTCCTCGGCTCCGGGCCGGCCGGCGTCAACTTCTACCGGGGTCCAAAAGTGATCCCCAATCCGTTCGACAACACGATTCTGATTCAGGGCACGCCGGAAGAATACGAGCAAGTGACCAGCTTGATTCGGCAACTGGACATCGCGCCGCGCCAGGTGCTGATCGATGCGAAGATTTACGAAGTCGACTTGACGGGCGCCTGGACCGCCGGCGTGAGTTCGTATCTACAGAGTCGAAACGCGCCGCCGCCGTCGGGAGCGTCCACCGTGTTGACCGTCTCGGGAACTGCCGCCAGCGGCTTGACGCTCACCACAGGGGCGCTGGTGCTGAAGAGCCACGAGCTGCTCGCGCTTTTGAACGCGCAGGAGAACACAAGCCGCACGCGCGTCATTGCGGCTCCGAGCATTATTGCCACCGACAGCGTTCCCGCCACCATGAACGTCGGCGACCAGGTGCCGGTCTTGACGTCGCAAGCAGTGTTGACGGGAACCAATGTGGGAGGGACCACGCCCTTTGCCAACAATATCAGCACCGAAGCGAGCGGGACCACGCTGAGCATTCTGGCCCGCGTCAATTCGAGCGGCGTGATCACGATGGTCGTCAATCAGCAGGTGAGCGCGCCAGAGGCGCCGCCGCCCGGCGTTGTGACGACAGCCTCCACATCATTTTCCAACCGTTCGATCAGCACCCAGATGACGGTGAATGACGGCGATACAGTTGCGATCGGCGGCATCATCACCGAGAAGCGCACCGAGGCTTCGGGGGGCGTTCCCATCCTGCACCGCATTCCTGTGCTGGGGGCCGCTTTCGGGGCGAAGAACAACAGCACGTCGCGAGTGGAGCTGATCATCTTCCTGACGCCGCGCGTGATCTATGACACCAACCAGATGGTGGACGCCACCGACGAGCTGAAGAGCAATCTGAAACGCGTGACGAAGATGATCAAGGAATAAGCCGCGGTCCCACTCAGCCGCCTTTGAGCATCTCAATCAGCTCGGCTTCATTGACCACGCGCACTCCGAGTTCCTGGGCCCTGGCCAGCTTCGAGCCGGCTTCTTCTCCGGCCACCACGTAGTCGGTTTTCTTGCTCACGGCGCTGCTCACTTTGCCGCCGGCGGTTTCGATCATCTTCTTGGCGTCCTCGCGGCTCATCGTGGGGAGCGTTCCGGTCAGCACGAAGGTCTTCCCCTGAAGCGGACCGCCCTTGGGACGAGTGAACTCATAGGTAAACTGCAGCCCCGCGGCGCGCAAGCGGTCCACCAGCTCGCGGTTGCGTGGCTCCTTGAAGAACTCGACGATCGCCGCCGCCACTTTCGGGCCGACCTCCTCGGCGCGCTGCAATTCTTCCGCGCTCGCGCTGGCGATCTGATCCAGGCTGCCGAACGCCTCCGCCAAAAACACCGCGGTGCGCTCTCCGACAAAACGAATGCCGAGCGCATTGAGCACGCGCGGCAGCGGATTGTGCTTGGAGTTTTCGATGTTCCGCGCGACATTGGCGGCCGACTTCTTTCCCATGCGCTCGAGCCCGGCCAGCGTTTCCACGGTCAGGCCGTAGAGATCGGCGACGCTTTTGACCAGAGACTGGTCGACCAGCTGATCGACCAGCGCTTCGCCCAGCCCGTCGATATTCATCACCCCGCGCGCAGAGAAATGCAGGATGGATTCCTTGAGACGGGCCGGGCAATTGGTGTTGATGCAGCGGCTGGCGGCTTCCCCTTCCTCGCGAACGATGCGGCCGCCGCAGACCGGGCAGCGCGACGGCATGCGGAACGGTTTGCGATAGGAGCCCTGGGAGCTGACGCGCACCACCTTGGGGATCACGTCGCCGCTGCGTTCGATCACGACGGCGTCGCCGATCTGGAGGCCGAGCCGCTCGATCTCGTCTTCATTGTGCAGCGTGGCGCGGGATACCTTGACGCCGCTCACTTCCACCGGCTTCAAGTGAGCCACTGGGGTGAGGGCGCCGGTGCGGCCGACTTGCACTTCGATGCTTTCCACGGAGGTAACGGCCTGGCGGGCGGGATATTTATAGGCGATCGCCCACCGCGGCGCTTTGGCGGTAAAACCCAGTCGCTGCTGCTGCTCGATGGAATCGATCTTCAAAACGACGCCATCGATTTCGTAAGGCAGCTCTTCGCGGCGGGCCTCCCAATGCGCGCAAAACTCGAGCGCCTCGTCGACGCCCCGGCATAACTGGCGATACGGATTGACCTTGAAACCCAGGCCCGCCATTTCTTCGAGCGACGCCCAGTGGCTCTCGCGGGCCGGACGCCCATCGACGAGGAAGAAATAGGTGTAATAATCCAGACGCCGCGACGCGGTGATCTGCGGCTCCAGGACGCGCAGCGAGCCGGCGGCGGCGTTGCGCGGGTTCGCAAAACGCGAGAGGCCGCGCTCCTCGCGCTCGGTATTGAGCCGTTCAAACGCTTTGCGGTTCATCACCGTTTCGCCGCGCACTTCGAAACCCGGCAGATCGGTTTTGACGGCAAGCGGCAGCGACCGGATGGTGCGGGCGTTCTCGGTGACGTCCTCGCCCACCTCGCCGTCGCCGCGCGTCACCGCTTGCCGGAGGCGGCCGTTCTCAAAGCGCGCCGCCATCGAGAGACCGTCCATTTTCAATTCGGCGACATAACAGAAGTCCGTGCCGCCCAGCAGCTCGCAGACCCGGCGGTCGAAATCACGCAGCTCCTGCTCATTGAGCGCGTTGTCGAGGCTGAGCATGGGCGAGGTATGGCGGACCTTGACGAAGCCTTCGCGCGGTTTGCCGCCCACGCGCTGCGTAGGCGAGTCCGGCGACAGCAGCTCGGGATTTTGCGCTTCGAGCGCCTGCAGCTTCCGCATGAGCTCGTCGTACTCGGCATCGGAGATTGCGGGCTTGTCGAGGACATAGTAAAGATGTTCGTGACGGCGCAGTTCGTGGCGCAGAGCTTCAATCTCGCGGGCGGGATCTTTCATCGGGGTCTCAACTATAATTTAACGAGGAATCCGGAGAACTCACCATAACACCCTACAAAAGCACAGTTCTCATCTACAATCCCCGTGCGGGCAAACTCGGACGCACAGGCCACGGGCCGGTGCAACGGGCGGTGGAAATCTTACACCGTGAGGGCCACCGCGTGACGCTAGTTCCGACTACGGGTCCGCGCACCGCGGCCGCCATCGCGCGGGAACAAGTAGCCGGTGGCGCCGACCTGGTGCTGGCCGCGGGCGGCGACGGCACCCTGAACGAAGTCGCGGAAGGCATGGTCGGTTCCCAAGTACCGTTGGGAATTCTGCCGGGAGGCACAGCCAACGTGTTGGCCACCGAGCTGAAACTCGGTTCGAACCTGGAGCGCGTGGCCGGGCGGCTGGAGCGATGCCGCCCCATCCGGATTCCCGCGGGGCACGTGACTTGCGCGGGCGGCGCGGTCTCGCGCCACTTCCTGTTGATGGCGGGCATCGGACTCGATGCGCACATCGTCTACCGCGTGAGCGGCCCCTTGAAGGCGGCCACCGGCAAGTTCGCCTACTGGGTGGCGGGCTGGACGCTGCTCGGCCGGCGGCTGGCCGAGTTTCGCGTGGAAATGAACGGGGTGAGCCGCCAGTGTTCGTTCGCCCTCGTGAGCAAGGTCCGCAATTACGGCGGCGATTTTGAGATCGCGCGCGAAGTGAGGTTGGCCGACGACCGCTTCGAGGTGGTGCTCTTTGAAGGCCGCTCCACCTTGCCCTATGTAAAATATTTTGGAGGCCTGATGCTGAACCGGCTGAATGGAATGAAAGGCGTCACGGTAGAGCGCGCGCAGTGCCTGCGCCTGCTGGCGCCGGAAGACCGGCGCGTCTACCTGCAGATCGACGGCGAATTCGCCGGGGAGCTGCCGGCCGAAATCCACATCGTGCCCGACGCGCTGACCCTGCTGGTGCCGGAGGAGTACGGGCTGGCAGAGGCTGGCTAGCTGCAGTCGTTCTTCGAGCAATGATGGAGAACCACGGTGCATCTGATGTCAACGGGACAATCGTAGATGGCTCCGTTAATCCTTATTTCTTGAATCTTAAAGTCTGGTGGCTGGTGTTGCACCAGATTGGAAGTAGAAGTGGTTTCCATTGCCATCTTGCGTTGACTCGATGAAAGCTGAAGACTGCTCCCCATACTGTCAGTACCAAAAGTGACGGTATCGGTAGACGATGCAACACAACCGCTTGCTGGACAATAATCGATGTCTATCTTCGCCTGCTTGCCAGCAAACTTAACGGAGTCTATCTGAACATTGCCATAGTATATGTCGGCGGCCGCTAGAAACTTGCGGGAGTCTTTATGAACAAGCTGCATGTTGGAGTCGGAGTCAAACTTATGAACGTGAGTGAAGATGTTCAGAGACCCGCCGGCCATTATAATCGGCTCGTCATCCCCCGAGGAACGAATATCGATGCCGCCATCGCCTCCAGTAAAGTGGGTGGCGCGGCCGAAAGTCAAGTAAGCCGCCAACAATCCCAAGCCGACGCCACCAACGAGGAAACCGATGGCAGTTATGGTCTTCATAATCGTCTTGTCTCCAAATGTTCTTACAATAAGGAAACCGGTAGACTGATTACAAGAGTTTTTGGAAAAGAAGATCCCCAGAAAAACCCGGCAAGGCGACTACCGGGTTCCTAGCTGGCTACGGAGAAGTCTGATATCCGGTCTCTCAACGTAACGCGCGAACTCAGCCGGGCCCAACCCTACTTTCAATT
>CAYTJD010000038.1:0-15265 GCA_964438005.1 uncultured Solibacteraceae bacterium | reverse complement strand
TCCGCCGGCAGCGTCCGGTTGGAAGAAACCGCGAACGTAATAGGCGACCGCGGAGAGTTCCGCCTCGGTCAACTTCGCGCTCCAAGGCGCCATGGGGGTGCCCTCTACGCCGTTGCGCAGCGCGCGCAGGCTCTCGGCGATACTCGGCCGTTCGGCGCGGAAATTCGTGGGTAGGATGTCGAGTTCGCTGACCGCCGATCCGTCGCCACCGCCGTTTTCGCCGTGACACTGCGCGCAGTGATCCGCGTACACATGAGCGCCCAACTCCAGGATGCTCGCGGGAAACTGGGGCTCCCTCTGAGCGGCATGAAACCCGCGAACGACGCCGGCGACGGCGGATAGATCCTGCGAGGCAAACTCACGCCAGGCCGGCATGGCGGTGCCCGCACTGCCATTCCACAACGCGAAGCCTAGGCGATCGAGCGTGTACTCGTGTTCGGCGAGATTCGCAGGCCGCGGATGGAGGCCCGCAGCGCCGGGCCCGTCGCCCTGGCCATTTGTCCCATGGCAACCCGCACAATTGTGGACGTAGATTTGTTGCCCGCGACCGGGCTCCGGGTCAGAAGCCAGCTTCGGATAGGCGCCGGTGCGGCGAGCACGCGCCGGATTCGCATTCAGGGCCGCGGCGTGAAACGCCATTTGCGACATTTCGTCGGGACAGTTGCAGGCCGAGCGGGCATGGGCTTCGCCTTCCGGTGCGGCCAATTCGCGCGCCCGACCGAGCGTCTCCAGGTAGGACACCAGGTCGCGGGCCTCTTGTCGGGGCCGATCCGGCGAGCCGTCGAACAAGCGCGCATAGGGGGGCATCACGGAGTCGGGCACCAAGGCTCGAGGCGAATACAGATGCCCAAACTGCCAGTCCGTGGAGTGAGTCGAGGCCTCGCGCGACAAATCGGGCCCGATGCGGCGCGTGCCCCACAGGTGGGGATAGTCGAATCGTGTTTCCCAAGCCAGGGTCGGCGCGCCGAACCGCGCCATATCGGCGTGCAGGTAGCGAACCTGCTGGCTGTGGCAATAAGCGCAGCCTTCGCGGCTATAGACGACGCGGCCGCGCTGTTCGCTGACGCTCAAGCCGAGCGGGTGCTCCGGCGACATGCGGCGGGTTTCGTCTTCGAGCACGCGGCCTGGCCAGATGCCGAGCAAGGCCACCGACATTGCGAAGAACGCCACGCCGCACACGCTCGCGACCACGTACGACGTGCGGAGAAACCGGCTGGTCTCGCGGTTCATGCGCCCCCCGACGCGGCTTGCGCCAGCCGCGGCGCGATGTGTTCGACCGGCTCGCGGCCAACGGTCTTCTCGATTTCTTTGAGACCGGCGCCACGCCGGCCGGTGGTGAATCCGGCGAGCAGGGCGAGGAAGCCGGCCGCGATGGGAATGGCGGAGCCGGTGCGGACAATCCAGTAGGGACGCGCCGCGCGCACCGAATCGAGCCAGGGCGCGGCCGATTGCCAGAGGCGCGCTTCGACCAAGCCCGCGATCGACAGATCCGTCACCATCAGGATTACTCCGGCAAACAGCAGCCAGTACGACCACTCGAGTGCGCGCGCGTTGTAACGGGCCCAGGGAATGCGCTGCCAGACGTGCGCCAGACCGCCGGCGGCGGCGAAGGTGGCGAAGCCGAGCATCGCGAGATGCGAATGGCCGATGACCCAATCGGAGAAGTGGACCGCCTGGTTGACCGCCATCTGGGCCTGTATGGAGCCTTGGATGCTGACTACCAGATAGAAGATGGTGCTCATGGCGGCGAAGCGAAGCCCGACGTCGCGCGGGAAAACCCCCGCGCCGCGAAGCGAGAGTAACAGGTTCGTGACCACGATGATGACATCCACGCCCAGCAGCGCTGAGGCGGTGATGGCGCCGATCTGGGCGCTCATGGGGATCACGGAGAAGACGTAGTGATGCGTGCCGTTGAGCGGGTAGAGGAAGAACAGCAGCCAGAACCCGAGCATCGACAGGAAATGGCTGTAGATGGGCCGGCGCGTGGCGGCGGGGATGACGAAATAGATGATGGCGAGAGCGAGCGGCGTCACGAACAGGCCGACCGCATCGTGAATCCACAGCCCGCTGAAGGCGGCGCCGCGCGCGCCGGGCACGAGTTCGGGCACGAAGTTGCCCATGGGGTAGGCGAGCACAGTGAACACGAGCGCGCCGATCACATACCAGCTCGAGACATAGAGGTCTTCGAGGCCGCGCCAGAAGAACGGCGGCAGGAACTGGATGATGGCGAGCACCAGCGCCAGCACGACGAAGGCATCGACGGCGAGCGGGAACTCCGCCCACTCCAGCGGCTGGCTGAAGCCGGCCAGCACCAGCACCCAACCGGGCGCCACCACGGCAAAATTCCAAAGACCGAAGAGCCACTGGCCGAGCCGCGCACTGGTCACGGGCCGGCCGGTGAGCAACGGCACGGCGTGATAGAGAAACGCGAAGAAGGCGTTGCCGAGCCAGCCGAGCATGATGCCCTGGGTGTGGTCATAGCGCAGGCGGCCCCAACTCAGCCAGGCCGGGTTGCCGGCGAAGTCCGGCACCAGCAGCTCGACCGAGGCCAGGATGCCGAAGGTGACCGAGATCAGGAGCGTGACGATGGCGGCGAGGCCGTGCGCATAGACCAGCCGGGCATCCACCGCCGGGGCGGCATTCGAATGGGCGTTCTCGCTTAAAGCCACAATCTGACAGTTTACTGGAACGGGCGGGGAATCGACTATGATGAGTTCATCGCCAGCCCGATGCGCCTGGGCGCGCCTGAGGAGTCCCATGAAGAAAACGATCGTTGTGATTGCCGCGCTGTTGCTCGTGGTTGCGTTCGGCGCTTTGTCGCAAACGCCCGCCGGTCCGAAATACCACGTGGTTTTTCAATTAACGGAGCCAGAAGGACAGGCCTGGGACATGATGATCGCGCATGTCACCAACATGAAGGCCGCGCTGGCTAAGGACGGCGTGGAAGTGGAGGTCGTGTTCTTCGGCCCGGGGCTGAACATGCTGCTCAAGAAAAACACCAAGTACGAAGAGCGCTTGAAGCAACTGGCGGACAGCGGCGTGACGCTCGCCGCGTGCCAGAACGCCATGCGTTTTCTGAAGGTGACGACCGAGGACCTGTTCCCGTTTGCCGCGCAGGTGGATTCGGGAGTCGCGGAGCTGGTGCGGAGGCAGAAGGAAGGGTGGCAGTATATTCACTGAGCGCTGTGAAAGGTCTGCTCCCGAAATCCCGCGCCGCCGCCAGCAGACTCGTCCTTCTTTACAGGCGCGCGAATGCCAGTAGCGGCCCGATATCGTGATTGTCGGCAGCGTGCAGAGCATCGATATAGCGGCGGCGCACGTTGCCCGCCTGCTGCAGCTTGGCCCTGCCCCACGAGAATCGCGTCTGTCCCAGTTGCATGACGAGCAGGTCGGCCATCAGGCGTGCGTGACCTTGCGCGAAGCGCGGCCTAATGCCGAGGGGCGGGAGAGTAATCGCGAGCGGAGGGCGCAGTCGCGGCATCCGCCGCGCGGCGTCTCAGCAACACGCGGATCAGCGCCATCGCGATCAATACCAGGGCAAATGTGCAGACGATGGTCGCGCCGGTCGGCAAATCGATTTTGAGCGATAAGTAGACGCCCAGGGCCGAGACCAGCGTGCCCATGGTCCAGCCGATGGCGAGGCGCGGTCCGACCTTTTCCGCATACAGCATGGCCCCCACGGAAGGAACGATCAGGTAACAGAACACCAGTAAGACGCCCGCAATGGCGACCGACGAGGTGACGACGAAGCCGAACGACGCGTAGAACAGAAAATCCCAAAAGCGGATGGAGATGCCCTGCGCCTCGGCGGCTTCCGGATCGAGTGAGATCAACAGGAACTTGCGGCGAAAGATGTAGTGAAACAATCCGATGGCGCCGTAGAGCACGGCCGTCTTGCCCACTTCATACCACGAGACGGTGAGGATGTTGCCCACCAGCATCTCTTTCAGGTGCTCGGTCTCCTGAACCGATTTGCTCATGGCGAGGATCGCAGCGGCGGAGGCGACTGCATAACAGATGCCGATGACGGCTTCCTGCGGAATGCGGGCGCGGTGGCCGCGAATCATGGAGAAGATGCCGGCGCCCACGAAAGTGAAGGCCAGGCTGAAGAAATAGGCGGTTTCGCTGTGCGGCTCGATGCTGTAGAGGGCGGCGATGGTGGTGCCGAGGGCGGCGATCTGGGCCAGCGACAAATCCACGAAAATCACGCCGCGCTCCACGACATGCACGCCGAGATACGCGTGGATGCCGGTCAGGATCAGGCTCGCGACGAAGGGCGCGAGGAGAAAGGTCAAGACGTCCATCGGGTCTCCTATTTCACCTTGTTGAACGCGTTCGCGATGAGATTAATATCATAGTCAAACAACTGGAAGTAGTTGGTGATTTCCTTGACGCCGCCCACCGAGGGCATGATCTGCACTACGTTGCCGCCGACCGCGCTAGCAATGGAATTCGGGGTACGCAGGTCGAAATACGGCTCCACGAAGATGAGCTTGATGTTCTCGCGCTTCATGGTGTTGATGACTTCCAGCGTATGGCTCGGAGTCGGAGGAATGCCGGGGCGCGGCTCGATGTAATCGACGACGTCGAGCCCGTAGTGCTCGCAGAAATTCGGCCAGGAGCGGTGATACGTGATAATTTTGCGGCTGCGAAAAGGCGCCATTTTCGCTTCCCAGCCTTTTTCGGCGGCAGCGAGCCGCTTATCGAAATCGGCGTAGCGCTGCTGGAAATACGAAGCGTCGGCGGGCTGCATCTCGGCCATCTTGTCGGCGATTCCTTTGGCGATGCGGCGGCCGTTGTCTGGGTCGAGCCAGTAATGCGGATTGCCGAGGGGGTGGACGTCGCCCATGGCGCGCGTGATCTGGCCGGTGGGGATTTCCAGAATCTTGGCGAATTGCGAAGCATCGAGATAGCCATTGGCGCCGACTTGGATTTTCGAATTGCGGCTCTGCGTCTGCAAGGGAGGCAGCCAGCCGATCTCGAGCTGCAGGCCGACCACGATGAGCAGATCGGCTTTCTGCAGTCTCAGCAAGAAGCTGGGCTTGGGCTCGACGAAGTGCGGGTCCTGGTAGCCCTTGGCGATGGAATCGACGTTGATGTGATCGCCGCCGACTTCGCGCGCGAGCGCGGCCAGGTCTTCGGTGGCTGTAACGACGTTCAATTTGGAAGCGGCCCGGGCGGTCCCGGCGCCGATCATCAGGACGAGCGCCGCCAGCGCCCGTAGTCGTGTTGGCATAAATCCCCCCACCGTGAGGACGCCGCGGAACGCGGCTCGGGTTTCGTAAGGGTTTGTCATGTTAGAACGGATGCGCTCCATGGGCTCCCAGGGAAAAGATGAATTGAAGAAGGAACTCATTGGCTTCCCGGCCTTCTCCGTAATGGGTGCGTTTGAGTTGGCCGCGCACCTGGCTGAATTCGCTCGGCCAATAGGTCAGCAAGACCGAACCACCGGTGTCCTGAATCAACGGACCGATGCCGGTGACGGCGGAGCACGCCGCCGAAGTCTGGGTCAGGGGGGCGGTTGGCTGGCAGAGGCCGCGCTGCGACCGGTCGAATCGGCCTCCGAGGAACCAGCGGCGGCCCAATTGATAGTCTCCCGACACGTAGTAGCCGAACGGAGTGCTGGTTGATCCGCCGAGATTGGCCATGCGCGCCCACACAAACTCGCTGCGGCCGACGAAGGAGTGATAGATGGCGCGGCGCAAAGGCTTCCAGCGTAAGGTAGCGTCGACTCCGTAGAGTTGATTCTCGGCATCGACAAACGGACTGTGGCCGCGCGCGAAGGAGCCACCGAGGGCGATGTTGGTGGATTCGGAAATGTCGCGATAGGCGCGCAAGTGTTCGACGGTGGAGAGATCGCTGCGGCGCGCGGCGCGAAAGACCCCTTCGGTATCGCCGCGGAACGCCTGCGCGGTTCCTTCCAGGAAGATCTGGCCGGGCGCCGGAATGATGCGGCTCAGGGAGAGTCCCGCGTCATCGATGCCATCTTCGCCGGCCACCAGGTTTTGATTTACAAGAGGCCGGTCGACCCACGGCAGCACGTGGTTGTGGAGGGTATTGACCGTGCCGAAGGCGGCACGCATTTTGCCGGCCCGCAATTGAAAGGCGCCTGGAAGGGAAGTGAAGGTGATATATCCTTCCTCGAGATCGACGCCATGCTCACCGAAGCTGAGGAAGAAATCGCCGCGCGCGTACGGGTCGATGATTGCCTGGAGGCCCAATTCCGACTCATGCATCTCGAGGGCGGGCGTATAACGGTTGGCGGGATTGCCGGCGCTGCCGATGAAATCGCCGATCGCGCTCATATCGGGATTGAAGACCTTGGCCGCGGCGGCGCCCGCTCCTCCGTATACCGGGAGATTTTCGCCGGCGCCCGCAGACGTGGCTACTTGGGCGGTGACGGCAGCCGGCGCGGGTGCCGGCTGGGGCGGCTGCGCCGCCGTCGCAGCACCTTGCTGACCCTTTAGCGTCTGGATCTCCGCCTCCAACGCTTGGATCCGGTCCTCCATCGCCTTCATGCGATTGAGTAACTCCGCCGAATCCGGCGCCTGCGCGCGCGCCGGAAGCGGCCCAATGCATAACATAAGTCCTGCCAAAGCAGGTAGAACGATCAACCTCTTCACAACACCTCCTGGTTCCGGTCTGAAAAAAAATCAACGGCCCGGAGCCGAAAACACGGGTTCCGGAGCCACCACTGATTCCGTCAGAGGGACCAAGCAGGAGGTGCGCGGGAAGAGCCTTGCGCCAGGAAGACCTGGTGGAGAGTGTCCTGATCGACGATTGCGGGCAACCAGACTGTTGAGAGAGGCGGGGGCGCGCTCGCCACTACGGCAGGCTGCAAAAACGGCAGCCCGACATGACACAGGGCACAGCAATGCTGGGAAGAATGGTGGTGATCGCTTTCGAGTTCGGCGGCCGAGAACTGCGCGGCCGTCATCGCGCAGAGCATCAGGATGACTACCAACATCCTGCCTGGAATGCGCGCCCGAAGGGTCATCTGAGGATTAGTATAGCGGATTAAAAAGCCCGCCCGACAATAAAAAAGAGGGCCTGCCGAGGCCCTCTTTTTAGCCACTGAAATTCTGTGGGATTGAATTCAGACTCTCATGACGTTCTCGGCCTGCAGACCTTTGGGTCCCTGCTTGACCTCGAACTCCACCTCCGCGCCTTCGTCCAGGGTACGGTAACCGTTCGCCTGGATCGCAGAAAAGTGAACGAACACATCGTCGCCGCTGGCCCGCTGGATGAATCCATAGCCTTTAGCGGCATTGAACCACTTAACTGTACCTTTTTCCTTCACTGCACCTTCTCCTGTTTCATTGTTCGCCGTGCTCTTCGGTCACCTGACAAGGAAAGCGGACTTTCGAGGCTTGCACAGAACGTTCGAGGCGCGTCCAAACAACTGAATCCAATTGCGTAGGTATTCTCTCAGATAGCATTTTTGGGGTCAAGTAGGCGACGATGGGAGGACAGTTCCATAGCCATAGTGAACAGCGAATTAGAGTGGATTGATAGGATACGGCGGCGGGTTGGTGTGTCCCGCGGGGCGGGCGTCGTGCTGGGTATCGGGGACGACTGCGCGATCTTCCGGCCGCGCGGTTCTACCGAAGACTTACTGTTCACCACTGACCTGCTGCTGGAAGACGTGCATTTCCGGCGCGACACGCACCGAGGCGCGGACGTGGGCTGGAAAGCGGTGGCGCGCGGGTTGAGCGACATCGCGGCCATGGGAGGCGTGCCGCGGTTTTTCCTGGTGTCGCTGGCGGTAGGGCGTTGGGCGGACGCCGGCTGGGTGGACGATTTTTACAAAGGAGCGCTCAGGCTGGCCGATCGCGAAGGTGCGGCGCTGATCGGCGGCGACCTGGCGCGGAGTGAGAAGGCCGGGTGCGACGTGGTGGTGTGCGGATCGGCGCCACGCGGTACGGCGCTACGCCGCGACGGCGCCCGGGCGGGGGATTGGATTTATGTTTCGGGACGGCTGGGCGGGTCGGCGTTGGGTTTGGCGACGCACCAGGGGAAGGCCTGGCGCCGGCACCGACGGCCGGAACCGCGGCTGGCGCTCGGCCGGTTTCTGCGGGAGCGGCTACACGCGACCGCGGTCATGGACCTGAGCGACGGATTGTCGATCGATTTGCGGCGAATGTGCCTGGCGTCGCAGCAAAGCGCGGCCATCGAGGCTCCGCCGCGATTTCCTGGCGCCACGCTGGAACAGGCGCTGCACGGAGGCGAGGACTACGAACTTCTGTTCACCGTCCGCTCCGGCACGCGGGTACCGGCGCGGTTCGAGGGAATCCCGCTGACGCGGATCGGGGAGATGCGGAAAGGGCGGGCGGGCGAAGTGCGGCTGGAGGGGCGCGTGCTGCCAGCGCTCGGGTGGGATCATTTTCGGTAGGAATATGTTGAGGCTCCGTTGACTGGCTTGTGAGCGCGGCCCTAACATGAGCCTATGATCGGCCAGACCCTTGGCCATTACCGGATTGACGCAAAGCTCGGTGAAGGCGGAATGGGTGTGGTCTACCGGGCCTTCGATACCCATCTCGACCGAACGGTGGCGATCAAGATCTTGCGTGCGGATGCGACTTCCAGCCCGGAGCGCAGGCGACGTTTCCAACAGGAAGCGAAAGCCGCCTCGGCGCTGAATCATCCCCACATCGTCCACATCTATGACATCAGCTCTTCCGGCGGCACCGATTACATCGCCATGGAGTTCGTCGACGGCAAGACGCTCGACCAGTTGATCGGCAAGAGCGGCCTGGCGCTGAGGGACACTTTGAAATATGCGACTCAGGTTGCCGACGCCCTCGCCCGAGCCCATACGGCCGGAATCGTGCATCGCGATCTCAAGCCGGCCAACATCATTGTCGGAGAGGACGGTCGCGCAAAACTGCTGGATTTCGGTCTGGCCAAGCTGACGGAGACGACCGGCGCTACCGTTTTCGATTCTGAGGCCGGCACGGCCACGATGACCGCTCGAGAATACGTTCAGACAGAAGAAGGCACCATCGTCGGCACTGTCGCCTACATGTCTCCCGAACAGGCGGAAGGCAAGCAGGTGGATGCGCGTTCGGATATCTTCTCGTTCGGCTCGGTGCTGTACGAGATGGCCACCGGCCGGCGGCCGTTTGAAGGCGCAAACAAGATCTCGACACTGGCAGCAATCCTGCATAAGGAGCCGCCGGCGCTCGCCGGGGTCGCGCCGGATCTGCCCGCTGAACTCGATAAAATCATCGCGCGCTGTTTGCGCAAGGACCGGGATCGCCGCGCGCAGCATGCCGGCGATATCAAGCTGGCGCTGGAGGATCTCAGGGAGGATTCCGCATCGCGCAGGCTATCGCGGGCGCCGCAGGCCGGCGGCCAGACGGCCGCGTCATCAGAAGAGCAGCCCGCCTGGATGCGGAAGCTCTTCGGAGCGGCGGGCGGCAGACCATACCGGCTTTGGCAAATTCACCACATAGGGATTTGTTTGCGGTGCGCCTTCCTCGTCTTTCTGGCGTGGCGGTTCAAAAACGCGACAAGCGGAACGTGGAGCCTGGCGCTGTTCTTCTCGACCTTACTCTGTTGCTCGATTCAATCACTGTTGGCCGCCGTCTTACTCTCTGCGGGCAGTATAGACAGAGAGTTCCTTCGTCGGGAGGCGCGAGAGCTCGCACCCTGGCTTCGCGCGTGCGGGCTAGCGAGTAGCGCTCTAGCAATGATCATGACGGTATGGATCGCCGAAGGGCACACGATCTTGGCCGCGCTGATGGCACTCGTGGGGATTGTAACCGGTGTAAAGGCGTTGGCCGTCAAACCCGCGATGGACCGGGCCGCGATCTACGATTCGAATCGCTGATAGCAGTCAAGGCGTGGTTTTG
Source organism: uncultured Solibacteraceae bacterium (assembly GCA_964438005.1). Taxonomy (GTDB): domain Bacteria; phylum Acidobacteriota; class Terriglobia; order Bryobacterales; family Bryobacteraceae; genus PSRJ01. The sequence goes on along the minus strand of CAYTJD010000038.1, from coordinate 5,411 downwards.
AAGGTGCCTTTCGCGCGGGCTACGGGAATCAGTGTCGGGTAGAACTGGACGAAGGTGGTGTCGACCGCGCCGTTGGGCTCGTGACAGGTGTAGCAAGTCGACTTCGGCTCAGCGGCCGGTTCCGAAACGGCGGCCGTGCCCCGGAAGCCGAAGAAGGCCCACTTGCGCGGGAATCGTTTTTCATCCTTCACGTGTGTCTCGATGGCCATGATGTCGCCTTGAAAATGGCCGTCCCGGTTGATGGAGCCTTTCGACTCGGCGCCGCGCGCCTCGAGAACGAGGACCGTCTTGTCGGGCCAGAGGCCGGTATCGAGAAACGAACGGTAGGCGGATGGGTTGACGAAGACGTTGTCGAACATCACGTGGCCTGCTCCAATCGGGCCGTACGTCATTCCCAGGCCGGAACTCAGGAACACCCACTCGCGGTAGTTTTGGGGAAGCTGCAGGCGGCCGTCGCTCGTGTATTGCGGCGCATCGGGCGCCGGACGGCTGGCGGCTGTGAGTGCGATTGCCCCAATGACGAGCGGAATCCCTGCGAGGAGGCGGGTGTGGCGCTGCATAGACTTTATTCAATCACACTGTGAATCTGCTTGATGATCCGCCGCCGAGGTTTCACAATGGTGACTTGATCCTTACACTCACCATCAATCCGGCCATTGACCGGACCATTTCCGTCGACCGGCTGGCCTTTGAGGACAGGGCGCGCATCAGCTCGAGCCGGGAATCGGCCGGGGGCCGCGGCATCAATGCGTCCTCGGTGATTCATTCGTTCGGCGCGCCGACACTGGCTGTGCTGACGTCGGGTGGAGAGAAGGGGAAGCGGCTGGAAGCGCTGCTCGACAAGGCCGGATTTCCCGTGGCTGTGGTTCCGATTCAGAACGAAATCCGAACCGATCTTACGATCACGGACCGGCACGGGCTGACGATCCATCTCAACGAAGCGGGGCCGGAACTGAGCGCGGCCGAAGTGGCGCAGGTGGAAAAGCGGGTGCGCGAGGCGCTGGAAGGGGCGGCCTGGCTAATGTTGTGCGGGAGCCTGCCGCCGGGAGTGCCGGCGCCGTTTTACGGCAAACTGATTGCCGCCGCGCGCAAGAAGAAGGTGAAGACGCTGCTGCACACCAGCGGCGATGCCTTGCGGGAAGGGATCGAGGCGCGGCCATCGGTGGTGACGCCGAACCAGAGCGAAGCCGAGCGGTTGCTGGGGCGGACGCTGCTGACCAGCACACAGTTCCTGGAAGCGGCCGAACAGGTGCGGCAGATGGGAGCCGATTCGGTGGTGTTGTCGCTGGGAGGCCGGGGCGCGGTGGGCGCGTTCGCCGACGGGATGTTGGCGGCGGCGCCGCCGCCGGTCGATTCGGTGTGCCCGATCGGGTCCGGCGATGCGCTGGCGGCGGCGTACGCGTGGGCGATGTTTCGCAAGAACAAGCCCGCGGAAGCCATACGGTGGGGGGTAGCGGCGGGGACGGCCTCGGCGCGGCTGCCGGGGATGCGCTTCGCTTCGCTAGCGCAGACGGAAGAGATCTACGCGCGCGTGGAAGCGCGAAGGGTCGATTAGAGGGGCCGCGCGCCCGCCGCAAGGCAGAGCCTTACGCCACCTTGTGTCTTGTGATAGTTTATATGCCCGGGAGGATTAGCCGGCTATGAGGCGTAATCTGTATCTGGGCGCTGTTCTGTTGTGCGTCGCCGCGCTGCTGGGGGTGGGCAGTCTATGGCTGGATCACAAGACCGTGCAGGCCGCCACGACGATGGCGCCGCGGTTCGAAGTGAATCCGCTGTGGCCGAAACCGCTGCCCAATCACTGGCTCATGGGCCAAACCATCGGCGTCTCGGTGGATGCCAACGACCACATCTGGATCATTCACCGGGCGGGGTCGCTCGAGCCGGGCGAGCAGCACGCCACGACGAATCCTCCGACGGCTCAGTGCTGCGCGCCGGCGCCCCCGGTTTTGGAATTCGACGAAGAGGGCAACCTGCTACGCCACTGGGGCGGGCCGGGAGAAGGGTTTGACTGGCCGAATAGCAATCACGGGATCACGATCGACTACAAGGGCAATGTCTGGATTGGCGGCAACGGCCGTGGACAAGCGCCGGGCGCGCGCGGCGGACGTGGTGCGGGCAGGGGCGGTAACGCGCCCTTCGAACTGAACGAGTCGCAGGTGGCGGGGGTCCAGGGGTATTTCAACGATTCGATGATTCTGAAGTTCACCCAGGACGGCAAATTCCTTATGCAGATCGGCAAGCCCGGGCAGAGCAAAGGCAGCAACGATACAGACAACCTCCGGCTGCCGGCCAAGACCTTCGTCGATAAAGAAACGAACGAAGTCTACGTGTCGGATGGATACGGCAACCATCGCGTGATTGTCTACGACGCCGATACCGGGAAATACAAACGGCACTGGGGCGCGTACGGGCATCGGCCGGAAGATACCGACCAGGGCCGCTACGATCCCGACGCTCCGCCGCCGCAGCAGTTCCGCAATCCGGTACACTGCGCGGAAATGTCGGTCGACCGGCTGTTGTACGTATGCGACCGCGTCAATGACCGCATCCAGGTATTTCATCCGGACGGGACGTTCGTGAAAGAGATGTTCATCGAGAAGCGGACGCTGGGCTCAGGCTCGGCGTGGGACGTCGCATTCTCCAAAGACCCCCAGCAGAAATATATCTACCTGGCCGACGGCGAGAACGACCGCGTCCACATTCTGGACCGGCAATCTCTCGAAGTGTTGACGACGTTCGGCGAAGGCGGGCGGCAGCCGGGCGAGTTCTACGGGGTGCACAGCATCGCCACCGATTCAAAGGGAAACATCTTCACCACCGAGACCTATCGCGGGCAGCGGGTGCAGAAGTTTACCTACAAAGGCCTGGCGCCCGTGGCCAAACAGGATCAGGGCGTGGTGTGGCCGAAGGCGACGTTTAAGTAGCGCCGGCGGTCTTGCCGCCGGTGGCAAGATCACCGGTGTTACGGGCACGGCCCCGACTTCTCAATTGCCTTTTCGATTGTCAGCAGACGGCAGCCGGCGTTTTCCATGTTTTCGAGCGGGACGCCGTTCCAGTTCAGGACGGCCGGAAGCCATTGCGCCGGGACGTCGACGCGCATTCCGGTCACGGTGCGGCTGATGATCTGCACCTGGTGATCATCGGCTAAGTACTTGGCTTGAACGCGAGCCGTAGCGGCCGCGGCGCGTTTCGGGATCACGATGCGGGTTTCGAAGCGCAGGCGTTCTTTGCCGCGCTGGACGGTCGCGGCGGCCGGCCGTTCCTCGGTGATTTGGGCCATCATCTCGACATAGTGGCGCGCGTCGGGAATTTCTCTTCCATCCAAGGCCGCGATGCGATCTCCCATTTTGAGCGGCCCGGAATACTTCTCGGGAAGATAGCTGACTAATACACCGGGGCCGGGATCGTCCTTCTTGAAGCCGAAGCCGCCGAGGTCCAGCGCCGCAAGGAGAGAAGGTTGGATGCGAGAGGAAGACAGAACGTCGTTCCGCTCGGCGGGGTCGAACTTCGTCATTTGAATCCAATAGCAGCGAGCGAAAGAAGGAGAGTTGGTTTCGCAATCGATGTCGGAGGGAAACGCAGGACGAGTGTGCCGGCCGAGCCATTCGAGCACCGCGGCGGCGGTCAGGCCAGCGCCGGTCCGGAAATCGAGCATCAGACCGGCGGCCTGGAGCGATTCGGCGAGCATCGGATCCTGCGGATCGGCGCCTGCCCAGAGCAAGGGGACGTTGGTGAAATTAGCGAGATAGAACCGATCGCTATCGATGGCCGGCTGGGGCGAGCCGCCCAGCGCCGCTGCAGCGGCCCAGAGATCGGGCAAGCGGGAAACGGTGTAAAAGACCGCCGCCGCGGCTTCGCCCCGACCGATGAGATAGATGCGGGAGGGATCGGCCGAGCCGGCCTGGGTTGCAGCGAGAAGGGATTTCTCCAGAGCCTGGATTCGGGTATCGATGGGCGCGCCGGCATCGACGGTTGGCGCGATTACCGGCCATCCCAAGTCCTTAGTCCATGTCTGCCACTGTGCCAGATCGGCGGAGTCGAGGAGCGCGATCGCCGGCCTGTTCGAGGCGGGCGGCTGCGCGAATGAAGGGCCGGCCAGCAGGCTAATCGCGGCGCAAGCGCGAGCGAATTTTTTTGACCAGTTTTTCAATTTCTTCGGTCTTCTTGAGCGTGGAGAGCGAGAGGACGTAACGGTCGTCCCGCTCCAGGCTTTCTTTCAAGTCCTGTGCCAGATCCGCCAGCCGGGCGGCGTCTTTGAGGTTTTCCTGGTGCTCGGCTTTGAGGATTTCGTCGCGCTGCGATTTTCCATTCGGCAGGCGCGCGTCGGACTGGCCGGCCGCGGGAGCAATCGGGGGCTGCTCGGTGGGGTTTTGCGCGAGGCCGAGGGCCACCGCGAAGAACAATGGCAAGGAAAGACGTCGCAGATCATTTTTCATGGCCAGACCTACAGGTATGATATCGCCGGGCAAACGCTGCGGCGACCGGATCGGGGCGTTGCTATGATGAGCGGGTATATGGACGAAGTCGGAGTCGGCCTGGTCGGGCTGGGCAACGTGGGCTCGGGCACGCTGGCGATCCTCGCGGAGAATGCCGACCAAATCGCGCTCAAGCTGGGATTTCGGCTCAAAGTGAGCGCGGTGTGCAGCCGATCGGTGCACGCCAAGACACTGCCGGCCGCCATCGGTCCGGTGTTCAGGACCGCGGACTGGCGGGAAGTGGTGGCGCATCCGGACGTGCAAATCGTGGCGGAACTGGTGGGCGGAACCGGCGTGGCGCGCGAGATTCTCGACGCGGCGGCGGCGCACGGCAAGTCGGTGGTGACGGCGAATAAAGAATTGATGGCGGCCTGCGGGCCGGAACTCTGGGATCGCGCGATTCAGGCGGGAATCAACCTGGCGATGGAGGCAAGCGTCTGCGGCGGCATTCCGATTCACGCCGTGCTGCGCGAAGGGATTTCCGGCGACCGCGTGACGGCGCTCTACGGCATCCTGAACGGCACCAGCAACTACATTCTGACCGAAATGGAGAAGCGCGGCGCGCCGCTGGAGGCGGTCCTGGCGGAGGCGCAGGCCCTGGGATACGCGGAGGCCGATCCGAGCGCGGATATCGACGGGTTCGACGCGCGGTCGAAGTTAGCGCTGCTGGCGGCGTTGGCATTTGGAGAAAAGATTACGCCGGCGGACATCTTCATGGAAGGAATCCGGCGCATCTCGCCGATGGATTTTCAATACGCGCATACGTTGCAGCACACCATCCGGCTGGTAGGCGCGGCGCGGCAGACGCCGCAAGGGCTGATTCTGTCGGTGCGGCCGGCGTTGATTCCGCAGTCCACGATTCTGGCCGGGGTGCAAGGCGCGTACAACGCCGTTTGGGTCAAAGGACTGTACGGGCAGGATACGTTCTACTACGGC
>CAYTJD010000037.1:0-16825 GCA_964438005.1 uncultured Solibacteraceae bacterium | reverse complement strand
ATCAGGCTACCATACAAACGAAGCAAACGCAAGCAGTCGATGCAAACGAAAACTGCTGGTCTTTGCGAAAGGTTAGGACCTGTCGAAGATGTAAAAGCCTGCTACGGGGCATCCCCACGGAAATGATCGGGGCCCGGAGTGCAGTGGAGTCCATTTGAAAATCAGGAAAATCCATAGTCCAATAAGAGTCCATTAACGGACGCGCGAAAACCGGTCATTTAGAATCAATAGCTTGGGATCGTCAGCAACGGCGCCGTAGACGCTAAATTCTGTATTTGCAATCTACGAGCAATTTATTCATTGGCAGTCACGGCATGCTTCACGATCGATCTTTGTGGCAGGCAGCCGGGTACATGGGGCACGGCGAGGCGCAGTGGGCCCACCATCCACTAAGGCCTATTGGCCCTGCTTCTCTCGGATTTCGGCGAGCAGAGAATCATACTCGTGGGCCTTTTCCCAGGCAACTTGGGCCGCCGAGGCAACCAGGGGATCATTAGCCGTTCCAATCGATGACGCATCCCTGAACGCGTCGCGGCGCGTTTCGATGATTTCGATTATTCGAGAGAGATCCATTCGCGCCGTCTAGTTTGAGCCAGAATGAACCGAGAATGTCGGCCACAACTGCGCGAGCCAGCGCACGCGACCGTAACCCGCAGAATAGCCGAACAGCTTATTCAGTTCATCGGCGGAATCCAGAGAGTCAAAAAACCACACGCGGCTGAAGATCTGGCGCTGTGGGTGGGACCCGTAAAACGCGGCGCCTCGCTGAGCGATGACCTCCAGCGACAGCGGACTGGACGGCGAGTTGTAGGCATAGGCATTGAAGCCGCCATGCACCAGCAGATACAGTTCGTTGAGCGCATGCCCCTGCAAGTGAGCCTGCTTTTCAGAAGTCGAATAGTCTCGCAGTTTCTTGTCGAGAGCCTGCTTCAGCGTCTCAATCGTGATGCTTGGATCGTAGGCACCACCGTCGCTCTGCACGTCGATCCAGCAGAAGCCGTGCGGAGCGCCGCCAATATAGCGAATGCCCCCGAAATAGCTCTTCATGAGCGGATAGGCACTCAAGTCGGCCAGCTCAATGGCGGTTCCCCTGCGCTCCGGGTGAGTATGCCACGTGCGATCTACCTCGGCAGCGCACTCAAAGAACTCCTTTCGCAGCCCTGCCTCGTCGGTTACCGCGATTTTCTGTTCCAAGGCATCGACGAATGCGCCGCGAAAGTGTTGTGGGGCATACTGACTCTTCCATTCGGACCGGAGAATACGCAGTGCGTCGAGGCGTCTGGCCTCCCTGGTTTTTGCTGGGCCCATCTGCGCTCCGTCGAGCCATTCGATCAGTTCGAGGCCAATCTTTCTGTCTGGGCTGGTACCCAGAAAATTTGGGGGATCCTGCCCGTCCGGCACCTTCGCCCACGAAAGCGGCTGCCCCGCGAAATCGGGGAAAGTGGCACAAAGATCGTGGATGACGACCTCTTCGCGCTGATTGTGTGTAAGGCGTGCCGTGACGGCCACGAAAATATTTTACCGCCCTTGCCGGATTGCTTCCTTGCCCGACCGATGGCTCTGGCAGGCGCCGATCAAGGACTGCGGTCGGGAGTTCATGTGCAACTCAGAGCAGATGCGCCCCAAGGGGGACCACCTGCTTCCCATCTGTATCAAAACCGTATCAAAACCCCATCTGAAAGGGCCATTGGGGTTGTCCGTCGAGCGAAGAGCAGATTCCCCAGATTATTGGAAAGACAGAGAAAACGCGAAACAGAATGGACGGTTTGGAAGAGAACTTCACGCGCCCAAGGCAGGTGCGCTACCAGGCTGCGCTACGCCCCGACATCTACTGCTCCTCTGATTTTATGCTACCCGCCCCTTGCGCCGCCATTCACGCCACCCGGCGCCGCATTGTTCCCACCAGTCGCGCCACACCGCGCTCCCAGTCCGGAAACAAATCCACATACTGCAACTCTCGCTGAATCGAGCGCGGCACGCGGCAGGCGTCCAGCCGCACTGGCACCACAAAGATCTCATCCAGCGGAATCCGCCGCGCGCAATCCAGCGCATACCGAATCTCGGCTTGAAAGCCCCCCCACTTGTTCACCGAATTCCGCGAGAAACACGCCATGAAATAGTCCGATCTCTCGATCGCCCGTTCGATCGCGCGCGGCCAGTTCTGCCCCGGCACCAGGTTCCGGACGTCCATCCAGGGTTGAAATCCGGCCCGCTCCAGCGAGTCGTACAACCGCTCGACCCCTGCCAGATCTTCTCGCACGTACGCCAGGAAAACCTGCGCCGCCCGCGGCTCGAACCGGACACCGCGCTGCCGGTCGGGAAAGAACGTTCCCAGGCCGTCAATCTCCACCACCTTACCTTGCGCCAGGCTGCGCAGCACAATGTGAGCCAGCGGGTCAGCCAGAACGCTCTCAGACACGCCTCTCCCCTCGCTCGCGTTGAAACGTTGTTTTACCGCCGGTTCCCCGCCGGAACTTGCCGAGCCCCGGCAGCGGCGCTTCCCCGACTTTTCGCAATTGCGCCAGAATCTCGCCCACCACCCTATCCAGCCGGTCGGCTGCTTCGGCCGGGCTGACTCCCGACTCCCGCGCCAATTCCCGCGCGATTTCCGTGTTTTTCATTCCGATTTCACTCTATCAGCCGTGCGGTCCAGTTCCCTGTCCAGCGCCAGGCTCGGACAAGCATAACAGCCTTGGCCGTCAGCCACTTGCGCCATCTGCCAAATCGCCCGATCTGCAGTGATTGAGACATGAACTGATTTTAATTACGCCTTAAGAGGCCGTTCATCTGAGGTTGGATATGATGACTGCAGACGATTGCAGTCGTCGCTATTAACAAGGAGAAACGGAATGAAAAAACTGTTGACGCTGATGCTTGGCCTCGCGCTGGCAATCGGCAGCGTGACCGCCACCTTCGCGCAAGAACAGAAGAAGGAAGAAGGCAAGAAGAAAAAGGGCAAGAAAAAGAAGGGTGAAGAGCCCAAGAAGGAGACGCGCTAAGCGCGCTTCCGAGTCGCAATTTGCTGGGAAGCCGCGTAGCGCGAATCAAATCCCTGCGCGGCACTCCAGTTTGTCGTTCCCTCCTCTCCCCCCACAAACCTCCCCCTTCGATCATTGCTTGCACCAGCCGCATCCCCTACAATCTCTAGTTGGGCCTAGGTGATTCTCCGCCCGTTCCTGATGAACATCTCCGTGAAGGGTGAGTACGCGCTTTTGGCGATCTTTGATCTCGCTTCTCAGCCTCCGGGCGAGCCAGTCAAAATCGCGGAGATTGCGCGCCGCCAGAAGATACCCCAAAAATTTCTGGAGCTGATTCTGGCGGGTCTCAAGCAGGGCGGATTTGTCGAGTCCCGCCGCGGCGCCGAAGGCGGTTACCTGCTGGCGCGGCCGGCTGCCTCGCTGAGCGTCGGCGAGGTTTTGCGGTTTGTCGAAGGCGGCAGCCAAACTCGTGCGCGCTCCCGCCGCAAGCCCGAAAACCCGTTCCACGAGGTCTGGCAGCAAGTCGATCGCGCTGTTTCCGGCATCCTCGATCAAGCCACCTTCGGCGATCTGCTTCGCAGTTGGTCGGAGAAACAGAACAAATACGTCCTGAATTGGGAGATCTGATTCGTGCGAGTTTACGACGACAATTCCCTGAGCATCGGGCACACGCCGCTCGTGCGCTTGAACCGTGTCACCGACGGCGCGAAAGCCATCATCCTCGCCAAGATTGAGGGCCGCAATCCCGGTTATTCCGTCAAGTGCCGCATCGGCGCGTCGATGGTCTGGGACGCCGAAAAACGGGGCGTCCTCAAGCCCGGCAAAGAGTTGATCGAACCAACCAGCGGAAACACAGGGATCGCCCTCGCCTTTGTGGCCGCTGCCCGCGGTTACGCAATCACCCTGACCATGCCTGAGACGTTTTCCATCGAGCGGCGCAAGGTACTCCTGGCGCTGGGCGCCAACCTGGTGCTTACCGACGGCGTCAAAGGCATGGCCGGGTCGATCGCCAAGGCCGAGGAGATCCTGGCGTCCGATCCAAAGCGTTACCTGATGCTCCAGCAGTTCAAGAACCCGGCCAATCCCGAAATCCACTTCCGCACCACGGGCCCCGAGCTTTGGGATGACACGGAGGGGAAGATCGATGTGCTGGTCTCGGGAATCGGCACCGGCGGTACCATTACCGGCGTCTCCCGCTACATCAAGCAGGAAAAAGGGCGCAAGATGCTCTCAGTGGGCATTGAACCGGCCAATAGCCCCGTGATTACACAGCACTTAGCGGGTCAGTCCCTGCGCCCGGGGCCCCATAAGATCCAGGGCATTGGCGCCGGCTTTATCCCCGATACCCTCGATCTCAGCTTAGTGGATCGCGTAGAACTCGTTTCGAATGAAGAATCTATCGAGATGGCCCGCCGCCTGGCTCGAGAGGAAGGCATCCTGGCTGGGATTTCCTCCGGAGCTGCCGCAGCGGTGGCTGTTCGTCTCGGAAAATCCTCTGAATTTGCTGGGAAGACCATTGTGACCGTTCTGCCCGATGCGGCCGAGCGATATTTGAGCACAGTCCTGTTTGAGGGGCTTTTTGACGACTAAAAGAAAAAGCGGGCGCGGTTTGGGTGATAGGGGTGAGTGCGCCCGCTGTCGTAACGGGGATTTGATTGGTAAGACGCCGCCCTTCGCAACGAAGGTTACCGACAGTGTGGTTTTGTTCTTTAGTTCTTTGGAGCTATAAATCGGTGACACCATGGAACTTCAGCATATCTTTCGGCTAACCGCCGTCGTTTCGCTGCTGGCCGGGCTCGTGGGAGCCCAGGACCCGACCGCGCCACCCACTCTCGAAAGCACGGGCAAGCCAATCCTGCTGCCGTTCCAGTGTACTGACGACGACATCCAGTGGGCGGGGCTAAGTTGTTCGGCCGAGGAGCCCTGCCCCGTGTACCTGGAGTTAACAGCCGTCGAAGCCATTGGCACCAAATTGTTCACCGCAGGTAACATCCACGCGCAGACCATTACCTTGTACTCGGTTCTGTTGGGTAGCGAAGACTCCGGTCACTCCTGGCGGGAGGTCTATCAACGGATCCGCGGGGCCGGGCTCGATCGTCTGCAGTTCGCCGATTTTGAAAACGGCTGGGCCAGCGGCGAGGCCCTCTCTCCCCTTCCTCAAGACCCGTTTCTTCTCATTACGTCCGATGGAGGCAAATCGTGGCGCCCCCACGCGATCTTTTCCGAATCGCGCGTCGGAACCGTCCAGCAGATCTGGTTCGCTTCGAAAAAAGAAGGTGCTCTGATCTTCGACGGCGGCGCCGGCACCGGCGGGGATCGGTACGAACGGTTCGAGTCGAATGATGCCGGCGAAACCTGGAACATTAAAGAGGCGCGGGCTCAGCCGCTCCGGCTCAACTATTCAGCCTCCCCGGTATTGTGGCGTCTCCAGGCAGATGGCAAGACGCAGTCTTTCCGGATCGAACACCAGGAAGGGACGCGCTGGACGCCGGCCGCCTCCTTCGCCGTGAATCTGGGCGCTTGCGCTCCGGCTCAGTTAGAACCCAAACTGCCTCCCGATGTCACCCCGGACGCCCCGGAACCGGCGCGCTCCGGCCCACCCGCTCGCAAAGGGCGTCCGCGCTGAAACGGCAAAAAAATCGGCCGCTGCAAGTAGTGATTGCAGCGGCCGGTGGTGGAGGAGAGGGAGGGAGGAAACTCTAGTTACTCTTGCCGGGTGACGAGGCACCGCCTGCATTCGCAGCCATGCCGTTGCGCGGAATCATTTGCAGCTCCGCGCGCCGTTCCGCCGGCATGCTGACAGTTCGAAACTCATGTTGGATCATGCGGACGCCGACACGCTGTCCGGTGGTGCGGACCACTCGGCCCGCCACTACCAATTGCAGCGGCGCTACATCGTGCAGCAGAACCGGCCATGCAATCGACAACTCGATGTTGAGTCCGGACGGCAGTTCCCTGTCGATTTCGATCAAAAGTCCGCCGCTCGATACATCGACGGTTTTCCCGGTCCCGGATTCCAGCACGCGGCGGCGGCGAATCAACTTCCAGCGGACGTTGAGATTGATGTCATACCGCCGGTCGGTTCTTCGCTCCCCGCCAATCTTCTCAGCTTCGTTCTTCTCGCTCTGGCCTGTCCTGATTGGGTTCATAGTTTTGCTTCTCGCTTCTTCGGTGAAACGAGTTCAGTATGCCGTCCCGGGAATTGAAACAACAGTAATGCGGGTACTCACCGGGTACTTGTAATCTCCGGTTAACTGCGGTCCAACCCCGGGCCGCCAGGCCAACGGGCGGCCTGCCGGGCCTGTTATCCTCGTAATACAGGAGTCATTAACCTGGTGAAAACTCTGCGTTTGTGCGTGATTGTGCTGGCGAGCTACGGGTACGCCATGGCACAGGATCTGAAGGAATTCGAGAAGAAGGTCACTGAGTTCAGCCTCGCCAACGGCCTGCATTTCATAGTCGCCGAGCGCCACGAGGCCCCCGTGGTCTCAATGCATACATATGTAAACGCCGGCTCGGTGAATGACCCGTCGGGCGCTACCGGCATCGCTCATATGTTCGAACACATGGCGTTCAAGGGCACCGAGACCATCGGCACGACCAACTGGCCGGAGGAGAAAAAAGCGCTTGCGGCCGTCGAAGCTGCCTATAACCGGCTGGAGGCGGAGCGCAACAAGGGACCGAAAGCGGATCCAGCCCGGATCAAATCCCTCGACGAGCAGGTCGAGGCCGCCATCGAGCACGCCCAGTCCTACGTGATCCCGAATGAATATCCCCGCATTATTGAAGAAAACGGCGGAGCCGGGCTCAACGCTTCGACTTCTTTTGACTCCACTGAATACTTCTACAGCCTTCCAGCGAACCGGATCGAGCTGTGGTTTCTCCTCGAATCGCAGCGCTTCCTGCAGCCGGTGTTCCGCGAATTCTATAAGGAGCGCGACGTCGTTCTCGAAGAAAATCGCATGCGCGTTCAATCGAGCCCGCAAGGAAAACTGCTGGAAGATTTTCTCGCCACCGCGTTCGAAGCGCATCCCTATCGCAACCCTCCCAGTGGCTGGCCGAGCGATATTGTCAACTTGCGGCTTTCGGATGCGCGCAAATTCTTCCAAACGTATTACGTGCCCGCCAACATCACGATCGGCATTGTCGGCGACGTGAATCCCGCCGAAGTCCGCCGGCTGGCCGAGCGTTATTTCGGCCCGCTCCAGGCGCGCCCTCTGCCTCCAGTGCTGCACACGGAAGAGCCGTCTCAGCCCGGGCCGAAGCTCGCGGTTGTGGATTCGCCCAGCCAGCCGCTCCTGGTAGTCGGCTACAAGCGGCCCGATCAATATGATAAAGACGACCCCGTCTTCGACGTCATCTCCGGCATTCTTTCCGGCGGCCGCACCGGATTGCTGTATCAGGATCTGGTGCGCGACAAACAAGTAGCCTTGGAGGCCGAAGCCGGCGACAGTTATCCGGATAGCCGCTATCCCAACCTTTTTCTGTTCTTCCTCGCTCCCGCCCTCGGCCACAGCGTGGAAGAAAACCAAAAGGCTCTGGAGGATCTGCTCGCCCGCTTCGAGTCAACACCGGTGGATGCGGAGACCTTAGCCCGCGTGAAAACCAAAGCGCGCGCCGACGTCATCCGCCGTCTCGCCAGCAACCCGGGTCTTGCTTCGCTCCTCACTTCGTACCACGCGGCCTACGGCGACTGGCGCAAGTTGTTTACGTCGCTGGTCGATCTGGACAAGGTCACCGCCGAGGACGTCCAGCGCGTGGCGCGCCAATACTTCGTGACGCCGTCCCGCACGACGTCGTACACGGTCAACACCGGTTCGCCGGCTGCAGCCGGCCCGCGAGGAGATGTTCAATGACGCGCACATGTCTGCCATCCCTGGCGATTGGCGCGACAGCGCTGCTGTTGGGGCAGGCTCCGCCCGCCGCACCGCCCGCCCGCGCCGCCGCCGTGGCCTCCGTCCCGTCGCTCAAAGACTTGAAGTTTCCTCCGCTCAAAGCCATTCGCATCCCCGACGTCGCCACCGTCACCTTGCCGAACGGTATGAAGCTCTTTCTGCTGGAGGATCACGAGCTGCCGGTCATCAATGGCACCGCGCGCATTCGCACCGGCAACCTCTTCGATCCCCCGGAAAAGGTCGGCCTGGCCACGCTCACGGGTATGGTGATGCGCACCGGAGGCACGCAGGCTAAAACCGGCGATCAGCTCGACCAGGAACTGGAGGACATCGCGGCCAGTGTCGAGAGTGATATCGGCGAGACCAGCGGGAGCGTGTCTTTCAGCGCGTTGAAGCAGAATGCCGACCAGGTCCTTGGCGCCTTCCGCGATGTTCTGACCGGCCCCGAATTCCGCCAGGAACGATTCGCGCTCGCCAAAAGCCAGCTTCGCAGCGGCATCGCGCGGCGTAACGATGACGCGCACGGTATCGCGCAGCGCGAATTTGCCGATATCGTCTACGGTAAAGACACGCCGTATGGCTGGCAGATTGAATACGCCACGCTCGACCGCATCGAGCGCAAAGATCTGCTCGATTTCTATCAACGCTACTTTTTCCCCTCGAACGTTTTGCTGGCGGTGTGGGGCGATTTCAATACCGCCGAAATGCGGGCCAAGATCGAAAAACTGTTCGCGGGCTGGACGGTGAAGCAGCCGCCTGTCCCTCCGTTCCCGAAAGTGCGCGAGCAGGCCGCCCCCGGCATCTATCTCGCGGTCAAAACCGATGTGGCGCAAACGTTCTTCTCGGTGGGTCACCTGGGCGGCGAACTGCGCGACAACGACTACGCGGCACTCGAAGTGATGGCCGATATCCTCGGCGGCGGATTTGAGAGCCGCTTGTTCCGGCGCGTCCGCACGCGCATGGGGGACGCCTACGAAATCGGCGCCGACTGGGGCGCCAACTACGACCATCCCGGCCTGTTCGAAATCTCGGGCAGCACCAAATCTGCTTCCACCGTAGAAACTCTCAAGGCCGTCCGCGAAGAGGTGGAGAAGATCCGCACCGCCGAAGTCAGCGATGACGAGTTGAAGACCGCCAAGGAAACTGCCCTCAACAGCCTCGTCTTTGCCTTCGACACGCGCGCCAAGACTCTCGGGCGCCTGCTGACCTACGAGTATTTCGGATACCCGAAGGACTTCATCCAGCAATACCAGAAGGCGCTCGCCGCCGTGACCAAAGCCGACGTGCTGCGCGTCGCCAAACAGCGCCTGCACGCTGACGCGTTTACTATCGTCGCCGCCGGCAACCCCATGGAGTTCGGCCAGCCGCTCACGGCTCTCGGAGGCTCCGTCAAAACCATCGACCTCACGATTCCGGAACCAGGAGGCAAACAGCCATGAGAGCGGCCCGACTGCTCGCCATCCTCGCCGTTTGTTGGGTGGCATCCGCCGAGACGCCCGCCGAACGCGGCAAACGCGTCGTGAACGAGGCGCTGCAGGCGATCGGCGGCAACGCGTATCTGCATATGGAAGATCGCCTCGAATCCGGCCGCGCCTACTCCTTCTATCGTTCGGAACTCTCGGGCCTCTCGATTGCCCGGATTTATACGCGCTACCTGACCCCGGCGCCCGGTCAGCTTTCGGTCCGCGAGCGCCAGGCTTTCGGCAAAGATGAATACAGCGCCGTCTTATTCAACGAGAATGGCGCCTGGGAACTCACCTTCCGCGGCGCACGCCCTCTCCAGGACGAACGGTATGCCAATTACAAAGACAGCACGCTCCGCAACATCTTCTACATTCTCCGCGAACGCCTCGACGAACCCGGCCTGACGCTCTATTCTCAGGGCGCGGACATTTACTTGAATCAACCGGTGGAAATTGTCGATATCACCGATGCCGACAATCGCACCGTCACCGTCTACTTCAGCCAGAGCACCAAGCTTCCCGTACGCCAACTCTTCAAGCGCCGCAATCCCGAGTTCAAGGATTTCGACACCGAGGAAACGTCGTTCTCGAAATACAGGGATGTCGGCGGCGGGGTGAAATGGCCCTTCGATGTGCGCCGCGAACGCAATGGAGAAAAGAACTACGAGATGTTCTCCGATTCGGTCGAACTCAACAAGAACCTGAAGGACGATCTTTTCACCCTGCCGGTGAATCTGAAGCTGCTGCCCAAGGCGAAGTAGACTACCGAACCGTGCCCCGCGTTCGTTGTGCTATCTTCGCACCAAGAGTCGCGGAGGTCTGGATGAGAAATCGCTCTTTCGCAACGGCAACTGGGCTCGTGTTGCTGGCGGCCCACGCCGCTCTGGGACAGACGCCTAAGACTTGGAAGACGCCGCGTACGCCGGACGGCCGTCCGGACTTGCAAGGCACCTGGTCGAACGCCACCATCACGCCTCTGGAACGTCCGGCGGAACTGGCCGGCAAAGCCGTGCTCACCGAAAAAGAAGCCAGCGAGTACGAACGCCAGTCGCTCAAAACCAACGATCGCGACCGCCGCGACGGCGCCGGCACCGATGCCGACGTCTCCCGCGCTTACAACGAATTCTGGTACGACCGCGGCACCCAAACCGTCAAATCCCGCCGCACCTCCCTGATCGTCGATCCGCCCGATGGCCGCGCCCCCGCCATCACCGCCGACGGCCAGGCCAAGCTCGGCGCGCGCGCCGAAAGAAGACGCCTGCATCCCGCCGATGGGCCCGAGGACCGCGGCCTTTCCGAGCGCTGCCTGAACTGGATGACCGCGGGTCCGCCCATGCTGCCCAGCGCGTACAACAACGATTACCAGATCATCCAAACGCCGGACACCATCGTGATTCTTAATGAGATGATTCACGATGTCCGCATCATTCCCCTCGACGGGCGTCCGCACGTTCCTGACGCCATTCACCTGTGGCTCGGCGACTCGCGCGGCCATTGGGAAGGCGACACGCTGGTGATCGATACCACCAATCTCCGCGATAAAGCCGGCCTCCAGGGCGGTCTTGAGGCGCTGCACCCCACCGAAACCACCCATCTGGTGGAGCGCTTCACTCGCGTCGATGCCGATACGCTGCTGTACGAATTCACCGTCACCGATCCCGCGATGTATACTCGGCCCTTGACCGTGCAGATTCCGAGCGTCCGCATCACCAGCCCGATCTACGAGTACGCCTGTCACGAAGGCAACTACGGCATGTTCGGAATCCTCTCCTCCGCGCGCGCCGAAGAGAAGAAGTAACGCCGGCGGTCCTGGCCCCGGTGCCTCTGCCGTCGGGAATCAGCAGAGATACGGCCTCGGCTTCAGCACCGGTTCCAGAATTTCCTGCGCCTCCGCGGCGCGATCCTCGGGAACCTGGAGACGAACCCACTTGTGAAGAAACGGGTCCACGGGTTGATACAGAGTGGCGAGCTGGCCTTGGATAAACAACGGAATCTCGGCATCGGCGAGCAGGCCCTTCGCCAGGGCCAGCTGAATCTGATCGTTGGTTTCCAGCACCACGACCAGGCGGTATCCCGGCCCCGGCTCCTGTCGATTGTTTTCCATACAACTCCCGATGGCACTTCGCCCGTGAAATCATCACCTGCTCTCGAAGTTCCCAACGCGAGAACAGTCGACCAACCCACCTTCGAAACCAAGTATACCGCCATCGGCCCCGCGGGCCTTGGCGGAAGCCGAACCGTCCCGAATTGGCTGCTGCCCGTCCAACGCAAACGGCTTACTTCAAACGGCTCTATCAAACGGACGCGGCGGTCAGCCATTGCTCACGCGCGCCACACCCATTCGGTCGCGCCGGGAACTTTTTTGCTTCGGCCAGCGTCTTACAGCTGCCGCCCGAAACCCTGGAAACAAAGATGGCCACTCACAGCGTGGTAGCGTGCGAGTCAGCAAAATCGGCGCCATGGCGCTTGAAGATAACTTTCTGGCTCGACGTGACGCTGTTGGTCACTGTCTCCGCGTTGGAGACGGTCCCGTTCACCGGCCTTGTGATCCACGAGTGGCTCGGACTCGCGGCGGTAGGCATGGTCTTCGCCCATCTGCTGCTTTCCTGGAGCTGGATCGCCTCCCACAGCCGCCGCTGGTTCACCGCGCAATCCATCCGCTCCCGCGTCAACTACCTTCTCAACCTGACTCTGTTCGCCGGCATCACCGCCGTAATCTTCTCGGGAGTTCTCATCTCGCAGAAGGCGATTCCGATGTTGACCGGAACCAAGGCCGCGCCCGACATGGACTGGCGTTGGGATTCCATTCACGACCGGTTCTCCAACTTCGTCCTCATTCTTGCCGGGTTGCACTTGGCCATCAATTGGGATTGGGCGCTCGCGGCCGGACAGAAAATCTTCCGCCGTTTCCTCGGGGACGCGCTGTGAAGTTGACGCGCGTATTGGCCCGGCTGGCCCTCCTCTCGCTGGCTGTCGCTGTGTTTATCGCATTGACCCAAAGGTATGCCGGCTCCCTGCGGCCTCCTTTTATGAGTCCGTATAGGCAGGCGGCGCGGCGAAACCGTCCGGCCGGGCCGCAAGGAACCCGGTTTCCCTCATTCATTGGCGAAGTTATGGGGTTGGCACTGATCGCCGCAGCGGGACGCATCGTATTTCGGCTGCGCCTTTCCCCGCCCGTGCGCGGCGAAGAAGACGTGATCTTGCTGGACTTGCACCGGGACCAGTAACCGCCCGAGCAGGAGCGATTCGCTCGGTAACAAGTCGAAGAGCCCGGCCGTAACTACCAAACACCGGGAGCCACTTGCGCAAAGTGCCAAAGTGCATTGTCGCCGCCGCGATCAAACACCTCCAGGCGGCCATCGGCGTCTGTTGCGCCCGTGGGTTCTTCGCTAACGACGCCGCCCAGCGAAGACCAGCCCGACCAGTTCCCACCCGCCACGGTTTGCCACATGTGCCAGACCGCCAGATCCGATCCTCGGACAAACGCTTCGAGCCGGCCATCGCTGTTCAATGCGACTGCGGGATTAGCCGAGATGATTCCGCCCATCGAGTTCCACCCCGACCAACCGCCGCTCGAATTCTGGGTATTAATCCACAGCGCACGATCCCCTCCTATCACGAACGCTTCGCTGCGACCGGCGGAATCAAGAGTCACTGCCGGGGTGCCGACAATTACACCGCCTAAGGAAGTCCATCCAGTCCAGCCGCCCCGTCCGTCCTGCCCGCCGTACCACAGGGACTGATCGGTGCTGTTCACGATAAATGCTTCCAACAGGCCCGCGCCGTTCCGCAAGACGGCGGGACGTCCTGTGAAGTTTCCCCCGAGCCCGGCCCAGTTCGACCAGCTTCCGCCGGCCACAGTTTGCCACGCGTGCCAGACGGCTCCGTCTCCGCCTCGCACAAAAACTTCCAGCCGGCCATCGGCATTGGTCGCCGCGCACGGATCGCTTGTGATATACCCGCCCAGAGAACTCCATCCCGACCAATTCGCCGATCCGGGGCTCGACTGCCACGTGTGCCACAACGCATTGTCCGACCCGACCGCGAAAACATCCAGACCGCCGCTCGCGTTCGATGCCACAGCCGGATTGCTGGTGATCACCCCTCCCAGCGAAGCCCAGCCCGACCAGGAACCTCCCGCCGATTGCTGCCACATGTGCCAGAGTGCATTGTCAGGGCCGCGGGCAAATGCTTCCAACCGCCCATCCGAATTCCTTCCGACAACGGCTCTTCCCGCTAAAGCGCCGCCCAACCCTTGCCACTGGCCGGCGCCGCTCACGGTGCCCGTCGCAAACGTCACAGTCGACCCGCCGGCCGTGATGGCAATCTCACCTCCGTTTGCTCCGGCGGCTGACGGACTTGTGATCAGAACTGCCGAAGAAGGGGCGGATGACGTGTTTGCCGCGGTCAAAACGGCGGTCGCAACCACGCCATCTCCAATCGCATTTTGATTCAGACCGCCCAGCACACACGTGTATTGTCCGGCCCCGCTCGCCGCGCAAGCCAAAGTCTTCGATGCCGCCGTCGCTGACGGCCCGATTGAGACGCTGATGCTGCTGAAATCCCCCGCCGCGTACCCGATCTGCCACTCCAGGCCCACCACTTGGCTTCCTGAACTGGAGAGTGAGATGGGCAGCGAGACACTGCTCCCCGGCGATACCGAACCTGCCGCCGATGACAACGTCGCGCTGAAAAGCCGGGTCGGGCCGGCGAGAATGAAGCTCAAAACCGCCATGCTGAGTCTAAGTGTGTTTCTTTGCAATTTCATAAGAAGAAAGACACGTACGGCGCTCAATTTCCGAAATGGATTGCACGGGGCAACGGCCGGTCAACAGTCCGTCACGTCGCTGCGAAACCGGTTATCCAATCAAGCGAACCGTCAAACCCGTGTCGGTCCAGGTTTTGGTCGAACCGAAACGCCGGGCGCCTCGGTTGAAGTGGTGCGTTAAATCAAGAGTGTAGGCGGCTTTGGGGCCCGGGAAAAGAGCCTTGATCTCATTGTTAACTAACTTGGGGACAGCGATTGATCGATTAGTGGACAAGAATCGCTTAACGCTAGACCGGCGCCGGCCATCCGCCCTTCAATAAAGCGTGCAAGTCGCATTAAAGTGGAGTGATGCTTCGATTGGTTGCTGTAATCTGCCTGGTCTGCACCGTCTTCTTGCATTCCGCAATGGATGCCCAGGCGTTGCCTCCGCTGCGGGCCGCCGGCAACATGACCACTATCGAGTTGTCTCCGCTATTGGTGGCCGCTGACAGAATCTATCCTGGCGAAATTCGCGTGAGTAACGGCGGCATCCCGGCGATCGTGAGCGGCACCGTCGATGTGGCGACCAATGCGGAGACCCAGCTTTTGCGGCAATCCGTCGATGACCCCGATCTGCGTGTCATCTTCACCGTGGCAGAGGGCCTCTATCGCCTGGTTGGCAGGAGGTCCGCGCGCATCCACCACCTCGCCGATCTAAAGGGGAAGCGCATCACAACACCGCCAAACACCTCGGCTCACTACTTTCTTGTGAAGATGCTGGCCACCGCGCATCTTTCTGTAACGGATGTCACCCTGGTACCTATCAATCCCGTTACCGAGATGTCGGCCGCCTTGAAGGCGGGGCGCGTGGACGCCATCTCCATGTGGGAGCCCGAAGCGGAGCGAGCCATCGGCGCCGTGGGCCCGGATGCGATCGTATTCCAGAACCCGCGAGTCTATCGCGAACTCTTCAACCTCAATACTTCGGCTAAGGTGCTGGCCGATCCGGCCAAGCGGCGCGCCCTCGTCGAGCTGTTGCGGTCTCTCATCGCGTCTTCGGCGGAGATCCGCCGGCGGCCTCGCCAATATTGGCCCCTCATCGCCGGTAAGCTAAATTACACTCGGGAAATGGTCTCCAAGAGTTGGCCCAACTTGCGCTACGCCGGCAGCCTCGCGCCCGATCTTCTCGACGTGATGGTGGAAGAAGAAATGTGGGTGGCCAAAGAACGAAATCGAACACCCCGCACCCGTTCTCAACTGGCCTCGTTAATTGATCGCTCACTGCTCGACGAAGCCTTGCGCCAGCCGCCCGCTTCGTCAGCCAAGAGCCACTAGCACTCGATCGTCGGATTAGCCGAATTCTCATCGAACTCTCATCACCGTTTGATCCTGAAATTCTATCCTCCTTTGAAACTACTACGCGTGCGCGTGACCGCGCACCGCGCCAACTTTCTGACAAGGACCGGAGTACCCCTCTTAGGGGTCGGGAGCGGAACCCTACTTGCGCGGCAGAGCGAAAACCAGGTACGCGCCCTTTGCCGGAGGCAGCGGCTTCCCGCTATCGATGCGCACCGGCGGATTGGTTTCGCTTGCCGCGCAAAGCGCAATATACTCGCGCCCGTCGATTTCATACATCGCGGGCACTCCCTCTGCTCCCGCCGGCAGATCCGCCTCCCACAAGAGGCGCCCCGTATCCTGATCGTACGCACGGAATTTGCGGTCAGAAGCGGTGGCGACGAACAGCAGCCCGCTCGCGGTAGCCACGATTCCGCCGCGCGGCGCTAGGGCTCCGGTATCGCCGTGCCCTTCTGCGGCCAACGCTGTCACACCGCCGTCGGGAATTTGCCACTTGATGGTTCCCGCGTTGAGATCGTACGCCGTGATCTGCGACCACGGCGGTCCGATCGAGGTCAGCCCGTTGCTTTCGACCATGAAGTCGTAAGGCGCATCGTAGCGCGGAAACTCGCCGTTTTCAGTGACCAGCGGACCCGGCAGCGGCGGCTGACCGAGTGTTTGACCGCGCGATTTCTCACCGGGAAGATTTAGCTTGATGATCGCCGGCCGCTCCTTCGACACCACGAACATCAGACCGCGGTTGGGCACCACGGCCGAACTTCCCCACGTCGCGCCGCCACTGTTTCCGGGCATCTGCACTGTGCCTTGCCGGCTCGGCGGCGTAAAGAGCCCCTCGTTGCGAAACTTCTTGAACTCCTCGCGCATCTGGGTCTGCTCCGCTTCACTGATATACGGATTGATGTCCTTTTCTGTAAACGATTGCCGCGCGAACGGCGGCGGCTTGGTCGGGAACGGCTGCGTCGGCCAGGCTGCTTCGCCCGGCACATCCGACCTCGGCACCGGCCGCTCCTCCACAGGCCAGAGCGGCTCGCCTGTCACGCGGTCGAAGACGAACAGGAATCCCTGCTTGGTCGGCTGGGCCACCGCCTCCACCGTTTTCCCGTTATGCTTCACCGTCAACAGGCGCGGCGCAGAGGGCAAATCGTAATCCCAAAGATCGTGATGCACCGTTTGAAAATGCCAGAGCCTCTTTCCCGTGCGCGCGTCCAGCGCCACCAGGCTGTTGCCGAACAAATTCTGCCCGTGGCGGTTCGCCCCGTAGAAATCGAATCGCGCTGTGCCGAACGGAATGTAAACGATCCCGCGCTTTTCATCCACGCTCAGCTCGTTCCAGTTGTGCACGCCGCCGCCGGTCTTCCAGAAATCCTGGGGCCATGTCTCATAACC
>CAYTJD010000036.1:0-74649 GCA_964438005.1 uncultured Solibacteraceae bacterium | reverse complement strand
GTGAACTTGTATTCCTTGAGCTGCGGCGGAGGGGCGGGCTGTCCAGGAGGCGGCGCGGGCCGGGTCCAGACGTTCCCCTCGACGCGGGCATTGGCGCCATTGGGACGCAGGCTGACCAGGGGGTCGACAACGAAGGGCAAGCGCTCGATATCGAGCTTGATCTTCTCGATGGCTTCGGCGGCAGTCAGCTCGTCGACGGCACAAACCGCGAGGATGGGATCACCCTGGTAGACCGGATCGTTAGTCAGGCCGCGCTCGCCGAGCGGGTTGGCGGGAATGCGCTGGCCGAGATCGGTCATGGCATCGGCGGGCTTAGGCATGTCATCGACGGTGAGAATCGCCTTGACGCCCGGAATCTTCATCGCTTCGCTGGTGTCGATACCGCGGACACGGCCGTGCGGCACGGGGCTGAGGAGAAGCTTGGCGAAGAGCATGCCGTCGGCGCGATAATCCTCGGCGTACTTGGAGCGGCCGGTGACTTTGGCGTAGAGATCGGGTGTGGCGTAGTTTTTTCCGATCAGCTTATAGTCCGGATGCTTGGGAAGCTGGGGGTTGGTATCGGGAGCTTTTGCCGGCATGGTTAAGCCTTCCTTGCTAATTCTGCGCCCTTCATCATGGCGGTCAGAATCTTGTCATAGTCCTGGCAGCGGCAGAGATTGCCGGAGATGCCATGCGCCAACTCGGCGCGGGTGGGATTGGGGTTCACCTTGAGGTAACCGACGGTGGCCATGATAAAGCCCGACATGCAGAAGGCGCACTGGAACCCCTGTTCCTCGATGACGCCCTGCTGGACCGGATGCAGCTTGCCATCGGCGGAAGCGAGACCTTCAATGGTCTGGATCTTCTTGCCGCGCACCGACTGCGTGAGGAGGGAGCAGGAATAATGCGGGACATCGTCGATGAGGACGGTGCAGGCGCCGCATTCGGAGCGGTCGCAGCCGAGCTTGGTGCCAGTGAGGCCGAGCTTGTAACGCAGGGTAGTGGCCAGCGTTTCCTGCTTCATCACGTCGACGCGCCGCTGTTGGCCATTGACGGTCAGCGTGATCAGGCGGTCGACCGAGCCGGGCGCGGAGGTCTGCGCACCGACGGTGGAAACGCGGAACAGGTAGCCGGCCGAGGACACCGCGCCCCCGGCAATGACACCTTTAATGACATCGCGGCGCGACAGGCCTTGCGGCGTCGCTTCCGGAGAATTCGTCTCTGCCATAGGATCACCTCAATCTCGCGTGAATACCGAAGACGTGGGATCGCCCACGCCCAATCTCCGCGCGCCGCACAATCGGCGCGCCCACACCCGGGCTTTTACCGAATCGGTAAAAGATTATATGTCTTTTCCCCGCCCGGTGTCGAGCGGAGGTACGCCGTATGCGGCTGTATGTTTCCGCACCTCGCGGTTACACGCCCTTCTTCTGGGTAAGCTCGCGGTAAACCACTTCTGTAAACGTAGGGAAGTTCGGCCCGCGGCCGCCGCGGCCTTGGGCAGCGGGCTGGTCGCCGACTTCTTTCTTAACGTCGTCGAGTGACTTGCCCTGCGCCACGAGGTCTTTGATCATGGCGCGCTTAGCTTCCGCGCCGGTCAGACGCTTTTCGATGTCCGCCTTCGCCTGGACGTTCCCGTGGCCGGGAATGAACTGCTCGGCATTGAGGGCGGCGATTCCTTTGGTGGTGGTGATCCAGCCTTCCGACGAACCGTCTTTCTCCAGGTGGATGAGCGGGTCGGGAAGCTGAGTGGCGATGATGTCGCCGGTGAAAACGATTTTTTCACCCGGCAGATAGACGACGAGGTCGCCGCTGGTGTGGGCGGGGGCCCAATGCAGCACCTGGATCTTTTCGGCGTCGATCTTGAGGTTTTCTTTGTTCTTGGCGATCAGTTGGGTAGGCGGGTGGCCGGCGGGCGGAGCGCCGCGACCGCCAGCGGCGAGCGCCTTCTCCTGCTCCTTCTTATTGTTCTCGTGCGCGATGATGGTGATGCCCGCGGGGAACGACGCGAGGCCGTTGACGTGATCACCGTCGGAGTGAGTGAGGATGACGGTATTCACCGGCTTGGGCGTGATCTTGGCGATGTCGTCGAGCAGTTCCTTGCCAGCCGCCGGAGTGGTTTTGGCATCGACGACGATGACGCCCTTATCTCCGATGATGACGCCGCTGTTGCCACCTCCGCCCTCGATCCAGTAGACGTTGGGCTTCAATTGGTGAACCATTAACGGGGCAGGGGCGGGAGCCTGTGCCAGCGTGGCCGCCGCGAAGCCCAAGAAGAAACTCGTTCGAAAGAACATAGAGGACATCCTTGTCTATGGCGCCGCCAGGTTCGATTGTACATCCGTCAGCGGGGTTGGCCCGCGACGGCCTCTTCGACACGTACGGACCAATCCACATTTTTCGAAGTAATCACCAGGAAATAGGGGCGCGGGTCGTCGCTGACGTAGGCGATGTCCCGGCCGACGCCGGGATGATCGACCGCCAAGGCAATCGGGCGGCTGCTGACGCCGCTGTGCACCATCACACGAAAGGTTCCCGTGCCCGGAGCGGTTTCGTGGCTGGTCTCCCACTTGATGCGGAAAGCGCCGCTTTGGATCTCGAAGGAATCGGTCTGCATGTCGCCCTGGCCGGACCAGGATTCGATGAACCGCCAGCCGACGGCCAGGGGTTTTGAGTCAGGCTTGGAGCTCCGGCTGCAGCCGGCGGCGCACAGCGCGACGAGCAGCAGGAGCGAAGTGGCCGGCCGGCTCACGGCTTCGCGGCGATGGCCCGGACCGCTTCCCAAAAGAACTGGACGTGCTTGTAGAGCGCTTCTTCGAGGATGCGCTCCTGATCGCTGTGGGCGCCGAAACCCTTGGGGGCGTCCTCTTCATCCACCATGGCGCCGACGCCGTAACACTGCATTCCTTTGGCGCGGAGGAAGGCCATGTCGGTGGCGCCCGTGGCCATATAGGGCAGCGTCTCGACGCCGTAGATCTTGCGGAAAGCCGCCTCCACCGCGTGGTACGCGGGCGAATCAATGCGCGAGGGCGCGGCTCCCGGCCGCTGGTTGCCTGCGTTCGGCACGACTTCGACGGCGGGATCGTTGATTACCTTGCGCATCATTTCGTAGAAGGCGGAGATGTCTTCATCGGGCAAGGCGCGGATGTCCAGGGTGGCTTCGGCCTGCGACGGGATCACATTGACCTGAAAGCCGCCCTGAATGATGTTGGGCGAGATCGAGGTGTGGAGCATGGAATAGAGGGCCGGCTCGTTCTCAGCGAGGTACTGGCGAATGGCGGGCGCCTTCTGCGGATCCATGAGACCTTTGTAGCGGGCAGCCTGCGCGGGGGTGCTGACGGCGGCGAGCTTCTCGAAGTAAGTGCGAGTGGTGTCGTTGAAGCGCATCGGCGGATCCCAGAGGGCAATCTTCTCGACGGCTTCCGCCAGGTGCACCAGCGCGTTGGTGCGCAGGGGGCGCGAACCGTGGCCGGACGGACCCTTGGCGACGAGACGCGCGCCTTTGGGCTGCTTCTCGGTAGTCTGCACCACGGCGTAAATTGCTTTGCCGTTGACGCGATGCACGCCGCCGGCTTCGGCGAGACAGACCTCGGAATCAATCTCGTTCCAGCGCTCCTTGACCAGGTAGTCGATGCCGGGGCCAGTGGCGGCTTCCTCGCCGGCTTCGGAGACGAAGATGACGTCGCGATCGAGCGGCACGTGGGCGCGTTTCAACAGGAGCATGGTCATCATGGCAGCGAGCAGGTCGCTGCGGTCGTCGAGCGTGCCGCGGCCGTAGATGTAGCCGTCCTTGCGCAGGCCGCTGAACGGGGGGACGCTCCACTTCGAGGCGTCGACGCGCACGGTGTCGCTGTGACCCATGATGAGCAGCGGACGCCGGGAGCCGTTGCCTTTGAGGCGGGCGATCAGGTTGGCGCGCGCCGGGTCTTTAGCGGCGACCATGACGGGAATGCCTTCTCGTTCCAGTACGGCTTTCACGTAATCGACGACGCGCGTTTCATTGCCAGGAGGATCGGTGGTGTCAATCTGGATTAATGCCTGAAAATGACGGAGCGCTTCGTCATTGACTTTGGACCAGTCGGGGGATTGCGGAAAGGCCGGCAAAACCAGGAGGGCCAGCAGCAGGAGGCGTCTCATGCGAAACAGTCTAGCGTATCTGCTTAGCCAGCCACCGGAACATGACACCGGCAATTTCCCGGTTGTTCTTTTCCAGCATCATCATGTGACCGTTGCCGTGGATGCCGGCATCGCCGAGTTTGATCCAGGTCGGATGCAGGCCGGCTTGCTCGAGGTATTTTACGGTGCAGTGGTCGTATGGCGCGTGATAGGACGCTTCTGCAGTCAGGATCAGGATGGGCACTCTCTGAAGATTCGGGAGCTGGCGGGCCGGAGTTGCCTGCATCCAACACGGGGCGAGGTTGGGACCGTCGGGCTTCGGTTGTTTGGCGATGACCAGATCGGTGGCGGCGGCTGCCTTGGGATAGTAATTGAGCGGATCGGCGGTGACCCCCCACGGCCGGGCTTTGGCGCCGTCGCGGAACCATTCGGGAGCCGGCACGTTGGTGAGCTCAAAAAATGGCGGCCCGTTTGGCTCGACGGCAACGATGGCTTTGACCAGATCGGGGCGGGCATCGGCGACCGGCCAACCGAAAGCGCCGGACTGGGAATGCGTGAGGAGAATGGCGGGGCCGATTTTATCGAGCAGAGCCAGGATGGCATCGCGATTCAGAACCTGCTGCAGGGCGAAGTCCTGGATGGATGGCATTTGCGAGGCGTAGAACTGGTCGAAAGTGGGATCGCCGGGACCTCCCGCGCCCGGCCACTGGGTGTGCAGATGGGCTTGTGGCCAGAGGTTGAACTTTTCCGGCGCGACAAAGCGGGATTGCGTGGAATCCAGAGGCGCCGGCCGCGCGGGCCCGTAGAGTTCGGCCTGGTAGGCGGCACGGCCGCGTCCCGGCTGGTCAACCACGTAGACGGCATACCCTTGGCGCAGAAAGAACTGCGCCCATCCTTCGCGGCCATCGGGCGTAGCCGTGAAATTAGTGCCGGACTGGCTACCGCCGTGAATCATGACGATGGGCCACGGAGATTGGCGCCGGGCCGGAATCTGGTATTCGGCGTAGAGCTGGCCGCTCATGACGCGCACTCCGTTGACCGTCGAGTACTTACCCCCGGCGAACAAGTAGCCCTGGCGGGCGATTGATAACGGCTCGGCGGGTTGCGCGTGCGAGATGAGAACCCATGTGAACAACAGAACCGGGAAGCGCGTCTTCATGACCAGGCATCTTTCCAGACGCGGCGGGCCGTGTCGACCACCAACTGCAGCTTGCGCCACTGCTGCTCTTCGGTGAGGAGATTGCCTTCCATGGCGGAGGCAAAGCCGCATTGCGGGCTGAGCGCCAGGTTTTCGATGGGTACGTAGCGTGCGGCTTCCTCGATACGGCGCATGAGTTGGTCGGGCGATTCCATATCGGGAACCTTGCTGCTCACGAGGCCGAGAACTACGGACTTGGATTTCGGCACAAAGCGAAGCGGTTCGAACGTGCCGGCGCGATCGGATTCGTACTCGAGGAGGAAGGCGTCGACCTTCAACTGGCCGAACAATTTTTCGGCGATGGGATCGTAGCCGCCTTCGGCGTACCACTGGCTGCGATTGTTGCCGCGGCACAGATGAATGGCGAGCGTGACGCCCTTTTTCCTGGCGCCTTCCAGGACGGCGTTGTCGACCTTGATGGCCTCATCAAGCGCCTGTTCGGGGTCCTGGCCCATCTCCTCCTGAATGTATTTGCGCCACTTCGGATCGATGTAATAGCTGTAGCGCGGCGCATCGATCTGGAGATATTTCACGCCGTCGCGAAGGAGCGCCTGAATCTCCGAGCCGAAGATGGGCACGAGGTCCCAGAGAAACTCGGAGCGCGTGCGGTAGGCCGTTTCGCTGATGCCCTTCTTGTACGCGATGGCGGGGAACTGGTTGGGCGTGGGCAGCGTCATCTTGATGGCGCCGGGGCTGTGCTTCTTGAGAAAGTCCAGTTCGTGCCTGGCGAAGCGCCGGGTCTGCTTGATTTTGCCGGTAACGATGCCGGGGAGGCTGCGCAGCGTGGGGCCGCCGGCGGCGGTGGCGGCCGCGGCGCTTTTCCAGGAGCGCTTGACCTCTTCGCCGGTGTCGATGCCTTCGACCGAATCGTAAAAGCCGCTCATGAAGCCGCGGCGTCGGAATTCGCCGTCGGTGAAGATCTTCAGGCCGGTGTCCCGCTGGCGCTCGAGGACGCGTCGGATCTGGCGGTCCTCGATGGCGGTGAGCTGTTCGCGGGTAATGGCGGGGTTGGCGCGGGCTTCGAGGATTTCTTTGGGCCGCAGAAGACTTCCGACGTGATCGGCGCGGTATTGGAGAGGCATACGGGGTGACTTTTCGAGTTTACCGAAATGCCAGCCTGGCCTTGCGCTCCTCTTCCTCCTTAATGCCGGGGCCGAACAGTTTTTCGAAGAAACCTTCCTTCACCAGGCGCGCGACGATGCTGTTATCGATGACTTTGCGGTAGTCGTAGCCTTTCATCACCTGCGCGAGCTGCGGGTCGGTCTGCTGGTCGATCACGGATTGGATGGCGCCCGAGAGCACGTAGGGCACCCTCTGGAACAGGTTGCCTTTGGCGTGCGTATCGTAGAAGCGGCCCACATCGGCGGGCGATTGCTTGTCATACGCCAGGTAGGCTTTGACGGCAAAATCCTTGTCGTCATAGAAGCGCTTGATGGCCTCCGCGTGCGCCTTGATCAGGGCTTCGACCAGTTTCGGATTCGCGGCTACGGTGCTGCGTTTCAGGAGGTAGGTGGTGGCGGCGAAGATGTTGTCGTGATCGGCGAGATTGGTAAGAGCCTTGTAGCCCGCTTCCTCGATTTTGAAATACGTAGGCGCAGTGAGCATAGTGGCATCGGCGCGGCCGCTAGCGAGCGCGGCAGCGCGCCCGTTGACGTCAGTGCCGACCGGGACCCACTGTACGTCGCGCGAGGTCATGCCGTAATCGCGCAGCAGGGCGATCGCGTAGTTGTAAGGAGCGTCGCCGATCTGGCTGACCGCGATGCGTTTGCCCTTGAGGGACTGCACGCTGGGAACGTCCTTCCGCGCGACGAGCGCGAAATCGGCCTTGTTGAGCCAGCTTCCGACCACCACCAGCGACCCGTCGCGCGCCATGGCCTGCATCGCGGTTTCGAGCGAATAGTTCGTCATCTGCGCCTGGCCGCTGATGACCATCGCCACGCCGGCCGGATGGACGCCGAAGACGACGTCGGCGTCGAGCCCGTACCTCTGGTAATAGCCGCCTTCCTTGGCCATGAAGATGGGCCAGGACGAAGCGCTGCGCGTGGGGTAATTGATGGTGATTTTCTGAAGCGGCTGCGCAGCGGTGGTGCTCAGAAGAACGGCGAGAGACGCGAGAATCCTGCTGGGCGTCGGCATGGTAGGCAAGTATACACCCGGGTGCACACGCGGACGCGAGAATGTCTCACTATATATAAAAATGATATAGTCTTTCTATATGAAGTCGTTGCTGATCCAGCTTGACGAGCCGACGTACCGGGCCTTAAATCGGGTCGCGCCGGCGGCCAAACGGCAGCGCGCCGAGTTTGTACGGGCCGCCATTCGCAAAGCGATTTTCGAAACGGAAGAGGCGCGGACCCGCCACGCCTACCGGGAACAGCCCGATTCGGAAGCGGACGCTGACGACTGGTCCAACGCCGGGAAATGGAAGTCATGAAACAGTACGAGGTGTGGTGGGCGAGCCTGCCACAACCTGCCGGCCGCCGCCCGGTTCTACTCCTCAGCCGCGAGGGCGCGTACCAGTATCTGAATAAATTCGTGGCGGTCGAAATCACCTCGACAGTGCGGCAGATTGCGGTCGAAGTGCCCTTGGGACGCTCTGAAGGGTTGCCGCGGCGTTGCGTCGCCAATTGTGACAACCTCCGCACAATTTCGCGCACAGCCCTCGTCAGGCGCATTGGGCGGCTCGCACCGAGCCGGGTTTCGGAGCTGAAACGCGCCGTCGGCCATGCGCTGGCCTGGGACGAGTTGATGGACGCCGGGTAACGCCGTGCACCGGTTTGGACGAGATCCATTCGATGCAAATGAGTCACGATAGTGGTGGCGGTGCGGAAGGGAACTGCGCTTCGGTGGCTGGAGAATCGCTATTTGCGGCGGTATCTCCGCGGGACGGGTATGGAGATTGGCGCGCTGTGGCGCCGGTTCCCAGTGTCGCGCGGTGCCCGGGTCTGGTACGTGGATCGATCAGATGGAGAAGACCTGAATCAACACTACCCGGAGCTATCGGGCAGTGCCCTGCGCCCCAATCTGCTGGCGGATGCGGCGCAACTCCCGGTCCGGCCGGGCGGACTCGATTTTCTGATCGTGTCCCACGTTCTGGAGCATCTGAGGTTTCCTCTGCAGGCGCTCCGCTCCTGGTATCAAACCCTCGCGCCGGGAGGGGCGCTGTTGCTGAAGGTGCCCGACAAGCGGTATTCGTTCGACAACCGCCGCGCGCGGACTTCCCTGACGCACCTGATCGAGGAGCACGAGAGGCCGGACCGGTTTGACAACAGGAGCCACTACGCCGACTGGCTGCATTTTGTCGGCAGAGGCCAAGATCCGGACGCGCCGGAGTTCGAGGACGCGGTGCGGGACCTGGTGGATCAGGATTACAGCATCCACTTCCACGTGTGGATTGACGAAGATCTTCGCGAAATTGTCGAGTTCACACGCCAAGCCTGGGGCTTCGACTGGAAACCCGAGGTGTTCTGGCGGGCGCGGATCTACCGCAAAGAAATTACCGCGGTGCTGCGGCGGAAATAATACCGGCTATTTATCCGGGTTGAGGCCGCCGGTAATATGGTGCTCGAGGAAATCCTTGTTGTTCTCCTCGCAGGAGTACTCCATGATTTCCCAATCCGGGCGCAGCGTGAACGTACGCGTGTTCTTCCAGGGCTTGGTGTAATAGACCGGGTCGTCGATCGTGATCTCGTAGGCGATATGGCCGAGATCGGTGCGCGTAAATCTCTCGACAGTATGCAACTTGTCGCTGTGCGGATGGCCGATCGTATCAAGGCGCGTCTTGCCGTTGAAGTTGACGGTGTCGACCACCAGCGTGTCGCCTTCCCAGCGCCCGGCCGAGTCGCCGAACCAAGTGGCGACGATGTCGCGGTGCGCGCGGCCATCGGTCGGGAAGACTTTGAACCACGTGTTCTGTTCATACAGCAGCGCGAGGTACTTGTCGTTCTGCATGATCTGAATCGGGTCGGGGGAATTCATGGAACGGATCAAACCGAACGGCAGGCAACTGCCGGTGTAGTCGCCCTTGGCTGGGTCGTAGGATTCCCACACACGCTTGCCCTGTGCGGTGAACGGCAGTTCCTTGGGGGGCGGTCCGGGAGGGCCTTTCTTCTGATTCTCGGCGTTGACCTTGCGTTCCGGCAACGATTGATCGGCCTGCTGATCGCCGTTGCGCGTGGTGACCGTCATGTCGGGAACGTACGGGCGCTGCCACATGCCACTAAGATCAGGATGGCCGTTGAGGCGGGGCGCCGGTCCTTCGGGCGGCTTCGGGCCCCGGCCTTGCGCGGGCGCGAACGCGGGCGCCAAGAGCACGGCCGCAAGGGCCGCCGGCGCGATCCAATTCTGAAAACGAACTTTCATTTCAAAGGTCTCCTTCTCTTTGGACAGACCTCACCCAAAGGTGGATCAGCCCATCGAGATTTTGTGCGGGACGGCTACTTTTGCGCCGCGCCGGCCGCTTTCGGACCACCATCGTCGGCCGTTCCCGAGAACACTTTCCTTCCATCCGGCAGCTTGACCGAACGGCTGTCGCAGGTATTGGTGGCATCCTTTGCGCGGAAGCCTTCGATGGTCACCTGGTCGCCTTCTTTGAGAGCATTCTTGGTCCAACCGTTGCGTGTGAGCGAATTCGGCGGGCCGCCTTCGCACTGCCACTGGGTGACCTTGCCGCTGTCGTCCTTGGCGGCAATGTAAATCCAGATATGCGGGTTCATCCAGTCGATCTTGGTCACCGTGCCTTTGAGGGTCACGGGCTGTTTGTCATCGAACTCGGCCGCGAACGAATGATGCGCCAGCACCGGCGTCGCGGAGATCAGCAAACCGAAGCCTGCCGCCAAAATGCTCAACTTTGCTCTCATCGAACTTCCTCCCAGTCTAAACTCTGTGACGCTACTTGCTTGGCCCGCCGTCGGTTTCCGCCGAGCCGGCGAAAATCTTGCGGCCGTCCGGCATGGTGACCCGCCGGGCATTCGCCAGGTTACTTCCATCTTTGGCAACGTAACCTTCGACCGTGACCGTGTCTCCTTCTTTTAGTGCAGTGCGCCGCCAACCCTGGCGGATCAGCACGTTGGGGCTTCCCAACTCAAAATTCCAGTTCGTGACTTTGCCCTTGTCGTCCTTGACGTCGACATAGAAGCGGGCATGGGGATTGGTCCACTCGAGCTTAGTGACGCTTCCGGTGATCGTAATCGGTTTCTTTTCGTCGTACTCGGCGGCGAACGAATGATGCCCCAAAACCGGCATCGCCGAGAGAAGCAGCCCGAAACCGACCGCCCAAACATTCCACTTCACTCTCATCGTCCCGTGACCTCCCAATCGCCGTCTGGCTGCCGCGTGGATCTGTCCCCCCGCCACAAGCTGCTCAGAGAGTGGCGATTTCGGCCGGTGCCCGGTTACAGGACTAGCAGGAGAGCGCCGGGGAATGACAAACTGCATTCGGAACAGACAAATAGCGACCGTCCGGTTCGGTGGGATCATTCTAATATTTCGGTATGGGAGTGTCAAGCCACAGCCACAGCCACTCCGTTGGGGTTGGGCCACTCCGTTGGGCCAGTTGGGCCAACTGCTGGGAAGAACGGGCGCGCGAGATTTGATTCACCTCCCGGCGGGGCGTGAACCCTCTTGGCGATTTGGGAACGTTCTACTCTGCGTTGACGCATCGGGCGGGGAACTCCTGTCTGCCCCCAGGTTTACGAGGTTTACGCGCTCCTAGATCGGGCGGAAGCCGATGCCGATGGCTTTGCCGTCGGGACCGAGCGAAATGCGCCATTCCGTGCTGCCGTGCTCGAACTTTACTTGATAAATATCCGCGCCGCCGGGGCCGACACCGGTGAAGGTCACCGACTGCAGCGTTCCCAGTTGCCCCATCACCGCCTTTAGCTGCGGCAGCTGCTGGCGCGTGACATCGGCCAGTTGCGGACTCATCTGGTCGTAATTTGGCTCGCCGCGCTGCAGTTCCTCGATGTTACGGCGCAGGGCGGCTTCGGTGCCGGGCGCCTGCTTCTGATCTTTGAACCGCTGCGCGATCGCGGCCGCTTCTTCGGCCGCGCGTTGGACGTCGGCGTCGTTCATCCGCTTGCCAACGATGTCGCGGCCGTTCTGGTGGAGCGTCACCTGTGTGGCCTCGGTGTTGAAGGTAAGCTGGGCGTCGACTACCTTGAGGAAGAACTTGCTCTCGCTTTCGGGGAAGATTTCCACTTTCGGTTGATTGGTGAGCTGGGAATAGAAACGGTCGCCGTCGCGCGACATGGTCATGATCGCGTTGGGGCCGAGCTGGTACTGGCCGACGTATCGGTCGTAGGTTTTGGTGTCGAGCGTGATCTGCCGATGTTCGGCGGGAGCATCGAGTTTCAACAACGGATAACTCGCGTTGAGGAGATGGCGGCCGATGTCGTCGACGCCTTGCGGCGTGGAGATGTTAGTGAGCGCCACGACTCCGACGCGCGCCTTCGGGTCGTAGCCCATATAGGCGCGGTAGCCGCCGGTGCCGCCGTTGTGCCAGACGATGGAGTTGCCGTCCTTGGTCTGAATGTGCCAGGCGTAAGCGATTTCCATGTCGGGCGCGCCGGCCGAGCGGCGCACCGAGACTTCGTCCGCCATGTCTTGCGCGAGCGGCGTTTTGACGAAGCCAAGATTGGCGGCCAGGAAGGTGAGCATGTCGTTGGCGCTGGAGCGGAGAGCGCCGGCGCCGGCGAGCGTGGGAATGTCCCAGTTCTCCACGGCCTGCAAACCGCCGCTGTGGCCGACGGCGAGGCGCGTCTTCATTTCCGGAGTCAAGGTGACGCGGGTGTCCTTCAAGCCGAGCGGATCGCAGATGCGGGAGCGCACCAAGGCTTCGTAGCTGATGCCGGCGCGCAAAGAGAGCACATGGCCGAGCAGTCCGACGCCGAGATTAGAATACTCGTACTGCGAACCGACATCGCGGGTCAGCTTATAGCCGGAGAGGAAATCG
This sequence comes from uncultured Solibacteraceae bacterium, assembly GCA_964438005.1. Lineage (GTDB taxonomy): Bacteria > Acidobacteriota > Terriglobia > Bryobacterales > Bryobacteraceae > PSRJ01. The sequence continues at coordinate 62,404 of CAYTJD010000036.1, read as the reverse complement.
TACATCTGCTGCACGGTGTAGTCGGCGTAAGGATTGTCCGGATCTTTCGGCGTGAAGTTGTTGGGCATGCGCGGCAAGCCGGAGCTTTGCGTGGAGAGGTCGGCGAGTGTGATCTTTCTTCCATTGCGTTCTGGCACCTTCACGCTCTCGGGGAGAAACTTCGAGATGGGATCGGTCAGGGCGACCTCGCCGCGGCGCACCATGTCCATCAGCAGCAGCGAGGTGAACACCTTGGTCATAGAGCCGATTTCAAAAACGGTGTCGCCATCGAGCTTGCGCGCGTCGTTCTTCGCGAGGCTTCCGTACGAAATGGTACGGCGGCCGTTCGCATCAACGACGCCGACCACGATGCCGGAGCCATTGTTCTCCGCGCCTACGCGGCCGGCGAGAATTTGGCGGATCTCCGTGTCGGATGGAGGTTGCGTGAATGCGGTGGCGCAGGAAAGAACGAATCCCGCAAGGAGTAGAGCGGCGCGGCGACGGCCCATGGACCCTCCTTGCGTCAATGATAGAGGATTTCAGACCAGACGCCGGCGTGAGGCAGGATGACCCAACGGGGCAGCGTGGCGCCCCATCTCGCGCCGCAGGCGATCCAGAAACACGAGAGTTAGGCTGCGCCTCGCTGGTATTTGAATTGTTGTCGGAGCACGGAATGAAATTTTATCGATTTCTAATCGCGAGTCTGTGGGTCGCGAAGGCGGTGGCCGCGCCGATTACGATTTCGCCACAAACTCTCCCGGGCGGCGTGGTGAGCGTGTCGTATGCGCAGACGCTGACGGCGTCAGGCGGCAGCGGCGCGCCGTATACGTGGTCTGTCGCGACGGGGACTCTGCCTGTGGGGCTCACTCTGAACACCACGACCGGTGCAATTAGCGGGACTCCCACTACTGCAGGCTTGTCCACGTTCAACATTGCCGTGGTCGATTCGATGGGAGGCACTGCGACACAGAGTTACACGGTGACCATCGCGGCCGCCCCCACGCCGACCAGCGTGACGCTGGCGAGTTCGGTGAATCCTTCCGCGTACGGCCAGCCGGTGACTTTGATGGCGTCGCTGACGCCCGTGGCGGCCGCGGGGGAAGTGACGTTCTATGACGGTGTTCGCCTGCTGGGAAGCGTGCCGGTCGCCAGCGGGCAGGCGGTATTGACCACAATTGGGTTGGGAGCTGGCAGCCACTCGCTGCACGCTTATTTCAACGGACTGCCGCTTTTTGGGGCCAGCACGTCGGCCGCCTTGGCGCAGACAGTGAACGCGTTGGGAGCGAATTTCTTTCGCGGCACCGTCATCAATACGACACCGTCCGCGGCCGGTTCTCCGGTGGCCGTGACGGATTTGAACGGCGATGGCAAAGCCGATGTAGTGACAACCACGGGCGTGGCCTTGGGCAACGGCGACGGCACGTTTCAGGCTCTGGTTGCCACGCCGGGCGCGGCGGTCGCGACCGGCGACTTCAACGGCGATGGGAAGATCGACCTTGCCGAGACGGCCGGCGTGCAGTTAGGCAACGGCGACGGCACGTTTCAAACGACGATCGCCTATCCTTCCGGTGCTGGGGCGGCCGGCGCAGTGGCCGACTTTAATGGCGACGGCAAAGCCGATCTGGCGACCGCGACGGGCATCCTGACGGGGAATGGCGATGGCACCTTTCAGACGCAGACCAGCTATCCGGCCGGGCAGTTCAACGTCGCGCCCTACACGGTAACTCTGACGACCCAAGGCCCCGTAGCGGCCGGCGATTTCAACGGCGATGGCAAGGCCGACGCCTTGGTGGTGTACCAGTGGAACGTCACCCGCTCCGGCGGGTCTACCAATTGCACGGGCTATACCGCGACGGTGCTTTTGGGCAACGGCGACAGCACATTCCAATCACCCACTCTGCATACGACCGGCACAACAGACTCGCCGCTGCCTGGGATCCCACTGGGCACAGCGGGATGTCTGCCGGCTTCCGTGCCGGTTCCTCCTCCGGTTCTGGCGTTTGCCGTGGCGGACTTGAATGGCGACGGCAGAGACGACATCGTGGTGCACATTCCGGGGGCTGTCCTTACCTATCTCGGCAATGCGGACGGGACGCTCAGTCATGGAAGCGGCGACCTGGGACCGGCCGGTGGCCCGAATGGCTCGACCGGTTTCTTTACCGCGATGGGTGTCGCGATCGCCGATTTTAATGGCGATGGGAAGCTGGATATTGCGGTATCGAATCCGGACAACAGCGCCGTGGAAGTCTTCCTGGGTAACGGCGACGGCAGTTTGCAAGCGGGCGTTTTGTGGCCGGTGGCGAATGCGGGAGCGGCGGTGGCAGTGGTGGCCGGCGATTTCAACGGCGACAATCGGGCCGACATCCTATCGGGTCTGAACCAGACCAATGCGCTGGCGTTGCTGCTGGGTGCCGGGGCGGCGGCGCCGCTCGACATCACAACCACCTCGCTCCCGTTCGCGACGATCGGAACGGCGTATTCAGCAACTCTGACGGCCGGCGGCGGCACGCCGCCCTACAAAAATTGGGCCATCATTGGAGGATCGCTGGCGAGCGGACTGACGTTGAACGCCGCTACCGGCGTCATCAGCGGCGCGCCGACCGGATTTGCAACCGGTGGCTTTAACGTGACTGTGCAGGACTCGACGAATGCATCTGCACCGGCGCAGTTGTTGACGATGAGCGTGGCGAACCCAATTACGGTTACGGCTCAAACGTTGCCGGGCGGCACGGCGAGCGCCGCCTATCCGCAACAGACGCTGGCCGCCACGGGCGGCGTGGGTCCCCCGTATACGTGGGCGGTCTCGTCCGGTTCCCTGCCGACAGGTCTCACGCTCAACAGCACTACGGGCGTGATCAGTGGAACGCCAACGACGGCGACGGGCAGCCCATTCCAGTTCGGTATTACGGCCACCGATCGGGACGGAAGAGTCTCGGCGGCGCAGAGTTTCTCCATTGCGATCACCGTTTCTTCGGTCACGATTACCACGCAGACACTGCCGCAAGGCTTCATCGGCACGCAGTGGCCGCAGCAAACGTTGCAAGCAACCGGCGGAACCGGTGGGCCGTACACGTGGGCGGTCGTGTCCGGTTCCCTGCCTCCGGGACTTACGTTGACCGCGGCGACCGGAGCGATCGGTGGAACGCCCACCACGGCCGGCACATTCCAATTCAGCATCACCGCCACGGATGGGCACGGAGCGGTCTCGGCAGCGCAGAGCTTCACGATTATGGTTGTGAGTTCTTCGGCGCCGGGCGTGCCATTGCAGTTCCTCCCGGTTCCGCCGTGCCGGGTCATGGACACGCGCAACCCCGCCGGGCCGCTGGGGGGGCCGTTCCTCGCCACGGGTGTTTCGCGAACCATTCCGGTTCCTTCGAGCGCCTGCGGCATCCCGGCGAACGCTGCCGCTTATTCGCTCAACATTACGGTCGTCCCGCGTGCGGGCACCCTGAGCTATTTGAGTATCTGGCCGGCCGGTCAGGCGCAGCCGCTGGTCTCCACGCTGAATTCCCTGGACGGCTCGGTGCTCGCCAATGCCGCGATCGTTCCCGCGGGCACGGCGGGCGCGATCACGGCCTTCGCCACCAACGACACGGAACTGGTGATCGACATCAACGGGTATTTTGTGCCGCCGTCCACCGGAACGCTCCAGTTCTACCCGCTGCCGCCCTGCCGCGTGCTGGACACGCGAAACCCGGCCGGCACGTTTGGCGGCCCGTCGCTGGTCGGAGGCGGCAGCCGGTCGTTCCCGATGCAGAGCAGCTCCTGCGGCGTGCCGGCGAGCGCGGCCGCGTATGCCTTCAACGTCACGGTGGTGCCGCAGGGGCCGCTCGGGTTTCTGACGGCATGGCCCACGGGACAGACGCAGCCGTTTGTCTCGACGCTGAACTCTTACGATGGCACGGTGCTGGCCAACGCGGCGATCGTGCCCGCGGGAGCCAATGGCGCGGTGAGCTTCTACGCGACGAACACGACGGATCTGGTGGTCGACATCAACGGCTATTTTGCGCCTCCGGGTACGGGCGGCCTGAACTTCTATGCCGCGGCGCCGTGCCGTTTGGTCGACACGCGCAATCCAAGCGGTCCACTCGGCGGCCCGACGATGAGCAGCGGCGCGGTCCGAGGTTTTGCGCTGCCGCAGAGTTCCTGTGGCTTGCCGGTTCCGCCGATCGCCCAGGCCTACTCGCTCAACGTGACCGTGGTGCCGCAAGGCGTCCTTGGCTATCTTTCAGCGTGGCCGGCCGGCACAGCGCAGCCGGTGGTTTCCACACTCAATGCGTGGAAAGGCCAGGTGGTGGCGAACGCGGCGATCACTCCGGCGGGCACCGGCGGGTCGATCAATATCTTCGTCACAAACACAACGGACGTAGTGATAGACACCAACGGTTACTTCGGGCCGTAGCCCGCGGCGGCAGCCGGCAGCGCCGGAGTAAACTTGGTCTCATCGGGGGGCGAAGACCGCGATGGGATTTCTCGAAACGGCGCTGCAGGATTGCAAGTACGCGCTGCGGACGATGCGCCAGAAGCCCGGCTTTACCGCCACCTCGCTGGTCACGCTGGCGCTCGCGATTGGCGGAAACACCGCGATGTTCGCGGTGATTCGGGCAGTATTGCTGGAGCCGCTACCCTACCCCGAGCCGGACAGGCTGGTGCGAATCGAGGGCGGCGCCACGCCCACGCGATTCGAGGAAATGAGAAGCGCGGCGCGCTCGTTCACCGAAATCGGGGCCTACACCGGCGTGGAGGATCTGGCGCTTTCCGGCGCGGGCGAACCGGAGGTCTTAAAGGCGGTTCGCGTCTCGGCCGGGTTCCTGCGGGTTCTGGCGGTGGAACCGGTGCGCGGCCGCGGGTTTCGATCCGAAGAGGATGCGGCCGGAGGCGCGCCCGTGGCGCTGATCAGCGAAGAACTGTGGCAGCAGCGGTTCGGGGGAGACCCGCAGATCGAGGGAAGAACGGCGATTCTGGCGGCGACGGCCTACACCATCATTGGCGTGCTGCCGCCGCGCTTCCAATTCCCCGCGCCTGGTGTAGACGTCTGGCTGACGGCGCCGGAGGAAACACCGACGATTCCCGCAAGGGCACGCGCTTTAAGCCCGTACCTCGCGCTCTTCGGCCGGCTGAAGCCGGAGGTCAGCCTGGCGCAGGCGAATGCCGAACTGCGGGTGATTCGCCGGCAATATGCGGCAGCGCATCCGGCCATGCTGGATGCGCAGGCGAAGACGCCGGCGGAGGTGACGCCGCTGAAGGACAACTTGGTTTCGGGTGTCCGTTCCACGTTGTGGTTGTTGTCAGGGGCGGTCGCGCTGGTGCTGCTGATCGCGTGCGCCAACATCGCGGGGCTGCTGTTGGCCCGGGCGGCCAGCCGCTCGCGGGAGATGGCCGTTCGCGCTGCCGTGGGGGCGGCGCGGCAGCGGCTAATGGCGCAACTCTTGGCGGAGAGCATTCTGTTGTCGGCCTGCGGCGCCGCGGTCGGAATCCTGCTGGCTGTGTGGAGTCTGCGCGCGATTCCCGGCATTTCCTCGTTTCCGCTGCCGCGCGCCAACGAAATTCACGTGGACGCGGCCGTGCTCGCATTCGCAGCGGCGCTTGCGGTAGTGACGGGCACCATTTTTGGACTGGCACCCGCGCTGCGCGCCTCCCGGCCCGATCTAATGGGAGTCCTGCGGGCCGGTGGAGAAGCTTTTCCGCACGGCGTTGCCCGAATCAACCTGCGCGCGGTATTGCTGGTGGGACAGATTGCGCTTTCGCTGATTCTGCTGATCGGTGCGGCGCTGTTGCTGGAAAGCGTCGGCCAGCTGCGCCACGTCGATGTCGGGTTTAACCCGAGCCACCTGCTCACCTTGCGTGTCGCGTTGCCGGTGGTGCGCTACGACACGGACCAGAAGAAGACCACGTTTTTCGAGAACCTGGTCCGCCAGGCGGCACGAGTGCCGGGAGCGCGCGGCGCCGCGGTCGCATGGTATGTCCCCATGATGTTCTCCGCCGGAACTCCGGTGCAGGATGCCAACCAGCCGCCGCTGAAGTTGAACGAACGGCCGATTGCGACGCTGATCCCGGTTACGCCGGGATACTTCTCGACGCTCGAGATTCCGTTGCGGCGCGGCCGGGACTTCAGCGAGCGAGACACGGCCGATTCGCAGCGCGTGGCGATTATCAATGAGACGCTGGCGCACCGCTTCTGGCCCGGCCGGGACCCCGTCGGCCAGCGGATGCTGGTGGGCGGCATCAATGCAACATCTGCGCAGATCATCGGAGTTGCCGCGGATGTGCACGAGGGTCTGGAAGGCAACACCTGGCCCGAGATGGTCTACACCGCCTTGCCGCAGAATCCGCAGGGTACGGCGATGCTGGCGGTGCGAACAACGGGCGATCCGCTCGAGCTGACGCGGGCCATCCGCGAGCAGGTGAAGGCCCTGGACCGCGATGAGCCCATCACCGCGGTCCGCAGCATGGAGGAGTTGCTGGAGTTGGCGGTGGGGCCGCGGCGGCTGCTGGCGCCGCTGTTGGCGACGTTTGCCGGCGTGGCGCTGTTGCTCGCACTGATCGGAATCTACGGCGTGATGGCTTACTCGGTGTCGCAGAGGACTCGCGAAATGGGCATCCGGCGGGCGCTGGGCGCCCAACACCAGGACATTCTGCAGCTGGTGGTGGGACAAGGCCTGATGTTGGCCGCGGCGGGAGTGGCGCTCGGCGTCGGCGGCGCCTTCGCGGCCACGCGGGTCATGAAGGCTCTGCTATTCCATGTCAGCGCGACCGATCCATTCACGTTCGCCGGGATCGGTGTGGCGTTCCTGCTGGTGGCTCTGGCCGCGAGTTACCTTCCGGCGCGGCGCGCCGCGCGAATCGATCCCATGACGGCGCTACGTGTGTGATGGCCGTATAATAAGCAGCCGTGTTCCCTTACGATGCGGCGCTCGCAGCCGCTGTGCTTAGCCCGGCCGGGACGGTTCCCGAGGTGCTGCAAATTCTGCAGACCGTCGACAACCTCTGTGCCGTAGACGATGGACTGAAATGGTTTAACGGGCTGTACCTTGCTGTAACGCAGGCCGTGGCGACGCGCGTGAGTACGGGCGGATTCAGCGACTCGGCGTGGCTGGCACAGCTGGACGTGCAATTTGCGGGGTTTTATTTTCGCGCTCTGCGGGCGGCTTTGAGCGGCGCGCCGTGTCCGGGTTGCTGGAGCGCGCTGTTTGCGGTTCGCGGCGACCGAAGAATTGCGCGAATCCAGTTTGCGCTCGCCGGAATGAACGCGCACATTAACCATGACTTGTGCCTGGCGGTCGACGCGACCTGCAAGGCCGCCGGCATCGCGCCCCAACATGGGACGCCGCAGTACCGCGACTACACCTCCGTCAATCCAACCTTGGACAGCCTGATCGAGCAGGCCAAACAAGCTTTGCACGTGCGACTGCCGGGCGATGCGCTTCCCGAGGTGACCCACCTGGAGGATCTGACTGCCGCGTGGAATATCGCAGCGGCGCGCGAAAACGCGTGGATCAATGCCGAACAGCTATGGAACCTGCCGCCGCCGTTGAACGACGGGCTGATGACAACGATCGACGGCTTTACCGCCGTAATCAGCAAGGCGCTGCTGGCGCCGGCGCCCTAGAGGGGCGGATCACGGCAGAACGTACAGGTCGAGATCCAGCTGCGCCACTTGGCGCGCGCCGACTTCAAACCACTGCGCGCCGGCGCGGCCGAACGCGCCGGCATCCGGGTTGAGGTATTCGAAAGTGGCCAGGGCGCGATAGGCGCCGGGTGGGAGATTACTGAATTGATATGCGCCGCGGAGATCGGTGCGGGTGGTCCGCAGATCGGGCAGCCACTTCTGAGTAGCGGGATCGTAGGCGGCAATGAAGACCGGCGCGCCTACCACGGGTGCGCCGCTGGATTTGATTACGCCGCGCAGCGCGCCGCCACCGCTCGACAGCGAAAACCGGACCGGGGCGAAACCCTGCGGTAGCAGCTCATTCCAGCCATCCGGCCGGCCGGCCGGAGCCGGATTCATGGATGAGGCGTTGATACTCGAGACGTAATATCCGGGAGGCGGTGTCAACGAAACCTCCCAGCGACCCGGAGCGAGCTTGGCGCGTCCATTGCTCAAGGTCAGCGGCTCCACCGGCCCGGTGCCGGCGAGATCTTTGCGTCGGGCCAGGAGCTGCATCGTGTTGGGGTCGCGCATCTCCGGCTCAAAGACGAATCGGGTGTCCCGGATTTCCTGCAAAGGCACGCGCAGACTGGTGTTGTCGCGGTCCAACGGTAACGGCAGATAGGCAGCCTGCGCCCGAATGTTCAGATTCACGTTTTCGGGTACCTCGGCGAACAGCTCGTACGGACCAGGAGGCAGCGCGGTAAAGCGGAACGCCGGACCTTCTACGGTTTGCCGGCCCATATCCGAAACCAGAGTTACCTTAACCGGGGCAGTGGGAGGAATGGGGAGCGCCATGCCGGCCACGCTGAAGAGCTTGCCGGGCAAGGCGTGAATGTCGGCGGCCCGCGATTCGTCCTCCGGGTAGACCACAATGGGGCGCGCCTCTTCGACACGCAGCGTTTCGCGCGCGAAGGTAGGCACATATTCCTCGTCGTCTTCCTGCTTGGCGGCGCTGCGGACCAGGTACGGGCCGGGCTGCAAACCCGAGATACGATACAGGCCCCGCTCATCGCTGCGGCCGCTGGCGACCAACTGCGGAGGTTGGACATCGCGATACACCACGATTCCGTAGTCCGGCAATCCCACCTCGTTTTCGTCGGTGATCGCGCCGGATATGGCGCCATAGCGAAACAGGCGGATCGTCAGCATCAAGCCTTCGTCTGCCTGGACCGGGAAGGGCAGACCGGCCGAGTCCCAGCGCTTCTGGCCGTATTCCACCGGCAGAAAGCCCCGACGCGTGGCCTTGAGAATGTAGGTGCCCGCCGGTATACCGGAAAATTCGAAGACTCCGAAGCGGTTCGTGCGGGTCGCGACGATTTGACTGGGAGTTCCGGCAATCGGCTGCAACTGCACGGCCGTGCGGGCGACCGGCCGGCTCGTCTGGTTTTCGACAACCGTGCCGCGGATCGAGGCCGCATGCAGCACGGCGGCTATCCCCGCCGCCAGCAGCAGACGCAAAGCACATACCTCCTGCGGAATTGACGGCGGAGTCGCGCAAAACGTTCAACGGGCGCACGCGCCGAGGCGGTATGGCATATACTTGGCGGACGGAACGGAGGGTTACGGGTATGTGTCGACGGACGGCGTTCTTGGCGGTTCTGGCAGCAGTGTCCGGCATGGCACAAGAGACGGCGCGGCCGGCACAGGTTCGGAACGCGCCCCCGCCAATCACCTGGCCGTCGCCGCCGCTGGCGGATGGGCCGATCGTCTTGGACACGGGGATCCAGCACCAGATCCGGCTGGTGGTCACCAAAGGGCTCAATCAACCGTGGAGCATGGCATTCCTGCCGGATGGCAATATCCTCGTGACGGAGCGGCCGGGGCGGCTGCGGATCGTTCGCAACGGGAAGCTCGATCCCGAGCCGGTGGCAGGCGTTCCCCCGGTGCGCGCGCAAGGGCTCTCGGGGCTGATGGATCTGGCGCTGCATCCGCGCTTCAACGAAAACCACCTGGTCTATTTCACCTACCACAATCCGCAGGGCGTGATTACCCTAGCGCGAGGACGCTGGGACGAGAAGGCGCTGGTGGAAACGCGCGATCTGTTTTCGGCGATCCAAAGCGGCAACGCGTCGCGGATTGCGTTCGGCAAGGATGGCATGGTGTATATGACGGTAGGGGTCGCCGACCCGCCGGCGGCGGCGCGCGCGCAGGATCCGAATGACCTGGCCGGGAAGGTGCTCCGGTTGCGCGACGACGGCACCGTGCCGCCCGACAACCCGTTTGTCGGCCGTGCCGGATACCGGCCGGAAATCTACACGCTGGGGCATCGCAACGCACTTGGCCTCGCCGTGCAGCCGGACACCGGCGCCATCTGGGAATGCGAAGACGGACCCAACGGCGGCGACGAGATCAACATTTTGCGAGCGGGCAAGAACTACGGCTGGCCGGTGGTGAGCTATGGCCGGTTCTACCTCGGGCCGCGCGTTTCCGAAGATCCCTGGAAAGAAGGGATGGAGCCGCCACTGGTCTTCTGGGTACCCGCCATCGCCATTTCCGGCCTGACCTTTTACACAGGCGACAAATTCCCCAACTGGAAGAACAATGTGTTCGTGGGCGGCATGCGGCAGGGAGAAGTGCCGCGTTCGGGACATCTGGAGCGCATCGACTTCACCGAGAAGTGGGAGGAATTGCACCGCGAGTCGATGCTGCGCGAATTGCAGCAACGCATCCGCGATGTGCGGCAAGGGCCGGACGGGTATCTCTACATACTGACCGCGGAAAATGACGGCGCGCTGATGCGGATCGAACCGGCGCCGGCCGGGAACGCGCGGTAAGCGGTTGTGAAACACTAGTGTTCATAGATGCGAACAGTGTGCATCGCTGGTTTGATGCTGAGCGCGACGGCTCTGGCGCAATGGCCGGAGTACGGGAACGCGAAGGCCCCCAGAACCGCAGAGGGAAAAGCCGATCTCAGCGCGCCCGCCCCCAGGACGGCGGGCGGCAGGCCGGACTTGTCGGGAGTCTGGGAATACATGCGGCCGCCGGGAACACCCCCGCCGCCTCCACCGGCACGGGCTACGCCGGGGGCGCCGGCTGACATTATTCCGCTGGCTGTGCGCACCAGCCAGTTCTGGAATCTGGGAGCGTCCTTCAAAGATGGCCTGCCGTTCACGCCGTGGGCAGCGGAGTTGCACCGGCAGCGCGTCGCCTCCAACAGCCAGGACAATCCGGACGCGCATTGCCTGCCGCTCGGATTGATGCAATTGCATACGCACGGCCAGCCGCGGAAGATGATTCAAACTCCCGACGTCATCGTAATCATTTATGAGGCAAACGCCGGGCTCCGGCAGATCTTCACCGACGGCCGGCCACTGCCGAAGAATCCACAGCCGTGGTGGTTCGGCTATTCCGCGGGAAAATGGGATGGCAACAGTTTGGTTGTCGAGACAACCGGGTTCCGTGATCTCGGCTGGCTCGATGTCGAAGGCAGCCCGCTCACCGAAGCGGGTAAACTGATCGAGCGGTTCCGCCGCGTTGACTATGGGCACTTGCAGATTGAAGTGACGATCGACGATCCGAAAGCCTACACCGGGCCGTGGACGGTCACCGTGCATCAGCGCCTGATGCCGGACACGGAGCTGATTGAGTTCGTCTGCCAGGAAAATGAGAAGGACGCGCCCCATTTGAAGGGTCAATGATATGAAATTGAGTCGGAAAACAGTTTGCGCACTCTTGCTTCTGGCGCTAGCGGCCCCGCTTGCCGCGCAATGGATTGATTATCCCAAGCCAGCGATTCCGCGCTTGCTCGATGGAACGCCGAATCTGGCGGCCTCCGTGCCGAAAACACCCGATGGAAAGCCGGACCTTTCCGGCATTTGGGAAACCAGCCCCGGCTACACCGGCAATATCGCCAGGGATCTAAAGAACGGCGAAGTGCAGTTTCAGCCGTGGGCCGAAACGCTATACAAGCATCGCGTCGAGACCATGAGCCGGGAAGACCCGCAGGCCCGCTGCGTGCTTTCGGGCGTGCCGCGTGAGAACGTGGTGCCGTATCCGTTCAAGATCTTCAATACGAACGGGGAAATCGTGATCCTCTACGAAGCGCTGCACAGCTACCGGCAGATCTTCATGGATGGCCGGCCTCTGCCCAAGAATCCGAATCCCACCTGGATGGGATATTCGACCGGGCATTGGGAAGGCGACACGCTGGTGGTCGAGTCGTCCGGATTTGTGGACAACAACTGGCTCGACAACAACGGGCATCCGGGCACCGAAGCGCTGCACCTGACCGAACGGTTTCGCCGCCGCGACTTCGGACACATCGATGCGGCCATTACCGTCGACGACCCCAAGGCCTACAAGAAGCCGTGGACCGTGAATTTGAAGTTCAATCTGAATCCCGACACGGAACTGATCGAATACGTTTGCGACGAGAACGAAAAAGACGTCAATCACCTCGTAGGAAAGTAAGGCTGTATGAAACTCGAGAATCTCTGCCTGGCGCGGGAAGGCGCGGTGGCTGCGATTACGCTCAACCGGCCCGAACGCCGCAATGCGCTGTCGCTCGAACTCATGCTCGAACTCGTGGCGTGCCTCGACGAGATCGGCCGGGACCGTGAAATCCGGGCCGTGATTTTACGGGGAGCGGGCAAAGTGTTCTGTTCCGGGCACGATCTGAACGAAATGACCGGACGCGACATCGGCGAGTACCGGCGGATCTTCGACGTGTGCAGCGAGCTCATGACGAAGCTCCAACAGATTCCGCAACCGGTAATCGCGGAAGTACACGGCGTCGCTACGGCCGCCGGATGCCAGCTGGTAGCTTCGTGCGATCTGGCGATCGCGGCCGAGGAAGCGGCCTTCGCAACTCCGGGAGTGAAGATCGGCTTGTTCTGCACCACGCCGATGGTTGCCTTGACGCGCGCGATCGGCCGCAAGCGCGCGCTGCAGATGCTGCTCACCGGAGAATTGGTGGACGCGCGCACGGCGGCGGAGTGGGGCCTGGTCAATCAGGTTGTGCCCGCCGCGGAATTGCGCGCTGCCACGGCGCAACTGGCTGCGAAAATCGCCGAAGCCAGCTCGCTGGTAGTCGCAATCGGCAAACAAGCGTTCTATACGCAGATCGATCTGGACCAGCCGAAGGCTTACGCCTACGCCAAAGAAGTGATGTCGATGAACGCGCTCGCCGCGGACGCGCAAGAGGGGATGTCGGCGTTTTTGGGGAAGCGCGGGCCCTGTTGGACGGGCCGGTAACGGGAGCGAATACTAGCGTCGCCGGTAGATTACGCTCTGCGCGGAGCGCGCGACCTCGCGATACTGTTCCGACCATTCCCGCAGGTCCGCATAATTGCCAATAGCCAGTCGCGGGTTGTACAAACCCAGCCCGTCGACGATAAAAGTCGGAGATGCACCTGCCAGCTCCGCGCGGTGCTCACGCGGGGCCGCGGTCTCAACCGGCGCAGACTGCGTCAGGTGGCGATCGGCCGGCACGCCGGTCAGCGGCTGCGAATCGAGGAAGCGCGTGGCGGCCGGCAGGCCAGTGTAAACGTAGAGCTCCGGCCGGAATCCCCACACGAAGAGCGTATCGCCGAAATGAACGAGGGGGCGCAGCAGGGCGGCGGCGGCGCGGCTATCGCGATCCATCGCCGTGTCGGACCACTCCGTGGCTCCCGACGCCAGCCATACATACCGCGGCCCGAAGCGCACCAGCGGCACGAGCAGGAGTAGCGCGATCCAGACCGACTTCCGCCCGAGGAGCGTGAGCCCGCGCGCCGCCGCCACCACCAGCAAGGGCAGCAGCAGGAAATAGTAGCGCGGGAAGAAACGCCACCCGGCCATCACGCCCGCCACGGAGAAACCGCACCAAACCGCCCACTGGAAGGGTGCCGGCTGCTTGTCTTCAGATCGCGAACGCCAGAAGAACCAGAGCGCCGCGGCGAGGAGCGCTGCATGAAAGCCGGCCCAATCGAGCGTGCGCACCAGTCCGTTGCGCAGGAAACCTTCGCCCAACGGCGCGGCGGCGTAGAGCCTGCCCCACCGCCAGACCTGATCCCAATACGCGCCGAACGCGCCGGTCAACGCCAAGGCCGCCGCGGCAACGCCATTCACCCCCAGGAATCCAGCCGCTATCCATAAGAGCCCGGCTGGATTCCAGAGGACGCATACGGGCGCGACCAGCAAGGCCTTTGGACTCGCGAGGAAGCCCAGGCCCAGCAGCACGCCGCTCCAGAACGGCCGCCGTCTCCACGCGAGCCACACGGCCGCGAGGTGCGGAGGGACGAGCCATAAATCCGAAGCCAGCGGAATCACGGCCGAGGCAAAATCGAACGTTAGAAAAAAGCCGAGCAGCCCCGCCGCCCAGACCCCTTCACGCTCCGACCACAGGTCGCGCGCAAACCGGTACGCCAGCCAACAGGCGAGTAGCACATAGAGCGCACCGGCAACTCGGAGCGGCCAGCCGTCGCGCGCGCCCCACAACAGGTAAGGCAGAGCCACCAGGGGCGGCTTGTCGAACCAAATGTCGCGATAGAGCATCCGCCCGTGAAGTATCTGCCCGGCCGAGGCCAGCGGAAGCGTCTCTTCCGCCCACAGGATGCTGCGATGGCAAAGGCGTGCCGCCGCCAGCACCAGCAACAGCGCGACAAAGAACCACCACCGGTTGAAACGCACGTCCGCTACCGATTATAGTGGCAATCAGGGCAGGCAAAGAAAAGGCGAATGGAAGATATCCAGGAACAACTCGCGGCGCTCCGGCGTCAGATTGCCCGCATCGATGGCAAGTACGCCGGGCATGCCGCGTCCCCCGCGCCCGTGAAGCCGAAGCCCGGTCGCTTCATTGAAGAACTGCTCACGGGTGAAGTGGTGCGCACGCCGCACGGCGAGCACTTCGAGACGGAAAAACTGTGGGAACGCCATCGCCGCCATGGAAGCGTGGAGATCTCGGATCTCGCCGGGCTTCCGGAAGACCTGTTGGATTCGCTTTCCAGCGGCGCTATCGCGCGCGCGCATCCCACGCGGTGGGCCTTTCTCGATACCGAGACAACCGGCCTCGCGGGCGGTACCGGAACCTACGCCTTCCTGGTCGGCGTCGGTTCAATCGATGCGGAAGGGTTCCGCCTGCGCCAGTTCTTCATGCGCGATTACGGCGAAGAGGCCTCCCTGCTGGCGCGTCTCTCCGAATACCTCGCGCGGTTCGACGTGCTGATCACTTATAACGGCAAAGCCTACGATCAGCCGCTGCTCGAAACCCGGTTCCGGATGTCGCGCGCGCATCATCCGTTCGAGCGCTTGGAACATCTCGATCTGCTGTTCGGCGCGCGGCGGTTGTGGAAGCTCCGTCTGGAAAGCTGTCGCCTGGTCGATCTCGAGAACCGGATCCTGGGCGTGGAACGCCAGGGCGATCTGCCCGGCGAGATGATTCCCTATTACTACTTCGATTACCTGCGCTCCCAGCAGGCGTTTCGCCTGGTGCCGATTTTCCATCACAACGCGACCGACATTCTCTCGCTCGCGTGTCTGACTGCGATTGTGCCGCTGGCGTTCCGCGCTCCCGAAGAGATGGCATTCCGGCATGGCGCGGACGTGATCGGCATTGCGCGCTGGCTGCTCTCGGCCGGCCGCCACGAAGAAGCGCTCCGTCTTTTGCGCCGCGCCGTGGAGCTAGGCCTGCCCGATTCGCTGCTGTTCAAGACGCTCTGGGACGTGGCTGCGCTCGAAAAACGCCTGGGCAATCTGGAGGCGGCCCGCGCGGGCTTCACCGAGCTGACGGACTCCCCCAATCCGTTCCGCGCACGTGCGTATGAGGAGCTCGCCAAGCACTACGAACATCGCGCCTGCGACTACACAGCCGCGCTCGCGATGACGCGATGCGGGCTTTCCCTCTCAGATACGCCGGAGTTGAAGCGCCGGGAACAACGTTTGAGCAAGCGTGTCGAGAAGATTCGTCAGCGCGGAACCTGCGGATCCGCCACTTCCGTGCCCAGACCGGCGTAGGCTTCCTTCACCTTGACGACCTTGCTGCCTTCGAAGGTCACGAAGGTGATCCGGCCGGGAGGCGTGCCGAACACCCAGTCCTCGAATTCCACGCCGTCCTTGGTTTCGCGCGATTTGTGCTCCGGCCGGCCCATCGCCATTACGACCTGGTCGTGATCCATCCCTACTGTCACTCGTTTGTCTTTGATCGCCTGCTTGACCTCGGGCGGCAGCGTGTCGGCGTACAGCTCGGTGGAGCTCCGCTTTTCGAAATCGAGGATCGACGCCAGCATTTTCTTGATTTCGGCTGCCTTGATCGGCTCGAGCGGCTTATGGAAGAGGATCGCAATCGAAGTCCCGCTGGGCGCGTTGGAGCTGCCCTGGGAAACCGGAGAAGTCGTGTTGCCCATGCCGACCTGCACATGGTCGTACCAGTGGCCGCCGCCTTTCATGCCATGGTTGATCTCGAGCACGATCTTGTCCTCGTCAAGATCGATCTTGGTAATCTGCACCAGGTCGCCCGTGCGCGCGGCGGGCCCGTTGGTCTTGGCGACCTCGTCCCACTTCTTTTTGTCATAGGTTCCGGATGATTCAAAGTCCAGCGGCTTTTTCGAGCGCGGCAGCAGGATCTTCACGGTGGCGTATTCCGCCATCAGCCCGCGGGTCAAATCGATGCGGTCTTCGAATGTGAGCTTCTCGGCGGAGGCCAGTCCGGGCAACAAGCTCAGGAAGACAAAGGTGGCGACGGTTCGCATAGCGCGTTTTCCGCAGGCGGGTCCGTCAACGGCGAAACCTGCCGGCGAATGGGGGTCTTATACACCCCGGCAAACAGCAGCAACAGCACTCCGGAAGTCAGAAGGCTGGCTTCCGGGCCATACTCGCCGCCGCTCCACCACACGCCGGCGGTCCACACCATCTGGTGGCCCGTTACACCTATTGTAAGCCCGCTGACGTTCACGCCAAACAAGGGTAATGTGAAGTTCCATCCGAAGTGCAGCCCAATCGGCAGCCAGAGGTCGCGCGACCGGTAAAACGCATATCCGAACAGGATGCCGAATCCCGCCGTATTCGCGATGCCCAGCCACAGCACGTGGGGGTTGCCGGCGTGCATTAAGGCGAATAAGACGCCCAGGGGGATGATGGCCGCGAAAGGCCCGGCGGCGCCGATGAGGATTTGCAAGGGATATCCCCGAAACAGGAGTTCCTCGGTGGCCGACGCCGCAGCCAGACCCAGTGTCACGAAAGGCAAAGTGCCGGCCGACGGCGCCTCCGTGACCGGCGCGAAGTGGGCGGAGCCGAACAGGAGTGGGAGGGCGAGAACCAGAGCCGCGGCACTGCCGCCGCCCAGTATGCCAACTGCCAGGTTGTGCGCCGAAGCCCGGTTGACCAACAGGCCTGCCGCCGAAAGTGGCTGATGCTCGTAGATCCGCAACACCAGCCAGGTCGCAACCAAAGCAGCGAGCAGACTGGCCACGCCGACACCCACAATGCCGCCCCAAAACAGAAGCCGGTCCGTGATCCAATGGGCCACCAGATAGAAAGCGAGGAACGCGGCCAAGGTGACGGCGATGCGCAGCGGATCTTTACGCGTCTCCATCGCCGCTCCGCTCCAGGTGCACCTGAACCCCGCGCGCCGCGACTCGCACCGGCAGCACAGTTGCGCCCTCGCGTGCGATCGCCGCAGCCACCCGCACTCGGGCGCCGCGCTCAACCAGGAAAAGGACGCAACCCCCGCCTCCGGCGCCGCAAACTTTTGCGCCAGTGGCGCCGGCTTTGCGCGTCACTTCGACCAGCCGGTCGATCAGAGGAGTGGAAATGCCCGGCGCATTGCGGCGCCGGTGCGCCCATTCCTCCCGCAGCAGGCGTCCGACTTCGGTCCAATCGGCGCGCTCGACGGCCCCGCGCATCGCCGTGGCAATGACGGCAATCCGGTCGAAGTTGCGGTGTACGGCGCGGACCCCATCGATGTGCGCCTTCATGACCTGCCAGTTGTTGATTCCCGATTGCCGCGGTGCGCCCGTATAGGCCAGCACGACGCGCTCATTCAAATCGTCAAAATCGACATCGAGCCGTCTCCGAAATATTCCGGCTTCGGTCAGCTCGATGGCGTTGACGCCGCCGTAAAGAGCCGGGTAATAATCCTGGCACCCGGTGGGCACCCGGATCACCTGGGCCTCGACATTCTGCGCGATGATCCGCACGGTCTCGCGCGGCAGAGTTGGTGTAACGTGCAATCGATGCAGCGCGCTGGTGAGCGCGATCATCAAGGCCGAGGAGCCCGAGATACCCGCGCCGGCCGGCGCCTCCGAGTGAGTGGTGATGGTGAGTCCGTGCGGCGGCGCGTAATAGCGCACCAGCCGGGCGGGGATGGGCAGCCGGTACTTTCGCGCGGCTGCCAGTGCTTTCAAGGACGGGAACGCCTCCTCGCCTTCCAGGTCGAGCGAGCGCAGCACGATCCGCGCATCGCGCCGGAGTTCTACCACGCAGCTGGCATACCGGTCGACCGCAAAATTCACAGTAACCGCGCCGGGGTGATAGAGGTACAGCGGCCAGATGTCCAGCGTGCCGCCGGCGAGGTCGACCCGGCACGGGGCCTTGGCCGATACTCGTTGGACTGTTATCTTCATTGGTTAGTTATGCCAGTCCGCCGCATTCTTCAGTTGGGCGACCCCCTGCTCCGGGCCGCCTCCGCGCGCGTTCTCACTGCGGCGGAAGCCGAACCCGTATTTGCGGATCTCCGCGACACCCTCCATGAATTCCAGCGCGCTCACGGTTTCGGACGCGGCATCAGCGCGGTGCAGATTGGCGAGCCGAAGAGACTAATATATATCGAACTCGGCGGCCGCGCCTATCGCTTGCGCAATCCCGAGTTTGAATTCCAGAGCGAAGAAGAATTCCAGTTGTGGGACGATTGTTTCTCGTTTCCCGGCCTTCTGGTGCGCCTGGCGCGCGCCCAGCGCGTGCGCGTGCGTTACGAAGAGGAAGACGGGCGGGCGCGTGTCCTCGAGGCCGAGGGCGCCTTCTCCGAACTGCTGCAGCATGAAATCGATCACCTCGACGGTGTCCTTGCCATCGATCGCGCCCTCGACCGCAACAGTTTGTGCACCCGCGAGGAATGGCAGCGGACCTACGCGCGGGCGCAGGGGAGTGGGTCGTAGCCGTGCCGGGACGGCTCTATGTAGTCGCCACGCCTATCGGAAATATGGAGGACATTACGTACCGCGCCGTGCGTGTGCTCGGCGAAGCCGATCTGATCGCGTGCGAAGATACGCGCCATACGCGCAAGCTGCTCGATCATTACGGTATTCGAAAACCTACCATCAGTTACCATGAACATAACGAGGTGGAGCGCAGCGCGGAGCTGGCGGAGCGGCTGCGCCAGGGCGAAACCATTGCTCTGGTCTCGGACGCCGGTGTCCCTCTGATCTCCGATCCGGGATACCGCCTGGTGCGCGCGGCACTCGACTTGGGCATCGAGGTGCAGCCCGTGCCTGGTCCCTCGGCCGTGCTGGCTGCGCTGTCCGGGTCCGGGCTCCCGACCGACTCGTTCCACTTCGGCGGATTTCTCCCGGCAAAAGCGGGCGCGCGCGCGCGTGCCTTGGAATCAATGGCCGGCGAAACCGCGACCCTGGTTTTCTATGAAGCACCCCACCGCATCCTGGAGACACTCGAAGCGATCGAGTTGCTGCTGGGGCCGCGCCCCGTCGTGGTTGCCCGCGAGTTGACTAAGATTCACGAAGAATTCGTGCGCGGCACCGCCGGCCAGGTCCGCGCGGCTTTATCGGCGCGCGACGCGTTGAAAGGCGAAATCACCCTCATGATCGGCAAGGCGGCCGCTCCGCCGCCCGATTCCACCTCCATTGAAGACGCCGTCGCTGGCCTCGAGCGCGCCGGAACATCGCGGATGGAGGCGATCAAGCAAGTGGCGCGCCAGCGGGGTATTTCTAAGAGAGTGGTGTACGAGCGCTTTCTAAGAGGAAGGGAATTGTAAAAGTGCCGATTTCCCACTCCCGCCCCCCAAAGATATTCCCGTAGTAAAATGACTTATGAAGAAAATTTCCATCTCCTTGACCCTCGAGGAGCTCCAAGCCCTGACAACCCTGGCGGACAATCAATTATTTAGGGTCAAATATATCGACCCGAAGATGCCGGGTTACAGCATTCAGCCCAAGGAGTTGGAAGTCGCTAGTTCGGCCGTGCAAGCTCTGACGGAGGCGTTGAAAGCCGCCAAGGAGAGCAAGCCGAGAACTGTAACCGCCGGCAATCGCTAGACCATTTGCGCACACGGAACCGCGACCGTCAGAGTCTGTGTGAAAAAGTCGGTCAACGAACCCCGCCCTCAGAGCGGAATTTCAGAGCCGGCACACTATTCTCCGCCCTTAGGTCGCGCCTTTGGGCCAGGGGAATCGCGCTTCCGGACAAAGCGTTTGCAACATGAGCTTTGCCTCCGGAACCCTTGTCCGTGAGAAATCCAAAGCGGCCGCTTTTGCCCAGCGGTTCCAATCCTCGAGGCGTTTCCCGTGCGCCCCCGATTCTCCGTGAGATTGCTCGCTGCGTACGAGCAGCCGCGTTTCCAATTCCAAAGTGAGCGCGCCGGTCGCTTCCACCAGCCCTTCGCGCTTGACCCGGTCATACAAGCGGCGCGCCGGTTGCGATAGTCCGGCCCACTGCCACGGCTCGCCGGCCGTCGCGATCGCCACGACTTCCGGCCACACGCGCCGGTGCACCAGCGTGTTCTTCCCATCGATCAGTTTGACCACGAGCACGTCCGGATGAGCCGACAGCTCTGCCAGCGCGTGAAAGATCATTTGCGAAGCCGGATGGGCCCACCAGGATCCGTGCACCGGACCTCCGGCAATCATCGACGCCAGACTGGGCAGTTTCGCATCCGTAACCAGCAGCAGGCCGCGCGACTCCAGCTCCGCCCGGGGATTCCGCGTCACGCCTCGAGCCCCATCTGCGTCAGGCGGTATCGCAGGGCGTTTCGAGTGAGCCCGAGTAGGCGCGCCGCCTGGCTCTTATTCCCGTCGGCGCGGCGCAGCGCCTCGCGGATCAGCTCCTGTTCATATTGGTCCAGAGTCATTCCTTCCGGCAGGAAATGCGAATCATTTTGGCTGCGCGGCCGCGGCGCGCTTTCCAGCTTGATGTCGCCGGCGTCGAGTTGCTTGCCGCGAGCCAGCACCAGGCTCCGCTCAATCACGTTCTCCAGTTCGCGGACATTGCCCGGAAAGTGATATCCCATCAGCTTCTCCATCGCCGCGTCCGTGATCGATTCCACCTGCGACCCGCTGTCCGGCGCCAGCTTCCGGATGAAATGGTCGGCCAGAGAGGGAATGTCCTGCTTCCGGTCGCGCAGCGGCGGAATGTTCAGCGGCACCACGTTCAGGCGGTAGTAGAGGTCCTCGCGAAATGTCCCCTGCTCCAGCGCCGCGCGCAGATCCTGATTCGTGGCTGCGATTACGCGCACATCGGTATGCCGCGTCGTGTTGCTGCCGAGCCGCTCGAACTCGCGCTCCTGCAGGATGCGCAGCAGCTTCACCTGAATCGGGCCTGGCACGTCGCCGATTTCGTCCAGAAACACGGTGCCGGTGTCGGCTTGCTCGAACTTTCCGGGCTTGGACGCCACCGCTCCCGTAAAGGCTCCCTTTTCGTAGCCGAACAGCTCGCTCTCCATCAGATTCTCCGGAATCGAGCTGCAATTGATCTTTACCAGCGGCCGGTCCCGCCGCGGCGAGTGGAAATGGATGGCGCGGGCGATCAGATCCTTGCCCACGCCGCTCTCGCCCGCCAGCAGCACCGTGGCGCGCGTTGGCGCCACCCGCTCGATGGTGGCGAAAATCTCCTGCATCGGCTCGCTGCGTCCGATAATGTTGTCGTACTCGTAGCGTCGGCCCAGCTGCTCTTTAAGCTGCCGGTTCTCATCGCGCAGGGCGCGGACTTCGAGCGCCTTGTTGACCACCTGCATCAGGTGGTCGAGCGAAAAAGGCTTGAGCAGAAAATCAGTGGCGCCCGCTTTCATCGATTCGACAGCCGTCTCGACGCTGCCATAGGCCGTCATCATGACCACGGGCACCTGGGTGTTCTGGCGTCGGATCAGCGCGAGAAACTCGAGCCCGTCCATCTTCGGCAGCCGCAGATCGGTCAGGACCAGGTCCGCGCGGTCCACCACCTTGACGCCTTCTTCAGCTGTGGCGGCTTTGTCCACGTCGAAGCCCGTCGACGTCAGCTGCAGTTCGATGACACGGCGGAGCTTCTCTTCGTCCTCCACCACGAGAATGCGCTTTTTCATGCGGAAGTTTCTACGGCCGGAAGCGTCATGGGCAGAAGCACGCGAAACACGCTGCCTCTTCCGCGTTCGCTCTCCACTGCTATCTTACCCCCGTGTTCGTCGACGATCTTAGAGACAATCGCCAGCCCCAGCCCGACGCCGGTGGGTTTGGTGGTGAAGAAGGGATTGAAAATGGAGCCGAGGTCTTTGGGATCGATGCCCTGGCCGCGGTCGATCACCGAGATTTCTACCGTGCCGCCCGCCGCGCGCGTCTTGACGGTGACCGCGCCGCCCGCCGCCGAGGCCTGCGCCGCGTTCACCACCAGGTTATAGACCACCCGCTCCATCAGTTCCGCATCGAAGGGGAAGGGCGGAATCTCCGGGTCGTAATTCTTGTAAATCGCGATGCCGTCTGCCTCACGCTGCGCCCCCGCCACAGCGCGATCGAGCATCTGCGCCAGATCCGCATTCTCCCGCCGCACTTGTAGGGGCCGGGCGAACTGCAAGAACCGCGTCACCAGTGAATTCGTGCGGTCCACTTCCGTGCTGATGAAGCCGGCCACCTCGCGCGCCACCTCGTTTTCCGCGCTCACCTGCCGCGCCAGCATCTCGGCCGAAGCCTTGATGGTGCCCAGCGGATTGCGCAGCTCGTGCGCCAGACCCGCACTGAGCTGGCCCAGCGCGGCCAGGCGGTCCGAGCGCCGCACGGCTTCCTCCGCCTGCCGGATCTGCCGGTTCGCTTCAGCCAGTTGCTCGGCCGCGCGCCGCGACTTCTGCGATTGCACGCGCAGGTCCTCCGCCAGTATATTCGCCAGGTTCCCTACCATCGCCAGGAACGCGATTCGCAGCAGCAGCACAGGCCACTCTACCGTCACGCTCGAAAAATTTACCCAGAGCAGAAAGGAGAGATAGGCGGCTCCGGACAGCATGGAAAATACCAACGTTCCTAAAACTCCCAGCGCCGTTCCTGCCGACACCACCGGCAGCAGCAGCACCAGCCAATAATTGCTGCGTATGCCGTTGGTGTAGCCGATCAGCACAAAACCCAACACCAGTTTCAGAAGGATCCAGAACACTCGGCCGCGCGTGGAGGCCAGCGCCGGGATCTTCGGCTCCAGCACCTGCACCAGCCCTAGCGTGAGCAAAGGCATCACCGAGAAGACGTCGAAGTACTCCTCCGGCAGCATCGCCACCAGGGCCGCAAACAGCAGGAGCCAGACGATATCCTGCGCCCGGACCAGTCGGATCCAGCGCAGCAGCCAGTGAGTGGGCACGCGAGTATCCCAGTCGGGATTATGCCACAATGAAAATACACAAGGTCTGCATGTCCAACCCGAGAACTGTGGATCAGCACCGGCCTGCCGGTTCTGACTCCGACACCACCCCCGAAGAGTCCCTGGAATCGTTTGGTGCCATCCTTTCCGAATACGAAAGCTCCCATTCGCATCGGCCCGAAGGAGCAAAAGGCCTGGAGGGAACAGTCATCGCGGTGACCACCGACTCGGTCATGGTCGATATCGGCTTTAAAACCGAGGGCATTATCCCGCTGGCCGACTTCCAGAACGCCGGCGAACCGGTCAAAGCCGGTGACAAGATTCCGGTGTCGATCAAGGGCCGCGATCCCGAGGGTTACTACCAGTTGTCGCGCCTGAAGGTGGAGCGCCCCAAGGATTGGTCGTCGCTGGAGAAGGCGTTCGAGGCCAAGGTCCCGATCCTGGGCGTAGTCTCCGCCGTGGTAAAGGGCGGCGTCAGCGTTGACGTGGGCGTGCGCGCGTTCATGCCAGCCTCCCGTAGCGGAGCCAAAGACGCGGCCGAGATGGAAAAGCTCGTCGGCCAGGAAATCCGCTGCCGCATCATCAAGCTGGATGTCGCCGACGAAGACGTGGTGGTGGACCGCCGCGCTGTCCTGGAGGAAGAGGAACGCAGTGTCAAGGAGCGCCGCTATTCCGAAATCAAGGAAGGGGAAACCGTCACCGGCACGGTCCGCACTCTGACCGATTACGGCGCCTTCGTCGACATCGGCGGAGTCGACGCCCTGCTCCATGTCGCCGATATCGCCTGGGGCCGGATCAACAAAGCCTCCGACGCACTCACGGTGGGCCAGGAAATCGAAGCCAAGGTGCTCAAGGTTGATCCCTCCAAGCGCCGCATTTCTCTGGGTCTCAAACAGCTACAACCGCATCCCTGGGAGCAGGCGGGCGATCGCTACAAAACCGGTGAGCGTGCCCGCGGCTCCGTCACCCGGGTTACCGATTTTGGCGCCTTTGTCGAGCTGGAAAAAGGCGTCGAAGGCCTGATTCACATCTCCGAGCTGTCCTGGTCGAAGAAGATTAAGAAGGCGTCGGACGTGGTGAAGCCCGGCGAGACCGTGGAAGTGGTGATCCTCGGTGTGAATGCGGCCGAGCGCCGCATCGCCCTTGGTTTGAAACAGGCCCTGGGCGATCCCTGGGCCGATGTGGCGCAGAAATTTCCCGTCGGTTCGTTGGTGGAGGCCCCGGTCACGAGTCTGACCAAATTCGGCGCGTTCGTGCAGATCGCCGAAGGCGTGGAAGGCATGATCCACGTCGGCGACATCAGTGCCGACAAGCGCATCAATCACCCGCAAGACGTGCTCAAGCTCGGCCAGGCCGTGAAGGCCCAGGTTCTCGAGATCGATACCGAGCGCCGCCGCTTGCGCCTTGGTATGAAGCAACTGGTCCCCACCAGTCTTGACGAATACATCGCCGAGCATAAGGAAGGCGACGTCGTGACCGGCCGAATGACCGAGGTTTCCGGCGGCCGCGCCCGCGTCGAACTCGGCGAGGGCATCCAGGCTGCGTGCCGGATCACGGAATCCGCGGAACAGGCCGCTCCCGCTGAGAACAAGGCGGATCTCTCTTCGTTGAGTTCGATGCTGCAAGCGAAGTGGAAGGGCGGCGGATCCAGCGCCGGAGTCTCCCGCAAGGAGCCTGCGCGCGCCGGCCAGATCCGCAGCTTCCGCATCGCCAGGCTCGACCCTGCCGCCAGGAAAATCGATCTGGAACTGGCGTAACCCCAGTCTCTCCCACGGAAGTCGAAAGTCACAAGCGCGGCGTTACTTTCTCTGCTTGCCGCTGCCTTTCTTCGGCGGGATATTCGCGTCGGCCCAATTTAGGATGACGTCGGCCACTTCCAGGTTGTTGGTGCCGTCCATCATCATGTGAGTCGTGCCCTTGAACACCGGGTTCCCGACCTCATCGAGCTTGATGTACTCGGCCTTGGCGCTTCCGTGCCCGGCCGAGCGCCGCGCGTTGATCTGGTCGACCGTTGTCTGACACACCTCGCTGGTCGCCGTGTAGTCGCCTTTCAGCGCGAGGTACGGGATGTTGTCGAAGTCTTCGGGCTTCAAACCGCTATTAGGCAGGGAGCACGATCCCTCGATCGTAATCAGACCCTTCAACAGGTCGAGGTGGCCGCGCTCCTTAAGGATCCGGACCAGGTGGTGGCCCATAATCCCGGACTGTGAATGCGTCGCCACCACCGCGCCCCCGAGCTTTTCCACCAGGAGCGCGAGGTCCATCGGCGTCCAGGTATTGGCGGGAGCCAGTTCCTTCGGGTCGCAAGCCTGGCAGATCGAGCCCGGCAAGGTCGCTTCCGCGTTGGGGACGAGTTCCTTGTAATAATCGAGAGCGTAGTAGTCGTCCGGTCCCGACGGGGGCTTCCCGATGGCGCCGGTGCGCGCCGCAATGCTTGAGTCGCCGGCATTGAGTGGAAACGCGGGGAAGTAATCGTTCGTGTGGAGCGCGTCGTCGTCCGGTGGATCGTGAGGGTCGCCATGCCGGATGAGCTTGCCGGTGAGAATGTTCGATCCCGGCGGATCCAGGTGCCCGAACCACGCCGTCCACGCGCCATTGTCGGTGATCCGCTGGAGGGACGGAAGCAGTTTTAACCCGTTCTGCGTGTCGCCGGCGCGAATCAGGGCGGCGGCTTCGTGAATCACGGACTCGTCGAAACCGGAACGCCCGCGCCCGGCCTGATCCACGAGATACGTCGAAATCCCTTTGCGCACGAAATACGGATACCAGCCCTCGCGGCCATCCGGCGTCGATTCCAGGCACGCCGCCGTGTGCGACGAACCGTGCACCATGATCACGGGCGGCATTCCGCGCTTCTTGGTCGCCGGAATCTCGAACTGCACATACATCTGCCCGATGGTGATCTGGTTGGGCAGCGACGTGTTGGGATTATTCGGCGTCGGCGCCGAAGCGTAGGTAGTGACCTTGGGCGCGCCTCCAATAAAGAAGCTGCCCTGATCTTCGAGCACCAACGGCTTCGTCAGAAACCGTTTCAGGTGCGGCGCATCCTCGGCAACGGCGAGACTCGCCGTCACGGTGAGCGCCAAAACGAGGCACACTCGAAAGTCTTTCATGTGGGTTACTCCGGAGAAAACGGCACCAGGATTCGGCACAAACCAGTATAGCCGCGCAGGAGCCGACGCGCGCCGCTCGGAACTGGCAGCTTCAAAGGTTGCACTCACCCCGACTTTACTTCAGCGCCCATGGGAAGCATTCCGAAGTACGTCAGCATGCCGAGACGATTGAATTCGAAGCCCCGCTTGCAACAATTGGCCTGCGCGATGTTGTACCCAGACTCTGACGAAATCGTCCCTTGTCCATTTCGCCAACGAGGCGATGTCGAACCAATGGAATTTGGGGCATCGCGGGCAGCAGTCCAGTGCGGCCGCCTGGATTCCCGATTCGAGCCACCGTATTCGAGCCGACCGGCAGGCTCCTCGCCCTCCCTTCACGAGCTAGCGCGGGTTGGCGATCACGGTTATCTTCAAATCGTAAGGCGTTTCCAGCGTTCCGTCCGTCGCGATAGCACGCAGCCAGTAGACACCCGGTGCGTTGAAGGTCGCCGTATTACTCAGTTCGCTCGCAGTCCCGCCCACCACCGGAGCGTTGCTGTCCTGGTCGAAAACCACGTCGCCGCCGCTGTCGGGCCCCCGGTAGAGAATCCACTTGATGCGCAAACCAAGCTGCGCGCGCGGCGGCGGCGTCGCGGCCGGGGGCAACGGCATCGCCTGCTTGCCGGCGGCTGGGTTTGCCGCGCTTGGATTGCGCGTGCGCGGCTTGGGAATACCGTCGTCGGTGGCGGTGGCGGCCAGCTTTAATGTGCCGCCCACCGATACGGTCGTGTCGCCTCGAACCGCGATCGTGGGAGCCTGGTTGCGCGGGTTCTCCGGCGGCGCCCCTCCCGGTCCGACGTTCATCTGAATCACGCCGTCGTCCACTTCCCACTCCGGCTGGAGCCATCCACTCGCGGCGGCAACCTTGCCGTGATAGTTCACGGTCCACACCAGGCGTTTCTCGGCGGGCCAGTCCTTCGGGACGTCCACTCGGAACACAAACAAATGGCGCCTCGGGTAGAAATGCGTCGGCTGGCCCAGATCCGCCTGCAGGTCGAAGTGATTGTCCGGGCCGATTGGGACGTCGCCCAATTCTTTGAAGTTCCGGTTCAGATAGCCGAACCACATGACCAGGTGGCCGTCCGGCATTCTTTGCCAGCCCTCATAAAAGGGCTGTATATTCTGGCCGGCCACGCGGTTGAATTCGGATTCATCCGGAAGCACGTCCGGAATCGCTTGCGCGCCGAGTAGCCACGGAAAAACCACCCATGCCACCTGCACCAGCGCCCTGTGCGATCTCATGATGAGTGCCGCCGTCTGCCTCTACCGCGAAGCGCTCAACTTCTTGGCCCTGTCTTGCCTGTCCGTCAGCATTTGCCTGTATTCGTCGTCGGACAGGTTATACCAGCTCAGCCACGAGAAGCTCATGTCGTCGATGGAGCGCTGCCCAAACGCGATGGGGTTCGTCGGGTCCGGGTTGTACTTGTTGCCGGCTGTGTTGTCGAACCACGAAGTCACGTGTAACACCGTGCCCGCGGGCACGATGGGTTGCTCGTCCTCGCCATACAAGTAGACGATGTGCCAGTTGAAGTGATACCGGTCGACGCAGCTCACGGTTTCCTTAGGCGCTCGTCCGCCCGAGGCCTGCGGCGGATAGATCAGCTCGAGGCACTGGGCTTGCCCGCGATTATGCAGGTGCGGCTGGAACGCCGTGATGCGCGCGGGCCTGAGCAGAACCGAGTAGCCGTCGGCGCGGACGTTCTTGGTGTTGGGCGGAATGTCCAGGTCTTCGTTGTCGCCCACGTGCTGCACAGTCTCAATATGCTTGGGCACGAAACCCGGGGGATAGAACTTGATTCCGAGTGCAATCTGCACCGTGGCGTCTTCGCCATTCGCGTGCAGGTGGACGTTTACGTAAGCCTGCGTTCCTGCCTTGATGACCCGGCCGGTGTCGGCGGCATAGATGTCGCCGAACTTACCCACTGCGTATTCCTCCAGCAGGCCCTGTTGCTGGTTGCCCTGTTCGTCCTCATAGCGCGACTGCGCCACGGCGTGATGCACCGCCTTGACCCCTTTGACCGGCTTCACTTCGATCGCCTGGATGTAACGGTCGGTTTTGAGCCCGAGGTCTTCGAGGTCGAGATCGGCCCAGTAGTCCGGAGCCTTGGCCTTCACCAGCACTTCCTTCTTCAACTGGACCACCACGTCCGGTTCTCCGATGTGCCAGCGGTCGTTGTCTTCAAACTTGCGCGGAGGAGGCAGATCGCGCTCGTTCCCCATCGGCGCCCCGTTGTCCACCCACCGCGAAATCAGGGCGATCTCCCGGTCGGTCAACGACGGATCGTTCTTAAACTTCTGAATGCCGATCGTGCGCGAGATATACCAGGGCGGCATGTTGCGCTGCGAGACCTGCAGCTTGATCGCGCGAGCCCACGGGCGGACGTCCTGGTACGTCAGCAGGGACATCGGACCGATATTGCCCGGACGATGGCAGTTCTGGCAGTGGCCCTGCAGGATCGGCGCCACATCCTTGGCAAAGGTGGGCTGCTCCGGCACCGAACCAGTCTGCGCCTGCCCCAGGCCGATCGCTGCCAATACGGCAAAGGTAGCCGCGAAACCACGGAGTTTGTTCCGCATCGGATCCTCCTTCACGTTACGACGTCCGAAACGATGGCAACAGTATATTCCGAGAGTGCGCCAAACGAAAGGGCCGCTCAGCCCGCTCGCCCGCTACCCGCCCGCCCCTGCCCTTGACACGAAGTACTTTAATTAGTAAAGTACTTCAATAATACTATGCATCCCCGCTGGTGCCCCGACGATATGTCCCGCCCGCCGCGGCTGGACCCCGCGCTCCCAGCCGGTCCTGTCCAGCCGCGCCACGCGCTTCTGATCAATCCCTTCTATAGGAAAGATCCGAATGCCAGCTTCGGCAAGCATGTCCTCACCCCCACTCTCGCCTTGACCAGCTTCGCCGCCGCCACCCCTGCGCACTGGCAGGTTCGCTACTGGGACGAGAACCTCCTCGACGGCCCGCCTCCTTGTGCGCCCCTGCCCGAAGTCGTCGGCATCACTGTCCACCTGACTTTCGCCAACCGCGCCTTCGACTTGGCGCGCTGGTATCGCTGCCGCGGCAGCAAGGTCGTGCTCGGCGGCCTGCACGTGCTCTCCTGTCCGGAGGAATGTGCGCCCCATGCCGACGCGCTGGCCGTCGGCGACGGGGTCCAGCTTTGGCCGCGGATTCTCGCCGACATCGAATCCGGCTGTCTACAGGCCCGATACGCCGCCACTTATGACAGCGACTACCGCCGTGATCCCTCGCCCCGCCGCTCCCTTCTCCCGCGCGATAGTTTCCTCACCACCACCAGCCTGATTGCCACGCGCGGCTGTCACAACCGTTGCGGCTTCTGCTATCTCGCCACCGATGGCTTGCGCATGCCCTACCGAATGCGCGAACCCGCCCAGGTGGCCGCGGAGTTCGCTGCCGACGGCCAGCCGTATGCCGTCTTCATCGATAACAATCTCGGCTCCAACCGCCCCTATCTCCGCGATCTCTGCCAGGCGCTGCGCCCTCTCCACAAAATTTGGAGCGCCGCCGTGTCCATTGACGTCACCGACGACCCCTCGTTGATCCGAGCGATGGCTCTCGCGGGATGCACCGGTGTCTTCGTCGGGTTCGAGTCGCTCACCGACCGGAATCTGGCCGATGCCCGCAAGAAAACGCCCAAGACGGCCGCCTACGCGCACCGCGTCCGCTTGCTGCATGACTACGGCATCCAGGTGAACGGCTCCTTCGTCTTAGGCTTCGACCATGACCGCCAGGATGTGTTCGCCCGCACTGCCGATTGGATCGAAGAGAACCGCCTCGAATGCGCCACGTTCCACATCCTGACTCCGTATCCGGCGACTCCGCTATTCCGCCAGATGGAAGCCGAAGGCCGCTTGTTGCACCGCGACTGGTCTCTCTACGACACCGCCCACGCCGTCTTCCGCCCGAAGCACATGGCGCCCGAGGAGTTGGAGGAAGGCTATGCCTGCATCTATCAGCGCCTCTTCTCGCATACTTCCATCTGGCGCCGCCGCCCCGCCGATTGGCGCGCCGTGCCCCCATATCTCGCCATGTCGTATCTTTACAAGCGCTCCAACCGCTTCTGGCGCTTCTTGATCAAGCACCACCTCGTACACGCCGTATGGCGTCCATTGGTCGAGTTGACCCGTCTCCGCCACGTCCAATTCCGGGAGGAATTAGCGGCTCTCGAAACCGTGACCCGGCCGGGCGTCGGCGTGGTGTCCGCCGGCGTCTAGCGCAGCGTCCCGCTCATTTCGATATCGCTTTCGGCTTTAGCGTCCCGTGAGGGCGCGGGCGGCGACATTCAACCCCGCTTCCAGCCGCTCACGGGGTCACCGGGACAGCCTGCTTGGCTCCGCGAGCCTTGGCTTATGTCTCACGTGTGTGCGGCGCCGGTTCCGGCTCGGGCTCAGGCGCCGTCGCTAATGCGGGGGCCAAGGCTGGAGGCGCAGGGACCGCGGCTGGAAGATAGCGTGGGAATCCCGCCAGTGCCGCGCCATAAATCACGTGTCCCACCAGCGTGGGCCGCTCCGCGTGCAGCAATGACACCAGCGGGTTGATGGTATGCCAGATCACATGAAACGATACGTAATACCATCCGGCCGCCACGGCCACGCCGGCCAATAGCAGCGTCAGACCGGGAAACTTGGCCCGTACCACCGCCGCGAATAACGCCCCCAACATGCTGTACACCAGAAGGTACAACGCGGTTCCGGAAAGCGTGCTCGTCGAGAAACCACTGCGGATGGCGGAAGCGCCGTAAAACGTGCTCGCCCACAGATTTTCCGCCGTCCAGAAGCTGCTCTGCCGCCACACCGCGGCCAGTCCCAGCCACGCCAGCATGCACAGCGCCGCCGCCATTCCGGCCTGCAAACCGGCCAGATAGACACTCAGCGTATCGGTGGTGCGCTGCTCCCGGGCAACCTCCATAGCTTTCAGCCTATACTGTCAGACAGACTAAAGGCAAAACAACCCCTATGCGGCGAGTAGTCATCACAGGAATCGGCGCGGTCAGCCCAAACGGAATCGGACGCGAATGTTTTTGGCAGGCCTCGCGCAGTGGACGCAGCGGCGTGCGGCGCATTACCCGCTTCGACCCTTCGGGATTCCTGGTGCAGGTGGCCGGCCAGGTGCCGGAAGAATTCGATGAGAAGCGTTACGTCGATGTGAAGGATCGCCCCCACGTATCCCGTGCCGTGCCCCTGGCCGCGGCGAGTGTCGCCGAAGCTCTCGACGATGCTGGCCTCGACGCCCGCTCCATGACCCGCGACCAGTTGCGCGGCATCGGCGTCATCGTCGGCTCCGGCGGCGGCAGCCAGGACTTCACCGAAGAACAATACCGCCTCTACTACACCGGCCATCAGAAGCAGTGCAGCGTCTATACCATCCCCACCGGCACCATCGGCACGCTGGCCAGCGAAGTTTCCATGCGCTTCGGATTCCGCGGTCTGAGCCATATCATCTCCACTGGCTGCACCTCGTCCACCGACGCCATCGGCTACGCCTTCCGCCATATTCAGGCCGGCGTCCTCGATACCATGATCGCCGGCGGTGTGGATTCACCCATCGCCCCACTCATCCTCCGTGGATTCCAGCTCATGCGCATTATGACCACGCGGTGGAATCACGCGCCCGAGAGAGCTTCGCGCCCGTTCTCCCGTGATCGCGACGGTTTCGTGCTGGCCGAGGGCGCCTGGTTTTTCGTAATCGAAGAGATGGAGCGGGCTCTCTCCCGGGGCGCGCACATCTACGGCGAAATCGGCGGCTATGGTTCCACCTGCGAAGCCTATCACCGCGTCCGCCTGGAAGAATGCGGCGAGGAACCCGCCCGCGCTATCGGTATGGCTCTCCAAGAAGCTCGCATTCCCCCGTCTGAGGTTCAGTACATCAATTATCACGGCACCTCCACCGAATTGAACGATCGCATCGAGACACGCGCCGTGAAGCTGGCCTTTGATGGACACGCCTACCGGCTCGCCGGCTCTTCGTTGAAGAGCCTGATCGGCCACCCTCAGGGCGCTTGTGGCGCCGCGGGAGTCGCCGCCACCCTGTTGGCGATGCGCGACGGCGTGGTGCCCCCCACCATCAATCTCGACGAACCCGATCCCGAGTGCGACCTGGATTACGTCACTTCTCCCGGCCGCCGCCTCCCCATCGAGCATGCGGTCGCCAACTGCATCGCCTTCGGCAGCAAGAATTCTGCCCTGGTCCTGCGCCGGATCTAGCCCCCACCTCCGCTTGCCCGAACCTGCGCGCGGAACTATGTTGGGGTTGCAGTGCCCCAAACCATTCGCGGAATCTTACGATTTACTGCGCTCGCGGCCGCTTTGTCGCAGGCGCAGCCCACCATTGCCGGTGTGACGAACGGCGCATCGTACAGCGGCAATCTCGCGCCCGGCACCTGGGCCACCATCTTCGGCTCACAGCTCGCCTCCGAGACAGCCACCGCGGCGAGCGTCCCTCTGCCGGCCTGGCGCCGGGATTCCCCGACATCTACCAGCTCAACGTCGTTCCCCACGGCGCCCTGACCGATCGCGCGTATTTGAAGATCAATGGTTGGCAAAGCAACATCGCCTCTGTGCCGATCACTCCTGCCTCCAACGTCGCGAATGTCACTGGCTCGATCGACGGACTCTACCCGTCGACCCTCCCTCAATTGCTTGGGGGAGCTCCAACTGCGGGACCGATTTTCTCTTCCGTGATGCTGATGGCCGCCCGCTTCACCGCCAGTTTCGACATCCTCCCGAATGCCAAGCCCTTCTCCGTTGTCGCCACCTCGGAAGGCGGAGCCGCCGTCATGAA
The DNA here is from genome assembly GCA_964438005.1 of uncultured Solibacteraceae bacterium. GTDB lineage: Bacteria > Acidobacteriota > Terriglobia > Bryobacterales > Bryobacteraceae > PSRJ01. The sequence continues at coordinate 29,361 of CAYTJD010000036.1, read as the reverse complement.
CATCGATCCGGTCCAGCGCAACTGGCAGGCCACCTTTACGGTTCCAACAGCGGCCGCCCGAAGCGGCGACTTTTCTCTGTCCGAGTTCGTTCCCGTGCTTGATTTTTCCACCTGTCGCGCCGCTGGCTGCTCTCCTTTCCCAAACTCGCTCATCCCGGTGGCGCGCGTCGATCCTGTATTAGCGAAAGCGCAAAGCCTGATTCCGGCCCCCACCGTTGCGGTAACAGGCAGTGCGAGTGCCACATACTCCACTTCCGGCACGCTGGTTGGAGCTCACTTCGACACCAGCACGATTGGCATCGCCGACTTCGGCAGCTTTGGAGGCTACGTGCAGATTCCGTTCGCCGGAGCAGCAACCCGCACCACCACCATCCGGCTGTACGTCGACGGACAGTGGATCGCCTCGCGGGATGTAGCCTACCCGGTTCTTTAGGCCTGTTAACTCTTTAGCCGACTCCGGTCGCACGGAACAAAACCGGTCCCCGCGCGTATATCATTTACTGGCGAGTTCAACCGCGAGGTGATCGATGAGCTTCTGGGGTGAATTGCGGTATGCGGTCCGTTCCCTGGCGAAGGCGCCGGTCTTCGCTTCGGTCGCGGTGCTTTCGATGGCGCTCGGTATGGGCGCCAACACGGCCGTTTTCAGCATGCTCGACCACATCCTGCTGAACCCCCTGCCCGTCCACCATCCCGACGAGCTGGTACAGCTCCGCGAGGTCGGACAAAACTACGGCTCCAACAACGGAATCAACGCTCTCTCCTACCCAAGATATGAAGACTTCCGCGACAAGAACCGGGTCTTCAGCGGCATCCTCTGCCGCTCTCTGGCTCAGTTGAGTGTCACTTACGCCGGCAGTAGCGAGCGCGCTGTCGGAGAGCTGGTCTCCGGCGAATTTTTTCACGTGCTGGGAGTCGGTGCCGCGCTCGGCCGCCTGTTCACCGCCGAGGAGGACCGCACACCGGGCGGAGCCCCGGTTGCCGTCTTAGGATATGGCTACTGGAAGACCCGCTACGCCGCCGATCGTTCCGTCATCGGCAAACAGATTCTGGTAAACGACCACCAGCTGACCATCGTCGGGGTCTCCGAGCCCACGTTCGAAGGGGTCGATCGCCTCTTCACCACCGAGCTCTACATCCCCATCATGATGGCGCCTCAGATCACCAGCATCGACCGGCCTCTGGAAAACCGCCGCCAGCGCTGGGTGCAGATCTTCGGGCGGTTAAAACCCGGCGTCTCCCGGCGCGATGCCCAAGTCGCGCTTCAACCCTTGTTCCACCAGCTTCTCGAGATGGAAGTGCGGCAAAAGGAGTTCGCGAAAGCCTCGGACTACCGCCGCCAGCAGTTTCTGAAAATGACGCTCGACGTCATGCCGGGCGCCCCCGGCCAGGACGAGGGCCGCCAGTTTCTCGACGCCCCGCTCTGGGCCATGATGGGCATGGTCACGATGGTGCTGCTGATCGCTTGCGCGAATGTCGCCAACCTCATGATTGCCCGCGCCACCGGACGCCAGAAGGAAATCGCGCTCCGCCTGGCGCTCGGAGCCGGCCGCGGCCGCCTGGTTCGCCAGCTTCTCCTGGAAAGCACCCTCGTTTCCCTCGGTGGAGGTTTGCTCGGCCTCTTGATGCTGCCCCCGGCCATTCGCATGCTGGTGGACATCATGCCGCAATTCGATCCGCCCCTGAAGTTTCAGACGGGCGCCGACCTGCGGGTCCTCCTTTTTACCGCGGCCGCTTCCTTGCTGACCGCGGTCATATTCGGACTGACCCCGGCATTGCAGGCGACCAGGCCGGAACTGGCTCCCACCTTGAAGGATCAGGCCGGCTCGCTCACCGGAGGCCATGTCCGCTGGCGCAAGCTGCTGGCTGCCGCCCAGGTGAGTCTCTCGCTCCTGCTGCTGATCGGCGCGGGCTTGTTCATGCGCAGCCTGCAGAATATCAAGGCGATCAATCCCGGCTTCGAGGTCGGCAACCTGCTCTCGTTTTCCGTCGACCCCACCCTCAGCGGCTACAAGCCGGAGCGCGCCCGTCTCTTCTACCGCGAGCTGACCCAGACTCTTTCGGGCTTGCCTGGCGTCGATCAGGCAGCGCTGTGCGTCGTGCCGCCGCTCAGCTACAACGAGTGGGACAGCACCGTGACGGTGGAAGGATACGCCGCCAAGCCGGGTGAGGACATGAGCCCCTGGTTCAACCACGTCTCACCCGGGTTCTTCACGGCGCTCAAGATTCCGATTTATGCCGGCCGCGATTTCACCGATCGCGATGTCGTCACCGCGCCCAAGGTGGCGATCGTGAACGAGAAGTTCGCCCGTCATTACTTCGGCAACGCCCTCGCCGTCGGCCGGCACATCGGCCTCGGCGGTGATCCCGGCACCAAGACCGACATCGAAATCATCGGTGTGGTGCGCGATACCCGCTATCAGACCATGCGCCAGGAGCCGCCGCGCCAGGTGTTTCGCCCCTACCTCCAGAACGAGTGGGCCGCCGGCATGACCGCTTACGTGCGCACGAGCGTGCCGCCGGAACAGATGTTTCCCGTGTTGCGTGCGGCGGTTCGCAAGCTGAACCCGAACCTGCCGGTCTATCTCATGAAGACCGAAGAGCGCCAGCGCGACGATTCACTGGCCGTGGAGAAACTGGCTGCGAGTCTGTCGACCGCGTTCGGAATTCTGGCGACTGTGCTCGCGGGTGTCGGTGTCTACGGCGTGATGGCGTTCGTGGTCGCGCGCCGGACGCGCGAAATCGGTATCCGCATGGCGCTCGGCGCTGTGACCGGCAACGTAATCTGGATGGTCATGCGCGAGGTGCTGCTGCTGGCCGGCATCGGGATTGCCATCGGCCTCCCCATCGCTCTGGCGGGCACGAGTGTGCTCGGTACTCTGCTCTATGGCGTGACCCCCAACGATCCCGCTACCCTCATCGGCGCCACCTTGGGAATCGCGCTGATTGCCGCTCTCTCGGGTTACGTTCCCGCGCGCCGCGCCACCCGCGTTGACCCGGTCTTCGCCATCCGCTGTGATTAGCGGGGCCTTTTACGCGCCCATTTCGCGGCGAATGGCTTCCGCAATGCGCGCCGTGTACGTTTCCACGCCCGCCATATCCGGGCCCTCCACCATCACGCGTGCCAGCGGCTCGGTCCCCGAAAAACGCACCAGGACGCGGCCCGAGCCGGCCAGTTCCTGTTCCGCGCGGCGAATCTCTTCCGCCACGGCGGGTAAGTCGGTTAGCGCTTTCTTCTCCCGGATGCGCACGTTCACCAGCTTCTGTGGATAGACGCGAAAGTCGGCCGTCAGCTCATCCAGTCCGGCGCTTGCCAGGCGCGCGGTTTCGAACACACGCACAGCCGTCAGCAGACCGTCGCCTGTGGTGGCGTATTGGCGGAAGATCACGTGGCCCGATTGTTCGCCGCCAATCGCGGCATCGAGCCGCACCATCTCTTCCAACACGTACTTGTCTCCGACCGGCGTGCGCACCAGGCGGATCCCTTCGTGTTCCAGCGCTTTCTCCAGCCCGAGATTGGACATCACGGTAGCGACCACCAGGTCCCCGCTAAGCCGGCCCGCCGATTTCAGCGCGCGCGCCGAAGCCAGCAGCACGGCGTCGCCATCGACGATCTTGCCGCTCTTCGCGACGAAAATCGCGCGATCGGCATCGCCATCAAACGCTACGCCGCCATCGGCGCCCTGGGCCTTCACGGCATCGCACAAGACCCCCAGGTGAAGCGCTCCGCAATTCAGGTTGATGTTGCGGCCGTTCGGCTCCGCGCACAGCACCGTCACGGTGGCGCCCAGCCGCCGGAACAGCTCCGGGCCCAACCGGTAAGCGGCCCCGTTGCCGCAGTCGATCACAAGCCGCAAGCCGTCAAAACGAACGCCGGCTGTTGACGCCAGATATTCCAGGTACTGCCGATCGAGCCCTTCGTCAATGGAAATCCGTGTGGGATTCGGTCCAACTCTTTGCTCGCACAGCCGGAAGATGTTTTGCTCGATGGTGTGTTCTTCCGAGTCGGGTAGTTTGAATCCGCTATGGCCGAACACCTTGATGCCGTTGTCTTGATACGGATTGTGCGAAGCCGAAATCATCACGCCTGCCATGAAGGGGCCTGTCCGCGTCAGGTAGGCGACGCCCGGAGTGGTAATCACACCCGCATAGCGAACCCGGCCGCCGCGGCTCTGGATGCCGCCGGCCACCAGTTCGGCGATCCAAGGCCCGGACTCGCGCGTATCCGCGCCGATGAGAATCTCCGGATTCGGCTGGGCTGCCGTGGCATTTTCGCCCAAGGCCAAGCCGAATGCATAAACGGTCTGGGGATCCAACGGATACTCGCCGGCGACACCGCGAATTCCGTCGGTACCAAACAACTCTTTAGCCAAGATGCCTCCGCATGAGTCGGTCGATTATTTCTGCGTCGTCGTCACCGTCACGTCCACTTCCGAAGACGATTGAAACCGCACGAAGGCGTCGTCCAGGAAGGCATTGACGTGATGCTCGGAAGTGCCCGGGGTGGATGACACATCCACCCGGTCGGTGAGCGCGGCATCGAGCTTCTCGACATGGCGCGCCGGCCCGACCACCACCAGGCTTTCCGGAACCGCGCGATACCGCGCCACGGCGCTTCCGTCGGTGAACCTCACCTTGACGGGAATGGAGCGGACCAGCCTGCGATCGAACTCGATCCGCACTTCGGCTGGAAACGCGCGAACCAGCCGAACGCCGCGCACCAGCCGCACATCATTGTTGTCGATGCTGAATGTATGCACACCCGGTGTGCTATCGGACAGATCCAGCTCCACGAACGGTTGCCGGTTTTCGCCGAAGCTGCGCAACTCGCCGGAGGAGCCGCGCAGCTCCAGCGTCACGGTTTCCGCCGGTTGCGAACTCATCTCCAGGCTGTCGGGCATGTTCCGGTATTCCACCGGAACCGTCGCGAACGTAGACAGCTCCGGCTCGCTGGCGACCACCAGCCAGATCGAGACGGCGACCACCAGGGCCAGCACGCGCCACCAGAAGTTGTGAACCAGCGCTTGCCAGAAGCGCGCCACCAGGTTCATGGCAGGTTGACCCGTTCGGCACGCCGCTCCTCCGGCCGTTCGGCGACAACGTGCGGCGCGTGAACCATTAAAGAAGCCTCCGACTGCGGGCGTTGCACTCCAAAGTGCTGATTGATGCGCTCCGTAATGGCGGCGATAGGAATTCCCGGGGTCAACTCTCCGCCTGCGGCCACCGACACGCGTCCGGTCTCCTCCGACACCACGATCGAGAGGCAATCCGTTTCTTCCGTAATGCCGATGGCGGCGCGGTGCCGGGTCCCGAGGTTCCGCGACAGCAGCGGATTCGTCGTGAGCGGCAGAAAGCACGCGGCGGCCGCAATCCGGTCCTTCTGCACGATCACCGCGCCATCGTGGAGCGGAAGGCCCGGCTGGAAAATGGAAAGTAACAAGTCGCGCGAAATGCGCGCTTCCAACGGCACTCCGCTTTCCACGAACGTCCGCAGCCCAATGTCGCGCTCGAGCACGATCAACGCCCCCGTCTTCTGCTCCGAGAGCTGCTCGACTGCCAGCACAATCTCATGGATGGATTCGGACGAACGGAAACCCGCCGTGAGCCATCCTTTCCGTCCGATGCTGGCCAGCGTCCGGCGAATCTCTGATTGAAACAGCACAATGATAGCGAGTCCCAGATACGGGACAATAAAATTGAGCACGGAACGGAGCGCTTCCAGGCCCGCCCAAACCGCCACACCATATAGCAGCACCATGAAGCTGATGCCGATCAGGATATGGCCGGCGCGCGTGCCGCGCACCACCATCAGCGCCTGATACACCAGGAACGCGACAACCAGAATGTCGATGATGCCGGTTACCGTCAAGGTCGGCGTTGCCGGCAAAAACCGCGCAAAATTCGCCATTACCGCTCTACTGCCCATCTTAGCCCAGGGCGCGCCCGGTGACACCCGACCCGTGTGGGCCCTCAATAACTAATGGATACAATGAATTATGCCGTTTGTGACGGTCCCCGAGGCGATCGAGGAGATTCGTGCCGGCCGTATCCTGGTCGTCGTCGATGACGAGGACCGGGAGAACGAGGGCGACCTCACCATCGCCGCCGAGAAAGTCACGCCGGAGATCATTAACTTCATGGCCACGCACGGGCGTGGCCTGATCTGTCTGACGCTCACGCCGGAACGCTGCGATGCCTTGCGGTTGCCGCTGATGAGCGTCGAGAACACCTCGAATTTCGGAACTGCGTTCTGTGAGTCGATCGATGCGCGGCATGGGGTCAGCACCGGCATTTCCGCGCCCGACCGCACGCGCACGATTCTCATGGCGATTGATCCGGCGTGCCGGCCGTCGGACCTGGCGCGGCCGGGCCATATCTTTCCCCTGCGCGCCCGTGACGGAGGCGTGCTGGTGCGTGCCGGCCAGACCGAAGCCTCGGTAGATCTCGCGCGGTTCGCGGGGCTCACTCCCGCGGGTGTGATCTGCGAAATCATGAACGAGGACGGCACCATGGCGCGGGTGCCGCAGCTTGCGGAATTTTGCGCACGCCACGGTCTGAAGATGGTTTCGGTGGCGGAGCTGATCCGTTACCGCATGAAACACGAGCGCTTCATCAAGCGCGTCGGTGAAGGGTGCATCGAAACCGAGGTTGGTCAATTTCGCACCGTGGCCTACACGAGCGACTTGAATCCCGAGCATCATCTGGCGCTGGTGCGCGGTGAGGTGGCGGGCCGGGAAAATGTTCTGGTCCGTATGCATTCGCGCTGCATCTATGGCGATGTGTTCGGCTCCACCGCCTGCGCCTGTGGCCGCCTGGTCCGCGACTCGCTGCGCATGATCGCCGAGGAGGGCCATGGAGTGCTGGTTTACCTCCACGAGAGCGGACCGGCTCTGCGCGTCGAAAGGGATGCCGCCGGCCAGTCGCGGCTCGCCCTGCACGGACGCGAATTCATGCATTACGCGACCTCCGACGGCCAGCGCCAGCTGCAGCATGAACACGGCCTCGGCGCCCAGATCCTGTCCGATCTCGGGCTCCACACGATCCGCCTGCTCACCAACCATCCCCGCAAAATCGTTGCATTGGAAGGGTTTGGTATCGAGGTGGTCGACCAGATCCCGATCCAGGAGTAGGCCCGGAACTCGCCGGGCCCCCGCTCCGTTAATAAGGGCGAAGGGACAACGTCCTCATGAGTATGAACCTCCCGATTCTGAACGCAGCGGCGCTGGCCGCGCTTTGTGCCGGGCTGCTGCCCGCCGCCGATCCGGAACTGGTGAGCCTGGTCATGCCCGACGCCAAGGTTTTGGCGGGGGTCAATGTGGAACAGGCCAAGACCTCGCCATTCGGGCTATATGTGTTGAGCCAGATTCAAGCCCAGGGGGCGCAACATCTGCAACAGGTCACGGCGCTGACCGGATTTGATCCGACCCGCGACGTGCGCGAATTGATGATTGCATCCAATGGTGTGCCGGGTGGACACGCGGGGCTCATTCTGGCGCGGGGAAATTTCGATGCGGACAAGATTCAGAGCGCGGCGTTGGCGGGAGGCGGCTCCACGATCACCTACAACGGTCAAACCGTAATCCTGGATCCGAAACAGGCCAACGCCGTGGCGTTTCTGAGTGCAACGCTGGCGGTGGCCGGTGATGTCGCGAGTGTGAAGGGCGCGATTGACAGGCACACCACTCCGGCCCCAATCGGCGCAGCCCTGGCCGTGCAGGTAAATCAGTGGAGCGCAACCGAAGATGCGTGGGGAATCGCCGCCACGCCGCTATCCGCGCTTCAGCCTCCCACCACCTCGACCAATCCTCAGGGCGCCGCAATCCAAAATGCGTTTCAAAGCATCCAGCAGGCCGCCGGCGGTGTGAAGTTCGGCGATCCCATCGTGTTTACCGGGCAGGCACAGGCAGACACGGCGGCGAACGCCAGCGCGATGGCCAGCGTGCTCCAATTCCTGGTAAGCATGGCGCAGATGCAGGCGCAGCAGAAGAACCCGCAACTGGCGGCGGTATTGCCGTCGTTGTCCGTGACCGCGAGCGCAAACCTGGTCAACCTCTCGCTGAACGTGCCGGAGAGCCAGGCAGAGCAGGCGGTGAAGGCGAAGCCGCAGACAGCGGGCCCTCCGCCCGGCCGCCGCGTCCCGCGCCAACGGCAGTAGCGCGACCGGCGATAATGTCTGAGTGGGTCTCGTACAGTTAGAAGCGGGGACGCCGGTTCCCCAAGCCCAGGCCGCGGCCGTCGACGGCGATGCCTTGCGGCGGGAATTGGAAGCTGCGATTGAAGGCGAAGTCCGTTTCGACCTCATTTCCCGCGTCCTCTATTCCACGGACGCCAGCGTTTATCAGATCCAGCCGCTCGGGCTGGTGGTAGCGCGCAACAAGCAGGACATCCTCCGCGCCCTCGACATTTGCCGCCGCTTTCGCTGCCCGGTTACACTGCGCGGGGGCGGCACTTCGCAGGCGGGCCAGGCCATCGGCGACGGCATCCAGATCGATACGTCCAAACACTTCAACCGGCTTCTGGAAGTGAACGCGGAGGAACGGTGGGCGCGCGTCGAACCCGGAATCGTCCTCGACGAATTGAACGCGCAGTTGGCGCGGCACGGTCTGCGCTTTGCCCCGGATATTTCGACCGCCAGCCGCGCCACCATCGGTGGCATGATCTCGAACAATTCCGCGGGCGCTCGCAGCGTGCTCTACGGCAAGACGATCGATCATGTGTTGGAGCTCGAAGCGGCGCTTTCCGATGGCAGCGTCGTGAAGCTGCGCGAAATCCCGCGCGCCGAGGTTCCCGTGGGGGATACACTGGAAGCGGCCTGCTATCGGAAAGTGCTCGGCCTTGCTGCCGAACACGCCGAGGAGATCGGCCGCCGCTTCCCCAAGATTCTGCGCCGTGTCGGCGGCTACAATCTGGACGAGTTCACAAGCCCGGCGCGCCCCGTCAACTTGGCGAAGATGCTCGTGGGTTCGGAAGGCACGCTGGGCGTGGTCCTGGAAGCCAAGCTGCGCCTGGTGCCGCTGCCGAAAGCCAAGGCGGTGATGGTCGTGATGTTCGCGGACTTGCTGGAAGCCCTGGCCGCGGCGCCCGTCATCCTCAAGCATCAGCCGTCGGCGATCGAAGTGATGGACAAAGCCATCCTCGACAACACGCGGCAGAACGCCGCGCTGGACGGCATCCGGAGCTCGTTTGTCGTGGGTGATCCGGCCGCCACCCTGTGCATCGAGCTGTACGGCGATCGCCCGGAAGATCTGCTGCCCCGCTTGCGCGCGCTGGAGGAAGACCTGCGCGCCAAAGGCTTCGGGTACGCCTACCATTCCGAAACCGACCTGGCCAGACAGCAGCGCATCTGGAGCCTGCGCGAATCCGCGTTGGGGCTTTCCATGGCCATGAAAGAAGATGCCAAGTCGATCTCGTTTGTCGAGGACACGGCCGTCGCTCCGGAGCGCCTCAGCGAGTTCATCGGGCGGTTTCTCGAGATCATCCGCCGGAACCAAACCACGGCTGGTGTCTACGCGCACGCTTCGGTGGGTTGTCTGCATGTGCGGCCCGTCGTGAATCTCAAGACCGAAGAAGGCGTTCGGAAATTCGAGACGATCGCGCAGCAAGTGGCGGACCTGGTACTCGAGTTCGGCGGCGCGCTTTCGGGCGAACACGGTGACGGGCTGGTGCGCGCGCCGTTCATGCGCCAGATGTTTGGTCCGGTTCTCTACGAGGCATTTCGCGAGATCAAGCGGACTTTCGATCCGCTGGGAATTTTGAATCCGGGCAAGATCGTCGACGCGCCGCCAATGACGTCCAACCTGCGTTTTGGAGCGGGCTATCAGACTCCGCGGCCGAAATCCTGGTTCGATTTCTCGGAATATGGCGGGCTGGGCGGCGCGGTGGAAATGTGCAGCGGCGTAGGCGCGTGCCGGAAAAAGCTGGCCGGCACGATGTGCCCTTCTTACATGGCGACGCGCGAGGAGTCGGACAGCACGCGCGGCCGGGCCAACGTCCTGCGTCTCGCGATGACCGGGCGCCTGGGCGAAGCGGGGTTGGGCGACGACGGCGTGTATCGCGTGCTCGACCTCTGTCTGGAGTGCCGCGCGTGCAAGGCGGAGTGTCCGGTGGGCGTCGACATGGCGCGGTTCAAGAGCGAGTTCCTGGCGGATTACTACAGTCGCCACGGCACGCCGCTGCGCGCGCGTGCGTTAGGCAACATCCACCGGCTCTCGGTTTGGGCCAGCCGGTTCGCGCCCCTCGCGAACTTGGTTGCCGGCGCAGCGCCCGCGCGGTGGCTGAACGAAAAAATGCTGGGCGTCGATCAACGGCGCCGGCTTCCCGCCTGGAAGGGACAGACGTTCGGTAAATGGGCGGCCGCCCGTTCCCGGCCTGCCTCTTCTTCGGGAAAACCGGTAACGCTGTTCAACGATACTTTCACGAATCACTACGACCCGGAGATCGGCGTCGCAGCGGTCGAGGTGCTGGAGCGGGGCGGCTGCCGGGTGGATGTGGCGCGGCCGGGCTGTTGCGGGAGGCCGCTGATCTCCCAGGGGCTGCTGGCGGAAGCGCGGGTGCAGGCGGCGCAGGTGGTGGAGGGCTTGTTCCCGATCGCTCAGCGAGGGGACCGGATTCTGTTCTGCGAACCCAGTTGTCTGTCCGCTGTAAAGGAAGACGCACCGGCGCTGTTGCGTGGCGCCCAACAGGAGAAAGCGCGCGTCGTCGCCCAAGCCTGCCAGTTGTTTGAAGAATACGCCGGACTCTTGGACCTGCCGCTGCGCCCAGGCCCGAAGAAGATTCTGGTTCACGGTCATTGTCATCAGAAGTCGATGGGACTCCTGCCGGCCACGATGACGCTGTTGGCGCGCATTCCTTCCGCAACCGTGGTGGACCTCGACGCCGGCTGCTGCGGCATGGCGGGATCGTTCGGTTACGCCCGCAAGCACTACGAAGTGTCGGCCGCGATTGCGGGGCGCAAGCTCCTGCCCGCCGTTCAGTCCATGCAGGAAGGTGAGGTGCTGGTAGCGCCCGGCACCTCGTGCCGCCACCAGGTGGCCGAACTCAGCGGCGGCCGAGGCGTCCATCCGGCCGTGCTCCTTCGATCGCTCCTCGCTTGAACGAAGTGTGAAGCGGGAGATTGTTCCCGGTGGGCCGCCCAAGCCGAACATCGGTTTGGCAGGGAAGCTTCGGCTGCAAAAGTTGCATGCAAACTGGAGAATGTCTTACACTTGAACCACAAAACAACTGTAAACTCAACGAAATCTCCCATCCATTATGTCGGGAACCAAACCTAATCCTACGGCCGGTGCGGCTGCTCCCACGGCGCCGGATCCGGAACAGAATTTTCGCTTTTACGACAACCGCCAGAAATACCTGATGTTCGTGAACACCTGCAGTGAGAAGTGGGTGATCGCCGGCCGCGTCGCCGCCGAGTTAAGCGAGCTCCATCCCACGCCGCCGGCGATCCGCGTGTTCGACGCGGGCGTCGGCGACGGCACGGTGCTGGCCCGCATGATGCGCACGATGCACCGCAATTTCGAATGGATGCCGTTTTATATCGTCGGCAAAGAAATCAGCCTGGAAGATGTCCGGCTGGCGCTGGAAAAGATGCCCGACCGATTCATGGAGCATCCCGCCACGGTCCTCGTGATGACGAACATGAAGTACGACGAGGCACCGCTGCTCACTCCCAACGATCCCGCGGCCGTGGGAAAGGTGGTTTGGCATGAGGTCGAACTCAAAGGCAATACGGCCGCACAGTTCGACGATCAGATCACCGCACTACAGCCGTTCCTGACGGAGCATTGGCGGGCGCGCATCAGCCCCAAGAGCGGGAACCCGATGTACGAGACACCGACGGTGCTGGTGATCTACCGGCAGGATTGCAAGTTCCTGCTCGACACCGTCCGTCCCAAACAAGGGAGCCCCCGGGCGGATTTTGATTTGATTCTGGCCTCGCAACCCTACCGCGCGCGGGCTTCGGTCGAGTTCAAGGCGCGGCGCGTCATCGCACCCCTGGCGCGCGGCTTGAGCCCCGGAGGGCGTTTGATCGGGATTCATTCCAGCGGCAACGATCCGGGGCTCGAGATCATCCAGCGCGTCTGGCCGGACGAAAATCCGTTTGAAACCGACCGCTACCAGCTTCTGAAAGCGTCTGAAGCCGCATTGGGCGGGCAGGCGCGGGATTTTCAGTTCCTGGCCTACGACGACGAGCGGTCGCTGCTCCGGTACGAGATGCACACGTTGCCGACTGAAATCGGAACCTCGGCATCTTCGATCGGCACTTCCACGCTGCTGGCGGCGTGGAACGCTGCCACCTACGTAGCCCAGATCGAAGATCACCGGCTGGCGGAAGCCATGTCGGCAAACACCTATATCGAGGCCACGCGTGATGTGCTGCGCGAACATGGCGCTCTCTGGTTTTGGGACGAGTGCTTCATCATCGCCCGCAAGATGCCGCAGATCTGAGCGGAATCATACATAATGAGAATTCGGCCGCACGGCGCCGCGATTCGGTTGTGGTGTGGCGCCGGACCGACGCATAATCCAGAGAGGAGAACCGAGATGAGAGTTCTGCTGCCTTCGCTGCTGACCATTCTGTTGTTGTGCTCGTGCAGCAAGACGTCGGGTGGCGGCCAGCATGCCACCGTCGAATTGCGGGACGGAACGAGCGTCACCGGGACTGTGATGTCCAGTTCGCCGACTGAACTTCAGATTGCCGGTGACGATAAGCTGACTCGCACCATTGCGATGAGCCAGGTGCGGTCGATCGAATACGATGAGAACCCGGCCGCCGCTCCGGGAGCTCCGCCGGAAGCCGCGACGGCCCCGGCCGCCGGGAGCACGCCCGCGCGGAGGAAGCTCGAGCACCGGGAGCATTACCATCCCGCCGAGGCAGCCGTTACAACGAAAACGCACCAATTGCCGGCGGGCACCGAAATCTCGGTGCGCAACGAGGAGACGATTGATTCCACCAAAGTGGCCGAGGGCCAAACGTTCCCGGCCGAGGTCACCGACGACGTGCGCGACGCGGAAGGCAAAGTCGTGATTCCGGCCGGCGCTAACGCCCAGATTGTGATTCGTTCCGCTTCCAAAGGAGGGCGGATTAGCGGCGCATCGGACTTGGTGCTCGATCTCGCTACCGTGGCCATCGACGGGCGGCAATATGACCTGAGCACGGTCGACCTTGCCCAGAAAGGACACAACGGTCTCGGCGCGAACCGCAGGACCGGCGAGTTCACCGGCGGTGGCGCGGCGATCGGCGCCATCATCGGCGCGATTGCCGGCGGTGGCAAGGGCGCGGCGATCGGCGCCGGATCGGGGGCCGCGGCCGGCGCCGTCACCCAAGTGGTGACGAAGGGCTCAATCAAGGTGCCGGTCGAATCGGTACTGACGTTCAAGCTGGATATGCCGCTGCGGGTGAACGCCCGCTCCTGATCGACGCGAGCAGTGCTACGGCGTGTGGCTGGCGTGTCCGCCGAACTGAAAGCGCATCGCGGAAAGCAATTTGCCGGCAAACTGGCTTTCGCCGCGAGAAGCGAAGCGTTCATATAGCGCGGCAGTCAATACCGGGGCCGGAGCCGCTTCGTCGATCGCCGCCTGGATCGTCCATCGTCCTTCGCCCGAATCGGAAACCGCCGCTGAGAACCGCGTCAGTTCAGGTTCTTCCAGCAGAGCCGCGGCGGTGAGATCCAGCAGCCAGGATGCGATGACGCTGCCGCGACGCCACACTTCCGCAATATCCGGGAGGTTGAGATCGTACTGATAGTGCGCGGGGTCGCGTAATGGCGTGGTTTCGGCATCCACCTTGTGATCCCGCTTGCCGATGTTGGCGTGTTTGAGGATGTTGAGCCCTTCCGAGTAGGCGGCCATCAACCCATATTCGATGCCGTTGTGCACCATTTTCACAAAGTGGCCGGCTCCCGACGGACCGCAGTAGAGATAGCCTTCCTCGGCGGTGCCGCCGGCCTTTTCTCGTCCCGGGGTGCGGGAAATGGCGCCGCGCCCCGGGGCGAGCGTCTTGAAAATGGGATCGAGATGTTGGGCGACATCCTGCGGGCCGCCGATCATCAGGCAATAGCCGCGCTCCAGACCCCAGACCCCACCGCTGGTGCCCACATCCAGATATCGAATGCCTCGGGACTCCAGCGACTGCGCCCGGCGGATGTCGTCGATGTAATACGAATTGCCTCCGTCGATGAGGATGTCGCCGGCCTGGAGCAGCGGCGCCAGCTTATCGAGCAGGCCGTCGACCACCGCCGCCGGCACCATCAGCCAGATGGCGCGCGGCGCAACCAGGTTGCGGATGAATTCGTCGAGCGAGCCCGACCCGGCCGCCCCCTGGCGCGCCAGGTCAGCCACTGAGGCCTGATTACTGTCGAAGACGGCGCACTGGTGTCCTCCCCGCATGAGGCGGCGCACGATGTTGGCCCCCATGCGGCCGAGTCCGATCATTCCAAGTTGCATGTGTGGTTGAATGCTCCTCTCCTCATAATCCCATCTCAGAGGCTGGGGTCAGAGGGACTAGCGGCGGGAGCGAATGCGAGTAACTCCGCGCCTTCGCCTACCACTTCGCCCGCGGTATAACGAATCATCTCGACTTTGCCGTCTGCCGGGGCGGTGATGGTGTATTCCATCTTCATGGCTTCGAGGACGATCAGCGGCGCGCCGCGTAGAACCACCGCGCCGGGTTTGGTAAGCACTTGGATGATGCGGCCCGGCATGGGCGCAGTAAGGGTGCCGGTGCTTTCCTCTTGAACTCCCGCGGGCGCCAGCGGGTTCACGAAGGAGAGCTCGTGATTGACGCCTTCGATCATTACAGTGAAGCGGTCGGCATTACGGACTACGGCCGCGGACGTTTTGACGCCATCAATCCAAATGTGATTGCCGGTACCGTGAATCCGCAGGGGCGCGCCGGAGAGCAGCGCCTGGAAACCGCCGTCCGCTTGCGGATGAACACGAACAGTGATCCGGGCATCGGCATCGCGGAAAACCAGATCCTGGTATCCGGCGCCGTTCATCCGCCAGGCGTTGGAGCTGTTCCAGGGCGACCACCGGTCGGTTGAGGCCGCGGCATGGCTTTCCGAGTCGCGGCGCTGATCGGAGAGCACGTGGAGCGCCGCGGCGACCAGGGCTTCCCGCGGCGCCGACTCCACAGCCGGGAGAAGCTCGGCGGCGTTGCGCGGAATGAACCCCGTGTCGAGTGCGCCGGCCGCATAAGCGGGGTGCGCGGCCACGCGGGCCAGGAACGCGAGATTGGTAGCGACACCCGCGACTTCGTAATCCGCTAACGCGTGCCGCAAGCGCTGGACGGCGCTGGCTCGGTCGCGGTCCCAGACCACCAACTTCGCGATCATCGGGTCGTAGTGGATAGAAATCTCATCGCCGGCGCGAACGCCGGAATCGACGCGCACATGAGCCGTCTCCGCCGGCGCTTTCAGATGAGTCAGAACACCGATCGAGGGGCGGAATTCGCGTGCGGGATCCTCGGCATAGACTCGAGCTTCGATGGCGTGGCCGTGCTGTTGAATCTGCTCCTGGGTCTTGGGAAGTACGCTGCCGGCCGCCACGCGGAGCTGCCATTCCACTAAGTCGTACCCGGTGATCAGCTCGGTGACCGGATGCTCCACCTGCAGCCGCGTGTTCATCTCCATGAAGTAGAACGCCCCCTGATCGACTAGGAATTCGACCGTGCCGGCGTTCACGTATCCGATGGCACGGGCGGCGGCACAGGCGGCCTCCCCCATGGCGTGGCGCAGGGGCTGGTCGAGTCCCGGCGCGGGAGCCTCCTCCACAACTTTCTGATAGCGTCGCTGGATGGAGCAGTCGCGGTCGAATAAATAGACCGCATGGCCCTGCGTATCGGCAAACACCTGGACCTCCACATGCCGCGGGCACGGCATGTATTTTTCCAGAAGCAGGCGGCCCTCGCCGAAACTGGACGTGGCTTCACGTTGCGCCGATGCCACCGAGGCGGCGAGATCGGAAGCGTTCCGCACCACCCGCATGCCCTTGCCGCCGCCGCCGGCCGAAGCCTTCAGCAGCACCGGGTAGCCGATGCGCGCGGCCGCGGCCGTAAACGCTTCCAGATCCTGTGCGTCGCCGTGATAGCCCGGCACCAGCGGCACGCCGGACTTTTCCATGAGCGTCTTCGCGGCGGACTTGGACCCCATAGCGCGGATGGCGGAGGCCGGTGGGCCGATGAACTTCACGCCCGCGCGTTCGCAGGCTTCGGCGAATTCTGCGTTTTCGGACAGGAACCCATAGCCGGGGTGAATGGCCTGCGCCGCGGAAATTCGCGCGACGTCAAGAATCCGGTGGATCGCCAGGTAACTCTCCCGGGCGCGCGGCGGGCCGATCGGATAGGCCTCATCGGCCATCTCGACATGCAGAGCGCGAGTGTCCGCCTCCGAGTAGACAGCGACCGTACGGATGCCCAGGCGGCGCGCGGTGCGGATGACGCGGCAGGCGATCTCGCCGCGATTCGCGATCAGAATCTTATCGAACATGGGTTCACATCCGGAAGACGCCGAAGCGGGACGGCTCCATCGGCGCGTTCAACGCCGCGGATAGCGCGAGACCGAGCACCAGGCGCGTGTCGGCCGGATCGATGACGCCATCGTCCCACAAGCGGGCGCTCGAGTAGTACGGGTGCCCCTGCGTTTCGTACTGAGCGCGAATCGGAGTTTTGAATTTCTCTTCGTCTTCCGTACTCCAGCTGTTGCCCTCAGCCTCCAAGTTGTCGCGCCGGACCGTGGCCAGCACGCTGGCCGCCTGCTCGCCCCCCATCACCGAAATGCGCGCGTTCGGCCACATCCACAGAAAGCGCGGGCTGTAGGCCCGCCCACACATGCCATAATTGCCGGCCCCGAAACTGTTGCCGATGATCACCGTGAACTTCGGCACGCCGGCGGTGGCCACGGCCGTCACCATCTTCGCGCCATCCTTGCTGATGCCACCCGCCTCGTACTTGCGGCCGACCATGAAGCCCGTGATGTTCTGCAGGAACACGAGCGGGATGCTGCGCTGCGCGCAAAGCTCGATGAAGTGCGTCGCCTTCAGAGCGCTTTCCGAGAACAGGATGCCGTTATTGGCCAGGATGCCCGCCGGATAGCCCCAAATGTTGGCAAAGCCGGTGACCAGAGTCGGGCCGTAGAGCTGCTTGAACTCGTCGAATTCGCTGGCGTCCACCAGGCGTGCGATTACTTCGCGCACGTCGTAAGGCTTACGGATATCGGCGGGCACGACACCGTGCAACTCGGCGGGATCGAAGCGAGGTTCGCGCGGCGGGCGGATTTCCCGCGGGCACTGCTTGCGCAAAGGAAGTCCGGCGACGATCCGCCGGGCTATCGCCAGCGCGTGATGATCGTTTTGCGCGCAATAGTCGGTGACGCCCGAGATGCGGCAGTGCACGTCCGCGCCGCCGATCTCCTCGGCGGTCGACACCTCGCCGGTGGCCGCCTTCACCAACTGCGGGCCTCCCAGATAAATGGTGCCCTGGTTGCGCACGATGATCGATTCATCCGCCATGGCGGGAATGTACGCCCCGCCGGCCGTGCACATGCCCATCACGACGGCGATCTGTGTGATGCCGGCTGCCGACATCTGAGCTTCGTTATAGAAGATGCGGCCGAAGTGGTCGCGGTCAGGGAAGATTTCGTCCTGATGCGGGAGATTGGCCCCGCCGCTATCCACCAGGTAAATGCACGGTAACCGGTTTTGCAGGGCGATTTCCTGCGCGCGCAAGTGCTTCTTCAGCGTGATCGGATAATAGGTTCCACCCTTGACCGTGGCGTCGTTGGCCACGATGACGCATTCGCGGCCCGATACCCGCCCGATGCCTGTGATGATTCCAGCCGACGCGATGTTTTCGCCGTACATGCCCAGGGCGGCCAGCTGGCCGACTTCGAGAAACGGCGAGCCCGGATCGATCAAGGTGTTGACGCGGTCGCGCGGCAGCAGCTTACCGCGCGCGAGGTGCTTCTGGCGGGCGCTTTCACTGCCGCCCTGCATCGCCTGACCGGCCTTGGCCCGCAAATCGTCGACCAACTCTTTCATGGCGGCGGCATTGGCGCGAAAGAGTTCGGATCGCGCGTCGAGGTTGGTGGACAAGACCGGCATGCCTTCTAGTTGAACAACGTCCGAGCCGGAATCGCAAGCGGCGGGCCGGAGCTGCCCGATATTAACCTCGGTGAACACCGCGGTGTACCCCGGGGTGAGATAACCTTCGCGAATCTTGCGGGGTATTAGGCGTTTCCTGTATAGTCACGAGCTATAGAATCGATTCCGGAATTTCGATTCCGGAGGCAGGCGGCTTTATGGTGTATCGATCCGAGGCAGCACGAGTAGAGCTTTCCGATTCCAAGGAGATCGCCGCCCTGTTGGCTGCGCAAAAGCAGACCCAGCGTCCGCCGGCCGCGCCGCGCGTGCGCCTGGTGCCGCGGAACGCCCGCCGCCACCGATGCCATTGCGGCGTCTGTTCCACCTGCCAGGAAAATGCGCGCTGGGACAAAATCTTCAACGAGAAATTCGCCGATCCGAATTACTACAAGCCCCAGCCTGTCCGTCACACCTCATCCCTGAGCTATCCGGCTCGCTGACTTCCATCGCATGGCTCTGTGAAGCGGACTTGGATCGTTGCGGAAGCCCGTGACAGACTCTTGCTACCGGGTGCAGCAGCGAGTCCGGCGCGCCGCAGGCCAGTCTTAGTTTGGGTGTTCCGCCGAGCCGGCGAGGAACCGCAGGATTTCGTCTAGTTGAAACGGCTTACGAATGAAACGTTCCACTCGCAGCCCACGGAAGGAGGCTTCGACTATATCTTTACTGTAGGCGCTGGTCACGATAACCTTCAGGTCCGGTCGCATTCTCTGGGCCTCTTCGAGGATCTCGCGGCTTGGTCTTCCGGGCAAAGTGGCGTCAAGCAAGATGCCGTCCAGATCCATCTGCGAGCGCACCAGGTCCATCGCGACCGATCCGTCACCTGCCTCAATCACCGAAAGACCCCTCTTGCGAAGCGCCTTCGAAATGGCTAGCCGCAGTAGTTCCTCGTCCTCTACCACCAGGATGGTGCCGGCGTTCGCGTTCGATCGTGCTGCTCCAACCAAGGGGATCACGCCCTGACTCTCGCTAATCGGCTCGGAAGAGCAGGGTAGAAACACATGAAATGCCGTTCCCCGGCCGGGTTCGCTCACAAGATCAATGACGCCGCCATGGGCGCGGACTATCCCTTGCACGACCGCCAGCCCCAAGCCGCGGCCCCCAGACTTGGTGCTGAAGAAGGGATCGAACATCCTGGCCTTCACTTGTTCAGTCATTCCCGTGCCCGTATCCGAGACCTCTAGCCGAATGTAGTCGCCTTCGGCCAAGCTGGTCACCTTACTGGAGGCCAGGGCCGGGCCTCCGATCATGTGGGACGTGGTTACCCTGATCACGCCATCGATATCTCCGATGGCCTCGGATGCATTCATGATGAGATTCATCACGATTTGCCGGATCTGTGGGGCATGGCCGCGCAGAAGAGGAAGGTTCCTGCCAAGATCCGTTTTCAAAAGGGCGTGCTTCGAAATCGAGATCTTGAGCAATTCCAGCATTTCTTCCACAAGCCGCGAAATATCCACTTGATCAAAGTCTCCTGTTTCGCGGCCCGCGTAAATCATGAGCTCCCGAACGATCTCGGAGCCGCGGATCACCGAAGTCTTGATCCTCTCAATCTCTTGAGGAGGTCCGGCGGGCAGCTCCGACTCCATCAATTCCGCTTGCGCGAGGATCCCGCCCAGGAGGTTATTAAAATCGTGAGCGATGCCGCCTGCCAAAACCCCGAGACTCTCCAGCTTTTGCCTGCGAAGCACTTCCTCCTGCGCGCGGCGGGTTTCCGTAATATCCTCGACCATGGCGAGGCCGTAGACCGGCACTCCTTTTTGGTCGTGCACCAAAGATGCCGTCAGGTTGATCCAAATGATTTCTCCGCTCTTCCTGACATATCGTTTGGTCATCCGATAGAAAGGTATCTCGCCCCGGAAAAGCCGCTCTGCACACTCCATGTCCGCTTTCATGTCATCTGGATGTGTGATATCGACAAAGGACCTTTCTTCGAGCTCCGCTTGCGAATAGCCGACCATGTGACAAAGGGCGGTATTCACCCTCAAGAAGCGCCAATCCTTTCCGACCAGCCCTAAGCCGAGAGGCCCTTCTTCGAAAACTCTGCGGAAGCGTTCATCGCTTTCCCGGATGGCCGCGAGAGACCGTTTGCGTTGACGTAAAGAACTGGCGCCCCAGAGAGTCAGTGCCAGCACTAAACCCAACCCGCCAACCCCCCAAGCGATCCAGCGCTCCCGCTCAGCGGCCTCCAACAGGGCGTACGTGGTCCACGTATCGTCCAGACCGTAATACGAGTACTTGGCGATCACGGCTGCAAGAGTGCCATCTCGAAACAGCCCGCCGATTTTGGCTCGAATCGCGTCGGCTGCTCCCGCAGTTTCGAATGTGGAAGCTACTCCAAGCTGAAGCGTTAGCCCAGGAAGGGGCTCTACACGAAGTGGCTGCGGGCCGCACTCGTAGAGCTTTTCGCGTAGCGCAGTCAACGCGCCGCGATCCTCCAGAAACGCAGCCGTGACTGTACCTGAACAGACAGCTTTCAGGATTGCCGGGACGTCCGGGAACTGCACCAACTGAGCTTTGGGAAATGCTTCGGATGCGAGTCGCATATGAAGCGGCATCCGGGACAGGGCGAGGCGGCCGCTAAAAGTGCGATCGGGAGCGGCCGAACCTGCCCGCAGCACGAGAGTGTGAGTGGTGTGTAGATAGGGCCGGGTGATGTGTACGCGTTTGCGGCGGTCGGGCAGATCCGCCATAATCGGCCAAAGGTCCACCAGCCCACGGCGGAACGCCTCTTCGGAACTGGTCCCGGTTTCGACCCAATGCAAGGAAATACCAGCGCGCTTAGCGGCTTCGTTTACAATGTCAACTGCCAGGCCCGTAAAGCCGCTGCCGGTTCGAACCTGAACGGGTGGGGCGCTCTCAAAGCCGATGCGGAGAGCGCGTCGTGGGATTGTTGGCTGGTGAAACGCCAAGAACCAATACAGCGCCGCGCCGATCAAGCCGGCAGCAAGAAAAATGGAACCCCGTCGTCTCCATTCACCGGAAGTCACGCCTGCCGTTCCTGTCCAGGCCCGATTTGGCACACAAATGTAGTCATCGGTGGCGCAGCCCTCAAAGCTCCCAGAACTGGACCAAACCTATCAAACTATGAAGCCGGAAGACAGGGGCCGTCCGGCGGCAAAACCCCGTTAGGGTTCGAATCGATCCACCAACCGCGCGCCGGGTGGCGGCGTGAAATGAAACATCTGCTCGGGTATCGGCTCGCCGATCGCGGCTTCGGTGTAAATCGTGCTGCTCAACGGGCGCCGGGAAGAAGCCGGCCTGGTGTCCTCGCGTAATACCAGATGCGTCCTCTCATCCACCCACCAGGTGTACGTGTCCCGATAGCCAGGCAAGGGAGCCTCGATCTCGACGACCGTGCACGCCACCGATTGACCTCCAGACTGCACGTTCTCTTTGCGCAGCACGCGCGCGTGGTCCGCCGCCCTGGCAAATCGTGCGTAGCGGGTCAGGAAAACGGCTTCCGCCTGCAAGACAAACGTCTCCGGCGTTACCTCCGCCGGCTCGGTGTCGAGCAACGCCGGCGCCACTCTCTTTTTCGTGTACGAATTCTCCTCCGCACGATAGTTCCAGGTGGTTCCGCCGTCACTGACGATCAAGACCTTGCTGAACGCATCGGCGCCATCGACAACGCGCCCATCGGCCTCGAAGCGAAACCGGTCCGGCTTGCGCACCGCAATCTTCATCACGCCGGATTCCTCGCCTTTCTTCGTCACCGCAAAGCGGTATTCGTTTGCGTTGGCGTACGTCTCGCTGACGCCGGTCAGAATACGGGCGACATAGGTTTGGGCCTGGGCGGTGAAGAGCGGCGCCGCCAGAATCGCTGTCCCCAGAGCAAGAGAACGCATAGGGTCAGAGTATACGGACCGCGGCAAGGCCGCAAGGTCAAAGGTCACGACTGGGCAGGTCGGAAACCTTCCCCACGGGCGCGGGTGCGATATAATTCGCGCTGACTATCAGAAGCCGCTTGCCGGCGTAGAGGAGGGGAGTCGATGCACACGTCACGATGGTTCGCGCGATGGATTTCGGTCGCGTCGTTGGCGATCTGGGCAGTCTTGCCGGCGGCCGCGCAGTCGGGAGCGAAAAACGGGGAGTGGCGGACCTACGGCGGAGATCTCGGCAATACCCGTTACTCGGCGCTCGACCAGATCAACCCCTCCAACTTCAGCAAGCTGGAAGTCGCATGGCGTTTCAAGACCGATAACCTCGGCCCCCTGCCCGAAGCGAATCTCGAAGGCACGCCTCTGATGGCGAAAGGCATCTTGTATTCAACCGCCGGCACCCGCCGCGCGGTGATCGCGCTCAACGCCGCCACCGGCGAGCTGCTCTGGGTTCACAGCGAGGACGAAGGACAGCGCGGCGCCGTAGCGCCCCGGCAGCTTTCGGGCCGCGGACTGGCTTATTGGACCGACGGCGCCGCCGAGCGAATTCTCTACGTGACTCCGGGGTACCGGCTCCTGGCGCTGGATGCCAAGACCGGTGTGCCCATCCCGAGCTTCGGCAAGAACGGCGTGGTGGACCTGAAGGAGGACGACGATCAGGAGATCGACCCGCTCAGCCCCGATATCGGCCTGCATGCGACGCCCTTAGTTGCCGGCGATACCGTGGTAGTCGGCGCGGCGCACAAGCCCGGCGGTGTCCCCAAAAGCAAGACCAACGTGAAGGGATACGTTCGCGGGTTCAACGTGCGGACCGGCAAGCGTCTATGGACCTTCCACACCATTCCGAAGCCCGGCGAGTTCGGCCTCGACACGTGGGACAAGGATTCGTGGTCGTACACCGGCAACACCGGTTCGTGGGGGCAGGCGGCGATTGACGAGGACCTCGGCCTCGTCTATCTCGGCGTCGAACTGCCGACCGGCGATTACTACGGTGGCCACCGGCCCGGCAACAACCTGTTCGGCGAGAGCCTGGTCGCCGTCGACCTCAAGACCGGCCAGCGCAAGTGGCACTACCAGTATGTGCATCACGGCATCTGGGACATGGACAACCCCTGTCCGCCGATCCTGGTCGACCTCACCATCAACGGCCGCACCGTCAAAGCCGTCGCGCAGCCCACCAAGCAGGCGTTCACGTACGTCTTGAACCGCGAAACCGGCCAGCCGGTCTGGCCGTTCGAGGAACGGCCCGTGGCCAAGGGGGACGTGCCCGGCGAATGGTACGCCCCCACGCAGCCCTTTCCCACCAAGCCGCCTGCCTTCGACCGCCAGGGCATTTCGGTCGACGACCTGATCGATTTCACACCGCAATTACACACAGAGGCGGTGCAGTTGGTCTCCCGCTACAAGCTCGGTCCGATGTTCACTCCCGGCGTGGTGAGCAAGTGGGAAGGGCCGCTGGCTACCCTGACGGCCGCTACTGCCGGCGGCGGCGCGAACTGGCCTGGGGGCTCGTACGACCCTGAAACTCACGTGATGTATGTCTCGTCGCAAAGCATCGTGACTCCCATCGGGCTGGTGCCTCCCACGCCCGACCGATCCGATATGAATTTCATTTCCGGACAGGCTCCGAACCCCGCGGGCGCCGGCGGCAGAGGGCGCGCCGGCGGCGGCGGACCAGGCGGCGGATTGACCGTCGAAGGTCTGCCTTTGCTCAAGCCGCCCTACGGGCGCCTCACCGCTTACGATCTGAATAAAGGCGAAATTCTTTGGCAGGTCGCCCACGGCGACACTCCCGACAATGTTCGCAACAGTCCGGCGCTCCAGGGCCTCAACATTCCCCGCACCGGCCGCCCCGGCCAGGCGGGAACCCTGGTCACCAAGACCCTGCTGATTGCGGGAGAAAAGGGCGTTGCCACGCAGCCCAACGGACAGCGGGGCGCCAAGCTGCGCGCGTATGACAAGGCTACCGGCAAGGATGCGGGCGATGTCTTCATGCCGGCGCCGCAGAGCGGCTCGCCCATGACCTATATGCTCAACGGCAGGCAGTACATCGTGGTCGCCATCAGCGGCGGCGGCTACAACGCCGAACTCCTCGCTTTCCGGCTGCCCAATTAAAATGGGCATTCCGGAACCCGGGTGGGTTGGTGCTGCCGGCGTTGCCCAGCCGCCCCCGGTCGTGAAAATCGGCCGGTTTCTATATCGCCGTCCGGGCGCAAGTTGAATTGTAAGATTCGGTACGAACGCTCGGGCTCACGATCGGGCTCCGGTTAGTCCATACGCGAGAATAATGGATTAGCAGATTTCATGTCTCGAGAGGCCACGCAACGGAAAGAGTCGGAGAGCGACACGTTCCTCTTGAGCGCCATTGTTGACTCCTCTGACGATGCCATCATCAGCAAGGACCTCAACGGCATCATCACGAGCTGGAACAAGAGCGCCGAACGGCTCTTCGGTTATGCAGCAGAAGAGGCTATCGGAAAGACTGTCGCGGAGTTGCTGATCCCCGACGACCGGCAAAATGAGGAACCGGACATTCTGGCGCGGCTGCGACGCGGTGAGCGCGTAGAACACTTCGAAACCGTACGCCGGCGAAAAGATGGCTTGCTGCTCGAAATCTCTCTTACGATCTCTCCCCTGAAGGATGCGGATGGCCGGATTGTCGGGGCCTCTAAGATTGCGCGCGATATTTCCGGGCGAAAGCGTGCCGAGCGGGCAATTCAGTCATTAAATACCCAACTGGCCGCGGATCTGGCCGCTATGACGCGAATCCAGCAGGTCAGCACTCGCATGATGCAGGTGGGAGACTTCCCCCAGTTGCTGGAAGAAATTCTTGGGGTTGCCTGCGAAATCACGCAAGCGGATATGGGCAGCATCCAGTTGGCCGACAACGGCGTCCCCAAGATCGCAGCACAGCAGGGATTTGGACTCTCATCTTTGGAATCGTTCGGGACGATCGCTGGCGCGGAAGGGCCCTGGGGCATGGCGCTGCAACAAGGCGAGCGCATCATCGTCGAAGATGTCGCCAGCAGTCTTGTTTTCGCCGGTACACCGGCATTGGCCGAAATGCTGGGAGCGGGCGCACGGGCGTTCCAATCCACGCCCCTCGTCACACGAGGGGGAGCCGCCCTTGGAGTGCTCTCGACGTATTACAAGGCACGCCACCGGCCGGCCGATCGCGATTTGCGGTTGCTCGATATTCTCGCGCGAATGACCGCCGATCTTATTGAACGCAAGCGAGCCGAAGCTCTGCTGGCGCAGGGCCGCGAGACGTTCTTCGAGTTGGTTGAGCGCGCGCCGTTTGGCATTTATGTCGTAGACGCAAACTTCCGGATCGTACAAATGAATGCCGGCTCCCAGAATCAGGCATTCCGGAACGTGCGGCCCATCGTCGGACACGACTTCGGCGCGGCGATGCACATCCTCTGGCCGAGCGAGATCGCCGAAGAGATCATCGCCGTGTTCCGGCGCACACTGGAAACGGGTGAGCCCTACTCCTCACCACGGTTCACCAAGCCGCGAAAGGATGTTCCGGCCGTGGAGTCCTACGAGTGGGAACTCCATCGCATGGTGTTACCTGATGGGGAATATGGCGTGATTTGCTACTATTTCGACTCCACGGAACTGCGCAACGCCGAGGCTGCGCTGAAAAGCGCCAACCAGGACCTGCAGCAGTTTGCGTTTTCAGCAAGCCATGACCTCCAGGAGCCGCTGCGGACCATCAAAATTTACAGCGAACTGCTCGCCAAGCGGCACGGCGACGCTCTCGATAGCGAAGGCAATAAATTCATGGGTTATCTTTGCAACGCCGCGACACGCATGGAAACACTCATTCGCGACCTGCTCGCTTATAGCCAGCTATCGAGGTTTGAAAAGACGGGCGACCGCGCTGATGCGAAGAAGGCGATCGAGGGGGCTTTGTCAAACCTCGCGACTATCATTTCTGAAACAGGCGCAAAGGTGAACTTTGGCCCCCTGCCTTTTGTGACGATGGGCGCGACCCACCTCCAGCAACTCTTCCAAAATCTCATTGGCAACGCCATAAAGTACAGGAGCCTCGACAGGCCGCCCGTCGTGTGCATTACAGCCGAACGCCAGAGCGGGCATTGGGTCTTCTCGATAACAGACAACGGGATCGGCATCGATCCCGAGTATCAGGAAACGATTTTCGGCCTCTTCAAGCGCCTGCACACAACCGATGAATACGCCGGCACAGGAATTGGACTCGCCCTGTGCCAGAGGATTGTGGAACGATACGGTGGTCGGATCTGGGTCGAATCCGAACCCGGGCAAGGATCCTCCTTCCGCTTTACGCTCCCAGTCTGATCAATTTGGTTGGCGTCCGATTTGCACGACTCTTCAGCATGATCCGGAAATTGAAAAGTGGAGAATACCGCTTGTATTCGAAGAAAGCGGACCCAAAAACGGGTACGAGAAAGAACCTTGGAACATTCCGAACACGGGAAGCCGCCGAGAAGCACGAGCGCGCCGTGCAATTTTTCAAACACGCACGCTGAGTTCTGGCGGCTTCCGATAGCCGCGCCGTTATGAGGCGAGGCGGGCCCTGGTGCGCGCCGCCTTTCGCGCCGCGTTCCGGCGCATTCCCGGCCCTTTGGTTCTAGCGGCCTTCCGCGCCGCTGCCTGCAAGCCGGCGCGGCCTCTCCGCCGCGCGCTGCGCCTCACCTGCCGGGAAAGGGCCGTGTGCGACGCGGCGGCCGTCCCTTCCCGTTGCAGAGCATGAAGACTTGCCCGCGCACGGACCGGGTTCTTTCGGCCGGTTGCCGGAGGACGCCGTGGGGGAGTCTTCCCGCGCACAGGAGGCACCTTGATGCCGGCTCTGCGCGCTTTCGACATTCCGATCGCAATAGCCTGTCGCGATGAGCGGGCGCCGTGCTTGCCCTGGCGTATATGCTCGACCTCTTCCCGCACGTACTCTCCCGCCCTTGTCGACGGCGACATTTTCTTCCGCGCCGCCGTTTTCTTAGCCATTTCCGCCGCCGCCTCGCATCGTGCGCTGGTCCGGCTTCTCCTCCCAGTAGGGGGTGATGCCATAGTGCTCGTATATGTGGGAGCCCCAACCGATATCGGCCATATCCGGCCAATTGTCTTTTTCAAAACCAGGCGCGGTTTGGAGTGTACGCTGATCTACTTCCAGGACAAAGCACTTTTCGTCTTCATCGACGGACAAGACGCTCCACGGGACGGCGAAGAGCTTATTGCCGATTCCCAACACGCCGCCGAATGAAAGAACTGCATACGCAACGCGCCCGGACGGGATGTCGATCATGATCTGATTGATCTTGCCCAGGTCTTCGCCCGCGGAGTTTCTGACACGGTCTCCCGCGAGGGTGCTTGCTGAAAGAATACGGCGAAACTTCCTGCCGGGATCCGTCTTCTTAATGTTGGTCTGTTGCATGAGTAATCTCCTCCAGACTCTCCCTACTGCATCTTTACTGCCTATGGAAACATGGGTACGCTGAGGCCGGCAGAGAATTGTTCGTACGCCCCAGTTTCTAAGAACGCAGCTGGGGCGGCGAGCCTCAGCTTTCTTCAAACTGCCCGGCGCCCAATAAAGAAGGCCAGGATCCAGATGACGAGGAACACCACAAAGAGGATTTTGGCAATGCCGGCAGCTACACCGGCGATTCCGCCAAAGCCCAAAATCGCCGCTATGATTGCGACCACCAGGAATATCAGCGACCAATGCAACATGGATTCACCTCCTATCCGACTCGCTGCAGGTACGATGCCAGATCGGCAATTGTGAAGGGTGTCACGCGCCGTGACGACCGGCACAAGCGTGGGTGCGACGAAGCCCGCAACAACACCCGCCCGCAAGATATCTCACCGGAGAACTGCTTACACGTCGAGATTCTTGACGTCCAGCGCGTTCTCTTCGATGAATTTGCGGCGGCTCTCTACGTCTTCGCCCATGAGCGTCGAGAAGATCTCTTCGCTTTCAACGGCATCTTCGAGACGCACTTGGAGGAGCGTGCGCTTTTCCGGGTTCATGGTGGTCTCGGCGAGCTGTTCGGCGTTCATCTCGCCCAGACCTTTGTAGCGCTGCACGGAGGCGTCGCGCTTGCCTTCGCTCTTGACGTAGTTCAACAGGTCGGTCCAGTTGGCTTGCTGTTCCCGTTTGTCCGCCTTCACTACGGCGAACGGCGGATCGTTATGGCGCGCGATGGCCTTGGCTAAAGAGCGGTAGCGGCGGTATTCCGGCTGCGCGGCGAGTTGGAGGCTGATGCTGCGCTCAGCGTTGGCTGAGTCATGATAGACCACCGCGTAGGAAGAGTGCTCCTCATCACGCCGCAGCTCCGGTTTGAGGCCTAGCTTTTCAACAGCGTCGAATACCGGCTTAAGGTTGGCCTGCTCCTGAAAGTCGGCCTTGGAATCGACGCGCAGGTCGACACTCGCGAGCAGTTCGACCACCCGCGGATCGCGCAGGCGGCGCTCCACCTTGTGAAACATCTGCTCGTATTCGTCGAGGTTCAGCAGGAAGGTGCGCAATTCCTGGCCTTCGAGCGAGGTCTTGGACCCTGTCCCATTGCCAACCGCGTGGAGCTCGAGCGTCAGGTTCTCTGTGGCCCGGCGCATGATCTCCTTGGTGAATTCCTTTTCGTCCTTGATGTACTTCTCGCTCTTGCCCTTCTTGATGCGATACAACGGCGGCTGCGCGATGAAGACCTTGCCGCGCATAATCAGCTCGTTCATGTGCCGGAAGAAAAAGGTGAGCAGCAGCGTGCGGATGTGGGAACCGTCGACGTCGGCATCGGTCATGATGATGACCTTGCCGTACCGCGCCTTGAGCGCATCGAAATCGTCTTTGCCGATGCCCGTGCCGAGCGCCGTAATCATGGCGCGAATTTCCTCGTGGCCGAGCATCTTGTCGTAGCGCGCCTTCTCGACGTTGAGGATTTTTCCTTTGAGCGGCAGGATGGCCTGGAAGCGGCGGTCGCGGCCCTGCTTGGCGGTGCCCCCTGCGGACTCACCCTCGACCAGGTACAGCTCACAGCGATCCGGCTGGCGCTCAGAGCAATCCGCCAGTTTGCCCGGCAGGCCACCCCCGTCGAGTGCGCCCTTGCGACGGGTCAGATCACGAGCTTTGCGCGCCGCTTCCCGCGCCCGGGCCGCGTCGATTGCTTTGTTGATGATCTTGCGTGCCACCGTTGGGTTCTGCTCGAAGAATGCGCCCAAGCGCTCATTCAGAAAGGCCTGTACGATGCCGGCAATGTCGGAATTGAGCTTGCCCTTGGTTTGGCCTTCAAACTGCGGCTGCGGGAGTTTCACGCTGATCACGGCCACCAGGCCCTCGCGCACGTCATCGCCCGTGAGATTCTCTTTGATGTCTTTG
>CAYTJD010000035.1:0-36736 GCA_964438005.1 uncultured Solibacteraceae bacterium | reverse complement strand
TCCACCGATCGTTATCTTACTTTTTAACGTACTGGGCCGTTAGCCGGAAATGTAAGAAAACCAGCGAAGCTGGTGCGCCGAACCCGCGCCGCTGTCCGATCGCATACCCGACTCGTCCCGGAGCCTGCCAGACGCGACTATCGCCCGGAAGATCCGAATCCGCCCGCGCCGCGGGTCGATTCGCCGAGTTCCGCCTCTTCCCACTCGATTGCTTCATATCGCGCGATGACCATCTGGGCGATTCGATCGCCTGGCTTCACGTGGAAGCTTTCACGGCCGAGATTCAGCAGAATGACGCGCAGTTCGCCGCGATACCCGGGATCAATGGTCGCGGGGCTATTGGGCAGCGTGATTGAGTGCTTCAGCGCGAGGCCGCTGCGGGGACGAATCTGCGCCTCATATCCCGGCGGCAGTTCGATGGTAAGTCCGGTGGGAACGAGCGCTGTGTCTCCCGGGGGAATGGCAATCTCCGCGACCGCGTGCAGGTCCATGCCGGCGTCTTCTTCGGGGCCATGCGCGTAGCGGGGAATCACCGCGTCCGGGTGAATCCGGCGGATGCGAAGTTTGAGCAACCGCTATCATAGCCGTTTGGCAAAACGCGTCATTGCTGTCGCCCCCATGCCGCCGGAAAAAAGCGCTTATGCGCTGGCCCGATACAGCCGATCGGCGGACTCCATTCGCGATTCGATCGAATGGGTCCGCACCCACGACTCCCGCAAGTTTCTCGAAAGCTTCTACTTTCAGTACGGCCACGCTTCCATCGCCGATCTCGGCCATACCGTTTTGTGTTTCGAAGGCGTTTCCGAACTCGCGGCCACCGAAATCGAAGCCGAGCCGCTCTGGGACGGCCAGGCGAAGTCTTCCCGCTATCAGGATTTCTCGACGTCCGGCTTCATCACGCCGCCCGAGTTTTCCGAATCCGAAACTGCGGCGTATCAGGCCGCCGGCGGAGCCCTGCTGGCCGCCTACAAACAGGTGAACGAGCGCGCGTTTGCCTGTCTCGCCGAGAAGTTGCCCCGCCCCGAAGAGATGAAGCCGGAAACCTACCGGCGAAACCTCGCCGCCCGCGCCTTCGACGTGGCCCGCTATCTGTTGTTCTGGGGTGTGCCCACCAACGTCGGCCAAGTGACCAGCATTCGCACTCTCGAAAAACAGATCCGCCGCCTGAAAGCATCCGAGTACGCCGAGTTGCGCGCGCTCGGCGAGGAAATCGCCCAAGCCGTCGCGGCCGAACCCGATTGCCGCTGGGACTCCAACTCACCCGCCGAGCCGGTCGCTCCCACCCTCGCGCGCCACGCCGATGCCGACGAACACGCCGTCCGGTCGCGCAAAGATCTGTGTCTCTGGGCCGCGCAGAACCTGCCCCCGGCCGCAGGCGCCGCCGCGCCGCGCGTCGACCTGCTCCATCCCACCTGCGTGTCCGCTGATATCGCGGCCACGCTGCTCTACCCCGTCACCGATCGCCCCTTCCGCGAGCTCTATCAGATCACCTGCGGCTGGAACGACAAGCGCCGCGCCGAAGTGATCGATCTGGCGCTGGGCTCGCGTACGCGCCGCGATGAAATTCTGGCCGGCTTTCGCGGCGGTCTCTACGCCTATGACATGGTGATCGATATCGGCGCCTACCGCGACATGCAACGCCACCGCCGTTGCCAGAAATCGCGTCAGGCCTACACCGGAAAGCTTGGCTTCGTCACACCGCCACTCGCCATCGAAGCCGGCGCGCAGCCCATCTTCGAGCCTGCCATGCAGGCCGCTCTGGAGCAGATGTACAAGCTCCCCGCCCCCGGCGCGCACTATTTACTTCCTTTCGGCGCCCGCTCTCGCTTCCTGTTCAAGATGGATTTCGCCGAGGCCGAATACATTTCGCGCCTGCGCAGCGGCGTGAAAGGCCATTTCAGCTACCGCGAAATCGCCTGGGACATGAAGTGCAGGATGGAGGAGTTGGAGCCCGAACTAGGCCGGCTCATCGAGGCCACCCCTCCCTGGGTGGAAGATCCGCTCAAGCGATAAAACGTGTGGCGGAGAATTCGCCGAATTTACGCTTTCTGTTTCGTAGCAAATCCCTTGATCGAAGACGCCTGGACGCTGCCAGGTAGTTGAGCTATCCTGGTTAGCCTCAGTGGCCCATGGGTGCAGTGGATTTTTGGCTCAGAGGTGCTATTGTGCGCAATTCGATTCTTGCAACGTTCCTCCTCGCGGCAGTGAGCTGCGTTCCGCAACCTCTGCTTGCCGCGACCAATGATAACAACGTGGAATGGGATGGCCTGTTTTCCGATCAAGGCCCTCTCTACATGAGCCCGACCGAGCCTGGTGTCACCACCCCGGTCGCGGTCACCCTGCGTGTCTACCAGGGCGACATTACCTCGGCAAATATCAAATACTTCGACGCGGCCAATAATTCCTTTCACTGGATTCCCTTAAGCAAAACGAAAAACGACGTCACGGGAAAGTTCGAGTTTTGGCAGGGCAGCGTTCCGGCGTCCGCGTCGATCAAGTATTACCGGTTTCAAATCAATGACGGGACCGCCACCGCCTGGCTGAACGCCGGCGGCATCACCTCGGCGGAGCCTTCCGTCCAGGACTTCTGGATTGTCCCCGGCTTCCATACGCCGGACTGGGCCAAGCAAGCCATTTACTATCAGATCTTCCCCGACCGCTTTAACGACGGCGACCCCACCAACAACCTGCCGTTCAAATCGAGCACGCCGGTCCTCCCGGTGAACGGCCAATGTCCCAACGGTAGCTACGTCTATTTCGGGCGCTGCGCCTATCAACACAATTCCTGGTCCGAACTGCCCGAGAATCCCGGTTTTGGCGATGATTTTTTCGGCGGCGATCTCGCCGGCATTACGGCCAGGATCGACTCCTATCTAAAAGCCACGCTCGGTGTGAACGCGCTGTATTTGAACCCCGTCTTCCAGTCGCCGAGCAGCCATAAGTACGATACGCAGGACTACACCCTCGTGGATCCGCACTTCGGAACGAACAAGGACCTGCAGAACCTCATCGGTACGGCGCATACCAGCGGTGGCACGCGGATGTCCGTATTGCTCGACGGCGTGTTCAATCACACCAGCACCTTTCACCGCTGGTTCGACCAGCAACATTTGTATACGACCGATGGCGCCGCCGAAAGCAAGACCAGTATGTTCTTCGACCGCTACGTCTTCTTAAACTGGCCGTCCACCTATTGTCAGTGGAGCGTCTACGCGAGCCTGGTCAAGCTGAATTTCGGTTCGCCGAGCTTGCGTGACGACCTCTACCGCAAACCGGATTCGGTGATCCAGACCTACTTGAAGCCTCCGTATAATGCAGATGGCTGGCGCTACGATGTGGCGGACAACCTCGCCACCATTACCAGCGACCCCGATCCGGCCAGTTGCGGCGGCACCGACGATCATTCCATCTGGCAGGAGGTTCGCGGCTTTGTGAAAGGCGTGAGCCCCGAAGCATTGATGCTCGGCGAGCAGTGGCAGAACGCCAATTCCTGGATGAATGGCAAGGAATGGGATGCGGTGATGAACTACAACGGCTTCAACATCCCCGTCTCAAAGTGGGTCAACTGCCAGAACGTACACGGTGAGGAGTCCAATCAATGCCTCACTGTGACTGCCTTCGACCGGTGGCTGCGCGGCACCCAGGCGGATTATCCCCGGCCGACGCAACTCGCCATGATGAATTCTCTCAGCACGCACGATACCGCGCGTTTCTTATGGCGGGCCGGCGGCGACGAGTGGAAGATGAAGCTCGCCATCATCTTTCAGATGACCTATGTAGGCGCACCTTCGATTTACTACGGCGACGAAGTCGGGCGCACTGGCAATAACGATCCCGACAACCGCCGCACGTTCAATTGGGATATGAGCACATGGAATCAGACCCTCCTGAAGCTCTATCAGAAGCTCATCCAGACTCGCAAACAGGTCAGCGCCTTCACGGATGGATCGTACAAGACGCTCCTGACCGACGACGCCAACAAGGTCTTCAGCTACGGACGCTGGGACTCTCATAATTGGGCCATCGTGGTGCTGAACAACGATAGCACCGGCCACGCGGCGTCGATCCCCGCGTTTCAATTGAGCATTCCTGACGGCACGACCCTGACCGATCAACTGACTGGAACCGCGTACACCGTCGCCAGTGGCATCGTTCAGGTGCCGGATACCGCCCTGCTGGGTCACTTTGGAGTCGTGTTGACGGCATCGGCCCCGTGAACTCGGCGCCCCAGCCCACCCAGCCACCCCCAGCCCACCCCGCCACCCCGTTTGACACCGGCATCTCGCGGGTATAGCATTCAGCACAAATCTGGGAAGACGTCGGGGAAAGGGGATTTTTCGATGCCGCGTCGCACCGTCCATTTTCTTCTTGCTGGTTTCTCGTTTTTGGGGTGGTTCTCTCCTTCTATTTCCGCGCAGAGCACCATCTCCGGACAAGCCCGGGACGCTTCGGGCGCCGTCATGTCGGAAGTCTCGGTCGAGGCTGCGAGTCCGGCCTTGATTGAACGCGCACGCACGGTCATCACCAACGGGGAAGGACGCTATGCCATCGTCGACGTCCGCCCCGGCACCTATACCATCACCTTCACCAAGCCCGGTTTCAGCCCGGTGAAGGAGCAGATCGATGTCCCGGCGAACGTCACCGTGCCCGTGGACGCCGTCATGCAGGTTGGCTCGGTCGGGCAAACGGTCGAGGTGCAGGCGCAGGTGGCTACGGTCGATATCGAGAACGTAGCTCACCCGGAGGTGTTGACGCGCGCCGATATGGACTCGCTGCCCAGTGCGCGCAACATGCAATCCATCGCCTCTTACGTTCCCGGCATTCACCTGAATCAACCCGATGTCGGCGGATCGCAGCAGATCGAGCAGACCTACATCTCGACGCACGGCAATCCGGCCGGGCGCGACATCTATCTGCTGGACGGTATGCGCGTCAACACCATGCAGAACGACGGTCTGATCCAGATCTACATCGATAACGGGATGATCCAGGAATCGACCTACCAGACCAGCAACGTCACCGCCGAAGTCGGCGGCGGCGGCGTGTACACCAACCTCATCCCGAAGGACGGCGGTAACGAGTTCCATGGACAGCTCTTCCTCGGCTATGTGCCCTCGCAGTTCGTCGGCAACAATGTCACCACGGCTTTGAAGGCCCGCGGTCTCACGGGCCAGTCCGCCGTCAATCGCCTGGAAGACTTCAACGGAAGCCTGGGCGGCCCGATCATTAAAGACAAGTTGTGGTTCCTCGTAGGCGGGCGAAAGCAACTCAGCTTCGTGCAGTCGGCCGGTTCCTTTTATCCTGATGGATCTCCCGGCATCGAGAAGAGCTACATCTGGACCGGCGACCTGCGCCTCACCTACCAGATCAATGCCAAAAACAAGATTTCCGCGATGTGGATTCGCGACTGGAAGACCAAGGAGAATGACGTGGTCACCGGCGCGGCAGGCTACAGCGACGTCAACCCGGCCATCTCTTCACTCGAGCGCATGCCGAAGATGTATTACATCTTCCAGACGCGATGGACGAGCACGCTCACGCCCCGGTTGATTGTCCAGAGCGGCCTCTCGTTCACCAAGCTCGACTACAACATCCTCTATCACGCCGGCGTTGCCAAGACGCCGTTTACTCCCGAATGGTACGCCAACGCCACCGAATTGGACATAACCCGGCTCACGCGCAGTATCGCCGGATCGGTCAATACCTATGCCAAGTACGAGCGATGGGTGTACGCGGCATCGGGAGCTTATGTCACCGGCTCGCACCAGATCAAGTTTGGACTGACCGACGACTGGGGACCGAATTATCTGAATAACGTGGCGAACGGCGATGCGTATTACCAGTACTCCAACGGTGTCCCGCTGCAGATCGTGGCCTATAACACGCCGACGTACCAGAAGTTCCGCGTCAAATCGGATCTCGGAATCTATGGCGTGGATACCTGGCACGTAAAACGCCTCGCCATTACCGCCGGTCTGCGCTGGGAGTACCTGAATAACTACATCGAGCACCAGACTGCTCCCGCCGGCCGCTTTGTCGGCGCGCGCGACTTCCCGCAGGTCGATTGCAGCACCGTGAAAGGCCTGAGCTGTTTCAAGAATTGGTCGCCGCGCATCGGCCTGGTCTATGATCTGTTCGGCAATCACAAGACCGCGATCAAGGCGGGCGTAGGCAAATACAATACGCCCGTCGTCACCTCCAATCTGAACGCCTTCAACCCCATGTACACAGCCAGCCAGACGATTCCGTGGCTGAACCGTCCCACCACCGCTTGCGAGGCGCCGGCGCCGGGCACAGCTCCTGGATGCATCCCGGCCGGTAGCGGCTTCGGCACGGGCGATGTGGGCCCGAACCCCAATCCCCGTTTTGGGCTTCTCAACAACATTACCCAGGACCCAAACTTCAAGCGCGAGTATCAGTGGCAGTACAGCGCCGGTCTGCAGCAGGAAATCAGCCGCGGTGTGACCCTCAACTTCAACTGGTATCGGACTTCGGATTACGAGCAGCCGCTGGTCGTCAACTACGCCGTTCCTTTCTCGGCGTGGACGCCCTTCCAGATCGCCAATCCGTTGGACGGTTCGCCGCTCACGGTGTATAACCTGCAGCCCGCGTACTTCGGATTGACCCCGGTCCTCTATCAGACCAACGCGCCGCGGAGCCTGCGCCATGACACGTACACGGGCTTCGAGACGTCCATCTTGGCGCGTCTCCCCCACGGCGCGTTCGTCGTGGGAGGGTGGACCATCGAAAAACAAACTGATACCGCCTGCGACATCAACACCAACTCCACGGGAACCGCCTTGAATGATCCGAATTCGCTTCGCTTCTGTGACTGGAGCGGCAGCCTGCAGCAAGCGCTCGGCACAATTTCCGGTGTCCCGTTTCGCAGCGAGTTCAAGCTGCAAGCCAACGTGCCCATCAAGTGGGGCTTCGAGTTCAACGCGTCGCTGTATTCGGATCCGGTGTACAGCACCAATTTCGCCACCCCCATCGCCTCCTCCACGACGGGCCCGCCGCTGCCGCTAACCGCGTTTTCCGGCCAGAACCAGGGCTTCAAGACGGTAAACTGGCCGATCTCCCCGTCGACCACCTACCCGCTCGACTGCAATTGCCCCAGTCCGGGCGCCCCTGTAGATCCTGGCCTCAGGCAGGGCTCGGAGACGATCCAGTTAATTGCCCCGGGCTCCCGCCTCACCCCGCAGCTCACGCAGTTCGATATCGGCGCGCGCCGCGTCTTCCGCATTCACGAGAAATACACGATCATTCCCGAAATGCAGCTTTTCAATGTGATCAACGCCAGCACGGCCCTGGTCGAAACGCAGAGCCTCGGCACGACCGTAAAGCCGTTTATCTCGGGCGGCCCCGGCGGAACGCCGTCGGTGATCCTGAACCCGCGCATGTTGCGGCTCAATCTGCAGTTCAAATTCTAAGCGGACCCGCGGGTCCTCCAGCAAGAACCTACCGGCTGGCCGATTGCGGCGCGGGCGTCAGGCCTTGGGTCAATTCGATATAGGTGCCCCACGGGTCCAAAATGTAGGCGATCCGCAAGCTGGGGGCATTGGCGCTGGCACGGACTTGGGTTTCGATGGGAATGCCCGCCGCCTCCAGTTTCTTCACGAACTGGTCGATATTCCGCACTTCAAAACCGATGTGATCGACCGAGCGCCCTTTGGTGGGCGCCAAAGCCGTATCGTTCTTGGTGAACGCGATCTCGGCGCCGGGCACATTAGCCGTGTCATTCTGGCCGCGCTTGCCGGCGACGGCGCCGAAATTCTTGACGTACCAGGCCTGCGCCGCCAGCGGATCGGGAAGCCACAGGTGAATGTGGTGCATCGCAACCGGAGCCGGAATCGAGGCATCCTCGATGATTTCGACGCGGATATCGTCCGGCGCCGCCAGGAATGCCTGCTTGGGATTGTTGCCGGTCTCGATCTTGAGGCCCGCCGCCCTCCATTTCGCGAGCGATTCGTCGATGTTCTTCACGTGAAATCCGAAGTGGTTGACGCGCGAGCCCACCGTGCCTCCCGTGGAATCTTGTTGTCGCAGGATGATGTAGATTCCCGGAAACTGCATCATGACGAGCTTGCCGTTGTTCACCGGCGTGCCGCCGACTTCGGTCCAGAATCGTTGATGCGCCGCAATATCGCGCACATTGAGGTGAATATGACCGATGGCGTCGCCGGTACTGTTGGGAGGGGCCAGTTGTGCCGGCAGAGGCGCCAGGGCGAAAACCAGTAGAGTCAGGATGGTTTTGATCATCATGGCACGCTACTATATCAAGCCTGCCGGGAAATACAATGGGGGCGCGCGGCCCCGCTTGACAAGCCTCGCGGTGTTCCGGTAGGGTTGGTGCCGATGTCTCTGCTTGCCCTGGTCCGCTGGCTCAATGAGACATCCCTCAGCATCTATCTGCGCGAAAGCGAAGTTGCGTTCCCGCTTACCGAAGCCGTCCACCTTCTCGGGCTGGCCATTTCGGTCGGTACGGTGATGTGGGTGGACCTCCGTCTCATGGGGATTTGCATGCGCGGCGAGCGGGTGACCGACGTGGTGAGCCGGCTAGAGCCGTGGGCCGGCTTCGGATTTACGGTCATGCTGGGCAGCGGGCTGCTGCTTTTTCTGGGGAAGCCGGAAACGTACTATACGACCGCCGTGTTTCGAGTCAAGATGCTCCTGCTGCCTCTAGCCGGCGTGAACGTATGGTTCTTTCATCGGAAGGTGTACACCAGCGTGGCTCGCTGGGACGAGAAGGCGGTGGTTCCCTGGCAAGGCCGCTTGGTGGGCTGGGTATCGATCGCGCTGTGGATGACGATCATCGTTCTGGGCCGCTGGACCGCGTATTTTGCTGATGAACTTTTCAGGCGGGCCAAATGAACCACTTGTTGCCCCAGTCTTTTTTTCAGTGGTGCGTCAATACTCCCCTGGCGCGGCTTATCAGTCAATCGATGTGGGGATTCGCTGTCCTGGAAACGGTTCACCTGATCGGGCTGACGCTGTTGCTCGGCTCGATCTTCGTCGTGAATCTCACGGTGCTCGGATGGGGCATGCGGCAACCGGCGGCCCGGCTGGTGCGTCAGGTGGCGCCCTGGGCCCTGGGTGGCTTCCTGTTGATGGTCGGCTCGGGCGTTCCCATGTTCCTGTCGGCGGCAGTGACGTACAGCGGCAGCATTCCCTTCGTCATCAAGATGGCTTTGTTGCTTTCGGCGATGGCGCTCCAGTTTGCGATTCACGCCGGCAGGTACGCGGCTTCGGCGGCGGGCAAACTGGCGGCCTGCCTGGCGCTGCTCTGCTGGTTCGGCGTGGCCTATGCTGGACGCGGAATCGCGTTTGAAGTGTTGTTCGGAACCGGGGCGGGATAGAGCGATTATTTTTCGCCGATGGCGCGGCGCAGGTCCTCGATACCAACCAGGCGCCCGTGCAGCGGGGTGATCTGCTGCACGTCGAGTTTCAAGCGCTTCAAATTGTCGGACAGATTTACAGTTTCCCGGACAACCGCGCCTGGAGGCGCGTTCGCCGCCGGCGGATTGAATACGTCAGCTTCGATCAGCACTTTCTCTTTGGGAAGGTAGCCGATCAGCATGCTGTCGGCGTGGTTGCTTCCTTGCAGGCGATAGAGTTCCAGAGTCCGGGCGCCGTCGGTGATTGTGCGTTTTTCAGCCACCGGCTCGATAACCGGTTTCTTGCCCGACTTGGCGAGCCGGTCCGGGTTGAGCGTGTGGGGCTGTGCCCACAAGGTTTCGTAATACGCTTGATTCGCGGTTTGCGTCAGGATCGCAGCGCCCTCGGCGGCACAGGCGCGCAGGCCGCCCAAATGATCGAAGTGGTGATGCGTATTCACCACGTAGCGGATGGGCTTGTTGCGGATCGTCTTCTTGACGGCGTCGATGACCGCCACAGCGCGCTCGTCGTTTTGCGGGCACTCGACCAACACAACGTAGTTCTTGAACTCGATCGCGACGCTGTGATGAGTGCCGCCGGTCAGATACCAGACACCGTCCGCCACCTTTTGGGATTCCACCTTGACGGGCGGCGGGGTGCGCGGGGCCTGTTCGACGTTGTCGGGGACCGGAAAGACGGCGTACGGATTATTGGGGTCGGTCCGGGTGATAGTCAGGTCCAGAACCGGAAAACCGCCCTGCTTCTGTATGATGTGCGACGGGAACAGAACGTCGCTCTGGATTTCGCCGAGATCTTTGTAATCGGAGAACGTCGTTTCAGTGATCGTGTCGCCCAACACCGGATTGTCCGAACGTGTCTCGACGCGTTCCACCTGCTGTTTGGCGTTGAGCGTCACTTTCATGGTGGTCCCCGCCAATCCGCCGGAAAGCGGGAAGGTGATCGTGCTGGCGCCGCCTTCCACGGCAACCCTGGCGTTAGCGGCGGCCCGCTCGGCCATCTTGAGCACGCCGAACGGAGTGGTCCAGAGTTGGAGGAGCCGGTCGGCGGCAGCGCCCGGCGCCGGAGTGGCGGTCGTCCCCGGTGTGAAGCCGCCGCCCGGCACGGACTCGTTCCAGGCGACGTCTCCGTTGACCACCTGAATCTGCCGCTGCGGCGCGGGCAAGGGGAGCCCGCCTCCGCCCTGCACCGGACCATCCGGATTGCTGCGCCTCACATCCACCCGCATGGCCGGAACCGAGTAGCTCAGGCTGGCGTGATAGGTGATTTTGAACGCCGGCCACGGACCGCCGGGGCGGTATGCCTGGCCGAAGGCATAGGAGTACCCGGTGCCCCAATACTCGAGCGTGTTGATGGGGTCGACGCGGGCCGGCCCGCGGATCATGCCGAGGGCATACTGGGCGGCTTGGATGGTGGCCGCGGCGTCCTGCGCGGGGAGGGATTGCCCCGCCAGCGCGGCCACTGCTGCCAATGCACCGAGCAGGTGGCGGTTCATGGGTCTAGTGATGTTCCTTGGTGACCAGGTGCGACAGATCCCGCTCGCTGCATGGCAGCGTCTCCGGCAACACGGCTTTGGGATCCGAATTGAGTTTCTGGATACGTGGGTTCATCACCCAGGGCTTGATGAGCACGTCGGGATCCTCCACAGTAACCTGCCAGGTGAGGCTGTCGCCATCGCGATGCAGCCGCTCGATGACATGCATGTTCTCGCTATGAAAATAGCCGCCGATGTCGAGCCAACTCGTGTCATTGAAGCCGATGCTGTCTATCACCATGGTGTCGCCCTCCCAATGGCCGATCGATTCTCCTTTCCATGTTCCATCCAGGTCCTGCAGGGGAGTGTGGGGACGGCCATCGATGGGGACGACCCGGTATTGGTCGCCCCAACCCTGCGCGGCGCCGCTGACGTAGAGCAGGATTAGTTCGTTGGCTGTCTGCACAATTTTCGCAGGAGGGCCCATGCGGGGAACTCCCGCGGGCATACAGCCGTAGGAAGGATCTTCGGTGTTTCCGTTCTGATCGAGCTTCTGAACCTTTTCCCAGAATTCCGGCTTGTAGAGCGGTTTATTCGGATTGGACCTTCGGATGAGCGCATTGTCACGCTCGAAGTTGACCAGATCGCCGTCGCGGGCCGGCAGCAAGGCGGCGCGTTCATCGTCCGACTTGATGTAAGGTCCGCCCACAGTGGCTCCGTTCCAGACGCCGCTCAGATCGGGGTGGCTTTGTGCCATGGCGGCGACTGCAAGCAGAAAAACACCAACGCGCTGTTGCACGGCGACTACCTCGCGTTGGGATCGCCCGCCCAAATGGTGAAGACGCGGCCGTCGGGAAATTTCAGTTCCTTGATGAGCCCCGAATCCGTGCCATCCTTGGCCAATACCCCGTTCACCGTGATGGTGTCGCCGGGTTTCAGACCTCCGCGGTCCGCCCGGCTCAGGCCTGCCCGGCGCAGAGCGCCCGGCCCAGCCATCTCAAATGCCCAGTGCTTTGTTTTGCCGTTGTCCTCCTTCACATCGAGGTAGAGATAGGAGTGCGGATTGATCCATTCCACCTTGGTAACCGTTCCAGTCACCGTGAACGGTTTCTGCAAATCGAACTGCGCCTGGACGGAGTGATGCGCCGAAGCGGGCATACCCGCCGAGAGCAGACCGAGAAGCGCAAGCGTTAGTACGAGCCGATGGTTCATTCCCCAACCTCCCCGATATGAGTTATCAGAACCGAGCGCCGGGAGTCAAGCATGCGACATCATCTTCGGGCGGTGCCACGACCAGAACGAGTGGGCCCTGGCCGCGGGAACCGGCGCCTCTGGTCAGAACGTGAAACGGCCGCCGACCTGAATCGCCCGCGGTCCGCCGGAACCGAAGGTGGATGCCTGGCCCACACGGCCAGTCGGCTGACCGAAGGCGGCGCTGTTGAGGACAGGCGTCACGGAATATGTCAGGTTCGCAATATTGAATGCGTTAAAGATCTCGCCGAACGCACTGAAGCGGAAACGTTCCTGCACGGTGAACTCCTTCGTGACGCGGAAATCCTGGCTGAAAATAGGGGTACCCAAGTCGTAGTTTGCAGGCGGAACGAGCACGGGCACGGTTGCGCCGTTCATGGCCTTTTTGCCGGTGGCCGCGGTGGCAACGCTGGAATTCCAAGATGCGATGGCCTTGGCGACATCCGACTTCCCGCAGCCATAGTTGAAGCAATTGAAAGAGAGCCCGGGAACGGCCTCGAACAAGGGGAAGTTCGTGTTGCCCGAGCCGTTGAGATCGATGCCGGTGACGATGGGATTGACGGGATTCGCGCTGATGAACGTCGAGTTCACGCTGAGGCGGAAGCCCCACGGCAGAGCGACAACACCAGCCACATTCAGATTGTGACGGGGCAGGTTGGGGCCATACGAGGCGAAATAGTTGTCGAGGTTCACTAACGACGCGCCGGTAGCCGTCGCCTGGCTTTTCTGAAGAGCATAAGAAACAGTGAACTGATAGCGCTTCGAGAACCGCTTCTGAGCCTTCA
Source organism: uncultured Solibacteraceae bacterium (assembly GCA_964438005.1). GTDB lineage: Bacteria > Acidobacteriota > Terriglobia > Bryobacterales > Bryobacteraceae > PSRJ01. The sequence goes on along the minus strand of CAYTJD010000035.1, from coordinate 23,833 downwards.
CCAGCAAGCCGTTGTATACCGAGCGGCCTTCCGGAACCCAGAACGTGACACCGCCGGTGGAACATTGGTCTCCGATCGTGAAGTCAGGGGAGGTGGCACAGCGCGGGATGATCGGACTGAGACCATCGGCGGTGCGGGCAAACCGGTTCAAATCGAGCTCACCGAGACTCGCGTGGATGCCGAGGCGCCGGGCATAATCGACGGTGATGACCATGTCATTTCCCAGTTCGCGCTGGACGCCGATGGAAGTCTGATAGCTGTGCATGAGCGGGAAATCGGCCGGATAAATCTCGACCCCTTGCTTGGTGACATCGATATTGCTCACCGTATACGGTCCGCTCTTCGGCGTATTTCCAAACAGGCGCGACTGGAGAACGGGCACCTGCTGGTTGATGATCTGGATGAATTCCCCAAGAGTCAGGTTGCTCAGCGCGCTGACGGGAAGCGCCGCGCCGAGGGGAAGGGGCTGAACCCCGGAGGACGTCAGCACGTACTTGTTGGGGAATATATTGGTGAACGCGCTGGCAGCGAGAGTGATTCGGCCGTCTCCGAGCGGCCCGATAGAGGAATCCTGGCGGAATTGCTGCCAGACCGGCTGGGTTTCCCAATAGATGCCGGCGCCGCCGCGGATCAGCGTCTTTTTGTCGTTGCCCAGCGCCCACGCAAAGCCAAACTGCGGCGCCAGGTTGGTCGTGCGGGTGGGCGTCCCTCCGAGCCCGCTCGGGACGCCGCCTGTTTGTCCCTGCAGAATGGGAGCCAGATACTGCGGCCGCTGGAAGAAGGTCGAGAACAGTCCGGTCTCGAGATCGTAGCCCAATCCGAAGTTCAGAGTGAGGTCGGGACGGACCTTCCAGGTATCGGCGATCCACGGATGGATGCGATGATTGACGCCGCCCTGGCCGTGCTCGTAGTAGCCCGGGTAGCTTCCGTTTCCGAGACCGACGCCGCTGTAGAGAGCCGCCGGCGTATTGAACACGGGCACATTCAGCAGGTCTTCGGAGGTTCGTATCGCCGTAGGAAGGCTGGCAAAGGCCCCAGCCGGGAAGGATGCGGCCTGGGCCCTGGTCGATTCCGGCGAATAGAGCGAGAGGCAAGCCGGATCGCAAACGTCCCACGGCGTGTAGGCCGTGTGCATCTGCTCGTAGTCGAACCCGAAGCGAAAACGGTGCGTGCCTTTTTGCCAGCTGAAGGTGTCACTCAACTGATAGGAACGGGACTGGTGGAATTGGGGCCCATTGACCTCGTTGCCAGCGCCGTAAGTAAAGGTGGAGGACCCGATCATCGAGGTAATGCCCGGGAGTCCCGCGCCGATGCAGGGAGACTGGCACTCGGCGGGCGTCGCGTTGGGCCCCTTGTTGGCCCAATAGTGATATTGAGCCCGAAAATCATTGACCGAGGCCGGCGTCAGTACACTGGTCAAACCGATGATGCTCTGATCGCTCCAGTTGCTGTTGTGAATCCAGGCCGAGGGAGCGCCAGTGCCGGAATATGGCCCAAAATTTCCATTGCCGTCATGGGAGAAGCGCGCGAACAGCGTGTGTTTCGCGGAGAGGCTGTAATCCAGGCGCGCGGTGAGCCAGTCATAGTGAAGAGGACTCGGCCAGATGGCATTCAACGGTTGCAGGGAGAGCAGGTCATTCTGTTCGGTGATGACCGAGGTCTGGTTCATGTGCTCGTAGCTAAAAAAGAAGAAGAGCTTGTCCTTGATGACTGGGCCGCCCAGCCAGGCGCCGGGGTTCCGGCGGGCGAAGAACGGGTTCGGGTTGAACAAGCTGCGTTTCAGGCCGGGATAAGCCGCCATGTTGTGATCGCGGAAGTAGAAATAGGCACTGCCATGGAAATTGTTGCTTCCGGAGCGAGTGACGATGTTGACGGCGCCACCGACGGCGATCCCGGTAGAGGCGTCGAAGTTCACCGATTGAATCTGAAACTCCTGGACCACTTCCTGGGAGAAATTCATGGAGGTGCCGCCTTCCACTTCGTCGTTGATCACGCCGCCGTCCATGGTGATCACAGGCCCGACGCCGCTGCCCGCGGTCGCGCCGCCGTTCGAGCCGAGGATGCTGACGTTGAACATGGCGTTGAATTGCGAGGTCGCTCCCGGGTTCACCGTTACGCCAGGTTCGAGCGATGCCAGCTGCAGAGAGCTGCGGCCGTTGAGCGGCAGGTCCTGAATGTTCTCGCGAGCGATGACGCCGGCCACGGTGTGGCTGTCGTAGTTGATCTGGGCGGTTGCGGCTTCGACTGTGACCACTTCCTGGGCGGTACCGAGCGACAAGGCCAGGTCGACCGTAGTGCTGCCGCCGGCAGTAACGGTGGCGGGCCGCACCAGCGTGCGAAAGCCCTGCGCCTCGACACGAACTTCGTATTCGCCCGGCACCAGCGACGGGGCGCTATAGAGCCCTTCGGCGTTGGTGGTGATGGCGCGATTGAAATCCGTGGCTTTGTTCGTAATGGTCACGGTTGCGCCGGCAACGAGCGCGCTGGACGAATCCTTCACCGTGCCCGAGATGCTTCCCGTGGGAGCTTGCGCATAAGTCGACCCGGAAAATACGGCCGAGCACGCGAGCAGGACGACAGCGTATGCCAACCTCGACATGAGGTCACCTCCTGGAGCAAGAGTCGCGGACGATGGGCGCCGCGACTCGTCAGAAAATAATCTTCAATCCCAACTGGGTCGAGCGGGCCGCGCCGCTGCCGACCTGCGGGTTGGCATTGGCCACGTCCGGCGTGGTGAGCGAGGTACCGAAGCCTCCGGTCGTGGTCGGGTTGTTGTGCTGTCCCGACCCGATCGTCGTGGCGCCCATAGGGCTGGCGTACGTGGCAATGTTCAGGATATTGAAGAACTCGGCCCGGAACTGAGTGCTGACTCGTTCCGTGATTTTCCACTTCTTGGTGACGGAAAAGTCCACCAGGCTCAGGCCATTGTTCCGGAAGATGTCCCGCCCCATGTTGCCCAGGGTTCCCAGAGCCGGCGGGAGCATCATCGAGCCGCCTGACACGAAGCAGCCCCATTTCGAGAGCGCGCTCGCCGCGGCCGGGCCCTGGCCGGTGGCCTGCGCCAGGCATCCGGCGTTGGACGTACCCGCGAACCACGGAATGGGCGCCGAGTTACGGTAGCTGAAGTCGTTCGGATTGCCGTAGAAGTTCCAGCGGTCCACGAACTCGCCGGTGCCGCTGACGTCGGTGGTGCTGTCGATGAGTTGCCAGGGCGCGCCCGTCGCGAAATTCATGATCGAGTTGAGCTGCCAGCCTTGCAGCATCTGCGCGAAGGATTTTTTGTCCGGAAGCGCATAGGTGACCGCCGCCGTAAACCGGTGGCGCACGTCGAACGGGCTGCTGCCGTAATCCAGCTTGGGATTCGGGCTGTACATCGGGACATTGGACAGCCAGTCCCGGCCCAGCATGTCGAGCGCGTGCGAATAGGTGTAGCCGAGCGTGAAGTTCAAGCCGTGAACAGGCCGCTCGGTCAACGTGGCTTGCAGCCCATTGTAGTTGCTGCGGTCCACGTTCATGATCTCGTTGATGTTCGAGAGATAGGGGAAACTGCTGAAGTAGGGCCGGGTGGCGTTTTCAGCCGCCGCGTTGGCCGAGGACGGATTGCCGGCCCAGCCTGAGCCCGGCGCCGCCGGGTTGATGTCTACCATGCTGGTCATCCGGGAGCCATGGTTGCCGACATAGGAGACGTCCAAGCCGAGGGAATGCGTCAAGGCATGCTGGATGCCGATGTTCCACGAGGTGACGTAGGGCGTGTGCAGATTTGGATCGACCGCCAGGATGGGGCAGGGAACGGCCGTGGTGCACGCGATTTGTCCGGGTGGGAAGATGGGTCCGGCCAAGCTCCAGTTGAGTTGCGAGGCGATGAGAGTCACGCCGCCCGCCGTAATATTGCCCGGTCCAGGCAGGCCATTCAGCAGCGCCCCGGTGGGTGAGGTGTTCAGACCGGTTGTGACCGCGGTCGAACCCTGCTGCGATGTGAGCACGTTGAATCCTTGCAGCGCGTAAATCACGGAGGCGCCGCCGCGGAGGATGGTGCGCCCGCTGCCGGTGAGATCCCAGGCAAAGCCCAGCCGCGGCGAAAAATTCCGCGTCTGGGGCTGGTAGGGTGTGTCGATTCCCTTTCCCACCTGTACCAGGCCCCGGCTCGGATCGAAGTTGGCGAGCTGGTTGTTCGCTTCCTGAATCGGCGTCACGAACTCGTAGCGCAAGCCGACGTTCAGCGTGAAGCGCGGCGAGATGCGCCAGTCATCCTGCATGAAGCCGGCAAATCCCCAGTCGGTGATGTCGACGATCGGGCTGCCCGTAAACAGGCTGCCGCGGAACGGAGTGCCCTCCAGGAAGGATTCCAGCGCCGTTGTGCCCGCACCGGAACGGAACGAGATATTCCCCTTGCCCAGGCGGAACGTCCCGCCGTGATACTTCATGCGCCGGAATTCGCCGCCGAACTTGAACGCATGACGGCCGTGCGTGTAGGAGACATCATCCAGAAACTGGAAGGTATAGTCGGGACCCTGCTGTTTCGGAAAGTTGGAGTTGCCGCCCAGGGCGAAGAAGCCTTGAATCGAGATCTGGGGAAATCCGCAGGACTGGGCCCCGGTGTGCAGATAGCTGGTGTCGGGGCCGACGCCGGCCGCGCACTCGGCCGAGCCCAAATACTGGTACACCCGGTTCATGCCAAACCGGGCTTCATTCACCAGCATGGGATTGGGGGTCCAGGTCCAGTGCACGCCGGCGATTTGAGAGGTAATCGCGTTGGTGGAGCGCCAGTAGTCGTGGATCTGGTTTTGAGTTCCGAGCCCCCGGTAGTTGCTGTAGTAATACTCGCCGCTCAGGTTATGCCGCTCGTTGATGCGGTAATCGGTCTTGAGCAGCGCGTTGTCCTGCTGGGTGTCCAGGGGAATGATCGGAACATAATTGGTGGAAGATCCGGTTTGAAACAGGTTCGCTTGCGGGGAAACCACCTGGCAGTTAGCGCCCATGCCCGCCATGGCAAGGCTGAGGGGATTGCGCAGGGCTGCCGGCACCGCATTGCAAGCGTCGGTGAGGCTATTGGTGACGTTGCCTCCGAGCGAAGCCGTGGTGGGAACCTGATAGCTTGCCGGAGCGCCGATCAGTTCGCGCTGCCCTTCGTAGGCTCCAAAATAGAAGATCTTGTCTTTGCGGATGGGCCCACCCATGGTGGCGCCGAACTGTTCCAGCTGCGTCACCTGCTTCGCCTGGCCTGCCTGGATAAACGGGTTGGCCGCGTCGAGCGCGCTATCGCGGCCGAAGGCGTAGGCCGTGCCGTGGCGCTCGTTGGTCCCCGATTTGACGCCGATATTGACGATGGCGCCAGGCTTCCAGCCGTACTCCGCCTTGGGGTTCTGCTGGGTATTGAACTCCTGGATGGCGTCGATCGGCAAAGACGACGAAGTATCACCTGAGAAACTGTTCCCGTTGACCACGCTCAACGCCGAAAATCCCTCGATGCTGTCGATGCCGTCCACGATGTAGACGTTGTGATCGACGCGCAGGCCGTTGGTGGTCTGACTCCACTTGCCGCCGCCCGGCATAATCATGACGCCCGGCCGCAGTTGCAGGAGGTTCATGAAATTGCGCCCATTCAAGGGCATTTCATTGATGGTTTGATTGGTGAGCGTTCCACCCAGCACCGCGCTGGTCGAATCCACCAGCGGGGCTTCTTCGGTGACGGTCACGGTTTGCTGCGTGTCGCCCGGTTGGAGCTCAAAATCGAGGCGCAGGTCCTTGGCGACTTCCAATTCGATGTTGCGTCGCTCGACGCTCCGAAAACCCGGTGCGGCGACTCGCACCAGATAGACGCCGGGCTGCAGGTTGGGTGCGAGATATTCGCCCGACCCGTTGGTGACCAGGCTCCGCGCAATGTCTCTCTGCACGTCCGTAATCGTTACGGCCGCTCCGACGACCACGGATTGAGTCTGATCGAAGACGCTGCCCAGAATACGCCCGGTATCGGTCTGGGCGCATAGGGGAGCGCCGGTAAGAAACATCCCGGTGGCGCACGCACAAATGATCCATTGAAACTTACGTTTTCTGAAATCCATGGTCACCCCGCTAGGCTGCTCGACGGAGCCGTCCGATGAGTGAAAACCGGCCTAATCCCCGATGGCCCGACGGGTTGTGGCGATTCCCCCCGCCATTGCCAACGAATACTTGGGGGGAAGTTTATGGCAGGCGGGGAACGGTGTCAAGCGCCTGTCGCCTGTCGTGCCTGTCAGTGTGGTTGTCAGCGCGGGTGGGCAGCCGGGACAGCCCCGGTGGTGGATCGGGGTTGTCGGGCGGCTGCCTCACTTCTTCGGTGGTTCGGGGAGCATCGCGCGGAACAGCGCTTCTTCAATGTCGGTCTCACGCGTGCAACTGGCGCGATCGATGAACGGGTTCGGCGCACCCTCGCGCCGCCGCGCATACTTCCCCTGAAGGTCGTACTGCGCGGGATGATCTCCCAGTTGGACGTCGCAGGGGAGCGCACGCACAATCTTGAAGGAGCGGTTGAATTCGTCGATGATCGCGGGCGTCAATTCGGCCGGGGCCCGCAAGCTGCAATTGATCATCACGTCGTAGGTCTTCCCGCCTTCCTGCGCTTTCATGGTCCACGTGGTGCACCCGCGCGTGTGACCGGGTGTCAGGTGAGCGGCCAACGTCGTGCCGCCCAGACTGACCGTGTCGCCATCGTGCAGAACCCTGTCGATCGGATGAGGCTTGCCGCCCGGCTTCATTGCCTCAAGGGCCGGCGCGTCTTCGGCCATCGCCATCACTTGCGCGCCGGTCAACTCCTTGACCATCGCGTCGCCTTCCTGATGATCGCCATGCGCGTGGCTGCCGAGCAGGATCTTGACATCGGAGAACTTGAAGCCGAGCTGCTCGACGGACTTCCGAATCACCGGCACATTGCGTTCATAGGTACTGTCGATGAGGATGTTGCCTTCGGGCGTCGCTACCAGAAACGAACTGAGAGTGCGCGTGCCCACATAGTAGAGGTTGCCAATGATCTTGTGCGGAGGGAACGCGGTAGTTTGATCCTCCGGTGTTCCCATGTTGCGCGCCAGGATTGAGCGCGGCGAATAGGTCTGCCCTTGCACAGTGACCGTTGGATGATCAGGAACCGCTGCCAGGTTTTGTGCGATTGCCGTTTTCGGCCATGGACCGAGGACGGCTACTGTCGCGATGCCGAAGAGTTTCAGAATCTGCACGGTTCTCTCCAATCCTATCCGCCCAGTGTGAAGGCAACGAGCGCGTTGTCGGCGCCGGTCCCGGTGGCGACCACGATATACTGGCGGCCGGAGCGCGTGCGGTAGGTCATCGGCACCGCAGCGTTCTCAAATGGAATCTTGCCGCGCCAAAGTTCCTTACCGGTCTTCTTATCGAAAGCGTACAGATATCCATCGCCGCCCCCGATGAATACCAGCCCGCTGCGTGTGACCATGGCGCCGCCGCGGCTATTGGGAGAGCCCAGGCGTTCCGGCAGAGCTTCTCCCTGCAACAGCGGATGGTTGCGAATCGCGGCGCTACCCTCGCCCAGAGGCGCCTTCCAGGCGATGGCTCCTCGATTCAAGTCGATGGCCGTCAGCACCGCATAAGGCGGCGCGAGCAGAGGCAGGCCTCCGGGCAAGTTGATCGATTCGCCGTCGCGCACGAAAACATTCGAGTATTCGACCGCCACCAGAGGATCGGATCCGTCGTTCTTCGCCAGGCGGTTCAAACCGACCGAGTTGGCCGCGCGCACGAAGAGATATGCGGTCTCGGGGTCAAACGCCGCGCCACCCCAGTTGGCGCCTCCCGCTTGTGACGGACGCTGCAGCGTACCGCGGAGCGATGGCGGGGTAAAGATCGGACCAATCCGATACTTCGCCATCTCCGCGCGCGCCAACGCCTGGATTTCCGGCGTCAGATTGTTGGCGTCCTCGAGCGTGACTCCCTGCCCCACGAACGGCGGCGGCAGCGTCGGGAATGGTTGCGTGGGGTAGGGTTGTTCGCCCGGAACGTCGGAATTCGCCGGCACGGGGCGCTCGACGATCGGCCAGACGGGCTTGCCGGTGAGGCGATCGAAGACGAAAGTGAAGCCTTGCTTGGTCACCTGCGCCACCGCCTCGATGCGCCGCCCATCCACCGTGATCGTCACCAAATTGGGAGGCGCCGGATTATCCCAATCCCAAAGGCCGTGATGCACAGTCTGGAAATACCACTTGATCTTGCCGGTCGCGGCCTCCAGACAGACGAGAGACTCCGCAAACAGGTTCGCCCCGTGACGCTGGCCTCCGTAGTAATCACTTGCAGGTGTCGATGTGGGCACGAAGAGAAGGCCGCGCGCCTCATCCAACGCCATCGGCGCCCAGACGTTGCCATGGCCGCTGGTGCGCCAACTTTCGTTTTCCCACGTATTGGCGCCCGGGTCTTTCGCCGCTTGAGGAATCACGGAAAAGCTCCAGACCCGCTTTCCCGTGCGCGCGTCGATGGCTTGCACGTACCCCACCGGATCCGGCAGTTGCACGCGGTCCGGCACCTGGCTGCCGACAATCACCAAATTCTTGTATACGACCGGCGGCGAACTCTGCGTCACGTGTTTGATGTCGGACATGCGCGGCAGGCCGGTGAGGGAAACCGCGCCGTTATCGCCGAACGAGGCGACTGGCTTGCCGGTCTGCGCGTCCAGTGAAAACAGGCGATGTCTGCTGTTGAGAAACAGCCGCAGCTTGCCGCCGTCGCGCCACACCGCCGTACCGCGCAACTTCCATCCGCTGCCGGACAAGATCTGGCCCAACGTATAGGCTTCGCCGTCAAACCGCCAGAGATCCTTTCCGGTCTCTGCATCCACCGCCGCGATGCTGTTGTAGGGCGTGGTGATGTACAGAACACCGTCAATCATCAGCGGCGTGTTCTCAAAGAACCCCGGCGTGGTGCCGTACTTTTCGAGAGGAGTCTCCCAATGCTTCCACTGCCAGGCCACCTGCAGGCGGCCCACGTTGCCTGCATCGATGTCGGTCAACGGCGAATACTTGCTATTGCCCGGGTCCGCGCCATAGTAGGGCCACTCCACCTGCCGTGCCGGTGGATTCGATTGAGCCACGAGCGGCAGAGCCAGGCCGGCGCAACATAGAAATGCAACCACGGGGCGGTATTGCACGGCGTTGATTCTACCGGACCCGTCTCGTGGACGCAATGCGCGAGTGGATCCAATCGGAAATGCGAACGGGTTTGTTGAGATGAAAGAACTTAGCATCGAAGTTCCGATTGGATCCAATCGGAACCAGGCTCTTGTCGCGACTTTCCCAACGTTACCTCCTGACCTCATTGTCTCGCGCGGGGGCGGCCGGAAGAGGGTGAGAGAAGGGCAGACAGGTGCAGATCGGGCTTTGTTTTGTTGCAGGTAAGAAAATTTTGCGAAGACGGAATCGGGGAGGTTGCTGTCCTCCAACCAAAGGGACTACGGTGAAGGCACTACGGACAGTGGACATGCCACACTCCAAAAAAGAAGCTGGTGATCGCCGGAAGCAGTCTCTAAACTAGACCGCATTTGAGCCGGGCCAACGCTTTCTTGCAGAAAGGCAGAGATGCATCCGCCCGCACAGCCAAACCCAGTCCGACGGCGCGTGGTCCTCCAGGCACGGACGAGGCTGTGGGGCGGATGGATTGCCCTCGCAACCGCATTGTTCACATGTGAGTATGCCGAGGAAGCTCCATCGGCTGCCCCCGAGTCATTGCGAGCGCCAAGGCGTAAGGCCGATGCACCGGGGTCGGCCGAACTTGACGCGTGGCTCAGTAGATTGGCCTCTGCGGAATCGGACAATCGGCCCCGGCTGGTTCACCGGCGCGATGGGCAGCTCTATTACGGGTGCCTGCAGTTTCAGATTCATACCTTTCGCGTATACGCGAGGAAGTTTCACCTGCTGCCGAAGGACAATATCTCGGAAGCGATCAGCCGAATCTACGATTGCGCATTCCAGAAGCGCTTGGCTGCCCTGATGATTCGCGACGATCCAGGCAATTGGAAGTACTGGAAGGGAACCGTTGAGAACAAGGTTGGTCTGCCCCCGGTCTCCCGTCTGCGACGTACGCCCAGGCCCCCGGCCACACCGTCTTCTCAGTTCAGCGCGAACACGAACAGGTAGCTGGAATCCTGCAAGTTGTCGTACTTCACGGGATGCAGGTGCCGGCCGCTGGCTTGCACTGCCAAATACTGCTTGGGTCCGATCGCATATGTCACCGGCGCGCCCTTCAGCGCCGTGCCTACGTTAAAGCGCCACAGCTCTTCGAGTGTCTCATCGTTATATGCCACCACCCAACCGTCCTGCAGCGCCGTGAACACCAGGCCCCCTGCCGTGACCGTAGCGCCCGAGCGAATTTCGATGTCCGTCACAGCTTTCGCGACGACCTTATGGTTGATCGTGTCGAAGGCCGTGATCGAGCCATAGTAGAGGTCGCTGTTAGAGGTGCGTTTTCCGCTGTTTTTCCGGTCGATCCCGCCGTTTGCCGAAAGGAACTTCGCCTCTACGCCGTTGGATGAGAAGCAGCCTTCGACGCCTACGCCGTAGGCGATGTGCTTGACCGGGTTGTAGGCAGTGGGCTGGTGGGCAACGCCGCCGTGCCACGTCGGGCAGGTGCGCTTCTCCGGGTCACCGCGCAGGGCCCGCGCCACCGGATTGTAGGTTTGCACATCCAGCTTGGGATTGTATTCGACCGGCTTGCCGGTCTCCGGATCGAGGCCCTTGGTCCAGTTCAGGTCGTTCACGTACTGAGATCCTTTGATGAACCGTCCACTGGTGCGGTCCAGGGAGTAGTAAAAGCCGTTGCGTCCGAAGTGGCCGACCACCTTGCGCGCCCGGCCGCCGATCATTTCGTCGTAGAGCATGTGGACGCCAATCTCGTCATAGTCCCACGAATCGTTGGGGGTGTATTGGTAATACCAGGCCAGTTTGCCGGTGTCGATATTGAGGGCGATGACGGAATCGGTATAGAGGTTGTCGCCGGGACGCGACTGCGGATCGTATTGCGGCACCGGGTTTCCGGTGCCCCAAATGGTGAGCTTGGTGGCGGCATCGTAGGAGCCGGTCTGCCAGATGCCGCCGCCGCCGGTTTTCCAGGCGTTGTTCTTATCCTTCCACGTCTCGCTACCGGGATCGCCGGGCTTCGGAATGACATACCACCGCCAGAGTTCCTTGCCCGTTCTGGCTTCCAGGGCCGCGACCCACCCCCGCGTTCCGGCGTCTCCTGCTCCGTTGGCGATGAGGACCTTGTCTTCGGCTGTGAGCGGCGCCGTATCAAAAAACTCCTTATTGCCGAACTCATTGGTCGTCGCCATCATCTTGTCCCAGACGATTTCGCCTGTGTCGCGCCTGGCCGCGATCACCCGGCCGTCGGGAAGATTGGCGATCACCAGGTCTTCCCATAAGGCCACGCCGCGTGAGCGCGACGTGTTGCCCTGGTGCTTCACGCCAGGGTCGGTGACCCAGACGAACTTTCCCTGGTACGGATCGCGCGCGTCGATTTTGTAAATTGTGCCCCAGCCGTCGGAAGTGTACATGAAGCCGTTGTCAATCAGCGGATTCAGCTCGTTTTCGGGGCCGTTCTGCCCGACGTCCTGCATCCCGCCCAGCGCCAGCGCCCAGACCATCCGCAGGTTCTTTACGTTGTCCCGGTTGATCTGAGAAAGCTTTGAGTAGCGCATCGACCCGTAATCGCCGTTCTCCATCAGCCAGTTTTGCGGCTCGTTCTGCGCGTTCAGCAACCGGTCTTTGTTGACGGTCATGGTGTACTGCGACCACACGACGCTCGCGAATCCCGCCGCCAACCCGCCGGCCAGCAGGGCGGCTCTCCAAGACTTCTGCACACGATAAGGCATCACGATCTCCTCCAAAAGAGGATAGGTATTCAAACGCCGCTGGTCAAGCGGAGGCCGGAACCGGGCTCTCGCTCATGACGCGAATGCTTGCGAGAATTTGGACCCTTGCGCTAGACTGCAACGTGGACGGCGCCGCGCACCGGATTCGCTTCAATCCTCTTCTGCTCCTCGCCCTATTCGCTCAAGGTCTTCTGCTCTTTTCTCATCTGGACCTTCTCGACGCTTGGGGCGACGAGATATTCACTCAGAATGTGGTGACCCGGTCGTTGCGCGAGATCGTGCCGATTCTCCAACACGATATCCACCCTCCGTTGTACTTCTTTCTCCTGCACGGGTGGCTGCGAATTCCACTTCCCTGGACCGGCATCGCGGCCTTGCGCGCGTTTTCCGCGGTCATGGCATTGCTCTCGACGGTTCTGTTGGACCAATTCTGGCTGAGAGGTTGGAGGCCCGCCCACCGCGGTCTGGCGCTGGTGTTGTTTGTGTTCTCGCCGTGCCTGTTGTTGTACGGGCGTATGGCGCGCTCTTACTCGATGCAGACTGCCCTCGCAATAGCTGCCCTCTTTCTGTTGTGGCGCTGGGCAGAGAATCCGCGCGCGGTCCTGGCGCGGGCCCTGCCCGCCTGGGCTACGCTGGTTCTTCTCCTCTATACGCACTACCTGCCCGGCCTGGCGATTCTGGCCGGCTTCGTGTTGACAGCGGCGCGGCGGGTCGGTCTGATCCGCATGACGGTATTTGTGGCGGCAACACTCGCCGCCTACGCTCCCTGGATTCCAACACTGGCGGGTTCGTTCGACAGTTGGCGGCACGCCGCCGGGTACGATCTGACGCCGAGTCCCCTGCTGGAGCAAGCGCTGAAACTCGGCTTCGCGATCACCTCGTTGTCGATTGGGGAATCCTTCGCGCCGGTTGTGCTCCTGCTGGTTCCGGCAATCCTCTGGATCGCCTGGCGTGGTTGGCGGGTTCGCGCGCCCGGGCCCTCTCCTGTGCCGATGGTGGCCGCCGCCGCAATTGCCGGCTACATCGGCGCCGTGCGCTGGGTGGCTTGGCCGTTTGTCGCCGCGCGCCTCCTCTGGTTGTTGCCGCTTCTGATCCTCGCCCTCACCATCGGGCTGCTGCGTTTCCGCACTCCCGTGCGATCTGTGTTAACCGCCGCCATCCTGCTGGCCTGTACTTCCTCGACGTTCTTCTATTTTCGCCGCGAGAATTTTGTCAACCTGGGTTACGTGGCCCCCGTGCGCGAGATTGCGAACCGAGTTCGGTCCGAGGCATCACCGCGCGACGTGGTTCTCGCGGACGCGTCCAATGCGGACTCCGAAGCTATTCGCTATTACCTGGGGAACGGACTGAAGCTCGTTCCGCTCCATGCCGGAAGTGCTGTTCCGGTCAGAAAGGCCACCAGCGCCGCGGGCGCCGGCACGATTTGGATTATTCGCAATACGCGCGACGTTTCCCCGGGCGGCTTTCTCACGGCCCTGGCCACCGAGGCGTGCCGAGGCCGTGCCAGCTCCGAAACATTTTACGAACCATACCCGGCCTGGGAACGCGCCGCGATGAGAATCGTCGCCGGCATTCCCGCCCCGCAATATTTCTACCAGCTCACAGTCTGCCGGTGAAAGCCTCTCACGTCTTGCTCGGGGCCAGCGGGTAAGCCAGGCTCTCATGCAGCCACGCGGCGTTCTTGTTGACATCCTCGGTCAACTGCTCGCACAAGCGGTCCCGGTGGTCGAACAGGCGGTAGCCGTCCCGCGGCCGGAGATAACCGCGCGCCTTCGGATCGCGCGCGAAGACCGCCGCCTCTCCTTCTTCCGCGGCCATCCGCTCATACCGGCGGCGGTTGTCCAATAGCGCCTTTACCAGGAACGGCATCACCGTCGAGTAGTCCGCCTGCATCGACTCGGTGGTCTGCAGATACACGTCTTTGTCCACCTTGCCCCACGTCACGGCTTCGGCCGGCGGGCACGAAGAGAGCGAACCGTCGGTGACCGGCGCCGTCACAATCTGGACATCAAACTGATAGCCGCGCACATCGGGCAGCCCCAGTACCTGCCCGAGCGCAGGCTCCGGCTGCAGGTTGTAATTTTTCGGCACGCCGCCACCCAAGATCACGGTGCCGATGGCGTGTGACGGGTGCTCGAACAAACCCCACCGGTGGTATGCGCAAGCCTCGAACACTTCGCCGTGCAGATCAAGGTCGAACCCATACTCCGGAATCAGGCCCGCTTTCCGCATGGCCCACAGCTTCATGGAGTTGAGAAACACGCTGCCGTCCGCCGGCGCGCCCACAAACACCGGAATTGCCAGACGACGGCAAGTGGACAGCAGGCCGGCGTCCACGCCGTTTTGCTGCTCTTGGGCCGCATAATATTTCCCGAGCAGAAAGCGAAGCTCGGTACCGGTCATCTTCCGTTGGAATTCCGGCCGCGACAGAACCGCGGTCAAGAAACGATCCTGGTCGAGAAGCACATTCTCGTCGAAGGCCATATCCGTTACGCGGATCGTCCCCTCCGCCCGCAGCGCGGCGTCGTCGGTGAAAATCGGAACTTCGTGAATCGGACCCGACTTATACGCGTCAAGGCTGCGGTGGCCGTCGTGATAGCAGACGGCATCCGTCGTACTTAGATACGCAACCCATCCGGTTTCCAGCAGTGGCAGCAGCCACGTGTGATGCTGTCCGGACACAGTGACCGGGCCAGAAATGGCCAGCGTCAGCGGGCATCCCGTCCCGATCGCCCGGTCCAGAATCTGATAGATGCGGCGCAGATACGCGCCGCCGAACGCCGGCAGGCAGTGCGTAAACAGATCGTGCAGGGTCTCGCACTCGTCCACCCGTCGTACTCGCACATATCTGCGGTGATTGCGCCCGTGAGAAGAGTGGCTACCCATCACTTCTGACCATACCAGAGTCAGGGTTTATGGAGCGTTCGTAGTCAGGCGTCGCTGTTATTTCGTGACGGCGTAAAAAAAGCCGTGCCATTCCGGGCCTGCACTGTCGTCGCTTCGTACCTCGAGCACGATGCCTCCGCTGCGCCTGACATCTTCCAGTACGAGTTCCCGCCGCACACCATACATCTCCATCACACTGGAGGCATGAAAGACTCTCCGTCTGATCACCATGTAAGCGTGGTTGAGGAGCGCGCCCAAAGCAAAGCGGGCCCGCGACGTGGACGGCATTTGAAACAGCGCCAGGCCGCCCGGGCGGAGGATGCGCACAAACTCGCGAATATACTTGCGGGCATGCCGGGGCGGCAGGTGTTGCAGGACGATCCGCGAGTGCACGAAGTCAAAACTATCACCTCCGAACTGCCGCAAATGATCTTGCGTATTCACTACATATCGGCAACGGTCGCCAGCGCGGTTGTACTCGCGCGCCAGCCGAATCATTCCTGCCGAAATGTCAACGCCCGTGACGCAATCGAACGTCTCCGCCAGCGCTTGCGTCAGCCGTCCGACTCCGCAACCGAAATCCAACGCAGCCTCGCGCCGCAACGGGCGCCCCAAAGCATTCAGAGTTTGCAATAACGCGGCTGCTTCGACGCGTCCGGAAGCGAAGAACTCCTCGCGATTCCACCCGCCGTCTTTTTTCCGCGGATCAGTTAAGATGGCCCACAGAGGATCCTGAGCCGCGAGTTGCTCCCAATGTTCTTGCTGACTACGTAGCCTCATGAGACGGCGCTAGCCTCCGGCGAGACCCTTCAAGACGCCGGCCACTTGGGCGCCCATCTGAATTCCGAAGCGCGGCAGGACCATACACAGTGGCGCCAAAGCCACGAAGCCGGATCCATCCAGGTAGAGCAGCGCTTCGAACAGCAGTAACGGAGACAGAATGCGGGCGTAATCCAACGCCTCGAGCCAGTTGCCGGGTTCCCAGGCCAGGAGGCCTAAGAGCACAAAGAGAACGATTGCGACCCGTACCGGGTCAAGACGCCGCCGCCAGGCAACCCGGAAAGCCCAGGTTAGAGCGGCCAGGACTCCGGCCGCGGCCAGGAAATCCATGCTTTGAATGAGCGTCACCTTGAGCGGATTGCCGAAGTATGTCATGCGGTGAGTCAGACGGTGTAACACGCCCGAGAAAGGGATCGCGATCGAGCCATACTCCGAATTCGGTGGAGTCCGGCTGGAAACAAACCAATACCAGACCAAGGCTGGCACGGCGGCCGTGGCAAAGAGCGCCGACTTTCGGAAATCGCGCTCGAATAGCAGCCAGAGGCAATAGGCGCCCGTGAGAAGCAGGCCGGTCTCTCTCACTAATCCCGCGAGTAAGAGCACCGTGTACAGGATCTTGGGACTCCCGGCGTCCCTCGTGTAGACGGCAAAAGCGCAGCAGAAGGCCAGGAGGCCAACGTCGACGGCTTCCCGATCCAGCGACGCGATGGATGCGGGCAGCAGCACAAACACCAGGCCCCAAGCCGGCCGTCTTCCGGCCGCCTGCAACAACCAGGAAAGCCAGAATCCGCCGAGAGCGAAAAAGAGAATGACCACGAAGCGATATGCGACATCCACTCCCGCGTCATGGCCGCCGGAAAGGACGTAAGCCAAACCGGGAATCAGAATCCGGCGATAGCGCAAGCGCGCCCCTGCGATATAAGACACGCTGCCGCGCTCCATCAGAGGATCATGCGCGATCTCGTGATACAGTTGCCCATCCCATCCTTCGGCCCCTGCAAATCGATACGGGTGCTCGGCCGCGACCATCTCAGGCAGGGCCGCATGTTCCCCTGTGCAAAACAAGCCTGACCAGTCGTTGTGGTAGTTGTATCGGACCGTAAGGAATTGCCAAGTGAGTGCCAGTAGCGCGCAACTCAAGCCGGCGACAGCGGCACTTCTGTGGGAAACGCCGGGAGACATTTAGCCCGACCATCATAACGCGTGTCAGCCGGACTATTTCGTCGGTGCGGCCGGCAGGGGATCACCGCCGGGACTCAGCTGGCGTGCCTGCCCGCGCCCCTCCAGCCGCCACAAGCCGCTGTCCGCGACGCCCCCCACACGCGTGGCGACGCTCTCCAATTCGGACAGTACCTCCGGAGTCGCTTTATAGGACCACACGTAGTCATAGCCGCGCCAGGATTCCGCGCTTGCCAAGTCTCCAGGCACGTAGCGGATTCCAGCTTTCGCCACCAATGGCTGTTGCGCCGCTTCCGCGGTAATCGATGGCACGAAGGCATCTCGCGTTATCGCGGCATAGCAAGCCACATGCCGAAAGACCCAGTCCCGTTTCGCTGTGTCGAAGTCCGGCGCGGCGAACGTTACCGGATATAGCCTCGCTCCGCGGGGGAGGTTGTCCAAAACGCGAATCATTTGCGCCACTCGGCTGCCCATGTCTACCCAGGCCACTGCCATGGCGGCAGCGCGGGCGCTCCATAGAGCAACGACAATGGCCAGACACGCCGCCGCACCTCGGGTGGGAACGCGCGGCCGAAAGGCCGCCGCGCTCAGCACGCAAGCCGGCCACACGAACCGGAAGTCGACCGCGTTTGACGTGAACAGATCTTTCGGAGACACGACAAAGCACAGCCACAACGCCAGCCCGGCGATCAGAGTCGGCGTATGAACGGTCACGCCTGATGCCAGTCGCACGCAGAGCAAAACGCAGATTGCCGCGGCCGCCAACAGCAGCATATCCGCCGGCAGGTTATACGTCCGCACCACCACGGGAATATCCATGAGCTTGCCCGCTAGCGAATTCCATCCCACGCTGCCGATCCTCCCCGGCCCGCGCATGAAAATCAGGAACAGCGCGGCCGGCACGACAAACCCGGCCGCCGGGAACAGAATCGATCTCACGTCCGGCCTTCCTTCTCGGATTTCCCAAAGCCACACGGCAAATACCGAAATGCCGAGCATCCCAATCGAAGACAAGTGGGCGAAGTAGCAGCACAACGCCAGCAAGGCGAACCCGGCAGCCCGCGGTGCAGTCCACCGGCGGCTCCACCGGAGCCAACAGGCGAATGCGACCAGAAATATCGCAACTCCCGCAATGTAATTCATGAACCCGTTAGTCACCGCGGTATTGAAGAAGAAGCAGAGCAACAGCAGCGCGACCCAGGGCGTCCGGCCTTGTGACAGCCCGCACAGCAGATAACATCCGGTGGCATAAACCGCTAGCGCCAGCAGCAGAAAAACCTTCCCGGCCGGGAAAATTCCGATCCTCCGGGCGAGCGGCGGGACAACCAGATCGATCGCGAGATTCGCGATCGGTTCGCGCTGAATGGCGTAGATCTTCTGAAACTGCTCCACCGCGCCATAGCGAGAGAGAATGTCCACGCGGCTGAGGTTGTTTGGATAGTCCACCAGCGGCGGATAGCTGGGCAAAAGGATCGGCAGGCTCAGCAAGACGGTAAAGCCGACGTAGAGGAAGGCAAACCAGCGACCCAGCCGGCCCCGCTTCGCCCGGCCCGCGCCGGTCTCTGTTGTCAACACGATATCAACTCTTGTAGCACGTCCTCGCTCGGCGCTCGGTCACCGCCACGAGCCCCGGCTGGCCCCGTTCTTTCCGGCGCGAGCACCCGATTGGCGCCACCAGCCGGCAGCGCGGCGCGTCTGCCGCGCCTGCCAGGATCCTCAGAGACGTCTTAGGGGGCTGGTAAACTGGAAATCATTTGAGTCTGGCCATGGATTCTCGGTGGAAGGAAAGAAGCGTCGCTGTAATCGGCGGAGCGGGTTTCATTGGGAGCCATTTTGTTGACTCGCTGTTAGCCAGCTCGCAACTGGAATCCCTCACTGTGTTCGATAATTTTTCTTCGGGACGGGAAGAGCACTTGGCGGCGCACGCCGGCGATGGACGCCTGCGTGTGGTCCGCGGAGACGTTGGCGACCTGGAGGCGTTACGAGCCGCGCTTGAAGGCCAGGATTTGGTCATCCATCTGGCGTCCAATCCGGATATCGCGAAAGCCATGGAGGATCCCGCCATCGATTTTTGGCAAGGAACTCACCTGACTTTCAATGTAGTCGAGGCGATACGCCAGGCGCGAGTCAAGAACCTTCTCTACCCTTCCGGCAGCGGCGTTTACGGAGACCTCGGGGCTTTGGAAGTCAACGAGGATTTTGGTCCGCTCGTCCCCATTTCGACCTACGGCGCCAGCAAATTGGCAGGCGAGGCGTTGATCGCGTCCTATTGCCACATGTTCGGCTTGCGGGCGCGAGCATTTCGATTTGCCAACGTGGTTGGCCCCCGGCAGACACATGGCGTCGGACTTGATTTCGCGAATCGCTTGCGCAAGGATCCCACCCAGCTTCGCATCCTGGGCGACGGCACTCAGAGCAAATCTTACGTTCACGTGCTGGACATCGTGGAAGCAGTGCGGATCGCTCATTATCGGGAACCCGCCGCGTACCGCGCATTCAATGTGGGCACGGGCGACGCGGTTACGGTGACCGAGATTGCCTGGTTGGCCATCGAATTGATTGGGATCCGCCCGGAGTCCGTTAAGCTTTGTTATACCGGCGGCGATCGCGGGTGGAAAGGGGACGTTCCGGTGGTGCGGCTGAATTGCGAACGGATTCGCGCGCTCGGATGGCAGCCCAGCATGGGTTCGCGGGAAGCGATGGCCCGATCGATTCGCGAAATTCTCCAGGGGGTGCCGGTATCGTGAGTGGGTCCACCTCAAGCGTTCGAGCCGAGGACGTCCAAAACCGCGGGGCATGCCTGTTGCGGCCGGCTCAGGACGTGTCCGCCCCGGAAATCTCCATCGTGATTCCGGCCATGAATGAAGAGTTGACCATCGGTGAGTTCGTGGATTGGTGCAGAGAGGGCCTGCAGCGCTCGGGCGTGCCCGGCGAAATCCTGATTGTCGACAGCTCCGAGGACCGTACCGGGCAAATCGCTCTCGAGCACGGAGCCCGCGTCTTACAAGTCCCGAAGCGCGGGTTGGGCCGGGCCTACATTGATGCGATTCCGTATATCCGCGGCCGCTATGTCTTGATGGGTGATGCAGATTGTACCTACGACTTTCGCGAATTGCGGCCTTTTATCGATCGCTTTCGCACCGGCGACGAGTACGTCATGGGCTCGCGTTTCCGCGGCTACATCGAACCAAAGTCCATGCCGGGCCTGCACCGGTATTTGGGCACTCCCGTGACTACCTGGCTGCTTAACCTCATCTACGGCACGCGCTTTTCCGACATCCATTGCGGGATGCGCGGAATTACCGCCGACGCTCTGCGCCGGATGGGCCTGGCTTCTCAGTCCTGGGAATACGCTTCGGAAATGGTCCTGAAGTCGGTCCGGATGCGGCTGCGCACTTCGGAAGTCCCGGTGCGCTTTTTGAGAGATCGGGAGGGCCGCCTGAGTCACCACAGGCGCGCCGGCTGGTTGTCTCCATGGAAAGCGGCTTGGATCAACCTGCAAGCTATGTTCGAAAACGGTGCGGATTTCTTCCTCTTCCGCCCAGGCGCCCTTCTGTTCGGGTTGGGCAGCGCGATGGTGCTGGCGGCGAGCTGGGGTCCGGTTAATCTGGGCTACGTGACCATTTCCATCTATTGGAGTCTGCTCGGCCTGACTCTCGCGGTCCTCGGTCTCCAGAGCTTTTATCTCGGATGTCTCGCCCGAGTCCTTTATGACCGAACCGGTCAGGACGCAGCCCGCTGGACCGCGCGCTTTCCCTACAACCGGACCTGCTTCTTCGCCGGCGCCTTTTTCGCGGCCGGGTTGGGGATGATGGTCCCTCTGGTAAGCGACTATGTTCATCGCGGCTTGAAGCTGTCATCAGCCCTGGACCCCGCCAAGCATATCGCCATTACCGGGATGTACTTCGTGATCACCGGCTTCACGACCTTCACGTTCCTGCTGGTGTTACGCGCTCTCGCGAATTATGTCACTAGAGCCCAAGGTCACCAATAACCGGCGCACCGCGTACGAGCAGGACCGTGGGCCAACGGTTGTGGACCGCTTGGGTGTGTGGCTTTCTGGCCGCCAGATCCGCCGCTTTGTTCCCGATCTGCAGGGCTTGTGCATCGCGGACATCGGCTGCGGATACCGCGCCCGGTTGGCCAGCCCGCACCTTGCCGCGGTGCGCGAGGCGTTCTTGATTGACGTCGCCTTGGCGCCGGAATTGAAGCAGCGCGCCAATGTCCGTCCGATAGAGGGGCACCTGCCCGCCGTCTTGGAGCAATTGCCGGACAGCCGCATGGGCCTGGTTCTTTGCACGTCCGTGTTGGAGCACGTCTGGGAGCCCCTGGATTGTTTGCGGCACATCCGGCGCATTCTGGCCCCCGGTGGAATCGCGCTGATCAACGTTCCTTCCTGGAAAGGGAAACGATTTCTGGAACTCTCGGCCTTTCGTTTGGGCCTGAGTCCGGCCTTGGAGATTGACGATCACAAGATGTATTACGACGTAAGCGACCTGTGGCCGTTGCTGGTCCGCGCCGGCTTCGCGCCTCATCAAATCCGGTGCTTTTCGCATAAATTCGGATTGAACGTCTTCGCCGCCTGCCGGGTGGAGTCATGACGCCCAAGACAGGAAGTCCTCTCTCGACAGGTACATCCGACGATTGGGAGGCCCATTGGCTTCAATACGCGTCTTCGGCAAACTTCAACCCGGCACAGGCCTTTCGGCGGGATCTCATCTGGGAGTTAATTTGGCGGGGCGCGCCGCAAGCTTCTCGTATCCTCGACATCGGCAGCGGGCAGGGCGACCTCGCCGCGGATCTTCAGGCTCGCTTACCAGGTGCTGAGATCCTGGGGGTCGAACTGAGCGCAACCGGAGTCGAAATGGCTCGCCGTAAGGCGCCTTCAGCACGGTTCCTGCAATATAATCTGCTGCAAACCACTGAACCGCTCCGCGAGCACAGGCGCTGGGCGCAAGTGGCCGTATGCTCCGAAGTGCTCGAACATCTGGACGAGCCGGCCGCTTTGCTTCGAAACTCGCGCGTTTTTCTGGCGGCTGGGTGCCTGCTCATCGTGACAGTGCCGGGGGGACCGATATCGGCGTTCGACCGTCACATCGGGCACCGGCAGCATTATACTCCGGAGGCCTTGAGCCTCCTCCTGAGTCAGGCGGGGTTCGAAGTCGAGTTCGCGGCCGGCGCCGGCTTCCCGTTCTTTAACCTCTACCGGCTGGCGGTGCTCGCACGGGGAGCCAGCCTTGTGGACCGGGCGAAAGTGCAGGTCGTGGACAGTCTTTCGCGGACCGAGGAGTTGGTGTTATCCAGTTTTCGGCGTTTGTTGCGGTGGCATCGCGCCAGAGGGAAACGAGGGTGGCAAATTATCGCATGCGCTCGCGAAAGCGGAAACCAGTAGCCCGTGACGCAACACGGCAGGCGGGCGATCGCCGCCATGCCCTGACTCCGGCTGTGCTGGAACCCGGCGTGGCCGGCATCCGTTTCCCCGGGTGGCGCTGGTGGGCGCTGTGCGGTCTTATTTTAATCTTCGCCCGCTACTATTACTGGACGATTCACCCGGCGCCTGGACCCATTCGTGAATATGGTCCCTATACCTTGCTGGCCGACGCTTTCTATAACCATCACACTTATCTCCGGCAGGCGCCTGCTCCGCAATTGCTGGCCTTGAAAGATCCTTACGACCCGCAGCAGAACGCGCCCTATCGGCTTCATGATGCAAGTTTGTACAAAGGCCGCTACTATTACTATTTCGGCCCCACTCCCGCTTTGTTTCTCTATTTGCCGTATGCCCTCTTTGCCAACGAGCCATTGCCCGATCGGGTGGGTACGTGGCTATTTGCCGCCAGCGCCTTTCTGGTTGCGGCCTTTTTCTTGAGGTTCTTGATCTCCCGTTTCTGGCCCGATTCGCCTCGGTGGCTCTTCTATTTCCTGTGTGTTTGCCTGGGATGCTCCAACTCATTTCCATATCTGCTTCGGCGCCCGGCCGTCTACGAAACCGCGATCGCGGCCGGCCAGTTCTTTGTCCTCCTGGGGCTTTACGCGCTCGCCCGCGCGTCTTGGGCACGATCGGGGTCGATCGCGCTCGCCGCGCTGGCGGGAGCGTCCTTCGCTGCCGCATTCGGATCTCGGCCTCATTTGGTTTTTTCGGCCGGCGCGCTGGTATGGCTGCTGCTCCTTGGCGACCAACCCTTCCGCCACCGGTTGCGTTGTTTGATGGCCGCCGCTGTGCCCTTCGTGGTCGGGTCGGCGCTGTTGCTGTTTTATAACTATGTGCGCTTCGACTCGCCCTTTGAGTTCGGAAATCACTATCAGCTTGCCGCCGTCAACGTGCGCAAACTCCAATTTTTTCGTCTGAGTATGGCGCGGGTGTTGGAAGATCTCAGGTACAGCGTTCTGGAGCCGCCCCGGCTGCACTCGACGTTTCCATTTATCAAGCTCGCCTCAGCACCACCTGACTCGCTGGCAAAGGGGATCGAGGTGGTCGCCGGGATCTTCTGGCTGGCGCCGCTGGTTCTGCTATTGGCCGGAGCGGTCGTGGCATGGAAGAGAATCGACCCCTGCCGGCGCCGGGATTGGACAGTGTGTACCGGCACGCTGGCGGTATTAGGCGCTGCCTGGATTGGCGCCGATGCCTTGGTCGGCGCGACCATGCGGTATCAGGCCGATTTCGCGACGGTCCTGTTGCTGGCGTCGTTCCTTGTCATTCCTGGACTATGCGCCGGAGGCCAACTCCGTTCCACCCAATGGATCTACGGCATAGTCGTGACGCTCGGGTTGTTGGGAATCTTGGTCAACGCCGCGACCGGGATCACGGGATATTACGACAATTTCCTTATCGAAGCGCCGGACCAATATCAAAGCACCGCTGCCTCGTTCGACTCCGTGGGCAAGGTCCTCGCATGGATGGGGATCCCTCCCTAGAGACGGCCCGGCGTCAATCGTACGCACGGGTCCAAGTATTGAGGCGCGCCGCGCCTTCCGCACGCGCGTGTTAACGTTGAATCTCAGCCATGAGTATTCTGTTCATCGGCGGTAGCTTTCGCGGCTTGTGGCGGTGGACTCGCGCCAGGGGGAAACGAGGGTGTCAGATCAACGCCTGCGCTCCCGAAAGCGGAAATCAGTAGCTCGCGAGGCAACACG
>CAYTJD010000034.1:0-42265 GCA_964438005.1 uncultured Solibacteraceae bacterium | reverse complement strand
GCGGTTTCCGGGTAAAATCACCAATCTCGGCCAGCAACTGGACCCCGTGACGCGCGTGATGGAAGTGCGCATCGAGTTGGACAACCGGGAAAACCGGTTTCGTCCCGAAATGCTGGCGAATGCGGAGATTCCCGTGGGCGGCCGGAAGACCACCATTCTGGTGGCCTCGGACGCGGTCCAGCAGGTGGGGGATCAGCAGGTGGTATTCGTTCAGAATGGAGCCGGCCGCTATCAGGTGCGCGCAGTGCGGGCCGGAGATACGGCCGATGGCAAGACGCCCATCCTGGATGGACTCCAGGCAGGAGAACGAGTTGTGGTGCGCGGCAGCTTCGTATTGAAATCCCAACTGCTGAAATCGACGCTGGAGAGCGAGTAGGCCGGCCATGCTGAATCGCATTATTGATCTCACCTTGCAATATCGCTGGCTGGTGCTGACCGCCACGCTGGTTTTACTGGGCGCCGGCGGATACGCGCTTTACACGATTCCGGTCGAGGCGTTTCCGGACCTGACGAACAACCAGGTGGTAGTGGTGACGGAGGCGCCTTCTTTGCCGCCGACGGAAGTGGAACAGCTGGTGACATATCCGATTGAGCGGGCGATGCTCGGTTTGCCGAACAAAGAAGAGGTACGTTCGCTTTCGAAGCTCGGCCTCTCGATGGTCACGGTGGTTTTCGACGATTCCGTGGCGATGTATTTCGCGCGCCAGTTGGTGAGCGAACGGCTGCAGCAAACCGCGTCATCGCTGCCGCAGGGGATTCAGCCGATTCTCGGGTTACCGGCCACGGCCTTTGGCGAGCTGTACCAGTACACGCTCTCCGGTCCCATGAGTCCGATCGATCTCAAGGACCTGCACGAGTGGGTGATCAAGCCGCAACTGCGAACGCTGCCGGGCGTCAGCGAAATTAACGCGTGGGGCGGGCAGACCAAGCAATACCAAGTGATTGCCGATCCGGCGGTGCTGGAGCAGTACGGGCTGTCGCTGCAAGACGTGGCCGCGCGCGTGGGGGAGAACAACACCAACTTCGGCGGCGGTTATATCGAGCATGCGGCCGAGCAGTTCACGCTTCTGGGGACCGGGCGGGCTTTGGACACGGCCGACCTCGGCAACATTGTTCTGACGGCCAAGGGAGGCACGCCGGTGCTTCTGCACGATGTGGCCGAAGTGAGAATCGGCGCGGCCCCGCCCGAAGGCGCGACGCTTCGCAACGGCGAGACAGTCTCCGGCATGGTGATCATGCTCAAAGGCGAGAACGGAAAGAAGCTCATCGAGCGGGTGAAGGAGAAGATCGCGGGGCTGCGCCTGCCTCCCGGAGTCAAAATCGTGCCGTTCTATGACCAATCATTCGTCATCGACGGGACGATTCGCACCGTGGAGAAGAATTTGTTCGAAGGTTTTCTCCTGGTCACGATCGTGCTGCTGCTGTTCCTGCGCAACCTGCGGGCGGCGCTGATCACGGCGGCGGTAATTCCGTTATCGATGCTGATCAGTTTTCTGGGGATGCGGCTTTTCGGGATCAGCGCGAACCTGATGAGCCTTGGCGCGATCGACTTCGGGATGATCGTGGACGGCGCGGTCGTGATGATGGAGAATTCCGTTCACCGGCTCGAAGAGAAGGACGGAAAAGAGGAGTCGCTGGAATCAATCCGGCGGGCGACTCACGAAGTAGCCCGGCCGATGGTATTTGCCGTCACCATCATCATCGCAGTCTATTTACCGATCTTGTTTTTGCAAGGCCTGGAAGGGCGCATGTTCCGGCCGATGGCGATCACGGTCTGCGCGGCCCTGTTGGGCTCTTTGATTCTTGCGCTCACGCTAGTGCCAACCCTGGCTTCATTCAGCTTCGCACGCTACGTTCCCCGAGCGCGCCAGGGCGGTAATCCCGGCTGGATGGACCGTCTCAACCATCTCTATGCTGGCGTGCTGTCGTGGGTCATGGATCACCGGGTGCTGACGGCGAGCCTGGCCGCGCTAGTGATGGCGGTGACCATTGGATCGTTGTGGTTTATTGGCACTGAATTCATGCCGCGTCTGGACGAAGGGTCGATCCTGGTGGAAACCCGCAAGCTGCCGGGTGTTTCGCTGACCGAGTCGGTCGAGATGAGTAAGATAATCGAGCAACGGCTGCGGCGGTTTCCGGAGATTGCCGATGTGGTGATCAAGATCGGGCGGCCCGATTTTGCTACCGAAGCTATGGGAATCAACGAGGGCGATACGTACCTGCTGCTGCGGCCGACGGAGACGTGGACGCGTTTTCACAGCAAAGAAGAGCTGATCCGGGCGCTGGCGAAGGCGCTGGACGAGATTCCGGGAGTGGCATACAGCTTCACGCAACCGATGGCCATGCGCATCGATGAAACCATTTCGGGAGTGAAAGCGGATCTGGCGATCAAAATATTCGGCGACGATTTCCGCACTCTGGAAACACTGGGACAGCAGGCTATGCGCGTAGTCGCGAGGGTGCGCGGCGCGGCCGAGGCGCAGATGGAGATTACCTCTGGAGTGGCGGATCTGTCGATCCAGGTGGATCGAGCGGCGTTGTCGCGCTACGGCCTGAACGTGACCGACGTGGAGCAGGCGATGGCCAGTGCCGGATCCGGCGATCGGATTTCGGAAGTGATTGATGGACAGAGGCGCTACGGGGTGGCACTGCGGCTTCCGGAGCGCTATCGGACCGATCCTGATGCGCTGCGCGGCATCGTGCTGCGCGCTCCTGGGGGAGAGCAGGTGGGGCTCGATCAAGTGGCTCGCGTGGAAGTGCGGCGCGGCCCGGAATTGATCAATCGGGAGCAAGGGCAAAGGCGGATGGTCGTCATGTCCAACGTGCGAGGCCGCGACTTAGGCAGCTTTGTTGCCGAAGTACGTTCCCGAATAGACCGTGAAATGAATCTACCGCCCGGGTATTTCATTGAGTACGGAGGCCAGTTCGAAAACCAGCAGCGAGCGACACGGCGCTTAATGCTGATCGTTCCGGTGGTGCTTGGGCTGATTTTTGTTCTCTTATTTCTCACGTTCAATTCCTTCAGGCTGGCTCTGCTGGTCGTGGGAAATATCCCGCTGGCGCTGGTCGGCGGCATCACTGCGCTCTGGATGCGCGGTATGAACCTGAATCTTTCGGCCTCCGTGGGATTCATCGCGCTATTCGGCGTGGCGATGTTGAACGGCGTCGTGCTGGTCAGCTCGATTAATCAGATGCGCGAGACGGGTCTCAAGACGCGCGCGGCTGTGCTGGCCGGCGCGCAGCGCCGCCTGCGTCCAGTATTGATCACGGCGTGCGTGGCGAGTTTCGGCTTTATCCCAATGGCGCTGGCAACTTCCACGGGCGCCGAGGTGCAGAGGCCCTTAGCTACCGTCGTGATTGGAGGTTTGTTCAGCTCCACTCTGCTGACTTTGTTTCAAATGCCGGTACTGTACGAGTGGATTTCCAGGGACCGCAGCTGAAATTCAGGAAGCCGTATTTCAGGTAAGACGACCTTTTTAGTTGATTGTAAGGGGTCACGAGCAGTATCTGCTACTGCCTTCGCACTGTTTGCTAGTACCTTCGCCTCTGAATTTCGACTCCGTCGTGCTGGCATCAAGCCGCCCGGATGTCACGGCGCCCCAGCAGTTTCAAACGAGCAGTAACTTCTATCCCGGTTGGAGCACTACTCCCCGTGATTTCGTCGCTCCATTTTCGCGACTGCACTGACATCGGGAGTCACTTGCGAATTAGCCTGAGATGGCCGGCGCCACATCCGGGATCACTTCCACTTCGAACGGCTGGCCAAGCTCCGGATCGCCCAGGTCAAGACGCTACCCGCTGGACGCTTACCTAGGAACGTGCTCGACCGGTCATCACGCGCCCGGCGCGCAGTTACCTTGCAGGTAGCGGGCAAGCTTCAGCCCATTGTGCGAGGGTTGCTCCCAAAAAAGTGTTGGGGCCGCAGTCATCGTTTCTTTGTTTGCGGACCATCCAGGCGTAGAGCGAAGTGTACACTTTGACCCGCTGCGGATCGGTCTCGGCGCGCGCCTGCGCGAGGAACCAAGCATCGAAACGGGGCGGCACCACGGCTCCGACGTTTTCATCCTCGTGGTTGAACCACGAGGTGGCGGCGGGGTGTCGTATGAAGGCTCCAATCAGCTGCTTTGCCGTTTCATCATCGGCAGCCCGGGCATACAGGCGGATGAGCGGGGCAAAGAGCGAGACCGGGAGTTCCTCAGTGCGATCCGGACACTTCGGCAACGAGCGCGGCCCCGTGGTGCCATCGTACAGGTAGCCGATCGCGGCGCGGGCCATTTGCTCGTGGGGATACGTTTTAATGACCAGCCATTCGGTCTGTACGACGCGCGAGGCCTCCAGCGCGACGCTGATGGCTTCGCCATCGCCGCGCAGGGCTAACGCAACCGACGCGCGCACGGACGTCAGCGGATCCCTGGCTCCCAGCATCGTATCGATGACGGAGCGGCGGCAAAGCTTAAGCAGCGCCGCGGCGCGGACCGCCGCCGGTTCACCGTGCGGCTTGGCAAACTCCGCCAGTTCCGACACCGCGGCAAAGCCATTGTTCCCCTCGGCCGTCCGCAACACGGCTTCCAGGTCCCGATCGAAGCGGCGTGTGAATGCCAGCCATACCGCAGTGAAGGCCGCCTGGTCCGACCCGGTCAAGTACGGCCTTAATCCGGCTGCGTCGATCGGCACCTCGGGGTGTTGGCCGAACCCGTCGGCCAGAGTCTTGCCTTCCTTCAACAAGGGCACCACGGTCTCTTCGACGGTGCGAAGCTGGCTCCACTTGAAGCTCCGATCCGTAACGCCGGCGCGCATCATTTCGAGCAGAACCGGGACGGTGCGCGGGTCCATCTCCGGGGCAAGCCGCAGAGCCGCGGTGAACCGCGACGTTGGAAGGGGACTGCCGAGCAAATGCTCGAACTCGGCCCGCGGCACCTGCCGGAGGAGATCCCGGAAGACCGGCGCCGCCCAGGGATTGACATCCGGCCGCCCGGATCGCAGCACCGACAGGCTCTCGCGCACGAACCCATCCCCCAAACGGGCCGCGAGTTGCTTTAGCACGGCTGCCGCCTGCGTGCGTGTGTCTGCATCCTTGGCGCACGCAATCTCCCAGAGTGGTCCGACGCTGCTCGGGTCGCCGATTTTGGCGAGCGCGTCCAGCGATTGGGTCACGAGGCCGCTGCGCGCATGGCTGATCATGCTATCCACAGTGGCTCTGTGGTCCATTGCATCGAGACGTGTGAGGGCCTGATCCGCCAATGTTTTTTCGGCGAAATACACCTGCTCCAGCTGCCACCGGAACGGCGAGTATCGAACCGTAAGCGATGGCAGGTAAAACGGCATGACGACGATCACGGTAGCAATAGCCACTGCCAGCGAGGTGGACAAGTTGCCGGCGAACGAGGCGCAGGTGCGGAGGAAGGGCGCGGGCGGCGAAGGATAGCGCGTCGCGATCAACTGCTGCGCGATGAGGGAGCGAAATGTCTCCTCGCCGACCACTCGCCCGTGCCGGTGAACAAACAGCGGGAGCGCCCGGAGCGCGGCACGCGGAGGCCCGCCCGATCCCATCCAGCTCTCGACGACCGCCCGCTGCTCTTCCGCAGCGAGGAGTATGGTTCTATCGGGCATGCGTTCGATGCATCGCGACAGCTCCCACTCGAGCGCGTCGCTGGGCAGCGAGATATCGACCAGGACCAGGTCGGAGCGTTCCAGCAGGGAATCCACGCAGGCGCGCCAGTACTCGTCCGAGGAACGGATTGCGAACAGCTTTCGATAAGAGACCAGCCAGTTCACGTTGAGGCGGACACGCTGCCCCAGAAGCCGGCCTAGCAGTTTCAACCTGCCTGCGTCACGAACGGATCGCGGGCGGAAGTGAATGAAGCTGAGCTGCCCGAGCAAGAGCGGAATGCGGACTGTCCAGCTCAGGTGAATGCTGGTGTCCGCCAGCGTGAAGACGTGTCCGTACGGCGCGAGATACCGGGTGAGCAGCTTGCGGAGCTGGCGATTCTCGACGACATGAAACCGGCGAAACGCGACGATGCGGCGCGGCTCGCGCCAGTGCGCAGCCCAAGGCCACAGGATGGGCAGCGAGATAATCACGGGCAGCACATATCCCGACACAACCGCGGCACTAAAATAGGCCTTCCACGAGCCCACCTGGGCGTCCGAAGAGAGGCTCGAACCAAAAATCAGGATCCCCAGCAGAGTAGCGGGAAGCAGAACTCCCAGCAGGCCGAGGAAGCAACGGGCCGCAATCCACTGGCGTCTTGCCCGCTTGACGAACCGGTCTAGTGCGGCGGGGTCTGCCTTCGTTTGTGTTCCGAGCGCACCCATAGGTCAGGGCGTAATTCCCCGAGTATGTGGCCGCACTCACCGTGTGTCAAGATCCCCGTCAAGTTGCCGGACGGAGTTGACTGGAAGAGACGCGCCCTTGGCACGGCTTTGCGGTTGCTATACTATCACCGCTCGGCAGTGCGCACAGTGGATCGATGCTGAAGCGTTTGTGGCTGAGACCGGAAAACGATGAATCCTTCAGGGAGCAGCGGACCAAGGCCGGTTTGTTTCATGGTTATGCCGTTCCGGCGCCGGAAAGTCGAAGGGACGGTAACGGCGGGCGCACCAGGTGAGATGGATTGCGACTCGCTGTGGGACCGCGTGTTTCGGCCGGTGATCGAACAACTGGGGTATCTGCCGATCCGGGCCGATGCGGAAACGGGTTCGGTGATCGTGAAGGACATGTTGGAGCGGTTGGCGTACGCCCACCTAGTGCTGGCCGATGTGACACTGCCTAACGGGAACGTGTATTACGAGGTCGGCCTGCGCCATGTCGCGCGTGCTACGGGATGCGTGCTGCTGGCAACCACATGGTCGCGGCAATTGTTCGATATAGACCAGTTCCGGTCCATCCGGTATCCTCTGGCGGACGGCCTGGTTCCGGAGACGGAGGCAGCGGGGATTCGCCGACTGCTGACTGAGGCCATCCCGCGCATGGTGGATTCTCCGACGCCCTGGCACGATCTGATCAGCGTGGATGCAGGGGGGGTACGCGAGCTGGAATTCAGAGAGCAGAGTGAGGCGGTGAGCGGGTTCCAGGCACGGATGCGCACGGCACGCCTCGGCCCGAAGACGACTCGGGCGGCCGCCGTGAATTCGATAGTGGCGGATGTTGGGGCAGCGACATTGACCATTCCGGAAATCGCCAGCGAGTTGATCATGCTGGTTCGCGACGAAGTGGGATGGAGTGCAGTGCTTGACTTCGTCCGGACGCTACCCGACAGCACGCGGCGGCTTGCGGTTGTTCAGGAACAGGAACTGCTTGCTCTGGCAGAGGCGGGACACCCTCTCGATGCGATCGGCCGTCTGGAAACGCTAATCGCCCAGCAAGGGGATTCGCCCGAACGCGAGGGGATCATTGGAGGAAGGTATAAGAGACTCTGGCGAGCCGAGAAGGAAGAACGCGAGGCTCGGGGCGAGAAGGAGCCTTCGCGCGAAGAACGCGGCTACCTGAACCAGGCAATCGAGCACTACACGCGCGGCATGGAGCTTGACTACAACCGTTACTACTGCTCGGGCAACCTAGGCCAGTTGTTGCGAGCGCGCGGAAAGAGCGGTGATGCGGAACGCGCGACGGCGATCGATTGGTTTGTTCTGGCGGCCTGCGACCGGGCCCACAAGCGAGGCGAATTCGACGAGTGGCTCCGGCCCACACTGCTGTGCGCGGCATTTCGCGCGCGGGATGCGGAGAAGGCCGGCGAACTCGCGGAGCAGGTGGAGGAGGAGGGCGGCGCCTCCTGGAAGCTCGACACGCTGCTGGCGGACTTGAAACTCTCGGTAGACCAGGCTGCCGGGGATGATAAGCAGAATTCGCTGCGGGCCATTTACGAGCGGCTTGAGCGAATGAACACGTGATGGGCAGACGACTGAAATATGTCAAGCGGGCCAGCGAGACGCTGGCGGCGGTACAACTGGCTTTGGAGACGGATGGGTTTACGTATCGGAAGTGGGGCGGCGTCCAGCGATGCAAGAGGGGCGACTGGATTGTCAACAACGATGGCGACGTTTACACAGTGGACCGAGAGACCTTTGAGCGCACGTACCGGCAGGTGGGTGTCGGTACTTATTTGAAGGTTACAGCGGTCTGGGCACTCGTGGCGCCGGAAGCCGGTTACGTGCAAACCAAGGAGGGCAAGACGCACTACCGAGCCGGGGACTACCTCGTGTTCAACGACGAACAGGGAGGGGACGGATACGCGGTGGCGGCCGACAAGTTCGAGGCGATGTACGAGCGGTCCGAGTAGCCCTGGCAGGAACGGAAACGGCGTTTTCCGATCGATGCAGATAGCACAAGTAACGGTGCCCGGCAAGCTCCCACAGGG
The DNA here is from genome assembly GCA_964438005.1 of uncultured Solibacteraceae bacterium. GTDB lineage: Bacteria > Acidobacteriota > Terriglobia > Bryobacterales > Bryobacteraceae > PSRJ01. The sequence continues at coordinate 33,908 of CAYTJD010000034.1, read as the reverse complement.
CCTCGGTGTCGCGGCTACGCAGCGCGTCCGACAGGTGCGGCGAGGGCGGTGGGAGTGGTGGGATCGCTAGTCAGAAAGGCGATGCCGATGTGCGGCGGCAGGCCCAAGGACATGTCTACTTCAACACCTTTGAAGGGGACGTTCCCCACGCTTTGCTTGAGGTTGTAGGCGGTCTGCAATCCCTTGAGAGCGGCGACCAGCGTCTTGTTTTCCGGATGCTTTTCGATGAGCTCCCTGATCCGGGCCGGATCGATGGTGTCGGTCGAAGCCACCAGTTTGGCGCCGATCTCCGGGATGATGCCCATCCCCATCCGCATGTCCTTCACCGTGAACCCGAGCGCGCGCATGGTCGGGAGGGCCTCGTTGAATTCATCCAGAAGCTTGCCAACGGCGTCGGCAGCAGTTCCTCCGATTTCCTGCGCTTTGCTCATCAAATCCTTGAGTACCATCGGGAACTCCTCTCGCGGCGAGGGTTGCATTCGGGCAGCCATCCCGTCGTAAGTGTGTGAGCGCAGGTAAGTCTTTTGGACCCTGGAGAAGGGCATGTTCGCGCAAACCGGCGGGCTCACGAATTTGAACCGAGCGGTTCACGCGCGACCGCGCCGGCGTGGTGGTTTCGCGAAGAGATTCTACCTTGCTAGGTACCAGCCGCCATAGCCAGCGGGTCATATTCCCGCTCGACGAATTGGGCGGTAAAGGCGAGGAATCGGAGGCGCGCCTGGAACTGGACGAATGGATCCGAAGTCCCGGTGATCTGGAAAGAGGCCAGGAATGCGGCGAAACTGGCGGCCGCATGCAGGTCTTCGAAGGTGCGGAATCTCAACAGGGCGGTGCCTGTTTCCCGCGATGTGCCATCGGCGAAGAGCTGGCGGACGTGGCAATACAGAGTGGTGTAATCCTGGAGCAGGTCGGCGATGGCGTTCTGGCCCGAATTCTTCTGCATATATTTCACGCCATCGAAGGCGAAGCGGCGGCCGTCGGCGGCGGCAAATTCGAGGTGGTATTCCATCTCGGCCTCGCGGGTAGCCGGGTTGATGCGAAGGTAATGGAACCGGCTGAGGGCGGCATCCATGGCAAAGGTGGCGTCGCCGAGGTCTTCGAACTGCGCGAAGTGGATGGAGCCGCTGAGCTGGGCCTGATGTTCGTAGCCGTCGATGAACTCGTTGACATCGCCGATGGTCATGCGCGCGCTGAAATCGGCGGCGACCGCTCCGGCTGGGGCACCGGTAGCTGGGATGCGAGCGCCGATCGTGAGATCGCCATCGCGGCCGGGAGCGGGCGTGCCCTGACCGGGGAAATACCAGCCGTCCATCTTCTCGTCGAAAATCATTCCTACTCCGTCCGGAAGTTGCACGTCGAGGAAAGGCTGCAGGAGCGTGTTGGTGGGAAGATCGCGGCCGGCCACGCGAGTGAGCATGTAATAAAACCCGAACTGGCCGTTGGCCTCGGTGTGGAACATGCCCAGCGACGAATTTCCAAGCAGGGTGGCCAGACCGGCGGGAAGATCGGTGACATATTTGCCCACGAGAAAATCGCCGGCGACTCTGCGGATCTCGTCGTGGAATGGAGTGAAATCGGTGAGCTGGAAATGGTCTTGCAGGAAGCTCGGAACCACGAGGCCTTCCATGAGGCCCATGAGCTGGTAATTGGCCTTGAAGGTTCCATCGGGCAGGTTGTTGAACTGGAGATAAGCGATGCCGGCGGCGTGGTTCGCGTTGGAGATGATATCCATGCGCCAGACGCCGTCGAGATCGGCGGCGGTGGGGACAGAGCCATTGACATAAAGCGCGGCGTGGTCGCTCACGGTCATCTGGCCGAAGGTGTACCGGCGCGACATGGGAAAGGTGAAGACCCGTGTGCCGTGCGGATACTTGCCCAGGTAAACGCGTCCGATCAGCAGGTCCTGGTTGATGATCTTAAACACGTCGTAGAATCCCTGCCAGGGCGGATCGAGATAATTGAGAAGCACATAGCGGCCGGCTTCGAGGGTGCCGGAATCGTCGTGCTTCACGACGATCTCTTGTAAGCTGTTTCGGGCGTGAATGCGGTCATCGGTATCACTGGTGATGCCTGTGTACCGGTTGCCGTCGTGATGAAATTCCTTCTTGAAGCCAGTAAAGATGGCGGAGGACATGGCATTGAGGACGCTGCCCTGGGGGAAGAAGCCTTTCCAATAGCGGTCGTTGCGGATCTGCCGGCCGGCGATGTCGATGACCGGGCTGCCGCCCTGATTCACGAGAGCATCAATTCCGAGAGTGGGACAGCGGCGAAAGAGGGTTTCGAGCTGACCTTCGTTGTAGGTTACGACATCGAGCGGATCGATTTGCGCCATGCTGACAGGCGGCTTGGGCGCGGGATAGGGGTCGCCGCGAAGCTGCTGGATCTTGCGCGCGGCAAAGTTTTCCGTGAGCGCCGAGATCGTGAGGAAGGGATTGACGCCCAGGGCGCTGGGGACGACGGAGCCATCGATGACGTAGAGGCCCTGGTGGACAGATCCATCGGCTTGGAAGACGCGGCCGTAGATATCGACGGCGCCTTGAAGATGATCGTCGCCCATCGGGCAGCCGCCCAACGGATGGGCGGTGATCAGATGGCGGAGATTGAAGAAGCTCCACGTAGGGTTGGAGATGAAGCTGCCCTGGAGGGCATGGGCATGGCGGCGTAACTCTTCGTTCATGCGGGTAAAGATCTGCTGCTGGCCAGCGCCATCCCAGGAGACGCGGATGCGTCCATCGCGCTCGGTAATGGGAGCGTCGAAGAGGATGGTGCCACGGGCATTATCCTGGCCCATGACGAGGTAGAGCATGGTGTGATCGAGGGCGCCGTCGCGATCTTGAAGCGCGTTGGTGGGGTCCAGATCGCGGGTGAGGCGCTGCAGTTGGGCATCTTCATTGCCGGCGACGGTATCCTGTCCGCGAATCGCGGCAAAGATCGCCTTGGCAGCCGCGACGGATGAAACGGGAAAAGAAAAATCTTCCACGGCGATGCGCTGGGCTTCGGGGAGCGCGCCGTTATAACGGACAGCGCCGACGATGTTCGGGCCAGGTTCGGGGGAACCGCCGGCAGGCGGGGTCTCCTTGCAGGGATAACCGAGCACGTCTGTTTCGAACGCGGAGTTATAAGCGAGCCCGAAGAAGTCTCCGTTGCCGTTGAAGCGGGTGCCGAGGGCCGGCGCGACGGAGAGGCCGTGCATTTCGGAGCGCAAGAGGATCTCGGTGGAGTTCAGAGAGCCGGCGGAGAGGATGATTTCACCCGCGTCGAGGCTGAAGTCCTGGTCGTCGCCGGGGCCGTCGACGTACTTGCCGTGAATTCGCCAGCCGCCGCCGGATTTCTTTTCCAGCCACTCGACCTTGGTTTGGGTGTGAATGATGGCACCGGCGTTCTTGGCCATCGGGAGGTAGTTCATGTACAGGGTATTCTTGGCGCTGACATTGCATCCGGTTACGCAATTCCCACAGTTGGTGCAGGGTTTCTGGGGAACGCCGTAGGGGTTGACGCCATCGATGGTGAAGTTGACGACGATGTTCAAGGCTTGTGCCGTAGTCCCGAGTTCCCGGGCGCGGCGATCGAGCGCTTGTACCTTCGCGAGTTGGAGCGCTTGGGGGTGAGGGTTGGCGGCCAGCACGGAGGCCGCCTGCTGGTAAAAGGGAGCCAGCACGTCATAAGTGATGGCGGCGGGCCAATGGAACTGCTCGAAGACCTCGCGATCGGGAATGATCGCGACGTTCGCATTGATCAGGGAGGTGCCGCCGAGGCCGGATCCCTTGATGACGGAGATGTCCTGGTAGTTGAGGAGCTCGTACAGTCCCAGCGGGTTGAAGTCGCTGCGCAGTTGCTGGGCGACATCGAGAGGCTGCTCGGGATAATCGCCCGGCTGACGCTCCTTGCCGCGCTCCAGAATGCAGATGGAGGGCCGGGGATTGAGATCGGCCGAGGCGAGGCGTGCGGCGGTAATGGCGCCGCCGTAACCCGATCCGATAATCACGATGTCGTATTGATTGCGGCGCTGCTGCCACGGTGTCTGTAGCACAAATTCCTCCCGTTACGAAGTACTCGAATGCGCGATCAATGGCCGGCTGCCGCGTCGGCGTCGGCCAGCAGGTCCCGGAAGTAGTCGTTCAACAGGCGGCCGCCGGGATCGAAATTCTGACGGGCCTGCGCAAAAGATTGCAAGCGGCCGCCCAGCGCCTTGGCGACCATGGGGCGGGTCAAACCGGGCGTCTGGTTCATGAGCGGCACCGCGCCCCGATCACTGCAGAACCGATTATATGCCGCCAGGAAAGTGGTCCAGCCCGGGTTCGCGGTGGAGACCGGGTCGATGGTGATCATGCTGCCGTCGTAGGAATAAGAAAGAAGCGAGGATTGGTCCCGGGCCACGCGGTATCCGACGCAGAGCATGTTGATGCGGTATCCGGTGGATTTCAGGTAATTCTGCACGAACTGGAAGAAGGCGGCGAGGGCCGCGGGATAGGTCTCCTCGGGAAACGCCCAGAAGCTAAACGTATATTTGCTATTCGAGTTAGTAGGGTAGCGAATGATCTGGTCGGAGGCGAGGGTGTTATCGCTCTTGATGAGGTTTTCGAGCTTGAGGCGCCAGAGAGCATTGAAGGAATCCAGCACGCCGTTGCGGATGTCGGCGTCATCGATGTCGGCGGTGACCTGAGCGCAGACGGAGGGTCCGGCAGTAGCCCAAAGATAGTTCCGCAGCGGCCAGGCGACGCGGTTCGGATCGCCGGAGGCACCCGGATTGTAACGGCGAAACTCGACAGTCACGAGATCGTCGTAGGGGAACAGGTAGAACATCAACGATTCGCCGCCGGCCAGCAGGGAAGGGAATTTCGCGGTGAAATCGGCGATGTGAAAAGTCTCATGATGAACGGCGAGGGGCTGGATGGGGCGGACGCGGAACGTGACTTCGTAAACGATGCCGAACGTGCCGTAGCTGGAGCGGACTTGCTGCATGAGATCGGGCTGACTGTCAGTGACCTCGAGCAGGTCGCCGGAAGGCAGGACCATTTTGATGCGGCTGACGTAGGAACCGACCTGGCCCAGTTCGCCGGGCATGGAGGCATCCTTGGTGCCGCAGCAGGCGGCGCTGCCGGCCGTGATGTTGCCGATCTCGGTATTTACATAAAACTGCAGGCCCTGCTTCTGGATCTCGTTAGCGATATCGATGTAGATGGCGCCAGCTTGCACGGTGACGGTGTTGTTGGAGACATCGAGAATGCGATTCATGCCGGACATCCGGAGGACCGTGCCGCCGTCGGCCACGCCGCAGCGTTCGGTGGAGTGGTTGGAGCCGATGGCGCGAACGGGAGAGGGATATCGAGCCGGGTCTTTGAGGATCGCGATGATGTCATCCACGGAGGCAGGGTCGGCCACAGCATTCGGATGCGATACGAGATCGCCAAACCAGTTCGTCACTGTAAGGTCTGCCACGGGGTGCCCCTCCCAAGAGATGTGCCGTATTGTATATAACAGTTTCGTGGTTACACGGCAATGGTGAAGCGCGACCGTACGGTTCCTTACGTTTCGCGAGGATGGCGCGGTCCGCGTATGACGGGCGGTATGATGTGCGGGTATTGGCAAGCACATCGGGCGATGCATCGCGAAGGAGGTTCAAATGGCACAGTTCGACGTGGTATTTGAAGGTGGCGGAGCCAAGGGCTCTGCATTTGTCGGGGCACTCACTGGGCTGAAGGCGGCGGGGCATACGACGAGGCGGCTGATCGGGACGTCTGCGGGTGCGATTACAGCCACGTTGCTGGCCGCCGGTTACAGCCCCGACGAGATGCTGGCTGCCGTCAACGAAAAACAGCCGAACGGGAAGCCGCGGTTCGCGACGTTCATGGACCATCCGCGTGCGGGCGACTTCACGCAGGCGCAGAAGGACGCCAGCGACACCGTGCGCATCCTGCAGTCGGTCCATCTGCCGGCGGTCGCCGACCGGACCTTGCTCAACCTGCTGCTCGACACGCCGCTGTATCCGACTCTGTTCTCGATCGTGGAGTGCGGAGGTGTATTCGCGGGGGATGCATTCCTGCAATGGCTGATCGAGAAACTGGCGGTCAAAGGCGTGACCGCGGACGATACGCTCGCAACATTCCAGGCGAAGAAGAACGTGGACTTGTCGGTAGTGGCGTCGGACACGAGCGACATGGAGATGCTTGTATTGAATGCCCGGACGGCGCCGAATGTGCCGGTGGCCCGGGCGGTGCGCATGTCGATGAGCATTCCGATGATCTGGCGCGAAGTGGTGTGGCAGGACGTCTGGGGTACCTACCGGGGGCGGAAGAAGACGGGAAACACCATCGTAGACGGGGGTGTGCTGTCGAACTTCCCGATCCGGTTGATTGACCAGGCGGTTCCAGAAATCATGGGAGACACGGACCCGGCGGCGGCTTTGAATCTGGGCCTGCTGTTGGACGAGGGGCTCGCGGTACCGGGCGTGAATCCGGCGCCGCCGCCGCTGCCGCAGGAAATCAAGGTTGTGCAGAGGCTGAGCCGGCTGATGGACACGATGATGGGAGCGCAGGACAACGACGAAATGCGCGCACATGCCGCGGAGATCTGCCGTTTGCCGGTGAAAGGATGCGGCACGACGGAGTTCGATATGCCGGACGCGAAACTGAAGGCGGTGGTGGAAGCCGGACGGGCCGCGCTGGTGGCGCATCTGAAGAGCCGGGACCTGGCGGGCCTGCCGACCAAAGCCTGAGGCGAACCAAACTCATTTGGGTTCGACCACGCAGCGGACTCCGGCCATCGGCGCCGGGTCATCCTTTTCCATTTTGACGCGTCGCGAAACGCGGATACCGGCCGCATCGGATTCCCAGAAGCCGCCACGGGTGAGGGCGATGGCATTGGGGGCAAGCGGCTGGTCGACGTTGCCAATTGCCGGAGCCTCAACGTCATATTGGTTGTAATAACGGTCCAGAACCCACTCCGACGCGTTGCCCAGCATGTCAAAGAGACCGTAGGCATTGGGCTGAAGGGCGGCGACTTGGTGTAGAGTGCCTGCGCTATTGGTTCCATACCAAGCGATCTTCGACGGGACGCCGTAAAAGGGGCCGGAGGTCCCAGCGCGGGCGGCGTATTCCCATTCCGCCTCAACCGGCAGCCTTCCTCCAGCGGCGATGCAGTAGGCTTTGGCATCGAGCCACGACAAGCGGACAACCGGAAGGTTCGCTTCATTCGGACGGACGGCAGAGGTTGGGACTACGCGGTGATACGCGGAGTTGGTCACTTCCGTCTCCCCGATCCAAAAGGCTGAAGGGATTTCGACAAGATGGGTAGGAGTTTCATCCGGCCGGCATTGCGAATCGCCGGAAGAACAGCCCATGGTAAGGGTGCCGGGCGGAACGCGAACGTAGGTGAGACCGTCCTTGGGATTGACCCACTTCTGCCGGAGCGCGGTAACCGGGGCAGGGACGGCGACATGGTTTTCGGGTATAACCGCGCTGCTGGAAGGAAGTGCGGCATCGGTGGTGACAACGCGAGCGGCCGGGCGCCTCCAGAACGCCAAGCCGGAGGCCAGGACCAGCAGCAGGACCGCGGCCAGCCAATAGACTCGCTTGCCGGACCGCACGAGGTCAACGGGAGCGGCCTTTCCTGCGAGTTCCTGTGCGACGGCTTCTTTGAGGCGGTTTAAGTTCTCGGGAGTACAGCCATCAGGGGCGTCCAGCCATTGACTGGTCGCCAGAAAGTAATCGAAGTTGGGAGGCAGAGGATCGGACGTGAGGCGGAACGGAAGAATCGGTTTCTTCCGGTCGAATGCGTGTTCAATCTCAGTCAGGATGTGAGGCGAAGTGACGGCGGCGGGGCTCACGACGACGACGAGGAGCTTCGCGTCCTGGATGCCGGCGAGGATGGCAGACGGATAGTCCGCGCCGGGTTCAATGTCGCGCGGAGCGATCCAGCACGTATAGCCGGCCTGTTCCAGGGCGTCGCAGATCCGACCGGCCGGAGCCCTATCGGTAGAAGAATAACTGATGAAGACCGAGCGATTCATCGGCGCCCTATGGGAAGCCGCGTTGTGGTCCGGTGAGATTTCGGAGCCGTCATGTTCCCGTGCGTGAAATCATACCCCATACCGGAATCTCGCGCTTTTCTCATTCTCAGCCAGAATTACCCGGAAGACGGGTCTGGTTCGCGACGGTCGGGTAATTTTGGCTCAGAGGGCCCGCAGGCTGGGATTCTTTTTCAAAATGGCGTTGTTTTTGACCGGAAGGCGCTATCTTAAGTTCGGGGGAAGTATGCCGGCGATCAACCTAACCAACAACGGCGACCTGAATGTGGCGGCTTCGTCCCCCGAGTACGGACGTGACCAAGCGATCGGGTGGTCCAGGGCGATGGCGAATTACGCAACCGCTGGGGCAACGGAGGATCGCTGCGGGGAAATCGCGAAGGAAACCCTAGCGCGAAAAGTGATTTCAGAGCACGATTGTTCGAAAACCACACGGTAGAGGAGGGCAAGGAGACTTTATGGCGACCACGGGAGCAGCGCCGCAAACTTCGAGTCTGCAGGTCAATATCTACGATGGGACGCGCCAGCTGATCGCGGCGGGGGTGGATGTGTTGTTTACCATCATTGACGGCAATCAGAGACAGGTCTTTCGCCAATTTGAACCGTCGAGGACGAACTTCAAAGTGCCGTTCTACGACAACTTCGGCGACAATTACACCGTAGTCGCGTTCACTAAGGATTACGACCAAGCGGGGTTTTCGCCGGTGAAATGTTCACCGGCGACGCCACAGAGTCTGGACCTGATGCTGCTGAAAAAGGATGCCGACTTCAACTTCGCTTCCGCCGGCTGGGACGCTCTCGCTGCCAGCCGCCCGCCGTTGTCGGCACTCTTAGCCCACGGCGCACGCGATGCCGCAGCGGCACGCGACCGCTATACGCAGTTGATGGAGGAGCGCCCGGCTGTGTTAGCTTGTCTGTTCAATATCACGACTGCCATGGCGGCGATCCATCTGCCGGTGGGAACTCCGCTGGACTACTTCAAGGAGTTGATCTGGGACGATACGATGGCGCAAGACCGGTTCTACGGGTGGGCCGATCCGGCGCTCTATGACCAAGTGAAGCTGGCGGCGGCGCAGGGCGGATTTTCGCGCGAACTCGGATTCGGTGTGTTCCACACCGGGGCCACCGATAGCTATAAACAGATTCAGTTTGGCGAGGCCAACGTCCAACTGACTTTCCATGCGAATGACACAAAGGAGATCGACGGCGTCCAGTGTATTCGGATGGAGCCGGATATCGACTACTACAAAGACCTCGGAGCCCATGCTCTGTTGGAGGTCATCGTGAACGGCATTAGCGGGAGTCTTACTGACCCGCGACAGGTTTACGTTCTACGGTGGATTGCGGGTCGACACGCGGGCGTTGCCGAATTCAATCCGCCGTACGTGATCGCGTGAACGTGGCCACCGAGGGAACCGGCGTTATTTCGATTTGCCGGCGGAGTCACTGACGTTGAGAGCCAGGTAGTTTTCGATCTTGGCCGTGTTACGCTGCACTTCATAGTAGGCGGCTTTGAGCAGGCTGTCTTTCCGATTCATGAGTGTTTCCCGGATGCTCTGCTGCACGCGCGGATCGTTCAGTTCGCGCTGGCCAGCGGGCTCTTTCGAAATGACTTTCAGGATGCGATAGCCTTCTTGAGAATGAATCGGACCGGACACCGCGCCGGGAGACAACGAGACCACCATCTTGCGGAGCTCGGGATTGGCCCGTTCGAGAGCGGACTCAGGCACGAATCCCATATCGCCGCCATTGGGCGCCGTGTTGGGGTCTTCCGAATAATTCTGGGCGAGCTGCGCGAAATCGTCGCCGCGCTTGAGGCGGGCTTCCATATCCAGGATTTTGGTGCGGGCCTCGGTATCGTTCTGCGCTTTGCTGTTTTTCAAGTTGCGGGCGTTGGAGTCAGGAGTGGGCGTTACCAGGATCTGGGCCATGTGAACCTGCGGCTCGGCCAAGTTGAAGCTCGCCTTGTTGGAGTTATAGAAATTGGCGACATCGGCATCGGTGATGGTGATATGGGAGGTGATCTCTTTGTTGATGAGCTTATCGATGGTGAGCTGGCGCCGGAGCTGCGATTTGAGATCGTCCACCGTCATTTTGCGGGCAGCAAGCTGGCGTTCGAATTCCTCTTTGGTATAGGGCGCCTTCATCTTGTTGAATTCGGTTTCGACGTCGGCGTCGACCGCGATGAGGCCGAGTTTTTCGGCCCGCTGCATGAGCAGCTCACTGTTGATCAGGCTGGTGAGCACATCGAGCTTCTGCATCATGACCAGGTCTTCGCTGGAGCCCTCGACTGGTTGGGGATATTGGGACTGGTATGTCTTATCGAGCTCGGCGTAGGTGATGGAATGGTTATTGACTACGGCGGCGACGTTGGTGGGTGGGGCTTTTTTACAGGAGGCTAAAGACAAGGCCGCGAGGATGGCGGTTGCCGGAAGCGTAAGGCGGTTCATTTGTGAATCCTTATTGTAGCTCGGGCGTCTCGACCAGGGAGAGAATAGTCAGCGGGGCGTTGCCCTCCAGGCGATTGTTTACAAAGAGGAAGAGCATGCGCTTGTCTTCACGGGCGCGACCGATCAGGACGCGCATCGACTGGCGTGCTTCGGGATTGGGGTCCCGCACTTCCCGGTAGGGCGTAAAGAGAGTAACAGCGTCCTCATAGTTGCGGCCGCGGCGCAACAGCGCGCGGGAGACGAGGAAATCGGCGGTCACCGAATCGGGGATCGCCATCTGGTGGCGCAACTCCGGCATCTTCGACCAGGCGTTGAACACGTGGGCGACGCCACGGCTGCGCAGGCAGGCGAAGTAGTCTTTCTCGAGGAATTCGGGATTACGGATCTCGATCGCGTAGCGAAATTCCGGGGGGAGGGCGGCCAGGAACGGATCGAGGCGGTCGAGGAATTCCGGGAGGCCGTCGAAGCTGCGGCGGCCGAAAGCGCCAAACTCGAAGATCAGCAAGGCGGTCTTTTCGCGCCAGGCCAGGAGGGGGCGGAGAAACATATCCTGCAGGAGAGCGGTATCGAGAAATGTCTCATTGGTTTTGCCGGCCTGCGGACCGTACCTGGCATGTGACGGGAATATGGGGCAGGTGATCTGTTCGGGAACCTTAAAGGCAAATCGAAAATCCGCGGGAACCTGCGAGAAGAGTTTACGCCAGAATTCATCGGAGGGGAACTGGTAGAAGGCGAAATCGCCGCAGACGGTGGGAAAAGTCTCGGCATATTCGCGGAGGCAGTCGGCTTCAAAGCGCCGGCGGGAAAATTTGCCGCGCGCCAGGTAGCGGTCGCGCGAATAGACCTGGCCGATCCAACCTTCATATTTCCAGGAACTGCCGCCGATGTAAATGTTCTCAGCGGCGAGCGCGTGCAGGCGCGCGGCGAAACCGGCGCGGTCGAATCCGCCCGGCTCCTCGAACAGCGGACCTACCACGCGCGGGCGGCCCGGTAATAGAAGGGATCGGAACCGGCTTCGATCATACCGTCGGGATTCAGGCGCACGATGCCCGGAGCGGCGCCGCTGTTGTAGCGGGAGCGCATTTCGACTTTATGATTGCGGCGGCCGAGCTCGGTGACCACCGACGGCGGTGTGCGTTCGTCGAGCAGGAGCGTGCCCGGGCTCATGGCGTGATTGTCGAAGCTCGAGACCAGGTGTTCGGTCTGGAAGCGCGGCGCCTCGACGGAGTTCTCGGTGTTCATGCCGAACTCCAGTGCGTTAAACATCACCTGTATCAGAGATTGCTCCTGATTATCGCCGCCCGGGGTGGAAAGCGCCACGATGGTGTGGTCGGGCCTGACCACAAGCGTCGGGCTGAGCGTGACGCGAGGGCGTTTGCCACCGGCCAACTCGTTGGGATGGCCGGGCACCAGCAAGAAACTCTGAGCGCGCTCGGTGAGCGGAATGCCGGTGTCTCCGGCGATGACGGACGGCAGCCAGGCGCCGGACGGCGTCACGGAAAAAGCCACGCCATCCTTGTCGATCACATCGACACAGGTGGTGTCTTTGGCGAGGAGCGCATCATCGAGCGGATATCGCGCGATTTCGGTCTGCGCCGGATGCTTGGGCGGATGCGAGCCGAGCTGGCCGGGCCGGAAATCGAGGGACGCCGTGGTGCCGATCAGCTTGCGGCGCTCGGCCGCATAATCCTTCGAGAGCAGCCGCTCTTCAGGTATGTGATTGAACTTGGGGTCGCCGTAATACGTGTCGCGGTCGGCGTAAGCCAGTTTCAGGGCTTCCACCAGCGTGTGGATGTATTCGGAGGAGTTGTAGCGCATGGCGACCAGATCATAGCTGTCGAGGATATTGAGCGCCTCGATCATGGTCGGGCCCTGGCTCCAGAATCCGGGCTTGTAGACGGTGTAGCCGTGGAAAGTGGTGGAAACCGGCGCTTCCGGCTCGAGACGGAATGCGGCCAGGTCTTCATAACGGATCAAGCCGTTATTCTGCTTGGAGAACTCGTCGATCTTCCGGGCGATCTCGCCGCGATAGAAATAATCGCGAACGGCGTCGATGGCCTTGGCGCGGCTGGCGCCGGAGGCGAGAGCTTTCTTTTCGACTTCGACCATGGAGCGGAGCGTGTGAGCGAGTTCGGGCTGGCGGAAGATTTCGCCGACGCGCGGCGGCCGGCCATTAGGGAGAAACACGCGGCGAGAGGAAGGCCACTTGTCGAGGTACTTCACCGTGCGTTGAATCGTGGAAGCACGCAACTCATCGATGGGGAAGGCGTCGGCGAGCTCGATTGCGGGCTCGACCACTTCCGAAAAGCTCTTGGTGCCGAACTCGCGCAAAGAAACCAAAGCCGCTTCCGGCATGCCCGGAACCAGGGCAGGGAGGATGCCGGCGACGGGGACCCAATCCTTGAGGCCGTGCTCATCGGGCGGGGACGTCATCTCGTCGGGCTCGAGCTTATGATTGCGGAAGAAGTCCGCCGTGGCCAGCTTGGGCATAGTGCCGACGCCGGCAATGGCGTGAACTTTGCCATCCTTGGTGCGGATCAGGATGGGAGCTTCGCCACCGAAGCCGAAGTGGGAGAACTCGGTGACGGATGCAGCCAGCATGGCCGCGATGCCGGCATCGACGGCGTTGCCGCCGCGGTAAAACATGCGCATTCCAGCGTCGGTCGCGAAATCGGCCCCGGCGGCGATGGCGCCGCGCGTGCCCCGCGTATCGAGCCGCACCGCGCGTTCCTGCCGCTGCGGCTGTCCCCAGCCCGCTATCCCTACCAGCACCAGCACTACCGCACTGAGTCTCATAAGCGTTGCTCCTATTGTAGGAAATCAGGGGGCCGCGCGCAGGCGGGGCGCTGCGGCGGGGTATAATCGGGGCAATTGTGAACGAAACTGATGCGGAGGCAACGCCAGCGCGGAAACGCGACGAGGAAGAGCCGATGCTGTACTGTCCGGTGTGCTCGACGCGCCTCACGCCGCGAAAGTGCAAACTGTTTTGCGAGCAGTGCGGCTACTACCTAAGCTGCGCCGACTATTATTGAAACGATGCCTGACCTATCTACGTTACTGGAACGATTCCGGCGCGGTCCCGAAGTGCTGGCGGTGGTGCTGACAGGGGTGTTCGGCGAAGAGGAAGACTACGCACCGGCCCCCGGCAAGTGGAGCATCCGGCAGATTGTCGCGCACCTGGCCGACGCCGAGGTGGTGATGGCGCACCGCTTCCGGCAGGTGATCGCGGAAAAGGATCCGACGATTGTCGCGTTCGACCAGGACGCCTGGGCTCAGAACCTCGACTACTCACGGCGGAAGCCGAAGCAGTCGCTGGAAACGTTCCGCCGCGTGCGCGCCGAGAACTACGAGCTTTTGAAAGAGCTGCCCGAGAGCGCGTATGCGCGCGGCGGCAATCATACCGAGCGGGGGCCGGTGACGCTGCTGCAGATTGTGGAGGGAGCGGCGCAGCACGCCGAATCGCACGCGCGCCAGTTGCAGCAAATTCGCGAAGCCTATAAGCAGGCCAAAGGGAAGAAGTGATGCGGCGGCTGCTCGCGCTTGGGGTGACGACGGCGTCGTTGTTTGCGGCCGGGGATGGCGCCGGACAGCGCTGGTGGTCGTATGTTGGGGCGCTCGCCGGCGACCAGATGCAGGGGCGCGAAACCGGCAGCGAGATGCACCGGAAGGCCGCGGCGTACGTCGCGGCGCAATTCGAGCGCGACGGTCTCAAAGCCGCCGGGACGCAGGGATTCATTCAGCCCGTGGCGTTTCACGGACGCAAACTCGTGGAGGCCGAGAGCAGCCTCGATCTGGTTCGCAACGGAAAGGCCGAGCGGCTGCAATCGGGCGAGGATGCATATATCGGCGTTCGGACGGATCCGACCGAATCGTTGGAAGCTCCGCTGGTGTTCGCCGGCTATGGCCTCACGGTTCCGGAGATGCAGTACGACGACCTGGCCGGGCTGGACCTACGCGGAAAGATCATCGTCACGCTGCAAGGAAGCCCGTCGAACATACCGGGGCCGCTGAAGGCTCACTATCAAACCGCGGCCGAGCGCGCGCCGTTTCTGCGCAAGGCGGGTGTGATCGGGACGGTCACGATTCAGAACCCGCACACTTCGGATCTGCCGTGGAGCCGTTCGTCGCTGGCGCGATTTCAGGAGTCGATGACGCTGGCGGAGGCGGCGCGGGAGGACAACCGCGATTTGAAGATCGCGGTAACAGTGAATCCGGATCATGCAGAAAAGTGGCTGGCGGGCACCGGGCATACGCTGGTGGAATTGCTTGCCCTATCGGATCAAGGTAAGCCTCTCCCACGATTTCCGCTGACCGCCAGCTTGCGTGCGAAAGCGAAGGTGGCGCGGCGCGACATCGAATCACAAAATGTGGTGGCCGTATATCCGGGTGCTGATCCGGCGCTTAGCAAAGAATATGTGGTGCTGTCGGCCCACCTGGACCACATTGGTGTGGGCGAACCGATCAATGGCGACCGAATTTACAACGGGGCGATGGATGATGCGTCCGGAGTGGCGACGCTGCTGGATCTGGCGGCGACCCTGCACAAAAATCAGGCGCGGCCGCGCCGCTCGCTGTTGTTTGTGGTGGTGACCGGGGAGGAAAAGGGGCTGCAAGGCTCGCGATACTTCGCGGCGCATCCGACCGTGGATGCCAAGAGCCTGGTGGCCGACATCAATGTCGACATGTTCCTGCCCATTTACCCGTTTCGGCTGGCGACGGTACACGGGCTGAAGGAATCGGATCTGGGCGACGCGGTGCGGCAGGTGGCGGCTTCGATTGGCGTCGAGGTACAGGACGATCCGGCGCCGGAGCGAAACGTGTTCATCCGGAGCGATCAGTATAATTTCATTCGCCGGGGGATTCCGGCGCTGAAGATCGATAACGGGTACAAGAAGGGATCGAAGGAAGAACAGATCCAGAAAGCGTGGCTGGCGCAGCGCTACCACGCGCCTTCCGACGATCTGCAGCAGCCTGTGGATGTACAGGCGGCCGCCCGCTACAACCGGCTGATTCTGGCGCTGGCGACGGCTGTGGCGAACGATGCGGCACGGCCGCGCTGGAAGAACGACAGCTTTTTCCGGCGGTTCGCGCAGTAAGGTGCGCCCTATTGCAGTGCGACCGTGACGCCGGCTGGAGCCGATATGCCAGATGCTTGCAAGGTCACGGGAACCGCGGCGCCGGGTGGGATGCCCGATGGGATGGTGACCGTGATCTGCATCATCCCCGCGACTTGACCAGCTACTCCTGTTGCCGAAATGACGGCGGCGGGTTGGCCGCCGATGGTAACGGTAGGCGTCGCGGCGGACACCGGCAGCGGCGCAGCGCCGAGCAGGCCATCGATTCCCGCGGGCGCGGTTTGTCCGAGTCCGGTAGCGAGGAGCGTGAGCTGGGTTCCACGAAGCGTCGGGTTAGCGCTGTTATTGAGCTGCTGGTTCCGGTCGAAGGCGATAGCCTGGCCCTTGCCGGAGTAATCGACCGTGAAGAAGGCCGGGGCTGCGGCGGCCGCGGGGAAAGTTTTTGTTGGCGCGGCTTGGCCTAAATATCGGGCGGAGACTTGCATGCTCGTGCCCGTCACGCCGAACGGCACGACGGCGCTTACCTGGTTGGGCGAGGTGTAAATGATCGGCGCCGCGATTCCGTTGAAGCTGACGGCGGTGCCCCCAAGGGCAGTCGGGATCCTGCCGTCCGGTCCCGGAACGGCGAAGGTGAGTTGCGCAGGTCCCAATCCGGAGCCATACAGGACGACGATCTCGCCGGGCGCGGCCGATCCAGCCTGATTGCTGGCGGCATTGGTCAAGGCGGTCAGCGTGGCTGCTCCAGCCGCGGCCGGCTGCAAGGAGCGGACCGCGTTGTTACCGGTGTCGGCCAAGTAGAGATTCCCGGAAGGATCGACTGCGATGCCGGAGGGCCCATTGAGCGTGGCTAATGTCGCAACACCGCCGTCTCCCGAATAACCGGAGGCGCCGCTGCCGGCAACGGTAGTGATGACGGAGCCGGCAAAAATTTTGCGCACGCGCATACTGGCGTCGGATACGTAGAGGTTGCCGGCAGGGTCGAGAGCGAGGGCCGTCGGCCCAGGAATCTGCGCTGCGGTAGGAGGGCCGCCATCGCCCGCGGCGCCTGGGACGCCGGTTCCGGCGATGGTGTTGATGTTGCCGTCGGTGGTGACTGTGCGGATAGCATGATTGTTGGTGTCGGCGATGTAGAGGTTGCCGGCGCTATCGACGGCCACGCCGAGGGGACCGTTCAGGCCGGCCAGTACGGCTGCCGCACCATCACCGGAGTAGGTCTGCGTGCCGGTTCCGGCAATGGTGTGGATGCTGCCATCGGTGGTGACTTCGCGGATGCGGTTGTTGGCGAAGTCCGCGATATATAAATTGCCGGCGCGATCGACGGCGAGCCCGGCTGGTCCGCTCAACTGGGCGCCAGCGGCGGGCCCACCATCGCCGCCGAAACCGGCGGTACCATTGCCAGCCACCGTGACGACGCTGCCGTCGGTGCCAATTCTCTTCACCCGATTGTCTAAGGCATCGGAGACGTAAATATTTCCGGCGGAATCGGCGGCCAAGCCCCGGGGAAGAATCAGAGAGGTTCCGGGGACGGTAGCGATGTTGTGATCGGTGGTGATCTTACGGACGACGCCGTTACGCGAATCGGCGATGTAGAGGTTGCCCGCGGGATCGAGCGCGACGCCTTGGGGCCCGTTGAGTTGGGCGCGCGTGGCCGCACCTCCATCGCCGGAATAGGAGAAACCACCATTGCCGGCGACGGTGGCGATGTTGCCGGAAGAGATTTTGCGGATGCGGAGGTTCCACTGGTCGGCGACGTAGACGTTGCCGGAGCCGTCGATGGCCACGCCGCTGGGCAAAGTAAGCGTGGCCTTGGTGGCTCCGCTGCCGTCGCCACTAAAGCCGGGGAAGCCGGTGCCGGCGATGGTGTTGATGTTGCCCTTGGTATCGACTTTGCGGATGCGGAGGTTGCCTAAATCCGCGATGAAGATATCGCCTTGCGAATCGACAACCAAGGAATAAGGTTGAGACAGGGCAGCAGCAGTTGCGGCGGCGCCATCGCCGGCAAAACCGAGGCCGCCGTTCCCGGCGACGGTATTGATGTTCCCGTCTGTACCCACGGCGCGGATACGGGCGTTGCCGGTGTCTGCGATGTAAACGACGCCCTTGCTGTCGACGGCGACATCCTGCGGAGCGTAAAGGTTGCCGAGCAGGGCCAAGCCGGTATCGCCTGCGAAACCGGGGTAGCCGACGCCAGCGAAGGAACTAATGTTTCCGTCGGGAGTGACGATGCGAATCAGATGGTTGCCGGAATCCGCGATGTACAGATTTCCGCCGGAAAAGGCTACGCCGCCCGGTGAATGCAATGCGACTTGTGTGGCCGGTCCGCCAAGGGGATAGAGGCCGGCCTGCCCGGTTCCGGCGAAGGTGTGGATGTTTCCGTCCGGGGTCACCTGCCGGATACGATGGTTGCTGGTGTCGGCGATGTAGAGATCGCCGGAGCCGTCGAGGGCGAGGCCTTGAGGCCCGTTGAGCTGGGCTTGGGTTGCTGGGCCGCCGTCCCCGCTAAAGCCGGGCCGGGAATTGCCGGCGATCAAAGTAATGGTGCCGCTGGCATCGAGGCGGAAGACCGCGTTGAGGCTGGTGAAATAGAAGTTGCCCGAGCCATCGGACGCGATCCGTTGCGGCGGGCCAATGGGGATACTGGAGGCCGGGGCCGGGGTCGCCGGGGGCACGCCCCCGGCTACGGTCGAAATCGTGTACTGTTGCGCGAAGAGTACAGCGTGGCCGGCGAGGCACAGGCTTGCAATCAACGCCGCGCGCGAACACGCACGGCCCCTCAGACTGGAATCTTTCATTCTCGATTTAGCCCTGAATGCGACTATGGTAACAGGACGGCGGCGCGGCCGGGTAAGACGGGGTTTCGGGAAATAATTAGCCACAAGGATGACCCCGAGTGTTGCATTTTATTGTCCAATAAGGACATGTACAGAACGTGTGCTTGTCTTGCGCTGGTTCTGTTTCTTCAGGGGCTGGCGAACGCGCAGTTATCGGGGCGGATTTCGGGGTCGGTAGTGGATGCCAGCGGCGCATCGGTCCCGGGAGCGGACGTGCGGCTGTATCTGGCGGGCGGCAAGAGGCCGCTGCTGACGACAAAGACCTCCGGCGAGGGGCTCTACAATCTGATCGGCGTGCGGCCGGCGGATTACGATCTGGAAGTTGAGGCTTCCGGATTCATCAAAACCAAGCTGCAGCGTCTCACGGTGGATGGGGCGCGCGAGACGCCGGTACCCCAGATCAAACTGGATCTGGCGTCGGTGGCGCAATCGGTGGAGGTGACGGCGGGAGCGGACGCGGTCGAGATCACCAACGCCGAGATCTCGGACACGATCACGACTGACGACATCCGCGACCTGCCGGTGCTCGACCGCGATCCGTTGCAGTTGATGCAGACGCAGCCTGGCGTGATCAACAACGGCAATACCACGACAGTGATCAACGGCCTGCGGACCTCGTTTTCGAACATGACGCTGGACGGGATCAACATCCAGGACAACTACATTCGCGACAACGCGCTGGATTACACGCCAAACAAGCTGCTGCTCGGACAAGTCCGGTCGATGACGCTAGTAACGGGGAACGCGAATGCGGCGGCGGCGGGGGGCGCGACTGAGACGGCGCTATCGACTCCGAGCGGCACGAACGCCTTTCACGGAGAGGCGCTCTGGGACAACCGCAACAGCCATTTCGCGGCGAATGACTGGTTCAGCAATCAATCGGGGACGCCGCTTCCGCATTTGAATCAGAATCAGTTTGGCGGCTCCCTGGGCGGACCGATCAAAACCGACAAGCTGTTCTTCTATCTGAATTACGAAGGGGTGCGCGTGAACGCCCAGACGGCGCAGGACGAGGTCATTCTGACGAACGACGCGCGCAACGGAATCTTCACCTACAAAGACACGGGCGGCACGATCCGGAAAGTCAACTTGTTGCGGCTGCGCGGCATCAATACGCTGGATCCGGTAATCCAGAACCTGTTGAACCAGGTCCCGGGGGCCGACAAGATCAACAACTATGAAGTGGGTGACAGCACAGCCGGCTTATCCAAGAATACGGCCGGGTACCGCTTCAACCAGCGGGCGAACGAATTGAGGGACAACATTACGGGGAAGCTGGACTACGATCTCTCGACGCGCCACGCGTTTTCAGCGACCTACGCCTGGAACCGCGATAATTTGGACCGGCCGGATGCGGAGAACGATTTCGCACTGGCGCCGAAGGTAGGCAATCCGAACCACTCAAACCTGATGGCCTTGGGGTGGCGATGGACACCGAGTGCAAGCCTGACTAACGAAGTGCGCGGAGGATTCAACCTGACTTGGGGATATTTTGACACGGGGCAGAATTTCGGACCGTACCTGCTGACTGGAACCATCTTTTCCGATCCGGTTAACGAGTTCATGCGGCAGGGGCGAGTCACCAATACATACAACCTCTCCGACGACGGTGCCTATCAACATGGCCGGCACTACATTCAGTTCGGCTACTGGATGCAGCAGGTGCGGGTAGCTTCCCTGGATTATTCCGGAACGGTCCCGACTTATAACTTGGCGATGGGCACCGGCCAGCCAGCCGTGCAGAGGAGAGACCTTCCCGGACTGAGCAGCCAAACTGATCTGGATACAGCGAATGCGCTGCTGGCCACGCTCGGCGGGTACATCGACAGCTACAGCCAGACGTTGCAGGTGACCAGCCGCAACTCGGGTTTTGTGCCAGGCACGCCGTATTTGCGCCACTTTCTGCTCGACAATTACGCGCTCTATGTCTCGGACAAGTGGAAGGTGCTGCGCACGGTTACGCTCACACTGGGAATGCGGTATGAATTGCCCGGCGTCATGGACGAACAGAACTCGCTAGAGATACAACCCGTGGTTGTGGGGAGTGCAGCACAGACGTTGCTCTCGAACGCAACACTGAATTTCGCAGGCGGTTCGATCGGGAACCCTTACTACCATCGCGATTATCGGGAATTCGCCCCGAACGTGGGGCTGGCGTGGGACGTGTTCGGCAATGGCCGCACGGCGTTTCGGGCCGGTTACTCAATTAACTACGTGAACGACCAGGCGATTGTGGCGCCCGAGACGATGCTGGAGGCGAACCAGGGCCTTACGCAAATCTCATCGGATTCGGGTTTATCGAATCGTGTTTCGTCGATCCCTGCTATTCCTGTGCCGACCTATAAAGTGCCGTTGCAGGTGTCGGATAATTACGCGAACAACCCCTTCAACACGGTCGGATTGGTGGATCCAAATTTGCGGCGGCCGCGCGTGCAGCAGTGGTCCGCCGGAATCCAGCATCAGTTCAAACAGACGGTGTTCGAGGTTCGATATGTGGGAAATCACATGACTGGTGGTTACCGCGCGTTTGACTTCAACCAGGTGGTGATCCAGCAAAACGGGTTTCTGGCAGATTTCTTGAAGGCCCAGAACAATGGGTTCCTGGCGCTGGCGCGCAACGGCGTGTTCAACCCGGGGTACAACCCAGCGATTCCAGGCAGCCAGCCGCTGACGGTGTTTCCAAAGTTGGCTTTCCAGGGATCTTTGACGGATTCCACAGTCGACGATCTGATTCAAACCGGGCAAGTGGGTGAGCTTGCAAGCTTGTACCAAACAAATCAACTGAACGGCGGTGTGAATTTCTTCCAGAACCCGTATGCGCTCGGCACCGACATGCTGACGAACTTTTCCAGCTCGAGCTATAACTCGCTGCAATTGGTGGCGCGCCATCGTTTGCACTCGGGACTGAGCTTCGAGGGGAACTACACTTTTTCGAAAGTACTGAGCGACGCGGATGGCGACAGCCAGTCGCGCATCCAACATTTTCTGGATTTTGCCAACCCCGGGATCGAACGGTCGCGCGCGAATTTCGATCTCACACATATGATTAAGGCGTACGGCACCTACCAACTGCCGTTCGGGAAAGGCCACAGGCTGCACCTACGCGAGGGTGCGTGGAACCGGGTCATCGAAGGCTGGAAGGTGAGCACAAACATGACTTGGCAGTCGGGTGCGCCGTTTTCGGTGTTATCGGGGTATGGGACGCTCAACCGGGCCAGCGGTGGGCGCTCGTTCTACAACACGGCCGACACAGCTCTCACCTTCTCGCAACTCAACAACATCGTAGACTTTCGCATGACCGGCAGCGGGCCGTTCGTCATTTCGCAATCGGCGATCAATCCGAGCAGCGGCACCGGAGTCAACGATCCGGGCTCGCCAGCGTTTAATGGGCAGGTGTTTTTCAATCCTCCGGCGGGAACGCTGGGCGTATTGCAGAGGCGGCTGTTCGACGGGCCGTGGTTTTTCGGCCTGGATGCCAGCATTCTCAAGACCGTGGTGATTCGGGAACAACAAACGCTGGAACTGCGTATGGATGCGTTCAACCTGCCGAATCACACGTCGTTTTTTGCCGGGGATCAGAACATCAATAGCACCACGTTCGGTGTGGTCTCGTCGACATATGGGGCGCGGCTGGTGCAGTTCGGAGTGCACTACCGGTTTTAGCGGTAACAGCCCGGCGCTACGGCAACGCAAACGCAAGAATGCCTTGGCCGGTGGCGATGGCGACGTATTGTTTGTTGTCGAAGACGTAGGTCATGGGCGAAGCCCGCTGCGGCTGGTTGGTGTGGAATTCCCAGAGCGGCTTGCCGCTGGCGGCATCGGCGGCCATGAACGAGCCACTGTTCTCGCCGAAGAAGACCAAGCCGCTGGCGGTGGACAGCAGACCGGCGGATGCGGTCGCCGCCGCGGGGCCTTGCGGAAGATCCCAGGCGATTTCGCCGGTCTGGATATTGATCGCCCGCACCGACTTTACGAACGATTCGCCGGGTGCGGGGCGCGCGGCGCCGCCCATGTAGCCCTTGCCGGCCTCCCACTCGACGTGGCGCTTGTTGAAAATGTTGCAGCGCTCGAGCGCCTGGAAGTAGTACAAGCCGGTCGCCGGGTTGAAGGACGTGGAATACCAGTTGGCACCGCCTTGGAATCCCGGGCAGACGTAGACGCCCCCGCCGGGCTGCTCGGGAAGATCGTTCAGGATGGGACGGCCTTTGGCATCGAGCCCGGAGGCCCAGGTCAGTTTCTTGAGAAACTGCTTGCCGAGGAGGAACTGGCCGGTCACGCGATCGAGGACGTAAAAGAATCCGTTGCGATTGGCCTGCAGCAGGAGCTTGCGGGGCTGGCCGTGCCAGTCGGTGTCGACGAGGACCGGCGGTTCCTGCGCGTCCCAGTCATGGATGTCATGCGGCGTGAATTGAAAGTGCCACTTTAGCTTTCCGGTCTTCGCTTCCAAGGCCACTATGGAATCGGAGTAGAGGTTGTCGCCTTCGCGCTCGTCGCCATAAAAATCGTCGCCGGGATTGCCGACCGGCCAGTAGACGAGATCGAGCTGGGGATCGTATGTGCCGGTCATCCAGGTGGCGCCGGCCGGATGCTCGATGCCGCGGCCTTTCCAGGTTTCCGAACCAGGCTCGCCGGGCTTAGGGACGGTCCAGAAGCGCCAGACTTCCTTGCCGGTGTCTTGCTCGAAGGCGGCGACGAAACCACGCGCGCCCTCGTCGCCGCCGGCATGGCCGGTAATCACAAGATTGCCTGCGATCAACGGCGCGGATGTGCCGTTGTAATTGACATGCCAATCAGCCATTTCCGTCTCCCAGAGCAACTCGCCATTGAAGCGGTTCAAGCTGAGGATATGGGCGTTATCGGTGAGCATGAAAAGGCGGTCGCCGGCCGCGGCCACGCCGCGGTTGAATCCGATGGCGGCGTTGCCCGCGACGCCCTTGGTGCGCGCGCGCTGGTAGTGCCACACCTGGCGGCCGCTGCCGGCGTCGAGCGCCCAGCATTCGTTGGCGCTGGAAACATACATGATGCCGTTGACGACGAGCGGTGTGTTCTCGATCATGGCCACGTTGGGAATGGGAAAGATCCACTTGGGGGCGAGGCGGGCGACGTTGTTCTTGTCGATCTGGGTGAGCTTGGAATAGCGGTTGCCGCTGGGATCGCCGTGATACGTCGGCCAATCGGTTTGGGAAGTGACAGGGCGGTAGCGGTCGCCCTCCTTGCGGAGGAGAAGGATCTGCTTGTTGTCGGTACGCAGCTGCAGCTCGGACATGCCTTCATTAAGGACTTGGCCGGTGAGAGTCTGGCCGCCGGTGGTCTCGACGGTTCTCTGTGCCAGAGCGACGCCAAACGCAAAGAGACAAACTGCCGAGAGGAGGAGTGGGCGCATCTCTAGAAAGATATCAGATCGGGCTGGTAGACTGAGCCGATGATGCGACTGTTGGACGTGGTGAACGGAGCGAAGATCTACGATCTGTCGCAGCCCTATTTCGTGGGGATGCCGCATTACCCGACCCATCCGCCGTTCTTGTTCAGCCTCACGCGGGCGCACGGCGAGTATCCGGGACCGGAAGGGCATAGCTCATCGGCCGAGGCCATCGCGCTGGGCGGGCATGTCGGGACCCACATCGACGCGCTTTGTCACTTTTCGTATCGCGGCAAGTTGTACGGTGGCGTCGAGATTTCGCAGGCGTATGACCGCGGGCATGCGCACTTGACGGTGGATACGATTGCTCCGATCTTGCGACGGGGAGTGCTGCTGGACATCGCCGGGCAGCAGGGAGTGCCGGCGCTGCCTGAAGATTTCGAGATTCGTCCCGAGCATCTGGATCAAGCCGCGCGCGGATTGGAGATCGGACGTGGCGACGTGGTGCTGCTGCGTACGGGGTGGGCGCAGCATTTCAGTGACCCGCCGCGGTTTATCGCGGAAGGGCGCGGGCCGGGGCCCTCGCTCGCTGGGGCGCAGTGGTTAAGCGGGCGCGGCGTGTTTGCCGCGGGCGCCGATACGATGGCGTTCGAAAAGATCCCGGTGACCACCATGCCGGTGCACGTGCATCTGCTGGTGGAAAGCGGGATTCACATTATGGAGTGCCTGAATATGGAAGAAATCGCGGCGGCGGGGGTGCGGGAATTCCTGTTTGTCGCGGCGCCGATGAAGATTCGCGGAGCGACGGGAGCGCCCATGCGGCCGCTCGCGCTGGTCGAGTGAGGTTCAGCGGTAGACGCCGCCGCCGAGCGCGCGCATCATTTTTCCCCAGAGGGCCTGACCCAGATCTTCGGCATCGCTCTCGTTGATGGGCACTACTTCCAGGTGCAGGCCCGCCATTTCGTCGGTGGTGGCGGGGCCGTAGACGACGCGTTGGGGCGGGTGATTGGGGTTGCGGGGATTGGCTGTGGAGTTGTCGTAGGTGAACACCATCTCCAGGCGAGTGCCGGCCGGGAGACGAATCGGCGCCGAGTAGCGATACTGCTCCTGCCAATTGAAATTCCAATCGGGGATGTGAATCAAGGTTCGGCGCGCGCCACCGGGGAGCACGGCATAGGCGCGCATATCCTTGCAAATATAGTGGGCATGCGGGATCACGCCGATGACCTCGACGGCAACGGGGACGGTGAAGTGATCGGTAACGCGGTAATTGGCGTCACCAGGTGGAATATCGATGCGGTTGGTGCCGAGCCCGATGTCGGTGAGGCGGCGGCGCGGTTTGTCGGGAGTGAAGTAGACGGCAACGCGGGTGCGGTCGGTTTCGGGCTTACCCGTGGGGTGATAGTGGACCTGGAGGACGAGGTCGGCGCGCGGATAGAGCGTCTCGGCCATGCCGGGAGGAGCGGGGACGGGTTGCTTGCCGGGCGTCCAGCCGCCGAGGCCGCGCGCGGGAAGGAAGCCAGGCGTTCCGAAGCAGGGGTAGCCGTTTCCGGTGTCGCGGCGGCGTGCTTCGCGGGTGATGTCTTGAAACAGAAGAGCATGATGCACGACAGCGGAATTGCCGGGGCGGATGTCGATTGATTTGACATAGTGCTCCGGTCCGGCTGGGAGAGGAATCACGAAACACTGATAGAGGTCGGGGCCGTCGGCGGGGACCGGAAATGGCGCGCGCATTTCCGCCTCGAGTCCAGGAGGACCGAGCGGCCAGCCGGAAGAGAACTCCGGGACCGGCGTTTCGGCGGCGTTACCTTTCGGCGCGCCAGCGGCGGCCCAGCGTTGAAGCGTCGCGATTTCGGATTCCGTCAGGCGGCGCTCGTTTTGGAAGTGCGGAGCACTCGGAAGCCACGGGGGCATGTACCGCGTGGCTGTGACCTTGGCGACCAGTTGTGCGCGTTTGGCGACATCTTGGTAAGAAATCAGCGGGAACGGGGCGACCGCGCCGGAATGGTGGCATCCGGCGCAGTGGCGGTAAAGAATGGGCGCGACATCCTGGGAGAACGTGGTCTCCGGGCCGATAGCCCAGAGGCTCGCTGCGAGAACGAACAGCAGTGCGACGCGCCCGAAGGCGCTACCTGGCGGCAGAGCCATCATCGACCGGATAGCCATGGTCGACCCAGTCGGCGGCGAAATTGGTAGGGAGATTCAGCGCTTTCACATTGGTGAATCCCATCTGCTTGAGCAGCGCGATTGCCGGCCGGAGATTCGGGCATCGGTCAAACGGGCAGCAGCCGCAGTAGATGACAACTTCCTGGTTGCGCGAGAGCTTGGCGACTGCCGCCTTGAGAGCGTCCAAGCCCTCGGTTTTCGATCCGGGCCCGGCAAAGACCGAGAAGGGAATGTGTTTGCCGCGGTATAGCACGGGGAAACCGACGTGAAATATCGGCGGTTTAGCGCCCTTGGACTGGACTTGCGCCACCAGGTCTTTTGGCTCGACTGTGGGGAAATCCGCCGCGACGGCAAGCGTGAGAAACGCAATTCCCCCGAGGATTGTCGGAATCCGCATGACCTTATAGTAAGGCATTGGCCCGTCACTTGCTAAACTGGTCTGTTATTCCATCGGGGGCTTGGTGTTCGTTATCGTATGATGCTGCAACGGTTCTCTTTGTCATTCTTCGTGTGCGTGGTATCGGCGCTGGCTGTGGAGGCGCCGGAGGCAACAGTCGCTCAGGCAAGGGCGGCGCTGGCTCGGCTGCCTCTGCGGTTTGAAGCCAACCGGGGGCAGTGGGGTCCCGAGGTCCGGTATGGGGCGCGCGCGGCGGGCGGCGCTCTGCTGCTGACGACCCATGGTCCGGCGATGGTGGGCGAAGGCCGCCGCGTGGACATCACAATGGTTGGTGGGAATCCGGCGTCGCGGATTGAAGCGCTCGACCCGTTGCCGGCGCGATCGAATTATTTCGTGGGGAACCGGCAACAGTGGCGCACGGGGATCGCGAATTTCACGCGCGTGGCGTACCGCGCGGTCTATCCCGGGATCGACATAGTCTATTACGGAAACCAGGACCAGCTGGAATACGATTTTGTGCTGCGTCCGGGCGCCGATCCGAGTTTGATCCAGATGCGGTTCCAGGGCGCCGGGCAGATAAATATTACCGCCGGCGGGGACCTGGTGGTGAAAACGGCGGACGCACAGTTCGTAGAGAAGCGGCCGGTGATTTATCAGGAGGATCCGAAGTCGGCAGGCCGGCGGCCGGTAGAAGGGCGGTACGAACTGCTGGCTAGTGACGTGGTGGGTGTGCGAGTGAGTTCTTACGACCGGTCGCGGCCGCTGGTGATCGATCCCGTGGTGACGTATTCGTTATTCGTCGGCGGCAGTTCGACCGACGTAGTGAACGCAGTCACGAGCGATTCGCAGGGACACATCTACGTTGCGGGCTATACGCGGAACGGTGACCTGATTCCGTACGGCAATGCGGTACAGCCCGCATATGACGCCGGAACGGATGGATTCATCGCCGAATTCGATCCCAACGCCACCGGGAGCGCCACATGGCTTTACTTCACGTATCTGGGCGGGGCGCGGGACGATTCAGTGACGGCGATTACGGTGGATGCGAATGGCTTTATTTACGTAACGGGGACGACGACATCGAGCGACTTTCCGCTGGCGGGAGCAAATATCAGCGCGACGCTTTCGCTCAGCACTACCTCGACGTCGGCGGTGTTTCCGACCGATGCATTTGTCACCATCATCAGCCAGAACGGATTGGAATATTCGACCTATTACGGCGGGAGCGGCAACGAGAATCCGCATGCCATGGCCCTGGACCAAAATGGGCGGATGTACATTTTCGGCACCACCCAATCTTCTGATCTGCCGGTGACGGCGAGCGCATACCAGTCGGCCCTGTGGGGCCCGAGCGACACGTTTCTGGCGGTGATCGACCGGAATTCTACGTCGCTCGTATACGCGACCTATCTCGGGGGCGAGTCTCAGGATGACGGTCGTGGGATGGTCGTGACGCCGCAGGGTTTGGTCTATTTCGCTGCCTCCAGCTACTCGCAAAACTTCCCATTCACGGGTCCTGCTTATAGCGCGTTTAATCGGGGACTGGAGAACCTGGTGATCGGAGTCATCGATCCAACGCAGCAAGGGTATGCCTCGCTCCTTTATTGCACGTATTTTGGCGGATCGATTTTGGACGAAGTGCGCAGCCTGAAGCTCGACAAGAACGGCAAGTTGTTGCTGACGGGTTGGACGCTCTCGCCGGATTTTCCGGTAACGGCGAACGCGATGCAACCCGTGTACGGCGGGGCAGGGAACGCGTTTGTGGCGCGCCTGAATCCGGCGGCGTTGCCGGATACTTTTGTGGAGTACGCGACGTTTCTGGGTGGTTCGGGAGGAGATGTCGGGTATGACCTGATCAGCGATGCGTCCGGAAACATTTTCGTAACCGGATACACGATATCGTCCGACTTTCCAGTGACGAAGGACGCGATCCAGGCGCAGTTCGGTAACGGCGCCGATACCTTCGTGGTGAAGCTGAATCCCGCCGTAGCGGGGAAAAGCGCGCTCCTGTATGGGACCTTCATAGGGGGGCCAGGCACCCACGTCGGACAAAGCCTTACGCTGGCACCGAACGGCAACTTGTTTCTGGCGGGCTATACGACGCCGGACTGGCAGCTACCCGCGCCTCTGAATATCTACAACGGTGGAAGCAGCGACGGATTTGTCGCGGTGCTGAAGTAACTGAGAGCAGTAGCTGGCGTTCGGCTCGACGCATTATGACTTGCCGCAGCAAGTGGCGCTGATAAAAGTCGTGGTTTGACCTCCCCAGGTACGCGCCGTACTGTTCTGATGCGAAGCAGAGGAAGCGGAACCGGGGCACAGGATACGACGAACAGGCCGGGACGAGTTTTCGTCATCGCACGGTCGGCCCAGGTAGCGCGAGGACAGGGAAAGCGGTGATACCCCCATAGCGGCGCCGAGTAACAGGATAAACGGCAATTAGGGGACGCCATTTCGCAACTTGGGATAAAGACGAATAGCCAGAATTCCGCCCGCCCCAAGAAGGCGCGAGAATGCTGGCCAGGCTCGCAAAGACGATGGAGCGTGCGGACCCGCGGATCGCGTCAGGCACACGACTGGGCAGGTTGAGACCGGCGCCACGGATTACTTCGACAGAGCGGAAAGCAGCGGACCGGAATTACCTCTCGGCAGCAGGCTGGGGCCGGAGGCCCGGAATACGGTCGCCGGGTCGGTATCCGCGTCGAAGAGCAGGCCGACAAAACAATTGCTCATTTCATCCCAGTTCTGCGGCCCCCAATGAACTTGCTTTGCCGGATCGGGATTGAACTTGTTGTTGGCCGAGTTATCGAAGTGAGAGATGCCGATCAGGCGCGTGCCCTTGGGAAGCGGGATGGGTTTGGCGAAGTTGTAACCAAGCTGCCAATCGAAATCGAATTTACCCTGGAATAAGGTATCGGCCTCGCCAGTCGGGTAGATAGCGCGCAGCTCAAAATCCTTCCCGCGGAGATGCATATGCGGCTGGGCATAGGCGAGAAGCACATTGTCGGCGCCGACCGTGACTTCGCTGACGACCTCGGCGTTACCGTCATTCGGAGGAATGACGAGGTTTAAGGCCGTGGGACCTGCCGAGAGAAAGTAGCGCGTGGTAGGCGCGCTCTTGGCAAAAACCAAGCCAAGCTTGGAGCTATCCGTGGTTGCTTCGCCAACGGCGGTGTAGTGGAGCTCGAAGACGAGGTCGGAACCTTTGGGCACGAATTTGGCGGAGCCGTTGACATCGAATGCCTGCGCGCCTAATCCCGGATTGAATTTGCCGAGAATGTCGTTGCCTTCGCCGATGCTGTTTCTTCCCATGCCGGCTTCATAGGCCATTCCGGGGACGGCATCTTCCATCCAATGCGATCCGGGCGGCCGCACCCAGACTTTGCCGTGATGAAGGACCTTCGGGTTGCCGGGCCGCATTTCGGCGGCAGAAACCCAAACGTCTTCGGGGAAGTTGCCTTTTACGAGCACGTACTGATAATTGATGGTGCCCTTGGCCGGCAACTGGAAGGGGATGGGCATCTCGACGACCATGTCGGGCTTGATCTGCCAGCCATCCTGGAATTTCATCGGCGGTGGAGCATCCTTGGCGTCACCCTCAGGTGCACCGTTGTCGATCCAGGAGACAAGGGTATTCAGGTCTGCCGCGCTAAGGCGGCGATCATTGGAAAACGCGTGCGGGCCTTGCGGCTCGGCGAACCATGGCGGCATTTTCTTGCTGAGGACTGCGGCTTTGATGGCTTTCGCCCAAGGGCGCGCCTCGCTGTAAGTCAGCAACGACATCGGCGCCACCTCGCCGGGGCGATGGCACTCCTGGCAGTTCTTTTGCAAGATCGGAAGAACGTCCTTGTGGAACGTAACGGAAACGGGAGAATTTGAATTCGGGGCGGCCAGTGCTGCGATCCCGATCAGACCGGCCAGAGAAAGTCGAAAGTGAAGCACTTCAGCCTCCCGGGCAGAGATGGCGCCCGCGAGTCAATAGTAGCGGACGAGGCGCTCAAATGCAATGGGCGAAAGGGGTTAGATCCGGGATCATCCGGGAGTACACGACGGCGTTACTTTCGCGGTCTGGGTGCGAAGGAGGAGAGGCGGACGTAGCCGGCGGCAGCGCGCAGGCGAACCGCCTGTTTCTGATCGTTGAGCAGCGGCTCCAGGGCAGTTTGGAGCGACGGATCATTGCGCAACGCCAGGGCGTGAGCAGAAGCAGCGCGGAGCGACCAATCCTTGTCCTTCAAGCCATCGCGCAGTGCGTCGACGACAGCGGGATCCTTGTCGTTGCCCAGTAGCAAGGCGGCGTTGGCGCGGTTGGAAAATTTCGGATCGAGGAGCAGGGCCTGCATCGAGGCAATTCCTTCTCCGAGGCCGGGAACGGGCGCGAAACCAACACCCTGGATCAGCACGTAGAGCAGTAACGCGCGGGGTGTGTGCAGCATGTGGGCGGCCTGCCGCTTCTCTCTGGTGATGAGGCCGGAGGAGGCTTTCGTCTCCCCTTGCAAAACAGCCCGGAGGGCCTCTTCCCCTTGGGGGTCGTGGAGCGCCCAAAGGGCTTTGGCGGCGGCGAAGCGGACTTCCGGGACCTGGTCGGCCAGAGCGCGGCTCAGCGCGTCATGAGACTGTTTATTCTTTACCTCGACAAGACTGGTCACGGCTGCCAGCCGGACCGCCACGTCCTTATCGTCTAGCATAGATATCAATTCGGGGAGCAAAGGGCCGCGTGAAACAGCCAGACTCAATGCGACGACGGCTTCTTTGCGGGTGTCCGGGTTCCTGTCCTTGAGGGCCTGCTGCAGAATGCGCAGGCAGTCCTCGTTGCTGGCGGCCGAGGCTTGGACCAGCAGCAGAAAGAGAAGCGATCGGCGAATCATGGGCACCTCAAACCTCGCTTGCGGGAGCGGCGCCAGTCTTCTTCGAGGATTCCCCAAATTACGAGATCGACCCAGCGATCGTTCACCCACTCCGCCTGGTGGACGATTCCTTCGCGCGTGAATCCGAGGCGCTCGGGAACGGCGCAACTGCGAGCGTTTCCGGTGCCGCAGCGGATTTCAGCGCGGTGCAGACCGAGCTCGTCGAAGATGTAGTCGAGCATGGCAGCGCAGGAGCGGGTAATGATTCCCTTGCCTTCCTGCGCGGCGTCGATCCAATAACCGAGGCTGCAATTGCGGTTGGACCAATCGATGGGATGACACCCCAAGGTGCCGCACAAGGCCCCGTTAACCCAGATGCCGGTCTGGGGTCCCAGGTTGGAATGGTATTGCTCCAGTACGCGAAGGATGAACATGCGGACATCTTCGGAGGAGCGCGTCTGGTCGACCCAGGACAGCCAGCGGCGGAGGCGTTCCCGGTTCCGGTCAGCGACTCCGAATAGGGTCTTGGCTTCTCCAGTCTCGAGCAACTTCAGTTCGATTCCGGGGGCGATGGTCCGGCGAAACATCGATGCCTCACAGGCCTTCACTAAAGCGCGGATCGCGCGATTTGGAAATGGAAGGCGTCTCGTGAGTCTCGGGCTGGAGCGCATGGGTCTGCAGCGCCGATTTCAGAAGTTCGAAGGCGGTTTGGGGATCGTCGGCGTATTGGAACAGGTTGAGGTCTTCGGACGAGATCATCTCGTACTTGACCAGGGCATCGAAATTGATGATCTCTTTCCAATATGCGGAGCCGTACAAGACGATGGAGATTTTCTTCGCGAGCTTCTGGGTCTGCGAGAGCGTAAGCAACTCCATCAACTCGTCCATGGTGCCGTATCCGCCCGGAAAAACGACCAGGGCCTTGGAGAGATAGGCGAACCAGAACTTGCGCATGAAGAAGTAATGGAACTCGAAGCTCAGCTCGGGAGTGATATACGGGTTGGGCAATTGCTCGAACGGAAGCCCGATATTGAGGCCGACGGTTTTGCCCTTGGCGTCGTGAGCTCCGCGGTTGGCGGCTTCCATGATGCCGGGACCGCCGCCGGTGCAGACCACGAAGCGGTAGGTGCTGTTGGTGAACTGGTCGGCCCACTGGGTAAGCAAGCGGGCGAGTTCCCGCGCCTCGTGATAATAGCGGGCGAGGGGGCTGTCTTCACTCAAACGCGCCGACCCGAAGAAGACGACGGTATCGCGAACCTTTTCCCGGCGGAAGTGGGCGAGCGGTTCCAGGTATTCGGCCAGGATGCGCAGCGCCCGCGCGTCGGGGCTGTTCAAGAACTTGTCATTGAGGTAGGCGATGGGACGCCGGTTGTCAGGAGGCATTGGGCTTTGCATGCGTATCGAGCTCTTCCAATCTCTTCTTCAACTCTCGCACGGTCTTGAGGAGTTCGGGCAACTTGGGAAAAGCGGTGATCGCGCGCAGCCATTCGTGGGCCGCGAAAGCCGGCGAGCCGGAGACGCGGGCGCCGGCCGGGACGTCGGAGCCGAGACCGCTCTGTGCGTAGACGACCGCGCCTTCATGTACAGTGAGGTGGCCGGCGGAACCGACCTGGCCGGCGAGCAGAACATTTCGCTCAAGTACAGTACTGCCAGCCAGACCGGTCTGGGCGCAGACGATATTGTCTTCGCCGACAACGCAGGCGTGTCCCACTTGCACGAGGCTGTCAACCTTGGCGCCGCGTTTCACAATTGTTTCGCCGACGGTGGCGCGGTCGACGCTGGTCAGGCTCTGGATTTCGACGTCATCTTCGATCACCGTGACGCCCGACTGGACAATCTTGAAATGGGTTCCATCTGCGCGCTTGGCGAAGCCGAAGCCGTCCCCGCCGATGACGACGCCATTTTGCAGGATTACCCTGTGTCCAACCCGGCAGTATTCACGTACCACTGCGTGAGAGTGCGCCAGAAAATCATCTCCAATCTCAGCACCCTCGTAGAGGACCACATGCGGATGGATGACCGCGTCGCGACCGAGGCGGACGCGCTCGCCGACCACGGCAAACGGACCAATCGAGCAGTTTTCGCCAATCGTAGCGCTGGGAGCGATGGAGGCTAGCGGGTGGATGCCGGGGGCGGGGCGCGGCGGCTGGTAGAAGAGGGCGAGGGCTCGCGCAAAATCGAGGTACGGATTCTCCGAAACCAGGCAGGCAAGCCCGGGGACCGATTCGGTTACGAGGATCGCTCCTGCTTTGGTAGTGCGGACCTTAGGAGCATATTTCGGATTGGCCAGAAACGTGAGTTGCCCTGGGCCGGCGTGTTCTACGCCGGCGATGCCCGTGATCTCCAAGTCGCCGTCGCCTTCGAGGCGGCAACCGAGGGCATCGGCGATCTGGCGGAGTTTCATGGAGCGAATTTCCAGCGTACCGCACGGGTGGGAAGAATCAGCCCGGAGATCATTCTGGCGGACCGTAGGCTCCGGAATCGCTATCGAGTTGTAATATCTCTAGCCAAGCCCTTGCGGAGAATGACGTCTTGTTTTACTGTAAACCATAAAGAAGAAACGTGCTTCCCGAAAGAGGCGAGGCGATGTGCTGGTGGTCTGCCGAACTCGGGTCGCTATTGTCGATTGTTAGCAGTACGGGAATGCGCTTGCGGAAGACGTGTACCATCGTTTACCGTAGGGCCATACGCGAGTGTACTGATCGCTGAGCTTTGGGGAGTGAATCAAGCCTGGAACAGCAGTTGTTCGATCAAAGCTCT